>NZ_VIUN01000002.1:0-634670 GCF_007828335.1 Pseudomonas sp. SJZ103
TCTACAGCAGCCTCATTTGCTGTCAAGTGATTATTTTCAGAAGCTTTCGAAGATTTCTTCAACAACTTCAACCACTTGCGCTTCCGATCTCTCGTTAGCGGGAGGCGAATTCTACAGCGTTACACGCTGCTGTCAACACCTCTTTTTCTCCGCTTTCGACCGAGAAGATCGAATCGTTAATAGCGCCAAACAGCACGACCCTATCAACTCCTTCTGGGCTTCAATGAACTGAAGCAATTCGCCGTCTAATCCTGCATAACTCTTTGTTTACCAAGGAGTTTTACGTTTCGACTGCGCCGGAAGTGGGGAGAATTATAGACAGATACAATTCGCCGTCAACACTTAATTTCAGGTTTATTCGGATTTGAGCGTAATACGCGCAAATGCCTTCTTCCCTGCCTGACAAACGTGGGTAGCACCCAGCTCGTACATAAAGGTGCGATCCACCACTTCACCATCTATACGCACACCGCCAGACCCCAGAAGGTCACGCGCAACCGCCGAGTTCTTCACTAGGCCCGCCTTATTAAGGACAGCAGCAATCGGCATGGCTTCAGCAGCAGTCAATTCAATCTCGGGAAGATCATCCGGCAGCTCGCCATCCTTCATGCGGTTACCCGCCGCACGGTGAGCACTGGCCGCAGCCTCTTCACCATGGAAACGCGCCACGATCTCTTCCGCCAGTTTGATCTTCACGTCCCGCGGATTGGCGCCCGCCTCTACATCCGCACGCAGCGCGCTGATCTCATCCATCGAGCGAAAGCTCAACAGCTCGAAGTAGCGCCACATCAGGGCATCCGGGATAGAGACCAGCTTGCCGTACATCACACCCGGAGCTTCCTGAATGCCGACATAGTTGCCCAGGGACTTGGACATCTTCTTGACACCATCCAATCCTTCCAACAACGGCATGGTCAGGATGCATTGAGCTTCCTGACCATAAGCACGCTGCAACTCACGCCCCATCAGCAGGTTGAATTTCTGGTCGGTACCACCCAACTCAACATCCGCGCGCAGCGCTACCGAGTCATAACCCTGAACCAGCGGATACAGGAATTCATGAATCGCGATCGGTTGATTGGTTGAATAGCGCTTGTCGAAGTCATCACGCTCAAGCATGCGCGCCACGGTGTACTGGGAAGTGAGGCGAATGAAGTCCGCCGGCCCCATCTGATCCATCCAGGTGGAGTTAAACGCCACCTCGGTCTTGGCCGGATCAAGAATCTTGAATACCTGGGTCTTATAGGTCTCGGCATTATCCAAAACCTGCTCACGGGTCAGCGGCGGGCGCGTAGCACTCTTACCGCTCGGATCGCCGATCATCCCGGTGAAATCACCGATAAGGAAGACCACCTGATGCCCCAGCTCCTGGAACTGACGCAGCTTATTAATAAGCACGGTATGCCCCAGGTGCAGGTCCGGCGCGGTCGGATCGAAACCAGCCTTAATACGCAGGGGTTGGCCACGCTTGAGCTTTTCGATCAGCTCGGCCTCGACCAACAGTTCTTCCGCACCACGTTTTATCAGCGCTAGCTGCTCTTCAACCGACTTCATAACAGACCCGCAAGGCTCAGATTCAAAAGGGAACCAACCATACAAGATCAGGGACTAATTACAAGTTTTGCCCTGCGCACGGACACCGTTCAGCAAGCCCAGCGTTCGCGAGCTTGCGTCACAGATGATTTGGTTATATTTTATACAGTTATTTCATCTTCATCATGTCATTCATCTTTTCCATTTCATCTTCAAAGTCAAAATTACCTATGACCACTGAACCGTCTAAAGCGCCGCCGCTTTACCCGAAGACCCACCTGCTCGCTGCAAGTGGTATCGCCGCCCTTCTCAGCCTGGCACTCCTGGTATTCCCTTCCAGTGACGTAGAAGCCAAACGAACATCCCTGAGCCTTGACTTGGAGAGTCCGGTTGAACAACTGACACAAGATCAAGACGCTTCCGACGCACAACAAGCCACAAATGCTCCAACTGAATCGCCGTTTGCCCAGATCGAAAACACGCCGGAAGATACCCAGCAAGCCGCTCAAGAGCAGCAAAAGCTCGTAGCAGAAACCGCCAAGAACCCTCAACACCGCGAAGTGATCGTGGCGAAAGGCGATACGCTTTCTACCCTGTTCGAGAAGGTAGGCCTTCCCGCAGCCACCGTTAACGACGTGCTGGCCAGCGATAAACAGGCCAAGCAATTCATCCAACTCAAACACGGCCAGAAACTTGAGTTCGAACTGACACCAGACGGTCAGTTGAACAACCTGCACACTAAGCTCAGCGATCTCGAAAGCATCTCCCTGACCAAGGGCGCCAAAGGCTTTGCCTTCAACCGCATCACCACCAAGCCAGTCATGCGTTCCGCCTACGCTCACGGCGTGATCAACAGCTCACTGTCACAATCTGCCGCGCGCGCCGGCTTGTCCCATAGCATGACTATGGACATGGCCAGTGTGTTTGGTTACGACATCGACTTCGCCCAGGACATCCGCCAGGGCGATGAGTTCGACGTGATCTACGAGCAGAAAGTCGCCAACGGCAAAGTGGTCGGCACCGGCAACATTCTCTCCGCACGCTTCACCAACCGCGGCAAGACCTACACTGCCGTCCGCTACACCAACAAGCAAGGCAACAGCAGCTACTACACCGCCGACGGCAACAGCATGCGCAAGGCCTTCATCCGCACCCCGGTGGATTTCGCTCGTATTAGCTCGCGTTTCTCCATGGGTCGCAAGCATCCAATTCTGAACAAAATCCGCGCCCATAAAGGCGTCGACTATGCCGCCCCACGCGGCACGCCTATCAAGGCGGCCGGCGACGGCAAGGTCCTGCTCGCAGGGCGACGCGGTGGCTACGGCAACACGGTGATCATCCAGCACGGCAACACCTACCGCACCCTGTACGGCCATATGCAAGGTTTCGCCAAGGGCGTGAAAACTGGCGGCAACGTGAAGCAGGGCCAGGTGATCGGTTATATCGGCACCACTGGCCTGTCCACCGGCCCGCACCTGCACTATGAATTCCAGGTCAATGGTGTGCACGTTGACCCATTGGGCCAGAAGCTGCCGATGGCCGACCCGATAGCCAAGGCCGAGCGCGCGCGCTTTATGCAACAGAGCCAGCCGCTGATGGCGCGCATGGACCAGGAGCGCTCCACCCTGCTTGCTTCGGCGAAGCGTTAAGGTATGCCGCTCTATATAGGCGTGATGTCCGGGACCAGTCTCGATGGCCTGGATATCGCCCTGATCGAACAGGACTCGGCGGTCAATCTGATCGCCACCCACTACACACCCATGCCGGACACCCTGCGCGCAGAGCTGTTAAGCCTGTGCGCCAGCGGCCCGGATGAGATTGCCCGCTCAGCGATTGCCCAGCAGCACTGGGTCACCCTCGCCGCCCACAGCATCCACACGTTGCTCGACCAGCAAAACCTCAAGCCTCGAGACATACGTGCGATCGGCAGCCATGGCCAGACCATCCGTCATGAACCCGCCCGCGGGTTTACCGTGCAGATCGGCAACCCGGCATTGCTTGCGGAGCTGACGGGCATCACCGTAATCAGCGACTTCCGCAGCCGCGATGTTGCCGCTGGCGGCCAGGGCGCGCCTCTGGTGCCCGCATTTCATGAAGCGTTGTTTGGCGAAAGCACCGGCAACCGTGCGGTGTTGAATATTGGGGGCTTCAGCAATCTTAGCCTGATCGAAACCGGCAAGCCCGTAGCTGGCTTCGACTGCGGCCCAGGCAATGTGCTGCTGGACGCCTGGATTCAACAGCAGCGCGGCGAACACTTTGACCGTGACGGGCAGTGGGCGGGTAGTGGCAAGGTCGAGCCTCAACTACTCGCGGCACTACTCAGCGATCCATTCTTCCTGACCAAAGGCCCGAAAAGCACCGGCCGTGAAGTGTTCAACCTCGGTTGGCTGCACCAGCACCTTAGCCGCCTGCCCGCCTTTACCCCTCAGGACGTACAGGCCAGCCTGTTGGAACTGACCGCACTGACCATCGTCGAGGCCCTGCAAACCGCACAACCCCAGACAGAAACGCTACTCGTCTGTGGCGGCGGCACCCATAACACCACAATGATGAACCGTCTGGCAGCGTTGTTGCCGTCCACTCAAGTCAGCAGCACCGCCACCCACGGCGTAGACCCGGACTGGGTCGAAGCCATGGCCTTCGCCTGGCTGGCTCACTGCTGCCTCGAAGGCATTACCGCCAACCGGCCCAGTGTCACCGGCGCACGCGGGCAGAGGGTACTTGGCGCGATCTATCCCGCCTGACGACCACCTCGCCAGAATCGCAGACAGCAAAACGCCGCTTGGCCGATCAAAGCCAAGCGGCGTTTTTTATTCGTTGAGGATCAGGCTGTCGATCAGATCGAGAACGAAGAGCCGCAACCACAGGTGGTGGTAGCGTTAGGGTTCTTGATCACAAAACGCGAACCCTCCAGACCTTCCTGGTAATCCACCTCAGCGCCTGCCAAGTATTGGAAGCTCATCGGGTCCACGACCAGGCTTACGCCCTCGCGCTCAACGATGGTGTCATCGTCGGCCACATCTTCATCAAAGGTGAAACCGTACTGAAACCCTGAACAACCGCCGCCCGTAACGAATACGCGCAGCTTCAAACGATCATTACCCTCTTCATCGACCAGGCTCTTCACCTTGTGCGCAGCACCGTGGGTGAATTGCAAAGCCGTGGGGGTGAAGGATTCAACGCTCATGCTGATAATCTCCCGGCGTAGCGCCGCCATATGCGTAATGACGGGCATTATCCGCTTCTCCTAGAAAAGCGGTCAACTATTGTTACGGTATATCAATCTGCATCGCCGCCATTAGAAACACAAAAGGCCCGATCAACGGGCCTTTTGCACACTCTACCAATCTTCTTAAGGCAACATGCCGGCGTGGGACAGACCGAGTTTTTCGTCCAGACCAAACAGGATGTTCATATTCTGCACAGCCTGGCCCGACGCGCCCTTGACGAGATTATCGATCACCGACAACACCACCACCAGATCACCATCCTGCGGGCGGTGCACAGCAATCCTGCACACATTAGCGCCGCGCACGCTACGGGTTTCCGGATGGCTGCCCGCAGGCATTACATCGACGAACGGCTCGTTGGCATAACGTTTTTCAAACAACGCCTGCAGATCTACCGAACGATCGACCACGGTGGCATACAACGTGGAATGAATGCCACGAATCATCGGCGTCAGGTGTGGCACGAAGGTCAGGCCCACGTCCCTGCCCGCGGCGCGACGCAGCCCCTGGCGGATTTCCGGCAGGTGGCGATGCCCTTTTACTGCGTAGGCCTTCATGCTTTCCGACGTCTCAGAGTACAGCGAACCTACCGCTGCACCACGGCCCGCGCCGCTGACACCCGACTTGCAGTCTGCGATAAGGCGCGAAGCATCCGCCAGCCCGGCTTCGAGCAACGGCAGAAAGCCCAGTTGCGTCGCCGTCGGATAGCAACCCGGCACCGCGATCAGGCGCGCCTGCTTGATCTGCTCACGATTGACTTCCGGCAGGCCGTACACCGCCTCTTCCAACAGATCCGGTGCACCGTGAGGCTGGCCGTACCACTTGGCCCATTCGTCGGCGTCTTGCAGGCGGAAGTCAGCCGATAGGTCGATGACCTTGGTGCCAGCCGCCAGCAGTTCGCCAGCCAACGCATGGGCAACGCCATGCGGGGTGGCAAAAAACACCACATCGCAGGCGCCAAGGGTGTTGATGTCCGGAACGCTGAACGCGAGGCCGTCGTAGTGGCCTCGCAGGTTCGGGTACATATCGGCCACGGCCAGGCCGGCCTCGGATCGAGAGGTAATGACCACCACCTCAGCTTGCGGATGCTGAGCCAACAGACGCAGCAATTCGACACCGGTGTAACCCGTGCCGCCGACGATACCGACCTTGACCATAAACCTGCCCTCAACGAACCCACTGGAAAGCCGTCGATAATAGGGGCCGTATCGTCCTGCGACAACCGTCAGCGTGACGTATGGCTGCATGAGCCACTACTATCTTCGCTACCGTGAACCTGGGAATAACTAAAAATGCTTTATCTATGGGTCAAAGCCTTCCATATCGTCAGCATCGTCTGCTGGTTTGCCGGGCTGTTCTACCTGCCGCGCCTGTTCGTCTACCACGCTCAAAGCGAGGACACCGTCAGCAAGGAACGCTTCAGCGTCATGGAGCGCAAGCTGTACCGCGGCATCATGGGCCCGGCAATGCTGGCCAGCCTGGTGTTCGGTATCTGGCTGATCGCCCTTAACCCCGGCATCTTTCAATCGGGCGCCTGGATCCACGCCAAGTTGACCCTGGTAGTGTTCCTGATTGGTTACCACCACATGTGCGGCGCGCAGGTAAAACGTTTCGCCCGTGGCGAAAACACCCGCAGCCATGTCTTTTATCGCTGGTTCAATGAAGTCCCGGTTCTGATATTGCTGGCTATCGTAATTTTGGTCGTGGTCAAACCGTTCTAACTTCACTTACTCGGGGTACCTCCAATGTCGCTGCCCGCTCTGCTTGAACAACGTCTGCGCCTGCCCGTGGTGGCTGCGCCGATGTTCCTGATTTCCAATCCGCAATTGGTGCTGGCCTGCTGCCGCAATGGGGTAGTCGGGAGTTTCCCGGCGCTCAACCAGCGCGAGAGCAGTGGCTTCAAGGCCTGGCTGGAGGAAATCGAAGCGGGCCTGGCGCAGTTGGACAATCCCGCGCCCTACGCCGTCAACCTGATCGTGCACAACAGCAACCCTCGTCTGCAGGCGGACCTGGCGATCTGCGTCGAGCACAAGGTGCCAATCGTGATCACCAGCCTGGGCGCGGTGAAAGAACTGGTGGATGCCGTGCACAGCTACGGCGGCCTGGTATTTCATGACGTCACTACCCGGCGCCATGCCGAAAAAGCCGCCGAAGCCGGCGTGGATGGCCTGATCGCCGTGGCCGCAGGCGCCGGCGGCCATGCCGGTACCTGGAGCCCATTCTCGCTGATCGCAGAGATTCGCCAATTCTTCGACAAGACCCTGCTGCTGGCCGGCTGCCTTAACCACGGCCATGAGATACTCGCCGCCCAGTTGATGGGGGCAGACCTGGCCTATTTCGGCACACGTTTTATCGGTACCACTGAAAGCCACGCCCCGGATGCGTATAAAGAGATGCTGCTCACATCGCGCGCTGCCGACATCGTGCACACTCCCGCTGTCTCCGGCGTACCAGCAAGCTTTATGCGCCAGAGCCTGGAGAATGCCGGTTTCGACCTCGCTGCCCTGCAAGGCAAAGGCGAAGTAAACTTCGGTTCCAAGCTCAAGCCGCTGAGCGACGAAGCCAAGGCCTGGAAGACCGTATGGTCCGCCGGCCAAGGTGTCGGTGAAATTAATGATTTACCCAGCGTCGATGAACTCGTTGCCCGCCTGGATGCCGAATACCGCAAGGCGCGCGAGCGGGCGACACAGTTGCGCTGGCCACGTTGACCCAACCGCAAGGTCTGCCGATCGAGCAGTCCTGCATTACCCCCACTGATTCAGTGACAAGGATGCCCGCATGAGCGACAACCGTTTCAAGATTGTGTTTGATGGGGCCTTGCTCCCGGGTGTCGAAAGCACCACGGCCAAGCTGAACCTGGCTGAACTGTTCAAGAGCACAGTCGAGGACATCGAGAAACTCTTCACTGGCCGCCCGGTTGCACTGAAGCGCGACCTGTCGCGCCCCGACGCCGAAACCTACCTCACCGCGCTGAAAAACGCCGGGGTCGATGCCCGCATCGAAGCAGAACAACCCGTGGCCTTCAGCCTCGCCGAAACCCACGAGACAGATTCCGACGCTGCGGACCTCTCCCGCCCTGTCGCTTCACCGTACGCACCACCGCGTGCTGCCGTAGGTGAAAGCCTGCCGGAATACGCCACCCTCAAGGTCTTCACCATCAATGGCCGTATTGGTCGTCTGCGGTACCTGGCATGGACGCTGGTACTGACCGTCGCCATGCTCGTCGCAGCAGGTATCCTCAGTACTGTGGGCTTTGCCATCGCGACCGCGTCGCCGACGATAGCCATCATCCTCGGCTCGCTGCTGGGCTTCGCGCTGTTCGTCGCGGTTGTGGTCGTGAGCGTGCAGATCGGCGTGCAGCGTCTGCACGATCTGGGCTGGTCCGGCTGGTTGTACCTGCTGAACCTGGTCCCGCTGGTGAACAGTATTTTCCCGCTGCTGCTGTTGGTAGTGCCAGGTAACACCGGTGCCAACCAGTACGGCGCACCGCCACCGCGCAACTCCACCGCGGTGAAGGTCCTGGCCTCACTGTGGCTGGCATTCATTCCGCTGATGCTCATCATCGTGGTGTCGCTGGGGATGAACGGCTATCTGGATCAGCTCGAGGCCAATGTGGATAGCAGCTACGAAAGCAGCTCCCTAACCTCTGACGAAGACGCGGATCAAGGCGCCACCGTCGAGGAAGACGAAGCGCAAAGTGCTGACGAAGCGGCCGAACCTGTAGACTCTCCAGAACATTAAAAAACGCCCGCCGCCTGTGATGCCTCCGTCACAGGCCCGGCGGCGTTGTGATGGAGAAAGGCATGACCCGTTACGCTCTGATCACCGGCGCCTCCAGCGGCATCGGCCTGGCTTTGGCCGAAGCCCTGGCACGTCGCGGCCGCAGCTTGATTCTGGTGGCCCGCCAGCGTGATCAGTTGGAAAGCATTGCAATCGAATTGACCCAGCGCTTCGGCGTCGAAGTGCTGTTTCGAGCGTGCGACCTGGGCGAGCCATTGCGCTTGTCCGGGTTCCTGCTGGAGCTTGAAGAAGGCGAACGGCAGATAGATTTACTGGTGAACTGCGCCGGCATTGGCACCAGCGGGCCATTCCTGGCCCAGGACTGGATGACCGAGCAGGACCTCATCGAAGTCAACATCCTCGCCCTCACCCGCATGTGTCACGCCCTGGGCAATAGCATGGCGCTGCACGGCGGCGGGCAGATTCTCAACGTCGCCTCGGTCGCCGCGTTCCAACCCGGTCCCTGGATGAGCAGCTACTACGCCAGCAAAGCCTATGTACTGCACTTCTCCGAAGGCTTGCGCGAAGAACTGAAGAGCTGTGGTATCAAGGTCTCGGTGCTTTGCCCCGGCCCTACGCGCACCGCCTTCTTCGGTACAGCGCAAATGGACACAGCCAAACTCGACCGCAGCGAGCAATTGATGAGCCCGGAAGAAGTGGCGCTCTATACCGTGCGCGCACTGGAAAAGAACAAAGCCATCATCATTCCTGGACGACGTAATCGCTGGCTGGCCTTCAGCCCGCGTTTCAGCCCGCGCTGGCTGACCCGCAAGATCGCCGGCGCCATCAACAAGGCCTATTGCCCACGCTGATCGCCTGAGTACACTCACCTTGCACTTTCATAATGGAGAAACAGCTGTGGATACTCTGTTCACCAAGATCATCAACAGAGAAATACCCGCGAAGATTATCTACGAAGATGATCAAGTCCTCGCCTTCCACGATATTGCCCCACAGGCGCCGGTACATTTTCTGGTTATCCCGAAGAAGCCCATCCGCACATTGAATGACTTGACCGAGGACGATAAGGCCCTGGCCGGCCATATTCTGTTCACCGCCCAGCGTTTGGCGGTGGAGCAAGGCTGTGAGAAAGGTTTCCGTGTGGTGATGAACTGCAATGAAGACGGCGGGCAGACTGTTTACCACATCCATATGCATGTACTGGGTCAGCGCCAGATGAATTGGCCACCGGGCTGAACTAGCCCGCAACAAGGGGCGCAGTCCGAGGCTGCGACCCCATGCCCTTGACTCGGGGCAAACGCGTTCCTCTCTCTTGCGGTAAACTGGCCGCCGAGATTCCTCCCGGAGGTCAGCATGACTACCCAACGTCACTACTCGCCGATAGACCGTCTGTTGCTGCAAGCCGACACGGCCATGCGCACGTTGCTGCCCTTCAGCGGCCAACCTTACCGTCCATCACCCGCCATCGTGCAGCCTGATGCGCAGATGAGCGTGACCGAAACCCGTCATGTGGCCGGCCTCATGCGCATCAACCATACCGGCGAAGTCTGCGCCCAGGCGCTGTACCAGGGCCAGGCCCTGACCGCCAAGCTGCCACAGGTACGTGCAGCCATGGAGCACGCGGCCGAAGAAGAAATCGACCATCTTGCCTGGTGTGAACAACGTATTCGGCAGTTGGGTAGCCATCCCAGCGTGCTCAACCCGCTGTTTTACGGTTTGTCATTCGGCATCGGCGCGGCTGCCGGCCTGATCAGCGACAAGGTCAGCCTCGGTTTTGTCGCCGCGACTGAACATCAAGTGTGCAAGCACCTGGATGAACACCTGGAACAATTGCCGGCCGACGACGAAAAGTCCCGGGCAATTCTTGAGCAGATGCGTATCGATGAAGCGCACCACGCCGAGAGTGCATTGGATGCCGGCGGTTTCCGCTTCCCGGCGCCAGTGCGATTTGGCATGAGCCTGCTGGCCAAGGTCATGACCAAAAGCACCTACCGCATCTGACGAAACCTGCAGCTGCAAAAAAGGGCGCTATCGAAGCGCCCTTTTCTTTTGCCGATTGGCGGTCAACCCAACTCGATGATCTCGTAGTCATGGGTGATGGCCACACCCGCCGCGCCGAGCATGATTGACGCCGAGCAGTATTTCTCGGCCGACAACTCGATAGCCCGCTTAACCTGAGCTTCTTTCAACGCCCGGCCCTTCACCACGAAATGCATGTGGATCTTGGTAAACACCTTGGGATCTTCAGTGGCGCGCTCGGCTTCCAGGAAGGCTTCGCAGCTTTCCACGGCCTGGCGAGATTTTTTCAGGATGCTGACCACGTCGAAATTGCTGCAACCGCCCACGCCAAGCAGGAGCATTTCCATCGGGCGTACGCCCAGGTTACGGCCACCGGCTTCCGGCGGGCCATCCATGACCACCACATGGCCGCTGCCCGATTCACCGAGGAACATGGCTTCGCCCGCCCATTGGATGCGTGCCTTCATCGCCCAGACTCCACTGCTAAAAAAGGGTCGCCAGCTTAGCACAGGGCCCGGGCGCAACCGCGCTTCTCATCAAAGCGATCAATAACCGGGCTGACTCGGTAAATTCGCTAATCGAGTCAGAATGTGTCTGTTAAGCTGGCGCCAAATGAGTGGCGTATTGCCACCCTTTATACAACGTGTATCAATGCCGATACCGCTGAGTACAACAAATCCAACCACCTCGCGCTGCCTTTCGGGATACAACCATGGTTGCTCTTACGCCCATACCCAAGATCAAGAATCTCGACAAGTTGCTGATGCACTGCCAGCGCCGGCGTCATCCCGCCAAGCACAACATCATCTGCGCCGGTGAGCGCTCCGAAACCCTGTTTTTCATTATCAAGGGGTCAGTCACCATCCTGATCGAGGATGAAGACGGTCGCGAAATGATCATCGCCTACCTGAACACAGGGGATTTTTTCGGCGAGCTGGGACTGTTTGAACAAGCAGGGAAGGAGCAGGAGCGCAGCGCCTGGGTGCGGACCAAGGTCGAGTGCGAAGTGGCCGAGATCAGTTACGCAAAGTTTCGCGAACTTGCCCAGCAGGACCCCGACATCCTCTACGCCCTCAGCGGTCAAATCGCTCAGCGCCTGCGGGATACCACCCGCAAAGTCGGCGACCTGGCGTTCTTCGACGTCACCGGGCGTGTGGCCCGTTGCCTGCTGGAACTGTGCAAGCAGCCCGATGCAATGACTCACCCCGACGGCATGCAGATCAAGATCACCCGCCAGGAAATCGGGCGCATTGTCGGCTGTTCACGGGAGATGGTCGGCCGCGTGCTCAAGGATCTGGAAGAGCGCAACCTGGTGCACGTCAAAGGCAAGACGATGGTGGTGTTCGGTACCCGTTAACCCGGCAGGAAGCTGGCCAGCATCTGACGGTACAAGGTGTCCAGCCGGCTGATTGCATCCGACGCGGGGAAAGCTTCGTGCAGCGCGATATGGCTGTCGGCACGAACCCGCTGCTCCAGGCCGCAGGCTTCGTTGAACCGATTGACCGCCGCGATCAGTTCTTCGCGATCGTTATCCAGCAACAACGCACCGTGCACCAACCCCACCGGGCGGCCCCCGCTTTGCCGCCAGCGCTGGGCAGTGCCGACCATTTTGCGCCCGTTGAGGTTGACGTTGTAACGACCGTCGCAGAATGCACCTTCGATTTCCCCGACAGAGGCATCGCCGCCCAACTCGATCAGCAAGTCGCAGATGGGTTGGCACAAGCGCAAGTAGCCAGTTTCGATACGATTGTGATCACCTTCACTGCGCGGCGGTGCGTAGACCAAGGCGATATTGACCGTAGCGCTGGACTGCGGCACTGGTTCGCCGCCAGTTTCGCGCAAGAGCACCGGCCAGCCGGCATCCGCAGACACGCGGCTGGCGACATCGAAAGCAGGCAATCGGCTCAAGCGGCGTGGCATCACCAATGCCTGATCGCTGGGCTGCCAGAACAACAACCCAAACACCTGCTCACCCGCGCAAACGGCGGCCAACAAGGCTTGCTCGGCGGCAAGGCCTGCTTCAACACGCATCGATACTGGCTGGATCAATCGGCACCTACCTATCTGAATAAACACAAACCCAAATGTGGAAGGGGGCTTGCCCCCGATAGCGGTGTGTCAGTCAAGGATGCTCCAACTGAACCGCCGCCATCGGGGGCAAGCCCCCCACATTTTGATCGCATTTCAAATCAATCGAGAGTGGAACCGCTGACCGCCACGCCACGCTCCGGGAAGAACAGACGCTGCAGTTCCGCCCCTGGGTTCTCGGCGCGCATGAAGGTCTCCCCCACCAGGAACGAATAAACGTCACTGATTTCCATCAGTTCCACATCGGCACGGTTGACGATGCCACTTTCGGTAATCACCAGGCGGTCGCGCGGAATACGCGGCAGCAGGTCGAGGGTGTTTTCCAGGCTGACTTCGAAGGTGTGCAGGTTACGGTTATTGACCCCCACCAACGGTGTATCGAGGGTTTTCAGTGCGCGCTCCAGTTCATCGCCGTCGTGCACCTCCACCAGCACATCCAGGCCGACACTTTTGGCAACGGCCGCCAGCTCAGCCATCTTCACATCATCCAGTGCGGAGACGATCAACAACACACAATCGGCGCCCAAAGCACGGGCTTCAACGATCTGGTACGGATCGACCATGAAATCCTTGCGGATCACCGGCAACTTGCACGCCGCACGGGCCTGCTGCAGGAACAGGTCGGAACCCTGGAAAAAATCGATATCGGTGAGTACCGACAGGCAAGTCGCCCCACCCTTCTCGTAACTGACAGCGATTTCCGCCGGTACAAAGTTTTCGCGAATCACGCCCTTGCTCGGCGAAGCTTTCTTGATCTCGGCAATCACGGCCGGCTGCTTGAGCTTAGCCTGTGCAATCAGTGCCTTGGCAAATCCACGCGGTGCGTCAGCGGCTTTCGCTTGGGCTTCCAATTCAGCCAGGCTCACACGGGCACGGCGTTCGGCAACTTCTTCAGCCTTGCGGGCCAGGATTTTTTCCAGAACGGTCGGCACACTCATCCTTCATTCTCCATCTTGAATACAGCGGTGAATGCTCCCAGCTCTTCGAGCTTTTCACGAGCCAGACCGGTGTGCAGTGCATCGTGGGCCAATTCGACACCTTCCTTAAGACTATAGGCATGATCGGCTGCGTAAAGTGCCGCGCCAGCATTCAGAACAATCATTTCTGCAGCTTTTTGACCGTTCTCAGTCTTGCGACGCCCCAGGGCATCGCGAATCAGCTCCAGCGACGCCGCCGGGCTTTCCACCGCCAGGCCGTGCAGGCTCTGGCTCTTCATGCCGAGGTCTTCCGGCTCGACCCAGTATTCGGTGATCTGGTCATTCTTCAGCTCAGCCACAAACGTTGGCGCCGCCAGGCTGAACTCGTCCAGGCCGTCTTTGGAATGCACCACCAGCACATGCTTGCTGCCCATGCGTTGCAGCACTTCAGCCAATGGCCGGCACAGCGCCTGGCTGAACACGCCCACCACCTGATGCTTCACACCGGCCGGATTCGTAAGCGGGCCGAGCATGTTGAACAGGGTACGCAGGCCAAGGTCTTTGCGCGGGCCGGCGGCGTGCTTCATCGCACCATGATGGGACTGGGCAAACATAAAGCCGATGCCGACGTTGTCGATGCAGCGCGCCACTTGTACCGGTGTCAGGTTCAGGTAGATGCCGGCCGCTTCCAGCAGGTCGGCACTGCCGCTCTTGCCGGATACCGCACGGTTACCGTGCTTGGCCACGGTGCAACCCGCCGCCGCGACCACAAAGGAAGAGGCCGTCGAGACGTTGAAGATGTTCGCACCGTCACCGCCGGTGCCGACCACGTCGACCACGCCGTCGAGAGTCTTGAGCTCGACCTTGTCCGCCAGCTCACGCATCACCGAGACGGCGCCGACGATCTCGTCGATGCTTTCGCTCTTCATGCGCATCGCCATCATGAACGCGCCGATCTGCGCGTCGGTGCATTGACCGGTCATGATTTCGCGCATCACATCGCTCATTTCAGCGGTGCTCAGGTCCAGATGGCCGACGATACGGCTCAGGGCAGTCTTGATATCCATGGAAAGTCCTTAGCGCGTGCCGCCGCTCTGCTTGAGAAAGTTGGCGAACAGCTCGTAGCCCTGCTCGGTCAGGATCGATTCGGGGTGAAATTGCACCCCTTCGATGTTCAGTGTCTTGTGACGCAGGCCCATGATCTCGTCGACGGAGCCGTCGTCCAGTTGGGTCCAGGCGGTCAGTTCCAGGCATTCCGGCAAGGTTTCGCGCTTGACCACCAGCGAGTGGTAGCGGGTTACGGTCACCGGGTTGTTGAGCGCCTGGAATACGCCCAGGTCCTTATGGAATACCGGGCTGGTCTTGCCGTGCATCACCTGGCGCGCGCGTACCACGTCACCACCAAAGGCCTGGCCGATGGATTGGTGACCCAGGCAGACGCCCAGGATCGGCAGCTTGCCGGCGAAGTACTTGATGGCTTCAAGGGAAATACCCGCCTCGGTCGGCGTGCAGGGGCCCGGCGAAACCACGATGCGCTCCGGGTTGAGGGCGGCGATTTCGGCCACGGTCAGTTCGTCATTGCGAACCACCTTGACCTCGGCGCCCAGCTCCCCCAGGTACTGCACAACGTTGTAGGTAAAGGAATCGTAGTTATCAATCATCAGTAACATGGGGGAAACCTCAAAAATTGGGGGTCTGTTCAGCCAGCGCTACGGCGCGGAACATCGCGCGGCGCTTGTTCAGGGTTTCTTCCCATTCGAGGGCCGGCACCGAGTCGGCGACAATCCCGCCACCGGCCTGCACATGCAGCTCCCCGTCCTTGATCACCGCCGTGCGAATCGCAATGGCGGTGTCCATGTTGCCGTTCCAGGCGAAATACCCCACGGCGCCGCCATAGACACCCCGCTTGACCGGTTCCAGCTCGTCGATGATTTCCATCGCACGGATCTTCGGCGCGCCCGACAAGGTGCCCGCCGGCAGAATCGCCCGCAATGCGTCCATCGCAGTCAGCCCGGCTTTTAACTCGCCGGTGACGTTGGACACGATGTGCATCACGTTGGAGTAGCGCTCAATCACCATCTTTTCGGTGAGTTTCACCGAGCCGATTTCCGAAACTCGCCCGGTATCGTTACGGCCCAGGTCGATCAGCATCAGGTGTTCGGCAATTTCCTTGTCGTCGCTGAGCAGGTCTTCTTCGAGCGCCAGGTCCGCTTCTTCGGTCGCGCCACGCGGGCGTGTGCCGGCAATCGGGCGCACGGTGATCAGGTTGTCCTCGACACGCACCAGCACTTCCGGCGAGCTGCCCACTACGTGGAAGTCGCCAAAGTTGAAGAAGTACATGTACGGCGTCGGGTTGAAGCAGCGCAGCGCCCGGTACAGGTCAATGGGCGCAGCCTTGAAGTCGATGGACATGCGTTGCGACGGCACCACCTGCATGCAGTCACCGGCGAGGATGTATTCCTTGATGGTGTCGACCGCACGCTCGTAGTCATCCTGGGTAAAGCTGGAGCGGAACACCGGGTCGGCTGCCGGTGGACGGGTAAGGTCCAGGCCGCGACGCGGGGTGATCGGCTGGCGCAGTTTTTCCAACAGCGCTTCGAGGCTGGCCTGGCCTTGCTCGAAGGCGTCGGCCTGGGACGGGTCGGCGAGCACGATCGCGTGCATCTTGCCGGCGAGGTTGTCGAACACCACCACCGCGTCGGAGACCATCAGCAGAATGTCCGGCACACCCAGCGGGTCCGGGTTCGGGCATTTGCCCAGGCGTTTTTCCACATAGCGCACGCAGTCGTAGCCGAAGTACCCCACCAGGCCGCCGTTGAAACGCGGCAGGCCAGGGATGGTCGGCACGTTGTAGCGCGCCTTGAAGGCTTCGACGAAGGCAAGCGGGTCTTCGACGTCATGACTTTCGATCTCGACGCCATCATGGGTGATGCTCACATGATGGTCGTGCACCCGCAGCACAGTGCGGCATGGCAGGCCGATGATCGAGTAACGGCCCCACTTCTCCCCGCCCTGTACCGATTCCAGCAGGTAGGAGTTGGGCTCGTCAGCCAGCTTCAGGTAGATCGACAGCGGCGTGTCGAAGTCGGCCAGGGTTTCGCAGGCCAGGGGGATACGGTTATAGCCGGCAGCGGCCAAACGCAGGAATTCTTCGCGGATCATGAGGTGCCTCGTGGCGTGAGGGTCTAACAGTCAGGTATGCAAACGTGCCGCAGGGTGCGGCCAGGATCAGTCAGGCGCGCCAACGCCAGCGGGCCAGGGCCTTGATGACTTTCATCCAGAGTTTGCGAGTGACCACCACGATGGAATTTCCAGAAGAGGACGGATCGATGTCGGGCAACGTTATCTCAGCGCCAGCTCCCAAGCAACCGGGGATTAGCAGTCTCAGGTCATCAATCACCAGCGACGGCGACTCTTCGGCGATCGGACGGCCATGGTTGTAGCCGTAACTCAGGGCCACGCACTGCACGCCGGCCGCTTTCGCCGCCAGCACGTCACTGCGCGAATCGCCGACAAACAACGACTGGGACGCCGGAATATTGGCCATTTTCATCACGAAAAACAGCGCCGCCGGGTCGGGTTTCTTCTGCGGCAAGGTATCGCCCCCGATGATCCAGCGGAAATAACGGCCAATTTTCATCTGGTCCAACAGCGGCGCGACGAAGCGCTCCGGCTTGTTGGTGATCAGGGCCATTTCCACGCCCTGCTTGCTCAGCCATTTGAGGGTGTCGCGCACGCCAGGGTAAACGACGGTCAGTTCGTGGCTGCGCTCATAGGCTGCGTTGAACAGCTCCAGGGCGTGCTCGGCCTCAACCTCATCGACACCTTCGGCATCGATGTGATTGGCCAGGGCCCGGCGCACCAGCATCGGCGCACCATTGCCGACCCATTCGCGTACTGACGCAAGCCCCGCCGGCTTGCGCCCCAGCTTGAGCAGCATCTGGTCCACCGCCGCCGCCAGGTCTGGCACCGAGTCGATCAAGGTACCGTCCAGATCGAACATCACCAGCCGTGGCAATTTGCCGGGGAACAACTGCTCAAAGCCGCTCATGGACGCGCCAGCGCCAATTCGGCGCGCATCTTGGCGATGACTTCCTGATAGTCCGGGGCGTTGAAGATCGCCGAACCGGCCACGAAGGTGTCGGCGCCGGCAGCAGCGATTTCACGGATATTGTTGACGTTGACCCCACCGTCGATTTCCAGGCGGATGTCGCGGCCCGACGCATCGATCAGCGCACGGGCTTCGCGCAGCTTGTCGAGGGTGCCGGGGATGAACTTCTGCCCGCCGAAGCCTGGGTTGACGCTCATCAGCAGCACCATGTCGACCTTGTCCATCACGTACTTGAGCACGTCCAGCGGGGTGGCCGGGTTGAACACCAGGCCGGCCTTGCAACCGCCTTCACGGATCAGTTGCAAGGTGCGGTCGACGTGCAGCGAGGCTTCCGGGTGGAAGGTGATGTAGGTCGCGCCGGCTTCAACGAAGTCACCGATGATGCGATCCACCGGGCTGACCATCAGGTGCGCATCGATCGGCGCGGTGACGCCGTACTTGCGCAGCGCCGCGCAGACCATCGGGCCGATGGTCAGGTTGGGCACGTAGTGGTTGTCCATGACATCGAAGTGCACGAAGTCGGCACCGGCGGCCAACACCTTGTCCACTTCCTCACCCAGGCGGGCGAAATCGGCGGAGAGAATCGATGGAGCAATAACGAAGGGCTGCATGACGCACCTTTTTTGAGCTAAATCACGATGGCGCGCATTGTATACCTCATGCTTTGCCCTGCGCACCGTGACCTAACTCAACGGCTAGTACGCCGCCCGATAGATTTTCTCGATATCGGCCGCGCTGAGCTTGCGCGGGTTGTTACGCATCAAGCGCTCGATACCCGCCGCTTCCGTGGCCATCGCCGGGATGGCGTCCTCGGGAACCCCGAAACTGCGCAGGCCGGAAGGAATCTCCACGGCGGCACACAATCGCGTCATCGCCTCGACGGCCTGGTCGGCGGCATCGTTGACACTCAGGCCGCTGACATTCACGCCCATGGCCTGGGCGATGTCCTGCATGCGCTCGACACAGGCCAGTTTGTTCCAGTGCATCACGTACGGCAGCAACAGCGCATTGCTCACGCCATGGGCGATATTGAACCGTCCTCCCAGCGGATACGCCAGCGCATGCACCGCGCCCACCCCGGCATTCCCGAACGCCATGCCAGCCATCAGGCTGGCGGTGGCCATATCATCGCGGGCCTGCAGGTTGGCCGGGTTGGCGTAGGCTTTGGGCAGCGCCTTGGCGATCAGCTTGATCGCACCGATGGCCAAGGCATCCGTGATCGGCGAGGCGTTCAGGGATAGGTAGGACTCAATGGCATGCACCAGCGCATCCACGCCACTGGCGGCGGTGACACTGCGTGGGCAGGTCAGGGTCATTTGCGGGCTGATCAGCGCGACGTCCGGCAGCAGGTAGTCGCTGACGATGCCTTTCTTCAACTGCGCGACCTTGTCGGAGAGGATCGCCACATTGGTCACTTCCGAGCCGGTACCGGCCGTGGTCGGGATGGCGATCAGCGGCGGGCCTTTGCGCGGCACCTGGTCGACGCCGAATAAGTCCGCCAGGGCGCCGTGGTAACCGGCATAGGCGGCAACGCTTTTGGCAATATCGATGGCACTGCCGCCACCCAGGCCGATCAGGCCGTCGTGGCCACCGTCGCGGTACGCCTGCATGCAGTCTTCGACGATGGAGATTTCCGGGTCGGGCAGCACGCGGTCGAAAATCTCGTAAGGGCGTTCACCCAGGTGTTCGAGCGCCAGCGCTACCGTGCCGGACTTGACCAGCGCCGCGTCGGTGACAATCAACGGGTTATCCACATCCAGGCGCGTCAGTTCAGCAGCGAGTTGCTCAATGGCGCCAGCGCCAGTCAGCAGTTTGTGGGCGATCTTGAATGAGGAAGTACTCATGTGCGCGGCCTCTTATCGGTGATGGGCTGGCACAAGAGTAGCTGACTGGATCGGGTTGTCTTCCATTCAGGCGCTGAATGGTCACAGCCCCCCTGTGGGAGGGGGCTGTGCTGGGCTTTAGACCTGGGCTGTGCGCAGTTTCTCGCTACGCCCACGTAGCCACTCCAGGGTCAGCAACAGCAACACCGAGAAGGCAATCAGCAAGGTCGCCGCCGCCGCAATCGTCGGGCTGAGGTTTTCGCGGATGCCGCTGAACATCTGGCGCGGCAGGGTCGCTTGCTCGGGGCCGGCGAGGAACAGCGTCACTACTACCTCATCGAACGAGGTGGCGAAGGCAAACAGCGCGCCGGAGATGACCCCCGGTGCAATCAGCGGCAAGGTCACCCGACGAAACGCCGTCAATGGCGAGGCGCCCAGGCTGGCGGCGGCCCGTACCAGGTTATGGTTGAAACCCTGCAGGGTCGCAGACACGGTGATGATCACAAACGGCACCCCAAGCACGGCGTGCACCACGATCAGCGAGAAGAAACTGTTGCCCAGGCCCAGCGGCGCAAAAAACAGGTAGCTGGCCACACCGATAATCACCACCGGCACCACCATCGGCGAAATCACCAGGGCCATCACCAGCGCCTTGCCGGGGAAATTGCCGCGGGTCAGGCCGATCGCCGCCAGGGTGCCGAACACCATGGCCAGCACCGTGGCCGCCGGGGCGACGATGATGCTGTTCTTCAACGCACGCATCCATTCCGCCGAGGCGAAGAAATCCTGGTACCAGTGCAGCGAGAAACCTTGCAACGGATACACCAGGAAACTGCCGCTGTTGAACGACAGCGGGATGATGACCAGCACAGGCAATATCAGGAACAACAGGATCAAGCCGCAGAGGATCCGCAAGCTGTAGAACCACACCCGTTCTACTGGTGACATATAAGGGCTCAGCATCGCAAGGTCTCCTCAGCTCAGGCGCAGGCGGCTGGCGCCCACCAGCCAGTTGTAGATCAGGTACAGCACCACGGTCGCCAGCAGCAGCAAACCGCCCAACGCCGTCGCCATACCCCAGTTGATGCTGGTGTTGGTGTAGAAAGCCACGAAGTAGCTGACCATCTGGTCGTTCGGGCTGCCCAGCAGCGCCGGGGTGATGTAGTAACCAATGGCCAGGATGAACACCAACAGGCAGCCGGCGCCGACACCGGCATACGTCTGAGGGAAGTACACGCGCCAGAAGCTGGCGAACGGGTGACAGCCCAGGGAGATGGCCGCACGCATGTAAGTGGGCGAGATGCCTTTCATTACGCTGTAGATCGGCAAAATCATGAACGGCAGCAGGATATGCACCATGGAGATGTAGACCCCGGTGCGGTTGAACACCAGCTCCAGGGGTTTGTCGATCAGGCCGATGCCCATCAGCGCGCTGTTGATCAGCCCGCCGGATTGCAGCAGCACGATCCACGCCGCCACACGCACCAGGATCGAGGTCCAGAACGGCAGCAGCACCAGAATCATCAGCAGGTTACTTTTGCGCGCCGGCAGGTTAGCCAGCAAATACGCCAGCGGATAAGCCAGTAACAGGCAGATGGTGGTGATCACCAGGCCCATCCAGAAGGTGCGGGCGAAGATGTCCAGGTAGATCGCCTGGTCCGGGGTGGCCGGGGCCACTTCACCAAGGTCGTCGATGCGGTGATCGACGGCCGCCAGCAGGTAGAACGGCGTCAGGCTGCTGGTATTGCGCCGGATCGCCTGCCAGTACGCCGGGTCGCCCCAGCGTTCGTCGAGGTTTTCCAGCGCTGCTTTATAAGAGGCAGGCGCTTCGGTAAACGGCAGCGCCCGCGCGGTTTTGGTCAGCAGGCTGCGATAGCCGGCCAGTTCCATGTTCAAGCGTTTGGACAGATCGCCCAGGGTCTGGTTTTTGCGCGCCTCGCCCAGGTCCTCACTCAGAGCCTGATACACCGGTTCACCCGGCAGACCACGACCGTCCCAGGCCGTCACCGCCACCACGGTGCGCGGCAGACCGCCCACCACTTCCGGGTTGCCGACGCTTTTAAACAGCAGCGCAACAATCGGCACCAGGAACACCAGCAGCAAAAACAGCACCAGCGGCGCAATCAAGGCCTGGGCCTTCCAGCGATTGAGCCGCTCGGCACGCGCCAGGCGCTGCTTGAGGGTGGGGCTATTGACCTCGTTCGAGGGAACGGCGATGGCCATGGCTGACTCCGAAACTTGAAAATGAATGCAATCTTTCACACGCAAGAAATCCCCTGTGGGAGGAGGTTGCCCCCCACAGGGTTATGCGGTGTTACTTGGCAGCCCAGGAGTTGAAGCGCTGCTCCAGCTGCTCGCCGTTATCGGCCCAGAAGCTCACATCGATCTGCACCTGATTGGCGATGTTCTCTGGCGTAGTCGGCATATCCTTGAGGATGTCCTTGGCCAGCAGCGGGACGGCTTGGGTGTTGGCCGGGCCGTAGGCGATGTTTTCCGAGTAGGTCTTCTGCTGCTGCGGCTGCACCGAGAAGGCGATGAATTTCTTCGCCGCTTCGGCACGGTCCTTGGCCAGGCCTTTAGGGATGGCCCAGGCGTCGAAGTCGTAGATGCCGCCGTTCCACACCACTTTCAGGTTGCTTTCTTTTTGCACGGCGGCGATGCGGCCGTTGTAGGCCGAGCTCATCACCACGTCACCCGAGGCAAGGTATTGCGGCGGTTGTGCGCCGGCTTCCCACCATTGGATCGACGGCTTGAGTTCGTCGAGCTTCTTGAACGCACGGTCCTGGCCATCTTTGCCGGCCAGCACTTTGTACACGTCCTTCGGCGCCACGCCGTCGGCCATCAACGCGAATTCCAGGGTGTACTTGGCGCCCTTGCGCAGGCCGCGCTTGCCCGGGAATTTCTTGGTGTCCCAGAAATCCGCCCAACTGGTTGGCGCAGAAGCCAGTTTGTCCGCGTTGTAGGCCAGAACGGTCGACCATACGAAGAAGCCCACGCCGCACGGCTGAATCGCACCCTTCACATAGTCGGCGCTGTTACCGAACAGTTTCGGGTCCAGCGGCTCGAACATGTCTTCGTCACAGCCGCGGGACAATTCCGGCGATTCCACTTCCACCAAGTCCCAGGACACGCTCTTGGTGTCGACCATGGCTTTGACCTTGGCCATCTCACCGTTGTACTCACCGGCGATAATCTTGCCGTTGCCCGCGCTTTCCCACGGTGCATAGAAAGCCTTGACCTGTGCAGCCTTGTTCGCGCCACCAAAGGACACGACGGTCAGGTCCGGACCGGCCATGGCCTGTGTCGCGCCCATCAAGCTCAGGGCCAGGACGGAATATTTCAGGGATCTCAACATTGTTGTTCTCTCCACGTGCAGGGTTGGTGAAGCCATGGGGGCGATCAATTCGCCTCTAGAAGTGGGTCGAGTGCGCGAACGTGCTCGACTTGCCAGCCAATCGGTACCACGTCGCCGACCGCCAGGGCCGGGTCCAGCTCGGCGATCGGTTGTTTCACAAAAAAATCGGCCTTGCCGCAGACTTCCAGGCGCACACGCACGTGGTCGCCCAGGTAGATAAATTCCGCCACCCGTCCGGAGAAACGGTTGACGCAGCTTTCGCTGGAGCCATTGAGGCTGACACGCTCGGGGCGCACCGACAGGGTCACCGGGCCGCCGATCTGGCCGACGTTCACCGCCAGCGCCTCGACCTTCTCGCCGCGCGCCAGCTCTACCACGCAGCGCTCGCCGGTATGGCTGTGCAGGCGGCCATTGAGGCGGTTGTTTTCACCGATGAAGTTGGCGACGAAGGTGTTTTTCGGCTCTTCATACAATGTGCGCGGCGCGGCGATCTGCTGGATCTCGCCCTGATGGAACACCGCCACACGGTCGGACATGGTCAAGGCTTCGCCCTGGTCGTGGGTCACGTACACCACGGTCACGCCGAGGCGCTGGTGCAGGTGCTTGATCTCCATCTGCATGTGTTCGCGCAATTGCTTGTCGAGGGCGCCGAGGGGTTCGTCCATCAGCACCAACTGCGGCTCGAACACCAGTGCCCGGGCCAAGGCCACACGCTGCTGCTGGCCGCCGGACAGTTGCGCCGGATAGCGCTGGGCGAAGGCGTCGAGCTGGACCATGCTCAGCACGCGTTTGACCCGCTCGCTGATATCGGTCTTGCTCAAGCCCCGCACCGACAGCGGGAACGCGAGGTTCTCGGCAACCGTCATGTGCGGGAACAGTGCGTAGTTCTGGAACACCATGCCGATGTCGCGCTTGTGCGGCGGCACGTTGTTGATCGAGCGCCCGGCCAGCTGGATTTCGCCGGCGGTCGGCGTTTCGAAGCCAGCCAGCATCATCAGGCTGGTGGTCTTGCCCGAACCGGAAGGCCCGAGCAAGGTGAGGAACTCGCCCTTGCGAATCTCCAGGTTGAGGTCTTTGACGATCAGGTTCTCGCCGTCGTAGCTCTTCTGCACGCCACGAAAGCTGACCAGCACATCATTTGAATCCGCCTCGCTCATACCCGCACCTTTGTGTTTTGGACTGCTGTGGCACAAGCGTAGTCCAGGCGCGAGCCCCCGGAAATCGGGGGCCAGGAGAGAATCGCATCAGCCGGATGGAAGGTTTGGGGTAGGGATCGCCCTACACGGATGGCGGGGATTGAACAGTGCCCCGGCGGCGTACGCCGAGAATGGCTTTACCGGGGCTCAAGGCCTGTCGCAAACAGGCATGGCGTCACAACAGTTTGTGTTCCATCGCGTACTTCACCAGCTCCGCCAGGGACGTGATATTGAGCTTCTGCATCAGCCGCGCTTTGTGAGTGCTGATGGTCTTGCTGCTCAGCGCCAGTTGCTGGGCGATGTCATTGACGTTGGCGCCCTGGGCCAGGCGCTCGAACACTGAGAATTCACGCTCGGACAGCAGCGAATGCAAGGGCCTCGAGTCGGTCAGGCCGACCTCGAAGACCATGCGGTCTGCCAGGTCCGGGTCGATGTAGCGCCCGCCGGCCGCGACCTTGCGAATCGCCATCAGCAGCAGCGCCGGGTCGCTGTCCTTGGTGGCGTAGCCCGCCGCGCCCACCTTCAAGGCGCGGGCGGCCATTTGCGCCTCATCGTGCATCGACAGCACCAGGATTGCCGGCGGATTGCTCAAGGCGCGAATGCGCGCAATCGCTTCCAGGCCATTGACGCCGGGCATCGAGATGTCCAGCAACACCACCTCGCAAGGCACATGGCGCAAGGTCTCCAGCAACTGCTCGCCATTACTCGCCTCGCCCACCACCAGCAGGTCTTTGGCCAGGCCGATCAATTGCTTGATGCCTTCACGAACAATGGTGTGGTCTTCGGCTACCAGTACACGGATCACAAGGGCGTCCTCTTATCGTTATGCATCCAAAGGCACCGTGACACTCAAGGTGGTGCCCTCGCCCAATTGACTGTCCAGGCTCAGTTGCCCGCCCATGATCAGCACCCGCTCGCGCATCCCCACCAGGCCAAACGATACCGGGCGCCCCTGGGCCTGGACGAAACCGACGCCATCGTCGCTGATGGTCAGCCGCAGGTCGTTGCCTTCCAACGCCAGGGTCAGCTCGACAGTATGCGCCTGGGCATGGCGCATCACATTGGTCAGCGCCTCTTGCAGGATACGGAACAGGCCGATGGCCTTGGCATCACTCAAGGTCGGCAGGTTATCCGGTACCTGCACCAGGCAGGGGATTTGCGTGCGCGCTTCGAAACGCCGCGCTTGCCATTCAATCGCCGAGGCAATACCGGCATCGAGAATCGGTGGGCGCAGCGCCGTCGCCACGTCCCGCACCAACTGGAACAGTTGGGCGATCAGGCGCTTCATGCTGTTCAAGCGCTCGTGCAGGCCAGGATCCAGTTGCGCGTAGGACAGCTCGCACATGGAGGTTTCCAGTTTTAGCACCGTGAGCATTTGCCCGAGTTCGTCGTGCACTTCCCGGGCGATGCGGGCCTTTTCTTCCTCGCGCACGGTTTCCAGGTGAGCGGACAACTCGCGCAGTTGCGCTTCACTTTGCATCAACGCGGCCAGGGTGCGGCGCAGTTCGGTGACATCGTTCAGGTAGACCACCAGGTACTCGGCCTCGGCAAATCGCAGAAAGCTCAAGGACACGTTGGCCGGCAGGATGCTGCCATCGGCGCGCAAACAATCGGTGGCGAAATTCTGCGGCCCCTCTTCGCTGGCCCGTGCGCGCTTCCACAGGTTGAGCCAACGGTCCATATCCAGGGTCGGGTCGAGGTCGACCAGCGGTCGTTCGATCAGTGCGCCGGGCTCGTAACCGAGCATGCTTTCGGCCGCACGATTGGCGTAGCGCACATGGCTATCCCAATTGACCCACAGGATGCCGACGGTGCTTTGGTCGATGGAAAACTGCGTCAAGCGCAGCGCTTCGGCACCGGCGGCACGGGCCGCGCTTTCTTCGCGGGCAGCCAGCAGGTCATGCTCCAGCACGCGCTGCTGGCGGCGCAGCCAGAACACCACGGCCAGGCTGGCGAGCAGAAACAGGCCGAGGAGCAGGCTGAGGTTCTGCCAAAGGCCCTTGGATTCGGATAAACGTGGATATTTGGGTTGCAGCCAGCGACTGTGCAGTTGATCCAGGTCGCGGGCCGGGATGGCGCTCAGGGCACTTTCCATGATGCTGGCCAGTTCAGGCCAATCCCGGCGAGTAGCCACCCGCAGCAATTGCGGCAGGCCGATGTCCCCCACCACCGCCAGCCCGCTGAACTCCGCCTCTGCGGACAAGCGGCTTAATTGCGCTTCATCAACAACGGCATAACGCGCCTGCTGGCTGACCAACAATTGCAAGGCCTGGCGCTCCATGGGCACGCCTTGCAGGTTGAGGCCGGGGTAGGTACTGCGCAGGTAATCGGCCACGGCGCTGGGCATGCGCACGGCAACACGGGATTGATCGTCGAGCTTCTCCAGGTCCACGGCACCACCGCCCTCGCGAATCCCGACAATATGTTGAGGCACACGCATATACGGGTCGGTGAACTGCCACAGGCGCAAACCGGCCGGGGTTTGCTGCAGGCCGGGGGCAATGTCCACCTCGTCGTCGTGTACGGCCGCCTCCAGCTGCTCCTGATCAGGGAAGTTGCGCCAGGTCAGCTCGATGTTCAGCGCCTTGGCCAGCCACTGCATCAACTCGACATTCGCCCCGGACAAGCGCTGCAGACGCCGGTCGTATTGCGCGTAAGGCGCCTGCAACACCACGCCCACCCGCAACTCCGGGTGCCGGGCCAGCCATTCGCGCTGCTGCGCATTAAGCTGCGCCTGCGGTGCGGCAGGCGCGGGGGAAGCGTTTGCCATCAAGGCAAGGCACAAACAGCCGATAACCAGCAGACAGCGAAAACCCATGATCCACGTCTCACATCACTGACAAATACTGACCAACCCATTAGGCTGCTGGAATCACTTCTGGCCGGAAATCAACGATGCCCTATCGAAACCGTTCGGCACTGCCAGCATTGTGCCTGTCACTGCTGTTTACCAGTGCCTTTTCTGCGCAGGCCGCTGAGGCCCCCGCGCCAGCCGCCGAAAAACCCGTCGAACGCCAGCCCCTGCCCGAGCGTAGCCAGGAAGAGGCCAGCGCGCTGGAACGCAAAATTCCGCAGCAGGAACAACAACAGTTGCAGGCCGGCAGTGATTCATTCCTTGCCCTGTGGAAACCGGCCAACAGCGCCGAGCCCGAAGGTGTGGTGATTATCGTACCGGGCGCCGGCGAAAATGCTGACTGGCCGCAAGCAATCGGTCCGTTGCGACAGAAATTGCCGGATGCCAATTGGGGCAGCCTCAGTCTTTCGCTACCGGACGTGAGCATGGACACCCTGCCGCCGCGCGTCATGGAAGCGCCCAACGCCACCGTCGACACCAGCAGTAAAGAAGCGAGCACCGCCGACAAACCGATCGAGCAAGCTGCCAGCGCCGAGGCGGAAGGCACCGACCCGGCGGTGGTGCCGGGCGCCGACGAGCAGGACAAGACCGACGCCTCGCGCATCTTTGCGCGCATCGATGCCGCCGTGGCCTTTGCCCAGACCCAGAGCGCACGCACTGTGGTGCTGGTGGGCCATGGCACCGGCGCCTGGTGGGCGGCGCGTTACCTGAGTGAAAAACAACCCTCCCAGGTGCAGAAGCTCGTGATGGTCGCGGCCAAGACGCCCACCGGGCGCCATCCCGACGTGCAGCAACTGGCCCCCGGCCTGAAACTGCCGACCGCCGATGTCTTCTATCAGGACAACGCTCAAGCACGCAAAAACGCCCTGGCACGCGCCCAGGCCGCGAAGCGTTTGAAGAATGATGGTTATAAGCAGGTGTCATTGAAGACCCTGCCCGGCAACAACGCCGCCGAGCAGGAACAGTTGTATCGCCGGATTCGCGGCTGGTTGAGCCCGCAGGCCAGCGCCGACTGAGGATCAGCGCAAAACCAATGTGGTTATCCGTGAAAGAGTGGCCTCTAACGGAAATCCCGGCGCTCGCGAATCAACGCATAGGCGTTGTGCAGTTCACGGGTGCGCTCGGTCGCCTCACGCACTTGCGCAGGGCTGGCACCACTGCCGGCCACCTTGTCCGGATGGTGACGGCTCAGCAGACGGCGATAGGCACGCTTGATGGCCGAGGGCTCTGTGGTAGCTGTCACACCGAGCAAGCGCAACGCTTCCTGATAGGTCGTACCGCGATTGACCAGCGGCTTGCGCTCAGGAGTGTAGTCGGCCGCCAATGCCTGGAGCTGTTGCGGTGTCCAGCCCAACCACTTACCCCACAGGTCGATCAAATCGCGCTCGGCGGCGTCCGCCTTGCCGTCCGCCCAGACCATCCGCCAGCAGGCCCGCAATACCCCTTCCGCCGCATGGGGTTGGGCCTTGAGCACACGCAGGTAGCGGCGTACCCGGTCGGAACCGGATTTGCCTCGGTTGAACGCCGCAATCGCGCGGCGCTGGGCCGACTCGGTCATGTCCAGCGAGCGCATTTCTTGCCGCGCCTGCTGGATATGCCCGTCCACCACACGCCCGTTGCTTTTGGCCAGGCGCCCGAGCAACACAAACAATAACTCGTCATTGCGTAACGCCGGACGCCCGCCCAAGCGCTCGCGCAACTGTGCCCAACTGTGCAGTTGCATTCGGCGATCCAGCGCCTGCCCCAACAGCGCACCCAACAAGGCCCCCGGAATACTGGCTATGGCAAAACCAGCCCCGGCGCCGATCAGCGTCCCTGGCCACAACATGCTACTGCCCCGCTGTGAGCAGGGTTTCGACTTGCGCCAGGCGCTCCAACGTGCCGACATCAATCCAGCGTCCCGCCATGTGTTCCCCCGTTACCAAACCTTTTGCCATGGCCGCACGCAGCAGCGGCGCCAGCTTGAAGGCACCGGCGCTGCAACCCTCGAACAGCCGGGGGTCTAGCACTGAAATGCCACTGAAGGTCAGGTTATCGGCACCGGGCGCCGCATCATGAAGCAAGCCCTGATCAAGGTAGAAATCACCACCCGAGGGATGATGTGCCGGGTTGTCGACCATCACCAAATGGGCCAGGCCTTGGAGCGGTTGCTTGAGCCGGTTGAAGTCGTAGTCGGTCCAGATATCGCCGTTGACTACCAGGAACGGCTCATCCCCCAGCAACGGCAGCGCCTGGAAAATCCCGCCACCGGTTTCCAGCGGTTCGCCCTCCGGGGAGTAGCGAATGCGCAGGCCGAACTGCGCACCATCGCCCAGATAGCTTTCGATCTGCTGGCCGAGCCAGGCATGGTTGATAACGATATCGGTGAAACCGGCCTTGGCCAGCGCCTCCAGGTGGTACTCGATCAGGCGCTTGCCGCCGGCCTGCACCAACGGCTTGGGGGTGTGCAACGTGAGCGGACGCATCCGCTCGCCTTTGCCGGCGGCCAGGATCATGGCCTTCATACGCTGGCCTCAACGGGTTGGCGCAGGCTGGTCAGCAACTCAGCCAGCTCGCTCAACTCCGGACGATCGGCCAGCACCGCTTCTATATAAGCAAAGAAGCGCGGTACATCGGCCAGATAGCGTGGCTTGCCGTCACGATGGCAAATGCGCGCAAAGATGCCGATGACCTTGAGATGGCGCTGCACGCCCATGAGATCGCTGGCGCGCAGGAAGTCTTCGAAATCCGGCTGTACCGGAATGCCGACCTGGGCCGCACGCTCCCAATAGCTGCGTTGCCATTCGCGTACGCGGGCCTGGGGCCAACTGAGGAAGGCGTCCTTGAACAGGCAGGTGATGTCGTAGGTGACCGGACCATACACTGCATCCTGGAAATCCAGCACGCCAGGGTTCGGCTCGCTGATCATCAGGTTGCGTGGCATATAGTCGCGGTGCACCAGCACTTTGGGTTGCGCCAGGGCGCTGTCGATCAAGTGATCGCTGACACGCTGCCAAAGTGCCTGCTGCTGAGTATCCAGCTCGATACCCAAGTGTCGGCGCACGTACCATTCAGGAAACAATTCGAGCTCGCGTCGCAGCAAGGCGACGTCATAGCTGGGCAGTGGCGCGTCCATCGGCAACTGCTGATAAGCCAGCAAGGCGTCGATGGCATCAGCAAACAACTGATCGGCGTTTTCGTCGTTTATCACGTCCAGATAGGTTTTTCTGCCCAGGTCATTGAGCAAAAGAAAGCCTCGGGGCAAGTCTTGCGCATAAATTTTCGGAACATTTATTCCCGAAGTGGATAGCAAATACGCGATATCGACGAAAGGTTTGCAGTTTTCCTGGGGGGGTGGCGCGTCCATTACCACGAAAGTTCGACCGCCGCCGTCCCAACGGAAATAGCGCCTGAAACTCGCGTCGCTGCTGGCCGCAGTCAATGTGGCCGGGGGTACGGCCCCCCAGCCTTGAGCGTTGAAAAGGATCGGCAACTGCTCATCCAGCCAGACTTCCAGCTGTTGTAAACGTAGATCTTGCTCGGGCATTACAAGGGTCTCCGACGGCGCTAGCCGTCAAGCGGGGCATGCTTTATTATCACGCATCTTGTGCGACACGCGTAGCGTGTCTCCAGGTTGGCGGTGAGACGTCATCGTCAAGGGTTTTCCGCAAGGAAACCGATAGCCCGGTAGCCAATCCGGGAAACAAAACAGCCCAGGGGTCCCACTGCTTAGAAGGACTCGTTGTCGCTGCGGCGACAATAGCGAACCCCAAAGCCGCTTAGCACTCAGAAGCGCGGCTATGGTCCGATTTTCGGACTGGGAGTGCCTACTTCACTACTGATGAGGTCGTTATGCATAAACGTCTGGCTCAAAAAGCAGATGTATCTGCAGTTCAGGTAGAAATGCGGAAATTCATTTCAGATACTCTGAACAGAATGACCTGGAACTTCGGCTTGATGACGCTGGTTTCAACCATCGTCATGGTTACTGCCATGTTCCTAATCAGATAGTGCATCCACATAGGTCTCACGACCTACCCATGCGGGAAGAATCCCCGCAGGGATTCCTCCTGCCTTAAACAGGAGGAAATACTCTTTGAGCGTGCTGCCTTGCAGTCCCCCGCTCATATCAAACCGGAGACACGAGCGAAAACTCTGTCTGTCATTGTCCAACTATCTTGCTCTGAGATAGCAGCGGACTCGTTGTGCGACCAACGATAGCCTAGGAAAACATGCGTCACTGGTAACGGTGGGGTGTGAAGCTTTTCCGACAATGTAGTCCCCATCAGGGTGTGCTTTTGCCGTGAGGCAAAGTACAGACGCTCGGAGCAGTACCGGGTCGAGACGCTAGGCTGGTTGGCATGGGTAACGTAAGTGAACTGCTGATAAACGCCGTAATGATAAACATGCCAAAACTGCTGTTAGGCATGGACCAAAAAGGTATGGGGCCAGATATTCCTGTGGGATGTGGGAATACGTCGCTACAAGGCCTCCGGTGAAAAGGCAGACCCTAAACCAATCGTGTGACAGGCAGGGAACGTGGTAAGCCCGTATGGCTGCCTTCGGGCAGGTGAACCGCAAGGGGATCTATTGGCTGTGCGGGTATGGGATCGCAGAAAAAGCGAACGCCGGGCTGTAATGGCGCGGATAGGGGTTGGAACATTACCCCACGGGAAACCGGGCAGACTTCTGCGTGGTCTTTTATCGCATGAACGCTGAGTAAACCTGTCTCAATCATCTTCGAAGTCCGGCAGTAATGGGCTTCTTATTCATCCACTCCTGACGGGAGCGTCCATTCCCGTCAGGGGATGCGTACGTCTTCTGCTCGGGGAAACTTGAGAGGAAGGCAGCATGTTAGTACCTAGCCAACTGGCCGGGTCTGCGCCTTCTGGCGTTCCGCAGCATTGGCATGACATCGATTGGTGTCGTGTGCAGCAGAACGTACGGGCGATGCAGATTCGGATTGCGAAGGCTTGTCGGGAAGGCAATTGGCGCCGGGTGAAAGCCCTGCAACGGATGCTGACCCGCTCTCGTTCGGCCAGATATTTGGCCATACGGAGAGTCACTGAAAACCAGGGCAAGCGCACGGCGGGAGTCGACCGCGTGCTCTGGGATACACCCGATGCCAAGTGGAAGGCGGCAAATGGGTTGAAGCGCCACGGGTATAAACCACGGCCATTACGGCGTGTGTTTATCCCGAAGTCGAATGGAAAGGAACGCCCTCTGGGCATTCCAACCATGACTGACAGAGCCATGCAGGCGCTATACCTGCTAGCCCTGGCGCCTATCGCTGAAACCACCGGCGATCCAAACAGCTACGGCTTTCGGATCGAGCGCTCCACGGCTGATGCGATGGGACAGTTGTTCGTTTGTCTATCCAAGAAGGCTTCGGCCCAATGGGTCTTGGAAGCGGACATCAAAGGCTGCTTTGACCACATCAACCATGACTGGCTGATCGAAAATGTCCCAACGGACAAAGAAATCCTCCGAAAATGGTTGAAAGCTGGAGTGATTCACAAAGGCCAGCTACAGGCAACGAATGCCGGTACACCACAGGGCGGGATTATCTCGCCCACCTTGGCGAATTTGGTGCTGGATGGACTGGAATCACAGCTCAAGCAACACCTGGGCGTGACGAAGGCGAAGAAGCTGAAAATTAACGTGGTGCGATATGCGGATGATTTTGTGATTACCGGTAGCTCGAAAGAGATGCTCGAAAATGAGATCAAACCTTGGGTTGAGCGGTTTCTCGCGGTGCGAGGATTGCAGCTGTCGTTTGAGAAAACCCACGTCGTCCACATAGATGAAGGTTTCGACTTCCTTGGTTGGAATTTCCGCAAATACGGAGGGAAACTCCTGATCAAACCTGCCAAAAAGAACGTGAAAGCGTTCTATAGGAAGGTAAAAGAAGTCATCAGTACTAACAAAGCGGTGAAACAGGAGGAGTTGATCCGCCTGCTTAATCCGATACTGCGAGGCTGGGCGCTGTATCACCAGCCTGTGGTCGCCAAGAAGGCTTACAGCCGCATGGACCACCAAATATTCCAAGCGCTTTGGCGTTGGGCGAAAAGGCGGCATCCAAACAAAAGTCTCGACTGGGTAAGGGAGAAGTATTTCCAAACCTATGAAAGTCGAAGCTGGGTGTTCGCCACCACGGTCATAACGGAGTCAGGAGGCAAAGAGGCAATTCGGTTATACGCCCTAGAGGCCACGCCGATTGAGAGGCACAGGAAGATCAGCGGGGATTTCAATCCGTTTGATCCCTCTATGGAGGAAATGGGAGAGGCATTGCGGATGTCCCGGATGCTCGGGAAATTGAAGTACCGCAAACAAATTCTTCATCTATTTCAATCCCAAAAAGGACTGTGCGTACTATGCAAAAGCCCAATATCTAGGGAGACTGGGTGGCACGACCACCACATCATTTATCGCTCACAAGGCGGTGGTGACTCGCTGGACAACCGGGTACTATTGCATCCCATTTGCCACCAGCAGCTTCACGCTCGTGGACTAACAGTGTACAAACCGGCTCCCCCAAGGGGGGCTTCGTAAAGACTTGAGCCGTATGCGCTGAAAGGCGCACGTACGGTTTTTAGGGGGGAGCAGACCAGAAATGGTCTGTTCCTACCCAACTTTCAGACCATCGAGAGGCGTGCGGCCCAAACCGCGGGCAGATGGCACGCAGGAAGCCCGGACTAATAAGATGGCATTGAAATCCCCCGCGTTTCGTAGAAAATTTCCGTTGCTGGTAACCGGCAGTCTGCTGGCCATGCAACCCTTCGCCACCTCATTCGTGGTCGCCGCGGAACAGTATGACTGCTCAGTCTCTGCTTCGGGTGCCTGGGACTGCGCGCCGAAGACCGCCGCCGCCCCATTGCCACCGCGCCCGGTGCATGACGGCGCGGCCGTCAGCTCGGCCAACAGCACGGCGCAGGCCGACGCTGGCGGCAGTGCCGAAGCCGAGCCGAAGACCGCACTGGTCACCGAGTCCAAGGGCCGTGGCCTGCGTTCGCGCAGCGCCGACTACAGCCACTTGGACTGGGTGCCTCGCGAAAAGTTGACCGCAGCCCAGCTGGCAGAAACCGGTCCTTACTGCGGCGGTGCGTACATCGAGCCAACTCGTCCTGGCATGAACGACAAGACGAACAAGAGCGATGCGCCCACCTTCATCGGTGCCAAGGCCTCTCGTTACGAGCAGGAACAACAAGTCGCAACCCTGGCCGGTGACGTCGTCATGCGCCAGGGCAGCATGCAGCTGGAGTCGGAAGAAGCCAGCCTGTATCAGGCCGAGAACCGTGGTGAGCTGAACGGTAACGTGCGACTGCGCGACAACGGCGCCTTGATCGTCGGCGACCACGCCCAGGTTCAGCTGGACACCGGCGCGGCGCAGATCGACAACGCCGAATACGTGATGCACAAGTCGCGTATCCGCGGTAACGCGCTGTACGCCAAACGCGCCGAAAACGCGATCATCCGTCTCAAGGACGGTACGTACACCACCTGCGAGCCGGACAGCAACGCCTGGCAGCTCAAGGGCAACAACATAACGTTGAACCCGGCCACCGGTTTCGGTACGGCCACCAACGCGACGTTGCGGATCAAGAACATCCCGATCCTGTACACCCCTTACATCTATTTCCCGATCGACGACCGTCGTCAGTCCGGCTTCCTGCCACCGAGCTTCAGCACCGGCAGCGAAACCGGCTTCACCCTGGTCACGCCGTACTACTTCAACCTGGCGCCAAACTACGATGCCACGTTGTACCCGCAATACATGACCAAGCGCGGCATGATGATGGAAGGCGAATTCCGCTACCTCACCAAGTCCAGCGAAGGTCAGTTCGGCGGCGCGTACCTGAACGACGACAGCGACGAACGCAAGCTGCAGACCGATTACGACAAAACCCGCTACATGCTCAATTGGCAGCACAAAGGTGGCTTGGATTCGCGTGTACTGACCCAGGTCGACTACACCAAGATCAGTGACCCTTACTACTTCCAGGACCTCAAGTCCTATCAGGAGGGTGTTGAGAGCCGGACCTTCGTCAACCAACAGGGCTCCGTGGCCTATCGCGGCGACTCCTTCCAGGCGCGCTTGAATGTCCAGGCTTATCAGCTGGCGACGATTTCCCAGATCACACCGTATGACCGGCTGCCACAGATCACCTTCAATGGTGCCCTACCTTACAGCCCGGGGGGCTTGCAGTTCGCTTATGAAACCGAAGCTGTAAGATTTGATCGGGATCTTGAGAACGGCGACTTCACCGATAAAGACGGTGTCACCAGCGCTCGACTGGATACCAACGTGAGGGGCCTGACCCGCGCAAACGGCACGCGCCTGAACCTGGCACCGAGCATTTCGCTTCCGCTTAATACGACGTACGGTTTCATCACGCCGAAGCTGAAATACGTTTACACCAAGTACGACCTCGATCTCGATACCATCGGCAAGAACTCGCTGGCTGCTGGGGACGAATTCAAAAGTTCTCAAAGCCGCGCCGTTCCAATTGCCAGCGTCGACAGCGGCCTGTACTTCGACCGCAACACCAACTGGTTCGGCAAGGAATATCGCCAGACCCTGGAGCCGCGTGCGTTCTACCTTTACGTTCCAAACAAAGACCAGAGCGATATTCCTGTCTTTGATACCAGCGAGTACTCGTTCAGCTACGCCTCGCTGTTCCGTGACAACCGCTTCAGTGGTTCCGACCGCATCGGCGATGAGAACAAACTGTCGCTCGGCCTGACCAACCGCTGGATCGAAGAAAACGGCTTCGAACGTCAACGCGTCAGCGTCGGCCAGGCTGTGTATTTCAAGGACCGCGAAGTTCAACTGCCGGGCGTGCTGGCAGCCGACCGTGCCGATGCGCAGTCCGATGTATCGCCTGTTGCGCTGGACTACGAGTTCCGCTTCAACCGCGACTGGCGCGCCACTGCCGACTACAACTGGGACACCGAGGAGCACAGCCCTCGTTCCGGTAGCGCGATGCTTCACTACCAGCCGGAAGACAACCCGAACAAGATCATCAACGTCGGTTATCGCTATCGTAACGACCAGGTCGTCTACAACCAGCTGACCGGCAAATGGCAGTTCGGCGGTGACTACGGACAGCCAGGCGATCCGAACTTCGTGAAGGATTACTACAAAATCCAACAACACGACTTCTCGATGATGTGGCCGATCATTCCCCAGTGGAACCTGATCACCCGCTGGCAGTATGACTACGCTCGCAACCGTACCCTGGAAGCCTTCGGTGGTTTCGAGTACGACAACTGCTGCTGGAAACTGCGCGTCATCAACCGTTACTGGGTTTCCAACGACGAATACAGCCAGATCGCCCCGCTTAACGAAAAGGGTGACCACGGGCTCTTCCTGCAGATCGTCCTCAAAGGACTCGGCGGCCTGACCGGCGCCAAGGTAGAGAGCTTCCTCGACAAAGGCATTGAAGGTTATCGTGAACGTGAAGACCAAGCTTTCTGATTGTCTGCGCCCGCTAGTGCTGGGCGCGCTGTTCCTGGGCACCGTATCGGCTCACGCTGCGGTTCAGCAACTGGATAAAGTAGTGGCCATCGTCGATAACGACGTGATCATGCAGAGCCAACTGGACCAGCGCGTCAAGGAAGTGCAGCAAACCATCGCCAAGCGTGGCGGTGGCGTGCCACCTACCAGCGTGCTGGACCAACAGGTACTGGAGCGCCTGATCGTCGAAAACCTGCAACTGCAGATCGGCGAGCGTTCCGGCATCCGTATTTCGGACGAAGAACTGAACCAGGCGGTCGGCACCATCGCTCAACGCAACAACATGAGCATTGATCAATTCCGCGCAGCCCTGGCCCACGACGGTCTTTCATATGAAGACGCCCGTGACCAGATCCGCCGCGAAATGATCATCAGCCGTGTGCGTCAGCGTCGTGTTGCCGAGCGAGTTCAGGTGTCCGAGCAGGAAGTGAAGAACTTCCTGGCCTCAGATTTGGGCAAGATGCAGCTTTCCGAAGAACTGCACCTGGCCAATATCCTGATCCCGACCCCGGACAGCGCCAACTCCGAGCAACTGAACGCGGCAGCGGCGAAAACCCAGGCTATCTATGATCGCCTGAAAGCCGGTGCTGACTTTGCCCAGATGGCCATTGCCCAGTCCGGCAGCGACAACGCCCTTGAAGGTGGCGATATGGGCTGGCGTAAAGCTGCTCAACTGCCACCTCCGTTCGACCGTGAACTGAGTGCCATGGAAGTGGGTGGCATCACCCAGCCAGCCCGCACCCCAGGCGGCTTCATCATCCTGAAGTTGCTGGAACGTCGCGGTGGCGAGACCTCGCTGAAAGACGAAGTGCATGTTCGTCATATTCTGGTCAAACCAAGCGAAATTCGCACCGAAGCACAAACCAAGGAACTGGCCCAGAAGATCTATGACCGCATCGAAAGCGGTGAAGACTTTGCCACCCTGGCCAAGAGCTTCTCGGAAGACCCAGGTTCCGCCCTCAACGGCGGCGACCTTAACTGGATCGACCCGAAAGCCTTGGTGCCCGAGTTCCAGCAGGTGATGGCCGATACTCCGCAAGGCGTACTGTCCAAGCCGTTCAAAACCCAATATGGCTGGCATGTGCTGGAAGTCCTTGGCCGTCGCGCCACCGACAACACCAGCCAAGCCCGCGAGCAGCAGGCTCTGAACGTACTGCGTAACCGCAAATACGACGAAGAGCTGCAAACCTGGCTGCGTCAGATCCGTGACGAAGCCTACGTGGAAAACAAGCTGCCAGGCGCCGAGCAAACAGGCACCGACCAGGCAGCTCCGTGAAACCCCAGCGTTTCGCCGTGACACCCGGCGAGCCGGCCGGCATTGGTCCAGACCTGTGCCTGCTGCTCGCCTCGCAGCCCCAGCCTCACCCCCTGATTGCCATTACCAGCCGCGACCTCCTCCTTGAGCGGGCCGCGCAGCTGGGTGTGGTCGTCAATCTGCTGGACGTGGCACCGGGCAACTGGCCCGACCTGCCGGCAGCCGCTGGCAGCTTGTATGTGTGGAACACCCCGCTGCACGCCAAGGTCGTTGCCGGAAAACTCGACAAGGCCAACGCGGCGTTCGTCCTGGAAACCTTGACCCGCGCGGGGCAAGGCTGCATCGACGGCGACTTCGCCGGCATGATCACCGCGCCAGTCCACAAGGGCGTGATCAACGAATCGGGCATTGCGTTTTCCGGCCATACCGAATTCCTGGCCGAGCTGACCAACACCGCTCAAGTCGTCATGATGCTGGCCACACGCGGCCTGCGGGTCGCCCTGGTGACCACGCACCTGCCATTGCGCGACATTGCCGACGCCATCACCGCCGAGCGTGTGGAGCGCGTTACGCGCATCCTGCATGCCGACCTGCAACAAAAATTCGGCATCGCCCAACCGCGCATTCTGGTCTGCGGGCTCAACCCCCACGCCGGCGAAGGCGGACACTTGGGCCATGAAGAAATAGACATCATTGAACCAACCCTGGAGCGTCTGCGCCAAGAAGGCATGGACCTGCGCGGCCCACTGCCAGCAGACACTCTGTTTACCCCAAAATATCTGGAGCACTGCGACGCAGTGCTGGCGATGTACCATGACCAGGGGCTGCCGGTGCTGAAGTACAAAGGTTTCGGCGCCGCGGTCAACGTGACGCTGGGCCTGCCGATCATCCGCACCTCCGTCGACCATGGCACCGCCCTGGACCTGGCGGGCAGCGGCAAGATCGATACCGGCAGCCTGCACGTGGCCCTGGAAACCGCCTATCAGATGGCCGAGACCCGTATATGACCGAGCATTACCAACACCGGGCGCGTAAGCGCTTCGGGCAAAACTTCCTGCACGACGCTGGCGTGATCGACCGTATCCTGCGCTCCATCCATGCCAAGCCAGAAGACCGTCTGCTGGAAATCGGCCCGGGCCAGGGCGCGCTGACCCAAGGCTTGCTCGCCAGCGGCGGCCAACTGGACGTGGTTGAACTGGACAAGGACCTGATCCCCATCCTCAACCAGCAGTTCGCCGACAAGCCCAATTTCAACCTGCATCAGGGCGATGCACTGAAGTTCGACTTCAATACCCTCAACGCCGCGCCCAACAGCCTGCGCGTGGTGGGTAACCTGCCGTACAACATCTCCACACCGCTGATTTTCCACCTGCTGAACAACGCCGGGATCATCCGCGACATGCACTTCATGCTGCAGAAAGAAGTGGTGGAACGCCTGGCCGCCGGCCCAGGTGGTGGTGATTGGGGTCGCCTGTCGATCATGGTTCAGTACCACTGCCGCGTCGAACACCTTTTCAATGTCGGCCCGGGTGCGTTCAACCCACCGCCGAAGGTCGATTCGGCCATCGTGCGCCTGGTGCCTCACGCCGTACTGCCGCACCCGGCCAAGGATCACAAATTGCTGGAACGCGTGGTACGTGAAGCGTTCAACCAACGCCGCAAGACCCTGCGCAACACGCTCAAGGCGCTGCTGAGCAACGCCGAGATCGAAGCCGCCGGCGTCGACGGCAGCCTGCGCCCCGAGCAACTGGACCTGGCCGCGTTCGTGCGTCTGGCCGACCAGCTTGCCATCCAGCCTGCGCCGTCCGCCGACTGAAGCACCCAGGCATGGCCAGACACATGTCTGGCCTAGTGCCCACCTCTTGGCCTAGACTGATCCGCATCTGCTGTCCTCCGCTTTTGCTTTTAAGGCCTCTTGCATGTCCGATCCTCGCTACCAGATCGACGTCAGCGTCGTCACCCGCTTCCTGGCGGACCAATCGCAACCTGAACAGAACCGCTTCGCCTTTGCCTACACCATCACGGTGAAAAACAACGGCCAGGTGCCGGCCAAGCTGCTGTCACGCCACTGGGTGATCACCGACGGTGACGGTCAGGTCGAGGAAGTTCGCGGCGCAGGCGTTGTCGGCCAACAACCGTTGATCGACATCGGCGCCAGCCACACCTACAGCAGCGGCACGGTAATGACCTCCAAGGTCGGCACCATGCAAGGCTCGTATCAGATGAAAGCCACTGACGGCAAACTGTTCGACGCCATCATCAAGCCTTTTCGCCTCGCCGTACCAGGGTCCCTGCACTGATGGCAACGTACGCGGTCGGCGACCTGCAAGGCTGCCTGGAGCCCCTCAAGTGCCTGCTTGAACGGGTGGCCTTCGACCCGGCGAATGATCGCCTGTGGCTGGTAGGCGACTTGGTCAATCGCGGCCCCGAGTCCCTGGAAACGCTACGTTACCTGTATAGCGTGCGCGATTCCCTGGTGTGCGTACTGGGCAACCATGACCTGCACCTGCTGGCGGCCGGCAGTAACATCGAGCGCCTGAAAAAGGGCGATACCTTGCGCGAAATCCTCGAAGCGCCAGATCGCGCGCAACTGCTTGACTGGCTGCGTCGGCAAAAGATCATGCATTACGACGAAAGCCGCAATATGGCCTTGGTCCATGCGGGTATCCCGCCGCAGTGGACGCTGAAAAAAGCCCTCAAGTGCGCCGCCGAAGTCGAAAACGCCCTGGCCGATGACAGCCTGTACACCGCCTACCTCGACGGCATGTATGGCAACGAGCCAGTGAAGTGGGACAACGACCTCACTGGCGCGGCCCGCCTACGGGTGATTACCAACTATTTCACACGCATGCGCTTCTGCACTGCCGAGGGCAAGCTGGACCTCAAGAGCAAGGAAGGCGCCGACACGGCGCTGCCCGGCTACAAACCGTGGTTTGCCCACAAGGAACGCAAGACCCGCGACACCAGGATCATCTTTGGTCACTGGGCGGCCCTTGAAGGCAAGTGCGACGAACCTGGCGTGTTTGCCCTCGACACCGGCTGCGTGTGGGGCGGCGCCATGACCTTGATGAACATCGACACCGGCGAGCGCCTGAGCTGCCAGTGCGAATCTCCCCTTCCCGTTACACTGCCAGCTGCCGCCAAACGCTAGTCCCCGCAGCCATGCACAAGGAGCCCACCATGAGCGAATTCAAACGTATCCCTCCCGAACAAGCCCAAGCCCTGCGCGAGCAAGGTGCGGTGGTGGTCGATATCCGCGACCAGCCTACTTACGCCGCCGCTCACATCGCCGGCGCCCAGCACCTGGACAACGTCAACATCGCCGATTTCATCCGCGCCGCCGACCTTGACGCGCCGGTGATCGTGGCCTGCTACCACGGCAATTCCAGCCAAAGCGCCGCCGCCTACCTGATCAGCCAGGGCTTCTCCGACGTCTATAGCCTGGACGGCGGCTTTGAGCTATGGCGTACGACCTATCCTGCAGAAATTTCATCCGGCGATTCGCAATAATTTTTTTCACACACCGCTACCCCGCGTGACGCTTGGGCTCGCGCCGTTTCTGACGAACGGCGCAGGCAAACTAATTGCTCATCGTCCCTTGCCCTCTCCGATTCCGACTATCCTTAAGCGCAGGCCATCCGAATCAGGGGAGAGCCGGTACACCGGCGTGCGGGTCATCGGTAGCGTTTAGGGTGTTCTGGGGGGAAAACGGCCATTGGCGTTCGTCAATGACTGCCAGCATCGACTGATAGATCCGGCGTCGGCTCCACGTATCGAGCGAGGTGACGACGTCATGAGTATTTTTAGCCACTTCCAACAACGCTTCGCATCCACACAGCAGGAAGAACTCACGCTTCAGGAGTATCTCGAGCTGTGCAAACAGGATCGCAGCACCTACGCGTCTGCCGCCGAACGCCTGCTATTGGCGATTGGCGAGCCGGAGCTGGTGGAAACCGCCAATAATTCGCGCCTGTCGCGAATATTTTCCAACAAGGTGATCCGCCGCTATCCGGCCTTTGAAGACTTCCACGGGATGGAAGAATGCATCGACCAGATCGTCTCCTACTTCCGCCACGCCGCTCAGGGCCTGGAAGAGAAGAAACAGATCCTCTACCTGCTCGGCCCCGTTGGCGGTGGTAAATCGTCCCTGGCCGAAAAACTCAAGCAACTGATCGAGAAGGTGCCCTTCTACGCCATCAAGGGCTCACCGGTCTTCGAGTCGCCCCTGGGCCTGTTCAACGCCACGGAAGATGGCGCGATCCTCGAAGAAGACTTCGGCATCCCACGACGTTACCTCAACACCATCATGTCGCCCTGGGCCACCAAGCGCCTGGCCGAGTTCGGCGGCGACATCAGCCAGTTCCGCGTGGTGAAACTCTACCCGTCGATCCTCAACCAGATCGGCGTGGCCAAGACCGAACCGGGCGATGAGAACAACCAGGACATTTCGGCGCTGGTGGGCAAGGTCGATATCCGTAAACTGGAGGAATTCCCGCAGAACGACGCCGACGCCTACAGCTACTCGGGTGCACTGTGCCGGGCCAACCAGGGCCTGATGGAATTCGTGGAAATGTTCAAGGCGCCGATCAAGGTGCTGCACCCACTGCTCACCGCCACCCAGGAAGGCAACTACAACAGTACTGAAGGCCTGGGCGCGATTCCGTTCACAGGGATCCTGCTGGCTCACTCCAACGAATCGGAATGGCACACCTTCCGCAACAACAAGAACAACGAAGCCTTCATCGACCGGATCTATATCGTCAAGGTGCCTTACTGCCTGCGGGTCAGCGATGAAATCAAGATCTATGACAAGCTGCTGTTCAATAGCTCACTGGCCAAGGCCCACTGCGCACCCGACACCCTGAAGATGCTCGCCCAGTTCACCGTGCTGTCGCGTCTCAAGGAGCCGGAAAACTCGAATATCTATTCGAAGATGCGTGTGTACGACGGCGAAAACCTCAAGGACACCGATCCCAAGGCCAAGTCGATCCAGGAATACCGCGACACAGCGGGCGTGGATGAAGGCATGAACGGCCTGTCGACGCGCTTTGCGTTCAAGATCCTGTCCAAGGTCTTCAACTTCGACCCCCACGAGATCGCCGCCAACCCGGTGCACCTGCTGTATGTGCTGGAGCAGCAGATCGAACAGGAACAATTCCAGGCGGAAACCCGCGAACGCTACCTGCGCTTCCTCAAGGAATACCTCGCGCCGCGCTACATAGAGTTTATCGGCAAGGAAATCCAGACCGCGTACCTGGAGTCCTACAGCGAGTACGGCCAGAACATCTTCGACCGCTACGTGCTGTATGCGGACTTCTGGATCCAGGACCAGGAATACCGCGACCCGGAAACCGGCGAAATCCTCAACCGCGTAGCCCTAAACGAAGAATTGGAGAAGATCGAAAAACCCGCCGGCATCAGCAATCCGAAGGATTTCCGCAACGAAATCGTCAACTTCGTACTGCGCGCCCGCGCCAACAACAACGGCAAGAATCCCACCTGGCTCAGCTACGAGAAGCTGCGGGTGGTCATCGAGAAGAAAATGTTCTCCAACACCGAGGATCTGCTGCCGGTCATCAGCTTCAACGCCAAGGCCAGCAAGGAGGACCAGCAAAAACACAACGACTTCGTCACACGAATGGTCGAGCGCGGCTACACCGACAAACAGGTACGACTGCTCTCCGAGTGGTACCTGCGGGTTCGCAAATCGCAGTAAGGCAGCGATAGGCGTGCACTGCCAGGTCATGGGCCTGGCAGTTGACCGCTTGTCTCTAAGCTTCCAGCTCGCCGCTTGAAGCTTGTAACGTGAAGCTGCCCGGAGGGCTCCTCATGAGCTATGTGATCGACCGACGCCTCAATGGCAAGAACAAGAGCACGGTAAACCGCCAGCGTTTCCTGCGGCGTTACCGTGACCACATCAAAAAGGCCGTTGAAGAGGCCGTCAGCCGCCGCTCCATTACAGACATGGAGCATGGCGAACAAATCAGCATTCCCGGACGCGACATCGACGAACCGGTGCTGCACCACGGCCGGGGCGGCAAACAGACTGTCGTGCACCCCGGCAACAAGGAATTCACCACCGGCGAGCATATCCAGCGCCCGCAGGGCGGCGGCGGTGGCAAAGGCCCGGGCAAGGCCGGTAACTCCGGCGAGGGCATGGACGAATTCGTGTTCCAGATCACCCAGGAAGAGTTCCTCGAATTCATGTTCGAGGACCTGGAGTTGCCCAACCTGGTCAAGCGGAACCTGACCGGCACCGATACTTTCAAGACCGTACGGGCGGGGATCAGCAACGAAGGCAACCCCTCTCGAATCAACATCATCCGCACGCTGCGCTCGGCCCATGCGCGGCGTATCGCCCTGTCGGGCAGCAGCCGCGCCAAATTGAGGACGGCGAAGGAAGAGTTGGAGCGTTTGAAGCGCGAAGAGCCGGATAACTTCGGCGACATCCAGGAAATCGAGGCAGAAATAGAGAAACTCAGCGCGCGCATCCACCGCGTGCCGTTCCTCGATACTTTCGACTTGAAGTACAACCTGCTGGTCAAGCAGCCTAATCCCAGCTCCAAGGCGGTAATGTTCTGCCTGATGGACGTGTCCGGTTCCATGACCCAAGCCACCAAGGACATCGCCAAGCGATTCTTCATCCTGCTGTACCTGTTCCTGAAGCGGAACTACGACAAGATAGACGTGGTATTCATCCGCCATCACACCAGTGCCAGGGAAGTCGACGAAGAAGAGTTCTTCTACTCGCGGGAAACCGGCGGCACCATCGTCTCCAGCGCCTTGAAGCTAATGCAGGAAATCATGGCCGAACGCTACCCGGCCAACGAGTGGAATATCTACGCAGCCCAGGCCTCTGACGGCGACAACTGGAACGACGATTCGCCGATCTGCCGCGATATCCTGATCAACCAGATCATGCCGTTTGTGCAGTACTACACTTACGTCGAAATCACCCCCCGTGAGCACCAGGCCCTGTGGTTCGAATACGAGCGCATCGGCGAAGCCTTTGCCGACACGTTCGCCCAGCAGCAACTGGTCTCGGCCGGCGATATCTATCCGGTCTTCCGTGAACTCTTCCAGCGCAGGTTAGTGACATGACCGCCAAAAAAGAGACTAAGCGCCAACCCATTTCCACCGGCTCCGAGTGGACCTTTGAACTGATCCAGGCTTATGACCGGGAAATCAGCCGCATCGCGGCAGGTTATGCCCTGGACACCTACCCCAACCAGATCGAAGTGATCACGGCCGAACAAATGATGGATGCCTACGCCTCCGTCGGCATGCCCTTGGGTTACCACCATTGGTCCTACGGCAAACATTTCCTCAGCACCGAGAAGTCCTACACCCGGGGCCAGATGGGCCTGGCCTACGAGATTGTGATCAACTCCGACCCGTGCATCGCCTATCTGATGGAAGAAAACACCATCTGCATGCAGGCATTGGTGGTGGCTCATGCCTGCTATGGGCACAACAGCTTCTTCAAAGGCAACTACCTGTTCCGAACCTGGACAGACGCCAGCTCGATCATCGATTACCTGGTGTTCGCCAAGCAGTACATCATGCAGTGCGAGGAGCGCCACGGTATCGACGCCGTGGAAGACTTACTCGACTCCTGCCACGCCCTGATGAACTACGGCGTCGACCGGTACAAACGCCCGTACCCTATTTCTGCCGAAGAAGAACGCCTGCGCCAGAAGGAGCGCGAAGAGCACCTGCAGAAGCAGATCAACGACCTGTGGCGCACCATTCCCAAACGCGCCGGCAAGAACAGCGACAAGGACAACGCGCGCTTCCCCTCCGAACCCCAGGAAAACATCCTGTACTTCCTGGAAAAGCACGCACCGCTGCTGGAGCCGTGGCAACGGGAAATCGTGCGCATTGTGCGCAAGATCGCCCAGTACTTTTACCCACAGCGCCAGACCCAGGTGATGAACGAAGGTTGGGCGACGTTCTGGCACTACACGCTGATGAACGACCTGTACGACGAAGGCCTGGTCACCGACGGTTTCATGATGGAGTTCCTGACGTCCCACACCAGCGTGGTGTTTCAACCCGGCTTCGACAGCCCGTATTACAGCGGGATAAACCCTTACGCGCTGGGTTTTGCCATGTACCGCGATATCCGGCGCATGTGCGAACACCCCACCGATGAGGACCGCCGCTGGTTCCCGGAAATCGCCGGCAGCGATTGGCTGTCGACGATCAAGTTCGCCATGAGCAGTTTCAAGGATGAGAGCTTTATCCTGCAGTACCTCTCACCCCAGGTTATTCGGGATCTCAAGCTGTTCAGTATTCTCGATGATGACCTCAAGGACGACCTGGTTGTACCGGCCATCCATGATGAGCCCGGCTACCGCATCATTCGTGAGACGTTGGCCGCGCAGTACAACCTGGGCAACCGTGAGCCCAATGTGCAGATCTACAGCATCGATGTGCGCGGCGACCGCTCGCTGACCCTGCGCCACCAGCAGCACGACCGTAAACCCCTGGGGGAATCCACCGAGGAAGTGCTCAAGCACCTGCATCGGCTATGGGGCTTCGACATCCATCTGGAAACCCTGCAGGGCGACCAAGTGATGAAGACCCACCATGTGCCACCGCGCAACGATCATAACGACAACGACTACGGCCGCCTGGACCTGGCTGTCGTTCATCTCTGAAACAGCAAAGCCTCCATTGCTCAGGTACAGGCGGTATCCTGTGCCGCTAATGGAGGCTTTTTCATGAAAATCTACAAAGTCGGCGGCGCCGTGCGTGACCGCTTGCTGGGCATCAAGGTCACTGATATCGACCGTGTGGTTGTCGGCGCCACTACCGAGCAGATGCTTGCCAAGGGCTTCAAACCGGTCGGCGCTGACTTCCCGGTGTTCCTGGACCCGAAGAGCGGCGACGAATATGCCCTGGCCCGCACCGAGCGCAAAAGTGGTCGGGGTTATGGCGGGTTTGTATTTCACGCCAGCCCCGAGGTTACGCTGGAAGAAGACCTGATCCGTCGTGATCTGACCATCAACGCGATGGCCGAAGACGACGATGGCAATCTGACCGATCCTTACAATGGTCAGCGCGATCTCAAAGCACGCACTCTTCGTCACGTTTCCCCCGCGTTCGCCGAAGATCCCCTGCGAGTTCTCCGTGTTGCGCGCTTTTCTGCACGCTATGCGCACCTGGGTTTTACAGTGGCACCGGAAACGCTGGAGCTGATGCGGCAACTCGGCGAGTCCGGCGAATTGGAAGCCCTGACACCGGAGCGCAGCTGGAAAGAAATCTCCCGGGCGCTGATGGAAGATCAGCCCCAGGTGTTTATCCAGGTACTTCGGGACTGTAATGCGCTGAAGATCTTGATGCCGGAAGTGGACGCACTCTTTGGTGTGCCACAACCCGAGGCCCATCACCCCGAGATAGATACTGGCGTGCACACCTTGAGCGTGCTGGAACAAGCTGCCTTGCACAAACAGCCACTGACCGTGCGCTGGGCCTGCCTGCTGCACGACCTGGGCAAGGGCCTGACGCCTGTGGATAAGTTACCGCAGCACATTGCTCATGAGCATCGAGGCTTGAAGCTGATCAAGGCCGTCAATGAACGCTTCAAGGTGCCGAGGGATTGCCAGGAATTAGCGCTGTTGGTGGGCCAGTATCACACCCACGGTCATCGTGCGCTGGAGCTGAAAGCCTCGACGCTGCTGGAGTTGCTGCAAAGTTTTGACGTATACCGCAGGCCACAGCGCTTTGAGGAGTTTGTGGTCGCCTGCGAAATGGATGCCCAGGGCCGCAAGGGGCTGGAGCAAAGAAGTTATCCACAGGCGGATTACTTGCGCGGCGCGGCGAAGGCAGCGCGCGAGGTTGCCGTTGCGCCACTGCTCGAGAAAGGCTTCAAAGGCCCGGAGTTGGGCGAGGCACTCAAGCGCGAACGGCTCAATGCACTTAAAGCCTACAAGGAACAACACAAACCCTTGTAGGAGCCGAGCTTGCTCGCGAAGAGCGTCGACGATAACGCAGCGCTCTCAGTTTTTCGCGAGCAAGCGCGCTCCTACAAGAGCGAGTCCGGGGTGAGTTGCTGGCCCTGCCATTCAAACCCGACAGGCGCCAGCACCTGATCAATCTGAGCATCACGCCACAGCGCAGCCATCGTCTTGCCCGCTTCGGGGTGCAAGCGATCCGGTGCCATCATCGACAACGGCCACAACACAAAGGCATTTTTCAGGATCTCTGCCCGCGGCAGGATCAAACCATCGAAGTTGCCCACCAACTCGCCGTAAAGCAGCACGTCGATATCCAGCGGCAAGCCTTTGCGGTCCGGCGCATAGCGACCGTTTTCGGCCTCGATGAATTTCAACCGGCGATCCAACTCCATCAATGGCAGGTCGGTATAGGCCGACACCACCAGATTGAAGAACGGCCCGCTTTTGATGCCCACCGGTTGGCTTTCGAACACCGCCGAGCAGCGCATATCCGTCAGAAAACTCGCCAACGCGTCGAGCCCGGCGCACAGATGGAGCTCGCGCTCGATATTGCTACCGAGGCCAAGGTAAACCTGAGTCAGCGACATCCGCGCTCAATCTCCACGCCCACACCCTTGGCAGCCGGCACTGCGCCGGGCTTGGTCAGTTTGAGGTGCAGCCAGGGAATCTGGAACTCGCTCATCAGCACTTCGGCCAGGCGCTCGGCAAAGGTCTCCACCAGTTGGTACTGGGACTGCTCGGCAAAGGCCTGGATACGCGCGGACACGCTGGCGTAATCCAGCGCCAGGGTCAGGTCGTCGCCGGCCGCAGCCGGGCGGTTATCCCACGCGAAGCTCAGGTCCAGGCGCAGGCATTGGCGGATCCCGCGCTCCCAGTCGTAGGCCCCGATCACGGTGTCGACTTCCAGGCCTTCGATAAACACTCTGTCCAAGCTCTTCTCCGCAGCACGACAAGGGCGCGATGCCCCGTTAGAATCAGGGCGTCCTCGCCCGGAATAGTTAGCATGTTTTGGTCACTGGCGATTCTCGCCTACCTGCTCGGCTCGCTGTCCTTCGCCATTTTGCTCAGCCGCCTGACGGGAAATCCCGACCCGCGAATGAGTGGCTCTGGCAATGCCGGCGCCACCAATATGTTGCGCCTGGCCGGCAAGAAGCTCGCCGTACTGACGCTGCTGGGTGACGTGTGCAAGGGCCTGTTGCCCGTACTGATCGCCAACCTCGCCGGCCTGCCCCTGCAACAGCAGGCCTGGGTGGGCGTGTGCGCCGTCCTCGGCCATCTGTTTCCCCTGTACTTCCGCTTTCGCGGCGGCAAAGGTGTCGCCACGGCAGCCGGCATGCTGCTGGGGATCTACCCGCCGGCGGCGTTGCTCGCCGTACTCGCCTGGCTATTGACGTTCTACCTGACCCGCACCAGCTCGCTGGCTGCGCTGATCGCCACACCGCTCACCCTGCCGTTGCTCGCCTGGCAGGAACCGGCGGCGCTGCTGCCGATGAGCGTGCTGACACTGCTGATCGTCTGGCGACACCGGGGCAATTTACGCGACCTGTTTGCCGGGCGCGAACGGCATTTTTAAATACCGTCAATGAGCACGGCTCACGTTGCGTATTTACAAGGGCGGCAACTGCTCCATCGGCCAGCGCGCCTGCACGCTGATCGCCAGGCTTTCGTGCTGCCCGGCCTGCAGGCGCTGACACCCGGCATAGGCGATCATCGCGCCATTGTCGGTGCAGAACTCAGGGCGGGCGTAGAACACATCTCCCTTCATATCACCGAGCATCTTTTCCAATGAGCTGCGCAACGCCTTGTTGGCGCTGACGCCACCAGCGATCACCAGGCGCTTCATGCCTGCCTGTTTCAGGGCGCGCTTGCACTTGATGGTCAAAGTCTCCACCACGGCCTGCTGGAACGCCAGCGCGATGTCGCAACGGGCTTGCTCACTGTCGTCCCCGGCGCTGACGCTGTGCTGCCAGGTATTCAGCGCGGAGGTTTTCAAGCCGCTGAAGCTGAACATCAGGCCAGGGCGATCGCACATCGGGCGCGGGAAGGTGTAGCGGCCGATAACGCCTTTTTCGGCGAGGCGGGCGATTTCCGGGCCGCCCGGATAATTGAGGCCCATCATCTTCGCAGTCTTATCGAAAGCTTCGCCGGCGGCGTCATCCAAGGACTCGCCCAAAAGCGTGTATTGACCGATTCCGTCGACCTGAACCAGCTGCGTATGCCCGCCCGAAACCAACAAAGCGACGAACGGGAACTGCGGCGGTTTTTCTTCCAGCATCGGCGCCAGTAAATGGCCTTCCATATGGTGCACGCCGAGGGCCGGAATACCCCAGGCAAAAGCAAGCGCTTGGGCGCAAGAGGCGCCAACCAGAAGGGCTCCGACCAATCCGGGGCCCGCCGTATAGGCAATCGCATCGATCTCGGTCGGCACGCAACCGGCCTCGTCCAACACCTGGCGAATCAACGGCAGCATACGTTTGACGTGATCACGACTGGCCAGCTCCGGCACAACGCCGCCATAGGCCCGATGCAAGTCGATCTGACTGAACAGTGCATCGGCCAAAAGCCCGCGTTCACTGTCGTAAAGTGCGACACCGGTTTCGTCGCAGGAGGTTTCAAGTCCCAGTACTAGCATGGGTTTGCGCCTTGTAGAGGCTGAATTCGAAGCCGCGCATAATAGTCGCCACTCCCCCTCCCGACTAGCGGTTTTCGATCAGAGGCTTTGCATTCCTGCCAATGAGGGGTTAACATCCGCAACCCTTAAAAACCGACGACCTCAGCCGCGAATTTTTTGCGACGAGAACGTTGATTCCCGGTAATGAAAGAAGGTAGCTCTGGATGCCAGCCGTCAAAGTAAAAGAGAACGAACCCTTCGACGTAGCTCTGCGTCGTTTCAAGCGCTCCTGCGAAAAAGCCGGTGTTCTGGCTGAAGTTCGTAGCCGCGAATTTTATGAGAAGCCAACTTCTGAGCGTAAGCGTAAAGCAGCAGCCGCTGTTAAGCGTCACGCCAAGAAAGTTCAGCGCGAACAGCGCCGCGCCGTTCGTCTGTACTAATACACAGACGTTCGTAGCAAGCTTCTGCCAAGCCCGGCCCTCAGCCGGGCTGTTGGCATTTGCGGATATCGCTTGATGTTTCATCGTTGAGGCCGCACACGCGACTGATACACCTGCTTCAAACGTCAGGACTGGCTCTTTTGCCAGCGGTGCACGTCTCTTCTGACGAGCCTAACAAGGCTACTGACGAGCACACTCATTTATAAGCAGGCGATCAACTGTATCGACTGTGCCCACCGATGAGCATCCGAGGCCACCATTGGTCAACGCCGGACTCCAGGGCTCTACGCCGAAAAACTGATTGAAACTAACGTCAGTGATTGTTCGGCAGATACACTTCCTGACAGCCCAAGCAGACGATCGATGGTCGAGCCATTCGATACGTGCACTTGAGCACTTCACGGGCACTCATTTACACGCAGTGATGACGAGAACGCCATGGCCGGGCTGATTCCCCAGAGCTTTATTGACGACCTTCTGAACCGCACCGACATCGTCGATGTTGTCAGCTCACGCGTGCAATTGAAGAAAGCCGGCAAAAACTACACAGCCTGCTGCCCGTTCCACAAGGAAAAGACCCCGTCATTCAGCGTCAGCCCCGACAAGCAGTTCTATTACTGCTTCGGCTGCGGCGCAGGCGGCAACGCCCTCGGCTTCCTGATGGACCACGACAACCTGGACTTCCCCCAGGCGATCGAGGACCTGGCGAAAGCCGCCGGCATGGAAGTCCCCCGCGAAGAAAGTGGCCGCCCACATAAACCACGGCAGCCCACCGACTCGCCGCTGTACCCGCTGCTGACTGCCGCTGCCGACTTTTACCGTCAGGCACTTAAAAGCCATCCGCAGCGCAAGGCCGCCGTCGACTACCTGAAGGGGCGCGGCCTGACCGGCGAAATCGCCCGCGACTTCGGCCTCGGCTTCGCTCCACCCGGGTGGGACAATCTGTACAAACACCTGAGCAGCGACGCCCTGCAGCAAAAAGCCATGATCGACGCCGGCCTCCTGGTTGAGAACGCCGAGACCGGCAAGCGCTACGACCGCTTCCGCGACCGTGTGATGTTCCCGATCCGCGACAGCCGTGGCCGCATCATCGCCTTCGGCGGCCGGGTGCTGGGGGATGACAAGCCCAAGTACCTGAACTCCCCGGAAACCCCGGTATTCCACAAGGGCCAGGAACTCTACGGCCTGTTCGAAGCGCGCAAGAACAATCGAAACCTCGATGAAATCATCGTGGTTGAAGGCTATATGGACGTGATCGCCCTGGCCCAGCAAGGTCTGCGCAACGCTGTGGCCACCCTAGGTACCGCCACCAGCGAAGAACACTTGAAGCGCCTGTTTCGTGTAGTGCCCAGCGTGCTGTTCTGTTTCGACGGTGACCAGGCCGGCCGCAACGCCGCCTGGCGCGCACTCGAAGCCACGCTGCCGAGCCTGCAGGACGGGCGCCGCGCGCGCTTCCTGTTCCTGCCCGAAGGTGAAGACCCGGATACCCTGGTGCGCTCGGAAGGCACCGACGCATTCCGCGCACGCATCAATCAACACGCGCAGCCGCTGGCGGATTATTTCTTCCAGCAACTGACCGAGGAGGCCGACCCGCGCTCCCTCGAAGGCAAGGCGCATATGGCCACCCTTGCGGCGCCATTGATCGACAAGGTTCCAGGCGCGAACCTGCGCACCCTGATGCGCCAACGCCTGCTGGAAATTACAGGGCTGAGTGGCGAAGCCGTCAGCCAGCTGGTACACAGCGCACCGCAGGACGCGCCACCTGCCTACGACCCAGGCATGGATTATGACGCCATGCCCGACTATGCCGACTTCCATCAACCCCAGGATGCGTACGCGCCCCAACAGGAATGGACGCCGAAGAAACCCGGTGCCGGCGGCAAGAAATGGGATAAGAAACCCTGGAGCAAGAATGGCAAACGCGGCGATCGCGATGAGGGTTACGCCCCGCGTACGCCGGTCGCTGTAGAAGCGCCTACATTGATTGCCCTGCGCACGCTTATCCACCACCCGCAATTAGCGAGCAAGGTCGAAAGCGCTGACCATTTTGCCAACGCGAGCAATACCTACGCTCAGGTGCTCATCGCACTGATCGAGGCCGTGCAGAAAAATCCTAAGCTAAACTCCATTCAGCTGATGGCTCGCTGGCATGGCACAGAACAGGGTCGTCTGTTGAAGGCACTCGCGGAAAAGGAGTGGCTAATTGACGGCGATAACCTTGAACAACAGTTTTTAGACACCATTACTAGGTTATCCGCGGGTCAGCACACGCAGACCCTCGATGAACTCATCAAGAGAGCAAGACAGCCGGGATTATCGGCTGAAGAGCAAATTCAGATAGCAAAACAGATGCGCGACCTCTTAAAACAGAATGTTTCCGCATCAAACCCGACCTCAGCTGGCGTGTGAGGTCATAGCTCGGGTATAATCCTCGGCTTGTTTTTTGCCCGCCAAGACCTTCAGTGGATAGGGTGTTATGTCCGGAAAAGCGCAACAGCAGTCTCGTATCAAAGAGTTGATCACCCTTGGTCGTGAGCAGAAGTATCTGACTTACGCAGAGGTCAACGATCACCTGCCTGAGGATATTTCAGATCCTGAGCAGGTGGAAGACATCATCCGCATGATTAATGACATGGGGATCCCCGTACACGAGAGTGCTCCGGATGCGGACGCCCTTATGTTGGCCGACGCCGATACCGACGAGGCAGCCGCTGAAGAAGCCGCTGCCGCGTTGGCCGCGGTGGAGACCGACATCGGTCGCACGACTGACCCAGTGCGCATGTATATGCGTGAAATGGGTACCGTCGAGTTGCTGACGCGCGAAGGCGAGATCGAAATCGCCAAGCGTATCGAAGAGGGTATCCGTGAAGTGATGGGCGCAATCGCGCACTTCCCTGGCACGGTTGACCACATTCTCTCCGAGTACACTCGCGTCACCACCGAAGGTGGCCGCCTGTCCGACGTCCTGAGCGGTTATATCGACCCGGACGACGGCATCGCGCCGCCTGCTGCCGAAGTACCGCCGCCTGTCGATGCCAAAGCCGCGAAAGCGGACGATGACACCGAAGACGACGAGGCTGAAGCCAGCACCGACGACGAAGACGAAGTCGAAAGCGGCCCAGACCCGATCATTGCTGCCCAGCGTTTCGGCGCGGTTTCCGATCAAATGGAAATCACCCGCAAGGCCCTGAAAAAGCACGGTCGCTCCAACAAGCTGGCAATTGCCGAGCTGTTGGCGCTGGCTGAGCTGTTCATGCCGATCAAGCTGGTACCGAAGCAGTTCGAAGGCCTGGTGGAACGTGTTCGTAGCGCCCTTGAGCGTCTGCGTGCACAAGAGCGTGCGATCATGCAGCTCTGTGTCCGTGATGCGCGCATGCCGCGTACCGACTTCCTGCGCCAGTTCCCGGGCCACGAAGTTGACGAAAGCTGGAGCGACGCTCTGGCCAAAGGCAAGGCGAAGTACGCTGAAGCCATTGGTCGCCTGCAGCCGGACATCATCCGTTGCCAGCAGAAGCTGACCGCACTTGAGACCGAAACCGGTCTGACGATTGCCGAGATCAAGGACATCAACCGTCGCATGTCGATCGGTGAGGCCAAGGCCCGCCGCGCGAAGAAAGAGATGGTTGAAGCGAACTTGCGTCTGGTGATCTCCATCGCCAAGAAGTACACCAACCGTGGCCTGCAATTCCTCGATCTGATTCAGGAAGGCAACATCGGCTTGATGAAGGCTGTGGACAAGTTCGAATATCGTCGCGGCTACAAATTCTCGACTTATGCCACCTGGTGGATCCGTCAGGCGATCACTCGCTCGATCGCCGACCAGGCCCGCACCATCCGTATTCCGGTGCACATGATCGAGACGATCAACAAGCTCAACCGTATTTCCCGGCAGATGTTGCAGGAAATGGGTCGCGAACCGACCCCGGAAGAGCTGGGCGAACGCATGGAAATGCCTGAGGATAAAATCCGCAAGGTATTGAAGATCGCTAAAGAGCCGATCTCCATGGAAACCCCGATCGGTGATGACGAAGACTCCCACCTGGGTGACTTCATCGAAGACTCGACCATGCAGTCGCCAATCGATGTCGCCACTGTTGAGAGCCTTAAAGAAGCGACCCGCGACGTACTGTCCGGCCTCACTGCCCGTGAAGCCAAGGTACTGCGCATGCGTTTCGGCATCGACATGAATACCGACCACACCCTTGAGGAAGTCGGTAAGCAGTTTGATGTGACCCGCGAGCGGATCCGTCAGATCGAAGCCAAGGCGTTGCGCAAGTTGCGCCACCCGACGCGAAGCGAGCATCTGCGCTCCTTCCTCGACGAGTGACACCAGAACCCCCGGCCCAGGCCGGGGGTTTTGCTTTGTATCGATAAAATTCCCCGCTACGCCCCTCCCCCGCAATGCCCGTCTACACTCGAAACATTCCCCGTGCCATAACGAGACCGTTATGCCCAGATTGCCGACTGTGTTACTCCTGTCGCTGCTGACCTGGACCGCAACGGCTGACGCGTTGACTCTTAGCGATGATGAGCGCGGCTGGCTGGCGGACCATCAGGAGTTGCGCGTGGGCGTGGACGCCTCCTGGCCACCCTTCGAATACCGTGATGAAGATGGCCGCTACCAAGGCTTGGCGGCGGATTACGTTCGCCTGATCCAGGAACGCCTGGGTGCCAGGATCAAACTGATCGAGCCGGTCAATTGGAGTGCCTTGCTGGAGCAGGCACGCCACAACCAACTCGACCTGCTGCCGGGCATCATGTCTACCCCCGAGCGCCAGGGCTTTATGGCATTCACACGGCCTTACCTGGACTTCCCCATTGTCATCCTTGCCCATGAAGGCGGCGCCCGACCACGCAACCTCAATGACCTTTATGGGTTGAAGATTGCCGTGGTGGAAAATTATGCGCCCCATGAACTGCTACGCACCCACCATCCAGATCTCAACCTGGTGGCCATGCCAAATGTCAGTTCGACGCTGCAGGCCTTGGCCACCGACGAAGTCGACGCCGTGGTAGGCGACCTCGCATCGAGCGTCTGGAGCCTGCGCCAGCTCAAGCTTGATGGCCTGTACGTAAGTGGCGAAACGCCATACCGCTATCAATTGGCGATGGGGGCACCACGCGACAACAAAATACTGGTGGGCATCCTGGACAAGGTTCTTGCTGACCTCAGCCCGGCCGAAACCGAAGCCATCCAGCAACGCTGGGTGGGCAGCCTCACCGACCACCGTACGTTCTGGACCGACCTGCTGATGTACGGCTTGCCCGCTGTGCTGTTGTTGAGCACCGTATTGGCCATCGTCATTCGGATCAATCGCCGGCTCAGCTCGGAAATTTCCCGCCGTGTCGCCCTTGAACAGGAACTGCGCAGCAGCGAATACCACTATCGCGGCCTGGTGGAGAGCTTGTCCGCTATCGCCTGGGAAGCCAGCGTTACCGATTTCACCTACAGCTATGTATCACCTCATGCAGAGGAACTACTCGGCTATCCACGCGCCCACTGGCTGATTCCAGGCTTCTGGCGCAACATCATTCACCCCGCCGACCTGCTCCGTGCAGAAACGTACTGCTACCGCGAAACCCGTGCCAACCGCGATCACAGCGTTGATTATCGCGTGATCACCGCCGACGGCCGCTGCCTGTGGGTGCGTGACATTGTCAGCCTGATCGAGCACGGCCATGAGCCGGTGCTGCGGGGCTTGATGATCGACATCAGCGAAGCCAAACGCACTGAAGAGGCGCTGCAGCTTTCCGAGCAAAAGTTTGCTTCCGTGTTTCAACAATGCCCGGACATCCTGGTGATCGCGCGGCTGTCCGATGGCTGCCTGCTGGAGGTCAATAAAGCGTTTGAGGATCAAGTAGGCCTGAAGGCCGCAGACGTGATCGGAAAAACCGCCACCGCCCTGAATATCTGGGACATCCCAGGCATTGGCCCGGACCTGTTGCAACGGGTGCAGACCACCAGCATTCGCAACCTGGAAATGCCTTTTCTGCGCAGCAACGGCCAGGCCTTTACCGGGCTGGTTTCCGCCGAGCCGTTTCAACTCGACACCACGGAAGCCATCGTGGTGGTGGTACGTGACATCACCCAGCTCAAGGAAACCCAGCAGCAACTGCAAACCTCCGAGGAAAAATTCGCCAAGGCCTTCCATGCCTCTCCCGACGGCTTGCTGTTGAGCCGCCAGAGTGATGGCCTGCTGATTGAAGTGAACGATGGTTTCAGTCGCATCACCGGCTTCGCCAGTGCGACATCCATCGACCAATCAACCCTGGACCTGGGCATCTGGGTCGACCTCAACGAACGTAAACACATGCTGGAATTGATGCAGCGAGACGGGTTTGTGCGTGATTTCATCTGCCATATACGGCGCAGCGACGGCCAGATTCGACTGTGTGAAGTCTCCAGCCGCCCACTGCCAATCGCCGGTGAAGAGTGCATGCTCACCATCGCCCGGGACATCACCGAGCGCCAGCTGATGCAGGAAAAGCTGCAACAGGCCGCGACGGTATTCGAAAGTACCGCCGAGGGCGTATTGATCACCGATACCCGCCAGAACATCAGCGCCGTCAACCGCGCCTTCAGCGAAATCACCGGCTACAGCGAAACCGAAGCACTTGGCCAGACACCGCGCCTGCTCGCCTCCGGCCTGCATGACAGCGCCTTCTACGCCGCAATGTGGCACCAGCTGACGGCCCAAGGTCATTGGCAGGGCGAGATCTCCAACCGCCGCAAGAACGGCGAGTTGTACCCCAGTTGGCTGACCATCAGCGCCGTGCGCAACCGCGATCAGTTGATCACGCATTTTGTCGCGGTGTTTGCCGACATCTCCAGCCTCAAGCTGGCCCAGGCGCGCCTCGACTATCAGGCGCACCACGACCCACTGACCGGCCTGCCGAACCGCACGCTGTTTGAAAGTCGGTTGCAGGCGGCCCTCAACGGCCATCAGGAAACCGGTAAACAAGGCGCGGTGCTGTTTCTCGACCTGGACCGCTTCAAACACATCAACGACAGCCTCGGCCACCCGATCGGCGACCTGCTGCTCAAAGACATCGCCGTACGCCTCAAGGAGCAATTGCGCGACATCGACACCGTCGCGCGCCTGGGCGGCGATGAGTTCATCATCCTGCTACCCGGCCTGCAACACGCCAGCGATGCCGAGCAACTGGCCAACAAGCTGCTGGCCTGCTTCACCCCGCCGTTCCAGGCCGGCGAACACGAATTCTTCATCAGCGCCAGCATCGGCACCAGCCTGTACCCCCAGGACGGTACCGACGTTGCCACCCTGGTCAAGAACGCCGACGCCGCGATGTACCGCTCCAAGGCCAAGGGCCGTAACCGGGTCGAAAGTTACACCCGCGACCTGACAGCCCAGGCCAACGAGCGTGTGGCACTGGAGCACGAACTGCGGCGTGCGATCGAACGTGATGAGTTGAGCCTGTATTACCAACCAAAACTGAGCCTGGTGACACAAGAATTGATCGGCGCCGAAGCCTTGATCCGCTGGCACCACCCCACCTTTGGCGATGTCCCGCCCGAACACTTTATCGCCCTGGCCGAAGAGAACGGCACGATCCTGCAGATTGGCGACTGGGTCCTGGAGCAGGCCTGCCTGCAAATGCACGCCTGGCAGACCCGCTTTGATGACTTCGGCCCGCTATCGGTCAACCTCGCCGGCGCGCAATTGCGCCACCCTGGTTTACTGGATCGCATCGAACAGCTATTGCGCGACTACAGTCTCGAACCGGGCTGCCTGCAACTGGAGATCACTGAAAACTTCATCATGAGCCAGGCCGAAGAAGCGCTGGCAGTCCTGCACCAACTCAAGCGCCTGGGCGTACAACTGGCGATCGACGATTTCGGCACCGGCTATTCGTCCCTCAGCTATCTCAAGCGCCTGCCGCTGGATTTCCTGAAGATCGACCAATCCTTCGTCCGCGGCCTACCCGACGACCCCCACGACGCCGCCATCGTGCGCGCCATCATCGCCCTGGGCCACAGCATGCAATTCACCATCATCGCAGAAGGCGTGGAGACCCCCGCGCAGCAAGCCTTCCTGGCCGCTGAAGGCTGCGAACAGATGCAGGGCTACATCGTCAGCCTGCCGCTACCGCCCGAGCTTTTTGCCGCTACCTTCCTTCGCAGGAGCATTGAGGATTTTTCGGATAGCACAGTGGAGAAACCATCGTTATAATCCGCGACCTGTTACAGGGCCTATAGCTCAGTTGGTCAGAGCAGAGGACTCATAATCCTTTGGTCCACGGTTCAAGTCCGTGTGGGCCCACCAAACAAGAAAGCCGCGCATTGCGCGGCTTTTGCGTATCTGGAAGATTGTAATATGGCTCCCCTCACCGCCCATACTGGAGCCACCCTTGGCCGTCCTCGATGAAATCGATCGTCAATTGATCGCCGCCCTGCAGATCAACGCCCGCGAAAGCGTGGCCATGCTTGCCCGGCAGTTAGGCATCGCGCGCACTACGGTGACGTCGCGCCTTGCGCGCCTGGAAAAAACCCAGGTGATCACCGGCTATGGTGTGCGCCTGGGCCAACGCATGGCAGATGGCGGCTTGCAGGCCTATGTGGGGATCACCGTGCAACCGCGTTCGGGCAAAGAAGTGCTGCGCAGGCTGAGCGTCATGGCCCAGGTTCAACAACTGTGCGCGGTCAGCGGCGAGTTCGATTACGTGGCCTGGTTGCGCACCGATTCGCCGGAACAGCTCGATCAACTGCTGGACCAGATTGGCAGTGTCGATGGCGTGGAGAAAACCACCACATCGATCATCCTCAGTAACAAATTGGACCGCGGACAACCAATCTGACCACTAAATTCGTCACTATGACTAAAAACAATTCATTCCGACGACACTTTGCGTCTTATTAACGAACGCAACGCTCCCTAAACTGGCTGCCATCTTTTCCTATACTCAGCGGGTCACTTCCCGCCGAGTCGTCAGCAAGGGCCCGCCATGAGCATTCCGTCCAGCACCATCAGCAAGACCAATCGCCACCCAGCAGACGGTAAAAAACCCATCACCATCTTTGGCCCGGATTTCCCGTTCGCCTTCGATGACTGGATCGAACATCCGGCTGGACTCGGCAGTATCCCCGCCGCCAACCATGGCGCTGAAGTGGCCATCGTCGGCGCCGGTATCGCCGGGCTGGTCGCCGCCTACGAATTGATGAAGCTGGGCCTCAAACCTGTGGTGTATGAAGCCTCGAAGATGGGCGGCCGTTTGCGTTCCCAGGCCTTCGAAGGCGCCGAAGGCATCATCGCCGAGTTGGGCGGGATGCGTTTTCCGGTGTCATCTACCGCGTTCTATCACTACGTCGACAAGCTGGGCCTGGAAACCAAACCCTTCCCCAACCCGCTGACGCCAGCCTCCGGCAGTACGGTGATTGATCTGGAAGGCCAGACCCACTACGCACAAAAGCTGTCCGATCTGCCTGCGCTGTTCCAGGAAGTGGCTGACGCCTGGGCCGACGCCCTGGAGGCCGGCTCGCAGTTCGGCGATATCCAGCAAGCCATCCGCGACCGTGATGTACCGCGCCTCAAAGCGCTGTGGAACAAGCTGGTGCCCTTGTGGGACGACCGCACCTTCTACGACTTCGTGGCGACCTCCAAGGCTTTCGCAAAGTTATCGTTCCACCACCGCGAGGTGTTTGGCCAGGTAGGTTTCGGCACCGGCGGCTGGGACTCGGATTTCCCCAACTCGATGCTGGAAATTTTCCGCGTGGTCATGACCAACTGCGACGATCACCAACACCTCATCGTCGGCGGCGTTGCCCAGGTGCCGATGGGCATCTGGCGCCATGTGCCGGAGCGTTGCGCCCATTGGCCGGCCGGTACCAGCCTCAGTTCCTTGCACCGCGGCGCACCACGGGCCGGGGTCAAGCGCATCGCCCATGCGGCTGATGGCCGTTTCGCGGTGACCGACAACTACGGCGATACCCGCGAATACGCGGCCGTGCTCACCACCTGCCAAAGCTGGCTGCTGACCACCCAGATCGAATGCGATGAAACCCTGTTTTCGCAAAAGATGTGGATGGCCCTGGACCGTACGCGCTACATGCAATCGTCGAAGACCTTCGTGATGGTCGACCGCCCGTTCTGGAAAGACAAAGACCCGGAAACCGGCCGCGACCTGATGAGCATGACCCTCACCGATCGCCTCACGCGCGGCACTTACCTGTTCGACAACGGCGACGACAAGCCAGGGGTGATTTGCCTGTCGTACTCGTGGATGAGCGACGCGCTGAAAATGCTCCCGCAGCCCATCGACAAGCGAGTGAAACTGGCGCTGGACGCCTTGAACAAGATCTACCCGAAAGTCGACATCAAGGCGCGCATCATCGGCGACCCGATTACCGTGTCCTGGGAGGCCGACCCGCATTTCCTCGGTGCCTTCAAAGGCGCGTTGCCGGGTCACTACCGCTACAACCAGCGCATGTATGCGCACTTCATGCAGAAGGACATGCCCGCCGAACAGCGTGGGATTTTTATCGCCGGTGACGACGTTTCCTGGACCCCAGCGTGGGTGGAGGGTGCGGTACAAACCTCGCTGAACGCGGTATGGGGCGTCATGACCCACTTTGGCGGCAGCACTCACCCCGAGAACCCGGGGCCGGGTGATGTGTTCGATGAGATCGGGCCGATTGCCCTGGCTGACTAAGGAGTTGAACATGCGCGTCGCCCTGTACCAATGCCCACCGCTGCCGTTGGATGTCGCAGGCAATCTCAAGCGTCTGCACCAACTGGCGCATGAAGCGTCGGACGCCGATGTACTGGTGCTGCCGGAGATGTTCCTCACCGGTTACAACATCGGTGCTGAAGCCGTGGGTGCCTTGGCCGAAGCGCAGGATGGGGAGTCTGCGCAAGCCATTGCCGAAATCGCACAAAACGCCGGGCGGGCCATTCTGTACGGCTACCCGGAGCGGGCCGACGATGGGCAGATCTACAACGCCGTGCAGTTGATCGACGCCCACGGCCAGCGCCTGTGCAACTACCGTAAGACCCACCTGTTCGGCGATCTGGACCACTCGATGTTCAGTGCCGGCGACGATGATTTTCCGCTGGTGGAACTCAACGGATGGAAGCTGGGGTTCCTGATCTGCTATGACCTCGAGTTCCCGGAGAACACCCGACGCCTGGCCCTGGCCGGTGCCGAGCTGATCCTGGTGCCCACCGCCAATATGGTGCCGTTCGACTTTGTCGCCGACGTCACCGTGCGGGCGCGGGCCTTCGAGAACCAGTGCTACGTGGCCTACGCCAATTACTGCGGGCACGAAGGCGAGATTCAATACTGCGGGCAAAGCAGCATTGCCGCACCGGATGGCCAGCGAATCGCCCAGGCGGGTCTGGATGAAGCCTTGATTGTCGGGACAGTGGATCGGCAATCGATCCTCGACGCCCGCGCCGCCAACCATTACCTGCAAGACCGGCGTCCCGAGCTTTACGGCCCACTGCACAAGCCCTGATTGAATGGGTTTGTTAGCATAGGCACTTGCCCCGTTCTGGAAGTGCCCATGCCCGCCCCGGCCCACCTTTATCCCGTTCATCTGACCCTGGCCAATGGCCTGCGGGTTTCCCTGCGTCATGCACCGCGCTTAAAGCGTTGCGCGGCGGCGCTGCAGGTGGCTGCCGGTAGCCACGACGTGCCGTTGGCCTGGCCGGGGCTGGCACATTTTCTTGAGCATTTGTTGTTTCTGGGAACCGAGCGCTTTCCTGCAGGCGAAGGGCTGATGGCCTACGTGCAGTGTCACGGTGGACAGGTCAACGCCAGCACTCGCGAACGCACCACAGACTTCTTCTTCGAACTACCGGTGTCGACCTTTGCCAATGGATTGGAGCGACTGGCTGACATGCTGGCGCGTCCGCGCCTGGATCTGGAAGATCAACTACGCGAGCGCGAAGTGCTGCACGCCGAGTACGTCGCCTGGTCCCAGGATGCCAAGGCACAGCAGCAGGTGGCGCTGCTCGAAGGTTTGGCGGCGGATCATCCGCTACGCGGCTTTCACGCGGGCAACCGTGACAGCCTGCCGGTGGAGCACGAGGAATTTCAAAAAGCACTCAGGGAATTCCACGGACATTTCTATCAAAGCGGGCAGATGACCTTGAGCCTCGCCGGCCCACAGACGCTGGATGAGCTGGAAGCCCTGGCGCAACGCTTCAGCGCGCAACTGATCACTGGCCCCCTGCATCCGCAGGCCTCGCCACCGGCCTTGATGCAAGGCCAGGCTCGGCGTTATCAACACATCGACAGCGGCCATCTGCACCACGTCATCACCTGTGACGCGCCCCGTGAAGCCCTGGATTTCCTCTGCACCTGGCTCAATACCTCCGCGCCGGGCGGGCTGCTCGCCGAGTTGAAAAACCGCCACTTGACCAGCGCACTGCAGGCGTCAGTGCTGTATCACTTCGCCGGACAAGCCGTGCTGGACATCGACTTTACGCTCGATAGCGAAGACGAACCGACCACACACATTGAGGCGCTGCTGCACGACTGGCTGAGTTTTTTCGCACACAGCGATTGGACGCCACTGCGCGAAGAGTTCGCCCTGCTGAACGCTCGCCAACAACAGACCCAGGGCGCCCTGGCATTGGCCCGCAACGATCGCGAAGACCTCAGTGAACAGGGCGTCGCTGCGCTCAAGGCCCTGCTTGTTTCACTGCATTTGCCGCCCGCCGAACACCGTTGGCAGTTGCCCCCGAACAACCCGTTCCTGCGCCCACAGGTCAAAGAAGAACGCGCCGGCCTGATTCGCGGCCAAACCAGCGCTCACCGAGGCTTGCGCACGTTTGCCCAAGATCGTTCACGGGGGCGAAGGGACGTATCGGCGCTGACCTTCAGCCAGGCCTTGGCGGATGACAGCGATGAGGGCGCGCTGTACCTGCAGTGGCGCTTCGACGCGCCAGCGCCTGCGGGGCTGGAAAACACCTTGCAGCCATTGCGTGAGAACGCGCGCCAGGCGGGCGTGGAATTATCTTTCGAAACCACCGGCCATGATTGGCTGGTGAAGATGACCGGGTTGCACGACCCCATGCCGGCCGTCCTGGAGGCGTTGGCGCAGAGCCTGCATCTGCCGCAAGACGCCGCCCCGCCAGCAACACCCATGATCGCAATCCGAGAACTGCTCAAGGCGCTCCCCACGTGCTGCGCCACCGACAGTGTCGACGCCAGCGATCAGCCTGCATCCTGGGCCACCGCACGCTGGCACGGCCTGGGGCTGAGTATGCCCGCCGCGTGTGAAACGTTGATAAAGGCCGCCGCCGCTCGTCTGCCTGGACAACCTGCACACCTGGAACCCCCTCTTCAACACCTCGGCGGTCAACGGGTGTGGCATACGGTTAAAACTGACTCAACCGAAGCCGCCGTGCTGCTGTTTTGCCCGATACCCAGCCAATCCCTGGCCGATGAAGCCTCATGGCGACTGCTTGGGCACCTGCTCCAAGGTCCGTTCTACCAACGCCTGAGGGTCGAGTTGCAGTTGGGCTACGCCGTATTCAGCGGTGTCCGACAGATCAACGGGCAAACCGGCCTGCTGTTGGGTGTGCAGTCACCCAGCGTTTCGTTGGAAGGTATCGTCGATCACGTGCACACCTTCCTGGAACACCTACCGTTGTTGATCGACGGCAGCGATGACTTGGGCAATCACACCTTGGCACAGCAGTTCTGCGCCGAAACGCTACCGATCACCCAAAGTGCCGAACTGCTTTGGCACGCGTGCCTGGCGGGCCATCCGTCGGATTATCTGTGCCAGCTTCAAGCGTTGATCCAGACCCGAACGCAGGAGGACCTGCAACGAGCAGCCCAACAGCTACAGGACGCGACTGGCGGCTGGCGCTGCATCGCCAACGGCCCACGTGTCGACGAGACCTGGCAACCCGCGAGCTGATCATTGCCAACCCTGCAACAGGCTTTTTCCACCAAGACAGCGCTAACTTGAAAAGAATTGCGTAACATTCCTACGCACACATCTGAACATCTCCGACTGGAGGTGGACTATATGTATTACTTGGTAGTAAACGTCCCATCCCTTCGTAGGAGTAAGAATATGACCTGGTCCAAACCTGCTTACACTGATCTGCGCATCGGCTTCGAAGTCACCATGTACTTCGCCAGCCGCTAAGCCGCTGGGTAATACAACGCCTCGGTTCGCCCGGGGCGTTTTTGTTTTGAGCTTTGCTTGATGGAGCGGCCATGTTTGTCCAGATTCTAGGTTCCGCCGCTGGCGGCGGCTTCCCGCAGTGGAACTGCAACTGCGTGAACTGCGCAGGTTTTCGTGACGGCAGCCTGCGGGCGCAGGCGCGGACCCAGTCATCCATCGCCATTTCCGACGATGGCGTGAACTGGGTACTGTGCAATGCCTCGCCGGATATCCGCGCGCAACTCCAGGGTTTTGCGCCGATGCAGCCCGGCCGCGCACTGCGCGACACCGGCATCAGTGCCATCATCCTGATGGACAGCCAGATCGACCACACCACCGGTTTATTGAGCCTGCGCGAAGGCTGCCCACACCAGGTGTGGTGCACCGATATGGTCCATGAAGACCTGAGCACCGGCTTCCCGCTGTTCACCATGCTCACCCACTGGAACGGCGGCCTGGCCTGGAACCGTATCGAGCTGGATGCCAGCTTCACCATCCCGGCCTGCCCCAACCTGCGCTTCACCCCACTGCCACTGCGCAGTGCCGCCCCGCCCTACTCGCCGCACCGCTTCGACCCGCACCCAGGCGATAACATCGGCCTGATCGTCGAAGACCTGCGCACCGGCGGCAAACTGTTCTACGCCCCGGGCCTGGGCAAAGTCGATGCGCCGTTGCTGGAGATCATGGCCGGCAGCGATTGCCTGCTGGTGGATGGCACGATGTGGGACGACGACGAAATGCAGCGCCGTGGCGTCGGTACCCGTACCGGCCGCGAGATGGGCCACCTGGCGCAGAACGGCCCCGGCGGCATGCTCGAAGTACTGGAGCAGTTGCCCGAGCAGCGCAAAGTGCTTATCCACATCAACAACACCAACCCGATCCTCGATGAAGACTCCCCCGAGCGCGCGGAACTGGTGCGGCGCAATGTTGAAGTCGCTTACGACGGCATGAGCATCGAACTGTAGGAGCGGGCTTGCCCGCGAAAAACCCAAGGGCACCGTGCTCATTCAGAACGCCCACGTCATCGTTAACGACCTTCGCGAGCAAGCTCGCTCCTACAGGAGACCTCTTATGACTGATAGACCCATGAACACCGACGAATTTGAAAAAGCCCTGCGGGCCAAAGGCGCCTTCTACCATATTCATCACCCGTACCATGTGGCGATGTATGAAGGCCGTGCCACCCGCGAGCAGATCCAGGGCTGGGTCGCCAACCGTTTCTATTACCAAGTGAATATCCCGCTGAAAGACGCCGCAATCCTGGCCAACTGCCCGGACCGCGAGATCCGCCGCGAGTGGATCCAGCGCCTGCTCGACCACGATGGCGCACCGGGTGAAGACGGCGGTATCGAAGCCTGGTTGCGTTTGGGCCAAGCGGTCGGCCTCGACCCTGACCAGCTGCGCTCCCAGGAACTGGTGCTGCCCGGCGTGCGCTTTGCGGTAGACGCCTACGTGAACTTTGCGCGCCGCGCCAGCTGGCAGGAAGCCGCCAGCAGCTCGCTCACCGAGCTGTTTGCGCCGCAGATCCACCAGTCGCGCCTGGACAGCTGGCCGCAGCACTACCCGTGGATCGATCCCACCGGTTACGAGTATTTCCGCACCCGCCTGGGCCAGGCTCGGCGCGATGTGGAGCATGGGCTGGCAATCACCTTGCAGCACTACACCACCCGTGAAGGCCAGGAGCGCATGCTGGAAATTCTCCAGTTCAAACTCGACATCCTGTGGAGCATGCTGGATGCCATGAGCATGGCCTACGAACTGAAACGCCCGCCGTATCACAGCGTGACCGAGCAGCGGGTCTGGCACAAAGGGATCACCCTATGAGTTTTGATCGCAGCAGAAAACCAACCTGGCGCCAGGGCTACCGCTACCAGTACGAACCCGCGCAAAAAGGCCACGTATTGCTCTACCCCGAAGGCATGATCAAGCTCAACGACAGCGCCGCGCTGATTGGTGGCTTGATTGACGGTGAGCGCGACGTGGCGGCGATCATTGCCGCGCTCGAAGAACAGTTCCCCGGCGTGCCTGAGTTGGGTGACGACATCGAGCAATTCATGGAGGTCGCCCGTGCTGAGCACTGGATCACCCTTGCCTGAAAAACCAGCCATCGGCCTGCCGCTATGGTTACTCGCCGAGCTGACCTACCGCTGCCCGTTGCAATGCCCGTATTGCTCCAACCCGCTGGACTTTGCCGAGCAGGGCAAGGAGCTGAGCACCGAACAGTGGATCAAGGTGTTTCGCGAGGCCCGTGAGATGGGCGCCGCGCAATTGGGGTTTTCCGGCGGTGAGCCACTGGTACGCCAGGACCTTGCCGAACTGATCGCCGAGGCGCGCAAGCTGGGGTTCTACACCAACCTGATCACCTCGGGCATCGGCCTCACCGAGCAGAAAATAAGCGACTTCAAGAAAGCCGGCCTGGACCACATCCAGATCAGCTTTCAGGCCAGCGACGAACAGGTTAACAACCTGCTGGCCGGCTCGAAAAAAGCCTTCGCGCAAAAGCTGGAAATGGCCCGTGCAGTGAAGGCGCACGGCTACCCGATGGTGCTGAACTTCGTCACCCATCGGCACAATATCGATAAGATCGACCGCATCATCGAGCTGTGCATCGCGCTGGAGGCGGACTTTGTCGAGCTCGCCACCTGCCAGTTCTATGGCTGGGCGCAACTCAATCGCGTGGGTTTATTGCCGACGAAGGAACAGCTGGTGCGCGCCGAACGCATCACCAACGAATACCGCGCCAAGCTCGAAGCCGAAGGCCACCCGTGCAAGCTGATATTCGTCACGCCGGATTACTACGAGGAGCGCCCGAAGGCCTGTATGAACGGCTGGGGCAGTATCTTTCTGACCGTGACGCCAGACGGCACCGCCCTGCCCTGCCACGGCGCCCGACAGATGCCGGTGCAGTTTCCCAATGTGCGCGACCACAGCATGCAGCACATCTGGTACGACTCTTTCGGCTTCAACCGCTTTCGCGGCTACGACTGGATGCCCGAGCCGTGCCGTTCATGCGATGAAAAGGAAAAGGACTTCGGCGGCTGCCGTTGCCAGGCCTTCATGCTCACGGGGGATGCGAGCAATGCCGACCCGGTGTGCAGCAAGTCCGAGCAGCACGGCATCATCCTCAAGGCGCGGGAAGAGGCCGAACATGCTACCCAGACCATCGAGCAACTGGCCTTTCGCAATGAGCGCAATTCACGGCTCATCGCAAAAGGCTGAGGCCATCAGCGTTTGGCGATGATGTACACGGCGTGAATGATGCCCGGGAAGTAACCGCACAACGTCAGCAGAATATTCAGCCAGAACGCGCCGGCGAAACCCACTTGCAGGAACACACCCAGTGGCGGCAGCAGGATGGCGATGATGATACGAATGATGTCCATGGGTCAGCTCCAGAAAATCGGCTCGTGTGAGCCGTGTAGCTAATCGACCTTGGGCGTTCGTGAGGGTTCAGTGGGATCTGGCACCAGGCCATCCTTTAATGGCCAGACAAAAAAACGCCCCCAGCCGAAAAAATCAGGCTGGAGGCGCCGCGTATACCGCGAGACGGTTCAGGAATGTGGGTTAAACGGCGATGCCCTTGCGGCACTGCAACTGGGCGGTGCGCACCCGGGAAAAAGCGCGAGCCAGGCGCAGGAGCATTTCGTCGATGTTGCTTTTGCTCACCGTAAGCGCCGGGGTGAAGCGCAGGCAGTCAGGTTGCGGGGCGTTGAGGATCAGGCCTTCGTGCAGAGCGGCTTTTACCACTGCATCTGCAGAATCATCCGACAACGTCAGGCCCCACATCAGGCCGTGGCCGCGCAATGGGCCCTGATCGTAGCGGTAGCCCAGCCGGGCAAGGCCTTCGCTCAGGTAAAGGCCGGATTCACGTACGTGTTCCAGGAAGCCATGCTCCAGCACCGTATCGAGCACCGCCAGCCCGGCCGACGCCATCAGCGCGTTGCCATGATGGGTGCCTTCCAACTCACCCACTTCGAAGCAACAGGCGTTGCCGCGCGCCAGCAGGGCTGCCAACGGCACGCCTCCGCCCAGGCCTTTGCCGAGGGTGATGATGTCGGCCCGCACGCCGTACTGCTGTTCGGCAAGCAAGGTGCCGCAACGACCGAGGCCGGTTTGTACCTCATCGAGGATCAGCAGGATCCCCAGTTCGCGGCACAGCCGTTCAACCCCCTTGAGGTAATGTTCCGTCGCGGGGATCACGCCGGCTTCGCTCTGGACCGGCTCCAGCAGGATGGCGACTGTCTGTGCATCGACCGCCGCATGCAGGGCCGGCAGATCGTTGAACGGCACATGGCTGAAGCCGGGCAATTGCGGTTCAAAGCGGTTTTCCAGATTGCCGGCCGACGCCGCCAGTGCGGCGAAACTGCGCCCATGGCAACCATTGCTCGCGCTGATAATGCGGTGGGCCCCGCCGCGATGCAGTTGGCCCCACTTGCGCGCCAGCTTGATCGCCGCTTCGCAGGCCTCGGCGCCACTGTTGAGCAGGTAGGCCTGGTCGCTGCCGGTACGATGGCACAGGCGGTCGACAAGATTGAGTTGAGCGCGGTTATGCAGACCCATGCCCGGATTGATCAGGGCCTGGGTCTGCTCGGCGAGGGCTTTGATCAAGACCTGCGGGCTGTGGCCGAGGCTGTTGGCGGCGTTGCCCTGGCTGAAATCCAGGTAGGCACGGTCGTCGCTGTCCCACAGCCAGGAGCCCTGGCCACGTACGAAAACCTGAGGCGGCCTCGCCACGGTGGGCATCAGCGCCTCGCTGGACAGCGTATCGGGTGAAGCCTCCAGAACCAGGTCGTCCAGGCTGGGCACGGGACGACGTATATTGAAGAGATTCACAGCTTCCCCCCGATGGCAACCGGGCCTTGGTCGGTTTCTCCTGCAATCATTGTCTGCGGGTGTGTTGCCTTGCCTATGTAAACGTCATCAACATAAACACTGTTCATTGCCCGATCCGGCCCTGTAAGCCCTGCGAATAGGCGCTAGACTAGGCGCCTCGGGGGCCATCGGCCATTTCGATTTTCCAGCTTTTTCGATAAGTAAGTCTTATGGATTTCAAGCAACTGCGTTATTTCGTCGCGGTGTATGAAGAAGGCCATGTGGGCCGTGCCGCTGAACGCCTGTCGATCTCTCAGCCGGCGCTCTCACAACAGATCCGCCAGTTGGAGCGCAACCTCGATGTGAGCCTGTTCGAACGCAGCAGCAAACGCCTGCTGCCCACCCTGGCCGCCCATACGCTGTACAACCATGCCTTGCCGCTGATCGATGGCATGCAGCAAGCCATCGAAGCCTTGCGTAACTTCAAGGGTCAGGCCATGCGCACCCTGGCCATCGGCGTGCTGCAAACCGTGCACACCAGCCTGGTCCCGCAAATGCTCGAGCGCGTGCGCAAGGCCCAGCCGCACCTGGTGGTGCAGATCTACGAATTGACCGGGCTTGAGATTGAACGGCGATTGCTTAACGGCTCGCTGGACATCGGCATCAGCTACCTGCCGCCACGCCAGCCGGGGCTGCACGGCGTGTTGCTGTATGAGGATGAGCTGAAGGTGGTCATCCCGGAAGATCATCCGCTGCGCGAATTCAAGAAAGTCTCGCTGAAACAGGCGGCCGAGTTGCCGATGTTGCTGTTGGGGGAGGAGTTTCAAGTCAGGCAGATCTGGCAAGGCCAGCTCGCAAACCTTGGGCGACGGCCTCAGGTTCAGGCGGAGCTCAATACCATGGTGGGGATTCTCGACAGCTTGCCTAACACCCAATTGGCAACGGTGCTGCCGGGGCGCTCTCAGGACGAGCACAACAGCCAAATGCTGCTGTGGAAACCCTTGAGCGAACCGAGGGTGCCGCTGAAAGTCGGGCTGGTCTGCCGCGATGTACAACGCCAACAGGCGACGGTGGCACTGTTACGCACGTTGCTGGAAGACGTGATGAATGCGCCGCCGGCCCTGGCTTGAAATTCGGCGCCTGACTTTTTCGCAGGCAAAAGAAAACCCCGCCGAAGCGGGGCTTTGCAGACTGTTTCCCTGACATCCATTTCACTCCGCCATCCTGGCAGAATCCTACGTGTCCGTGTTGTTGCTTTGCGCTTCCTGCGCGACGTCCATGTGAAGTAGATTATCTGTGGATCCAATTTGGCGATAGAGGACGATTAGCAGTACGTCATGTAAGAGAATGCTTACACGCCCTCCAAGCCCTTAGAACAGTGCCTCATCCAGCAAAAACAGGGATTCGCTACCGGCTTTTACTGACGCACTCAGCGAGTGAATACGTGGCAACAGACGCGCAAAGTAGAAGCGCGCGGTGCCCAGCTTGCTGGCGTAGAAGTCTTCCTCCGTCTCCTTGCCCCACGCGGCCTTGGCCATACGCGCCCACATATAGGCGTAGGCCATGTAACCAAATGCATGCAAATACTCCACCGAGGCTGCGCCGATCTCGTTCGGGTTGGTCTTGGCGCGATCCAGTACCCAGGCGGTCAACTCGTCCAGGTTATCCACCGCCGCGCTCAGCGGTTGGCTGAACTCAGCCAGTTCGGGCCCCGCCGAGGCGATGAACTGGCGAATCTCGTCGGCGAACAAGGTGTAGAACGCACCGCCGCTGCCGACGATCTTGCGCCCCATCAAGTCCAGTGCCTGAATGCCGTTGGTGCCTTCGTAGATCTGGGTGATGCGTACATCACGCACCAGTTGCTCCTGGCCCCACTCACGAATGTAACCGTGGCCGCCAAACACTTGCTGGCCGAGCACGGTGGTTTCCAGGCCCAGATCGCTGAGGAACGCCTTGGCCACCGGCGTCAGCAACGCCACCAGGTTATCGGCCCGCTCGCGGGCAGCGGCATCTTCACTGAACTTGGCGATGTCCAGCTGCGTCGCCACGTAGGTGGAGAACGCGCGACCGCCTTCGTTCGCGGCTTTCATGGTCAACAGCATACGGCGCACATCGGGGTGGACGATGATCGGGTCGGCCACCTTGTCTTTGGCCTGGGCACCGGTCGGCGAGCGGCTTTGCAGGCGGTCGCGGGCATATTCAATCGCGTTCTGGTAGGAGCGCTCGCCGGACGCCAGGCCCTGGATACCCACGCCAAGACGCTCGTAGTTCATCATGGTGAACATCGCCGCCAACCCACGGTTAGGCTCGCCCACCAGATAGCCCACGGCTTCGTCGAAGTTCATCACGCAGGTGGCGGACGCCTGGATACCCATCTTGTGTTCGATGGAGCCGCAGCTCACCGGGTTACGCGCGCCCAGGCTGCCGTCGGCGTTGACCATGAACTTCGGCACCAGGAACAGCGAAATCCCCTTGGGACCGGCCGGTGCGTCCGGCAGTTTAGCCAGCACCAGGTGAATGATGTTCTCGGTGAGGTCGTGTTCACCGCCAGTGATAAAGATCTTGGTCCCGCTGATCGTGTAGGAACCGTCTGCCTGCGGCTCGGCCTTGGTGCGGATAATCCCCAGGTCGGTACCGGCGTGTGCTTCCGTCAGGCACATGGAGCCGGCCCACTCACCGGAATACATCTTCGGCAGGTAGGTGGCCTTGAGCTCTTCACTGGCGTGAGTGTTGATCGACACACAGGCGCCGGAGGTCAGCATCGGGTACAGGCCAAACGCAAGGCTCGACGAGTTGATCATCTCTTCAACCTGGGCCGACACCGCCTTGGGCATGCCCATGCCGCCAAACACGGGGTCACCGCCTACGCCGACCCAGCCACCTTCAGCGTAGGTTTTGTAGGCCTGTGGATAACCATCCGGAGTAAACACCGCCGTATTATCCCAGCGGCAGCCCTGCTCATCACCACCGCGGCTGAGCGGGGCGATGGATTTGGCGGTGACCTTGCCGGCTTCTTCGAGGATGGCCTCTACGGTTTCGGCGTCAACACTGTCTGCCAATGCCGGCAATTGGGCCCAAGTGGTGGCGACCTCAAAGACTTCGTTGAGGACGAAGCGCATATCACGCAGCGGCGCTTTGTAATCAGCCATGGCAAACCTCGTGAGAACGTGAAAAGTGATTCGATAGGATCGGTTTTACAGGCTCCGAGTGTACCCGAACAACTTTTCAGACACATAGGGTCCACTTGTGACTGGCTGGTATTTTTAAGTCATCACAGCGCAAACGACTCCGCAGGCAGACTCATCAGGCATTCGCTGCCCGCTTCCACGGCTGCGCGATGGGTTGCGGTACGTGGCAGCAGGCGCTTGAAGTAGAAGTCGCAGGTGGCCAGCTTGGCCTTGGCGAAGTCTGTGTCATCGTGCGCCAGCGCTGCAATGGCCATCCGCAGCCACAAGTAGGCGAGGATGATGTAACCGCTGTACATCAAGTAATCCACAGCCGCCGCGCCCACTTCATCAGGGTTTTTCATGGCCGCCATACCGACTTGGGTCGTCAGCTCGCCCCACTCCTGATTCAGTTGATTGAGCTGCACCACATAACCCTTGAGCTGCGCATGGTCGGCATTCGCCGCGCAAAACTTATGCACAATCCTGGTAAAGCCGCGCAGCAACTTGCCCTGGCTGCCCAACACCTTGCGCCCCAGCAGGTCGAGGGCCTGGATGCCGTTGGTGCCTTCGTAGATCGGCGCAATCCGCGCATCGCGCGCCAGTTGTTCCATTCCCCACTCACGAATGTAGCCATGGCCGCCGAATATCTGCATGCCGTGGTTGGTCACCTCCAGCCCGGTGTCGGTCATAAAGGCTTTGCAGATTGGGGTAAGGAAGGCCAACAGGTCTTCGGCCTCCTGGCGCTGGTCGGCGTCGCTGCTCAGGTGCGCGGTGTCGAGCAACTGTGCAGTGAAATAGGTCAGTGCGCGGTTGCCTTCGTTGAAGGCTTTCATGGTCAGCAGCATACGGCGCACATCGGGGTGCACGATGATCGGGTCGGCGGCTTTCTCCGGGGCCTTGGCGCCGGTCAGCGCGCGCATCTGCAGGCGATCGTTGGCGTACTTGATCGCGCCCTGGAAGCTCGCTTCGCCATTGCACAGGCCCTGCATGCCGGTCCCCAGGCGGGCGTGGTTCATCATGGTGAACATGCAGTTGAGGCCTTTGTTCGCCTCGCCAATCAAAAAGCCCTTGGCGCCGTCGAAGTTGAGCACACAGGTAGCCGAGGCCTTGATGCCCATCTTGTGCTCGATGGAGCCACAGTGCACTGCGTTGCGCTCTGCCGAATCCGTATGGAACTTGGGCACGATAAACAGCGAGATACCTTTGGTGCCCGCCGGCGCATCCGGCAGCTTGGCCAGCACCAGGTGGATGATATTGGCGCTCATGTCGTGTTCACCGGCCGAGATGAAGATCTTGCTGCCGGTGATCGCATAGCTGCCATCCGCCTGGGGCACGGCGCGGGTCTTGATCAGGCCCAGGTCGGTGCCGCAATGGGCTTCGGTCAGGCACATGGTGCCGGTCCATTCGCCTGCGGTGAGTTTGCTCAGGAACGTGGCCTTCTGCTCTTCGGTGCCGTGGGCGTGGATCGCCGACATGGCGCCGTGGGTCAGGCCCGGATACATGCCCCACGAGGTGTTGCTGGAGCCGATCATCTCGCTGAGCACCAGGCCCAACGATTGCGGCAGGCCCTGGCCACCGTAGGCCGGGTCTGCCGCCACACCGTGCCAGCCGCCCTCGACGTACTGGGCGAAGGCTTCCTTGAAGCCCTTGGGGGTGGTCACCACGCCATTGTCGAAATGGCAGCCCTCTTCATCACCACTGCGGTTGAGTGGCGAAAGCACGTTCTCGCAGAATTTCGCGCCTTCTTCCAGGATTGCACTGACCATGTCCGGGCTGGCGTCCGTGGCGCCCAGGGCAGCGTAGTGGCCGTGGAAATCAAACACGTTGTCGATCAGAAAGCGCATGTCGCGCAGGGGAGCTTTGTACTCAGGCATGGCGATGTCTCCGGCAGCAGATCCTTTCAACCTACTGCCGGCCGGCGCCCCGGACAATCATTGTAGAACCGCTGAATACACCGCCATCACTCAACCGGCAGCGCTCTGCATGCGCACCGCGCCACGGCGGGTCTGCCCGGCCGCAACCACACAGTTACGCCCCGCGCCCTTGGCGGCGTACAGCGCCTGGTCGGCGGACTTGAGCACTTCTTCCGCCGTACGCTGGTCGATCTGGCGCTCAGCCACGCCGATGCTGACCGTCACCGACACACTCGACGCGCCGCTGCCCGCCCGGCGTTGACGGCCTTGTTGATCGTCCTGGGGCCGGTCCGAGTTGCGCAGCTTGATGTCGTAGTTGGCGACGATCTCGCGGATTTCCTCCAGGTGCGGCATGCACTCATCCAGGGTCTTGCCGGCAAACACCACGGCGAATTCTTCACCGCCGTAGCGGTAGGCACGCCCACCACCATTGACCTTGGACAGCTTGCTCGCCACCAGGCGCAGCACCTGGTCGCCCACATCGTGACCATGGGTGTCATTGAAGCGCTTGAAGTGATCGACGTCGGTCATTGCCAGCACATAGTTGCGCCCCAGCCGCTGCATGCGTTCATTCAAGGCACGGCGCCCCGGCAGGCCGGTCAGTTCATCGCGGAACGCCATTTGATAAGCCTCGTGGGCCACACCGGCGGCGATCATCAGCATGACCTGGCTGCACATGATATTCAGCGTGAACGGCAGGATGAAGGTCTGCGGCAACATCCAGAACATCCCCAGCAAACCCACCAGCTGCGCTGCATGCAACGGGCGCGGCTGGTACCAGTACTGCGCCGCCAGGGTGAGGAAGCCGATCAGGAACATCGGGTATGACAGCTGGATCAGGCTCATCCAGGTCCCATGCAGGGCGGGCCAGCGGATCTCCGCCAGCCAGTTCAGCAGTGCCTGGGGATAACTTTGCTCCAGAGCCAGCGCCACGCTGCCAATTGCCAGCAGCACCGCACAACGGGCGACGAAGTCGCGGAACAGATGGGTCTTCTCCTGCCAAAGCGCGTAGATGCTGAACAGCAGCGGCAATAACAGGCAACACAGGTGAAACACCACGGCCGCGTCTTCGCGCACGCGGCCATTGTCGCGGTAGTAGTCAGTCTGGGTATCGAGCAGGAAATAGGCGATGTACACCGTGATCATCAGGAACAATTCACGCTGACGGCGATACACCGCGCAGTACGAACCGCCCAGCAACAGCACCAGGGTCGGCAACACATTGAACAGTGAAGTGAAGAAGACGCTGAGGTCCTTGACGTACGCAGCCGAGAGCCCGGCCAACAGCAGCAGTAACGAAGGGAGAAAGTGACTGAAACGTAAAGCAGACACGCGTGACAAGGGTAAAACTCCGACCCGCAAAAAGTAGTGGCACTGTGCCTTGATGCGGACAGTTAAGCACAACCCGCCCGTTGTGTATCACATTGCCATCACTGTAACGGCAGCCGGAAGCAATCCCTGAGCGCTGTACTGTGTTTTTTATCCCCCAATGAAAAAACCGCCGCTCCCAAGGGAAGCGACGGTTTCAGATGAACCCGGTAAGGCTTAGTAAGCCAGGCCGAAGTCTTCTTCTTTCATGTCCATCAGGTTATTGGCGCCCGACAGCATGGTGGCCACGTGGGTACGGGTACGCGGCAGGATGCGCTGGAAGTAGAAGCGCGCAGTTTGCAGCTTGGCGGTGTAGAACGCTTCTTCGCTGGTACCGGCAGCCAGTTTTTCGGCCGCCAGGCGTGCCATGTCGGCCCAGAAGTAAGCCAGGCACGCGTAACCGGAGTACATCAGGTAGTCCACCGAGGCAGCACCCACTTCTTCACGGTCCTTCATCGCAGCCATGCCGACCTTCATGGTCAACTCGCCCCACTCTTTGTTCAGTGCAGCCAGCGGCGTCACGAATTCCTTGACCGCTTCGTTGCCTTCGTTGGCCTGGCAGAACTTGTGCACGATCTTGGTGAAGCCCTTGAGCGCTTCGCCCTGGGTCATCAGCACTTTGCGGCCGAGCAGGTCCAGCGCCTGGATACCGGTGGTGCCTTCGTACAACATGGAGATGCGGCTGTCGCGAACGTTCTGCTCCATGCCCCACTCGGCGATAAAGCCGTGGCCGCCATAGATCTGCACGCCGTGGTTGGCCGATTCAAAACCGACTTCGGTCATGAACGCCTTGGCAATCGGGGTCATGAATGCCAGCAGGCCGTCGGCCTGTTTCTTGGCCTCGTCGTCGGTGCCGTACTTGACGATGTCCACTTGCTTGGCGGTGAAGTACACCATCGCACGGTTACCTTCGGCGAAGGCTTTCATGGTCAGCAGCATGCGGCGCACGTCGGGGTGCACGATGATCGGGTCAGCGGCCTTTTCCGGCGCTTTCGGGCCAGTCAGGGAGCGCATTTGCAGGCGATCGCGGGCGTATTTCAGGCCGCCCTGGAAGCCGATCTCGGCGTGGGCCAGGCCTTGCAGCGCAGTGCCCAGGCGAGCGGTGTTCATAAAGGTGAACATGCAGTTCAGGCCTTTGTTCGCCGGGCCGATCAGGAAACCGGTGGCCGCGTCGAAGTTCATCACGCACGTGGCGTTACCGTGGATACCCATCTTGTGTTCCAGGGAACCACAGCTCACTGCGTTGCGCGCACCGATCGAACCATCGGCTTCAGGCAGGAATTTCGGCACGATAAACAGCGAGATGCCTTTGGTACCGGCCGGTGCGTCCGGCAGGCGGGCCAGCACGATGTGGACGATGTTGTCGGCCATGTCGTGTTCACCGGCCGAGATGAAGATCTTGGTGCCGGAGACTTTGTAGGAACCGTCGGCCTGAGGCTCGGCCTTGGTGCGCAGCATGCCCAGGTCGGTACCGCAGTGTGGCTCGGTCAGGCACATGGTGCCGGTCCATTCGCCCGACACCAGCTTGGTCAGGTAAGCCTCTTGCTGCTCGGGGGTGCCGTGCTCGGAGATGGTGTTCATCGCACCATGGGACAGGCCCGGGTACATGCCCCACGACCAGTTGGCTTCGCCGACCATTTCGCTCACGGCCAGGCCCAGGGATTCCGGCAGGCCTTGGCCGCCGTGCTCCACGTCGTGGGCCAGGCTTGGCCAGCCGCCTTCGACGAATTGTTTGTAGGCTTCTTTGAAACCAGCAGGGGTTTTAACGCCAGACTCACTCCAGGTGCACCCTTCGATGTCACCCACGCGGTTCAACGGTGCCAGCACTTGCTCACAAAACTTGGCGCCTTCTTCGAGAATGGCGTCAACCATGTCCGGGGTAGCGTCCTGGCAAGCCGGCAGGCTCTGATAGTGCGCTTCATAGCCGAGCAGTTCGTCACGAACGAAGCGAATATCACGCAAGGGGGCCTTGTAGTCAGGCATAGCGATAAACCTCTGCTGATGTATCTGGAATGAACAACCGCGTGGATGTGTTGTGGCGGTCAAACAGGTGTTTGAAACATACGTTTACGACCTGGGGATGTCAAGCGTCGTCCAGACACCGTTTGTCATGACGCGGGTCAATGCCAGGCACGGCGAGGCCTGCGGCGGGATGCCACAAGGTGTTCAGAAGAAAATGGAGGATTGCGCAAGACTGACCAGCCCCCAGAAAGAAGCCGGTCGTACGCAAGAGGGGTTAAGCGAAGGTGTCGATCAAGGTGCCAAGCATTTCGTCCGAAGCCTTGGCGACCTTGGCGCCCAACTCCACTTGAAACTTGCCTTGGGCCATTTCGACCATATTGCTCGCCGAATTCGTCGGCTGGGCGCGGTCATTGGCTTGCAGCCGGTCGCTCTGTGCGTCCGACGGCTGAGTGGTCGCGGTGCTGGCAATTCTGCCGGCGGCCTGGTCGACACGGCTCTGCCCGGCCTGAATAGTGCTCAGCCCCGAGTAAAACGCGCTGCTGCCAGAGATTTCCATGGCTTTAACCTGCCTTTAGAGAATCGTGAAGTTGAATTGAAGCAGACATCCTGGCAAAAAGCCCGTCAAAAACACTAATGGCATAATGCCTTGTCGATAGCCAGAATCAGTCAAGCAGGTCCAGTTGCAGGTGCTCAGCCACCGCTTCGGCGCTGGCGTGCTTGAGCTTGGGCACTCGGCCCAGGCACGGCGCGGGCAAGCGTTCGGCCAGGGTTGCGAGGTTTTCTTCCAGACGAGAGGTCTTGGGGTCGATGATATTCGCCACCCAACCGACCAAGGGCAAACCGTCCCGTGCGATGGCTTCGGCGGTGAGCAAGGCATGGCTGATGCAACCCAGGCGCACGCCCACCACCAGGATCACCGGCAGTTGCAGCGCTATGGCCAGGTCCGACAGGTTGTCCTGGTCGGCCAGCGGTACGCGCCAGCCGCCTGCGCCTTCGATAAGGGTGAAATCCGCTTGTCGCGCCAGGATCTGCTGCATGGGTTTCAACAACGACTGCACCGTCAGCGCGACGCCGGCCTCTCGCGCAGCCAGGTGCGGGGCGATGGCGGGTTCGAACGCCACCGGGTTGACCTCGGCATAACTCAACGGCAATGAACACTCGGCCAGCAAGGCCAGGGCATCGGCGTTGCGCAAGCCCTTGGGCGTAACTGCGCAACCGGAAGCCACGGGTTTTCCAGCCGCGGTGCTTTTGCCGGCAAGCCGCGCGGCGTGCAACAGGCCCGCGGCGATGGTGGTCTTGCCGACATCCGTGTCGGTGCCGGTGATGAAATAAGCGGCGCTCATAGGGGCTTCTCCAGGACGGCGTACACCACTTGATAAGTGGCCGGCAGTCCCTCGGCCTGACGGAACTGCTCGTAGGCGTCTACCAGTGCAGCAATCCGCGCACGGCCCGTCAACCCTCCCGGGCGGCCCGGATTGAGATTGTGCGCCCCCAGCGCCTTGAGCTCATGGGTCAGGCTGCGCACATCCGGGTAATGCAGCACATGGGGGCGCCGCTCCAGGCTGAGCACGCGCAAACCACTGGCCGCGCACAATTGCTGGTACGCCTCGAAGGTGCGAAATCGGTTGACGTGCACCAGGCCATCCGCCGCCCGCCAGCTTTCGCGCAGCTCATCCAGCGTCCCGACGCACAAACTGGCGAACGCCAGCACGCCACCCGGTTGCAGCACGCGATAGGCCTCGCTGAGCACCGCCTCGAAGTTCGCACACCATTGCACCGCCAGGCTGGAGAAGATCAGCCCGCAGCTGCCATCCTTCAAAGGCAGACGCTCGGCATCGCCCGCGATGAAATACTCAGCACCGCCCAAAGGCCGTGCGTGATCGAGCATGCCTTCGGCAATATCCAGTGCCACACCCTGGCTGGCCGGCAACAACTCAGCCAGCACCCGGCTGAAATAACCCGTGCCGCAGCCCATATCCAGCCAACGCCGTGGCGCACACGCTGAGGGCAGACGGGCCAGCAGTTCATGCCCCACCGCCCGCTGCAACTCGGCGACGCTGTCATAACTGGCCGCCGCACGGGAAAACGATGCCGCCACCTGGCGCTTGTCCGGCAAGGCGCCCGGCAGTGGGGGAAGGGATAAATCAGTCATCAACGCACTCGTGCAAAAAAGCCTGGATAGCCCCCGCCACACCGTGAGGGTCTTCCAGAAGAAAAGCGTGACCAGCCTGTTCAATCAGGCCGATTTCCACATCAGGCAGCAGCGCCAGCAGGTCGCTGGCGGCTTCGGCGGGCATCAATCCGTCCATGCCGGCGAACAGATGCAACTGTGGGCCACGATAGGCCAGCAAGGCGTCGCGGGTATCCAGTTGGGCCAACAATTCCAGGCTGTGCATCAACACGCTGGACGCTGAATTCGGCGCGCCACCGACCAGCAGGCGCGACAGCCCGCGCGGGTCTTCGGCGCCTTTGGCGCACAACAGGCCGAAGCGCTTGAGGGTGACTTGGGAATCGGCATGACAACCGGCCAGGAACGCATCGAAGGTCTCGGCGGGCATCGCATTCGGCCAGCCTTCGTGGGCGACAAAACACGGGTTGCTCGCCAGGGTCAGCAAACCGCAGCAACGCTCGCCGCGCCGCGCCGCCAGTTCGGCAGCGAGCATGCCGCCCAAGGACCAGCCGCCGAGCCAGGCGTTGTCAGGCAGGGTGGCGTCGAGTTCGTCGAGCCATTCATGGAGGTCGCTGGAATCGAGCGCCGGCAACGGCTCGATCTGCACCTGCAGGTGTTCGTCCAGGCCACGCAAGGCGGCGGCCAATGGCTCCAGCGGCGATACGCCGAGGCCCCAGCCGGGCAGCAAGATCAGTCGATCACGCATGGTCGGGCTCCGTGGCACCAGACAAGCGGAAACACTCTTCCAATGCGTTTAACAATAGCTGTACCTGCGCTTCGCTGTGGGCGGCCGTCAGTGTCACGCGCAAACGCGCGCTGCCGGCGGGTACGGTGGGCGGGCGGATCGCGGTGACCATCAGGCCGCGCTCACGCAGCAGCTGCGACAGGCGCATGGCTTTGGCACTGTCGCCGATCAGAATCGGCTGGATCGGTGTAAAGCTGTCCATCAAGTCCAGGCCAAGCTGCTCGGCGCCCTGGCGGAACTGACGAATCAAGCGGTCGAGGTGCTCGCGCCGCCAATGCTCGGTGCGTAGCAGCTCCAGGCTTTTCAGAGTGGCGCAGGCCAGCGCCGGCGGTTGGCTGGTGGTGTAGATATACGGCCGGGCAAACTGGATCAGGCTTTCGATCAAATCCTCACTGCCCGCGACAAACGCCCCGGCCGTGCCGAACGCTTTGCCCAGGGTGCCCACGAGTACCGGCACGTCGTCCTGACTCAAGCCGAAATGCTCGACGATCCCGCCGCCATTAGCGCCGAGCGGGCCAAAGCCGTGGGCATCATCCACCATCAACCAGGCGCCTTTGGCCTTGGCTGCACGGGCCAATGCCGGCAGGTCGGCCAAGTCGCCGTCCATGCTGAACACACCATCGGTGACCACCAGCGTATTGCCGATGGCTTTCTCCAGGCGCTTGGCCAGGCTGGTCGCGTCGTTGTGCAGGTAGCGATTAAAGCGCGCACCGGAGAGCAAACCGGCATCCAGCAGCGAGGCATGGTTGAGACGATCTTCCAGCACCGTATCGCCCTGCCCCACCAACGCCGTGACCGCACCGAGGTTGGCCATATAGCCGGTGGTAAACAACAGCGCCCGCGGGCGGCCGGTGAGGTCGGCCAGCGCCTCTTCCAGTTCATGGTGCGGCGTGGCGTGGCCAACCACCAAGTGCGAGGCACCGCCGCCCACGCCCCAGCGGGACGCCCCGGCGCGCCAGGCCTCGATCACTTGCGGGTGATTGGCCAGGCCCAGGTAATCGTTATTACAGAATGCCAGGAGGGGTTGACCGTCAACCACCACCTCCGGACCTTGAGGACTCTGGAGCAGCGGGCGTTGACGGTAAAGGTGTTCGGCACGGCGGGCAGCGAGGCGCGCGGAAAGATCAAAAGACATGCAGGCCTCGGGGTGGCAGGTGCAACTCGGTCAAAACAGGTGGGAATCAAACAACGGCGTTATAGAACTGCTCGCTGCTCTTCTGCTCCACCAACGCCTGTTCAATCGCCGCCTGGTGCACTTCATCCGCATGCTCTTCACGGGCTTCCGGCAGGATGCCCAGGCGCGAGAACAGTTGCATGTCCTTGTCGGCCTGCGGGTTGGCGGTGGTCAGCAGTTTGTCGCCGTAGAAGATCGAGTTGGCACCGGCAAAGAACGCCAGGGCCTGCATCTGCTCGTTCATCGCTTCACGGCCGGCGGACAGGCGCACATGGGATTGCGGCATCAGGATGCGCGCCACGGCCAGCATGCGGATGAAGTCGAACGGGTCGATGTCCTCGGCGTTTTCCAGCGGCGTTCCGGCAACTTTCACCAGCATGTTGATCGGCACCGACTCCGGATGCTCCGGCAGGTTGGCCAACTGGATCAGCAGGTTGGCGCGGTCGTCGAGGGACTCGCCCATGCCGAGGATACCGCCCGAGCAGATCTTCATTCCCGACTCACGCACGTAGGCCAGGGTTTGCAGGCGCTCGCTGTAGGTGCGGGTGGTGATGATGCTGCCGTAGAACTCCGGCGACGTGTCGAGGTTGTGGTTGTAGTAATCGAGGCCCGCCTGGGCCAGGGCTTCGGTCTGGTCCTGGTCGAGACGGCCGAGGGTCATGCAGGTTTCCAGGCCCATGGCCTTTACGCCTTTGACCATCTGCAGCACGTAGGGCATGTCTTTGGCCGACGGGTGCTTCCAGGCGGCACCCATGCAGAAACGGGTCGAACCGATGGCCTTGGCGCGGGCAGCCTCTTCAAGGACCTTCTGCACCTCCATCAGCTTTTCTTTTTCCAGACCAGTGTTGTAGTGGCCCGACTGCGGACAATATTTGCAATCTTCCGGGCAGGCGCCGGTCTTGATCGACAGCAGCGTCGACACCTGTACACGGTTGGCATCGAAGTGCGCGCGGTGCACGGTCTGCGCCTGGAACAGCAGGTCATTGAACGGTTGCACGAACAACGCTTTGACTTCGGCTAAAGACCAATCGTGACGCAAGGTGGCGGTGGTGCTGGCGCTCATGGGCGATTCCTTGATTATGCTTTGGCAAGCGCTGCGGGAAGGGCAATACCCACAGGCACGACACGGATGCTCGGCATATTTAAGGAAGACTCATGCACTGTCAACCAATACGAAAACACGAAGTTTACATCTGGTTAAAAAGCATACAGAAATGCTTAATCTGCGACGAGACGACTGAAACAGCCGACTGTGTCTGCAACGCCTGCGAAACCCAGCTGCCCTGGCTGATGGAGCATTGTGAAGTCTGCGCCTTGCCTTTGGCGATGGACGGCCTGGTCTGCGGCCAATGCCTGAGACAACCGCCCGCCTTTAAACAGGTGATCGCCCCCTGGACCTACAGCTTTCCCGTGGACACCCTGATCAGTCGCTTCAAGCACCAGGCACGCTGGCCCCTCGGGCATATGCTAGGGCGCTTGTTGGGGCACTACTTGCAACATCGCTTCGACAACCACCCACTCACCCGCCCGGACATTCTGTTGCCGGTGCCCATGGCCCGCAGGCGCCTGCGTGAACGGGGCTATAACCAGGCGCTGATGCTGGCGCGCTGGCTCAGTGCCGACCTGAACCTTCCCCACGATGAACATCTGTTGCTACGCCCTTATGAAACCGTCGCGCAGCAAGCCCTCGACGCCAAGACGCGCAAACGCAACCTGCTCAACGCCTTCGCCCTGGCCCCTGGCGCCGAGGTGCGCGGCCGCCACCTCGCGTTGGTGGACGACGTGCTCACCACCGGTGCCACTGCCCACAGCCTGGCGCGGCTGTTGATCAACGCCGGAGCGCGACAGGTGGACGTGTACTGCCTGGCCCGCACGCCAAAGCCTGGTACTTGACTCTCATGCCTCGCGGCCGCAACGTCCGCTCATCCCAACACAGCGTGCGCCCATGTCTCTACCGACTCTGCTCAGCCAACATATTGTCCGCCGTCCCCAGCGTATCGCCCTGCTGGGGCATATCGCCGAACAGGGCTCCATCACCCGCGCAGCCAAAAGTGCGGGTTTGAGCTACAAGGCCGCCTGGGACGCCATTGATGAGCTGAACAACCTGGCGCAAAAACCCTTGGTCGAACGCAGTGTCGGCGGCAAGGGCGGCGGCGGGGCCCGACTCACGGCCGAAGGTGAACGGGTGTTGCGCCTCTATCAACGCCTGCAAGTGTTACAGGCCGAAGTACTCGGCTCGGACGAAGCCGCCAGCGACTTCAACCTGCTCGGCCGCTTGATGCTGCGCACCAGCGCCCGTAACCAGTTGCATGGCCAGGTCATTGCGATTGAACAGCATGGCCGCAACGACCTGATTCACTTGCAGCTCGCCGGTGGGCTGACCCTGGCGGCGCAAATCACCCATGACAGTACGCAACGGCTGGAGCTGGAGGTTGGCGTGGAAGTCGTTGCTTTGATCAAGGCCGGCTGGCTGGAATTGCTGGCACTCGATAAGCCTGCAACACCTGGACACAATTGCGTGAGTGGAACCGTCGACGCGATTCTCGACGCCGAGGACGGCCCCAGCGAAGTGCGCATCGCCCTGCCCAATGGCCAGGTTTTATGCGCCTTGGCGCAGCCCGCCGAGCTCAAGACACTGGACGCCGCCGCAGGCCGGACACTCCAAGTGCAATTTGCCCCCAGCAATGTGCTGCTCGGCACGCCGGTCTAAGCCGAGTAGCGCTTCAAACTGCAACAATTTCGTCACGCCCGCTCCTTATGGTGTCTGCAAAAACCGCAGGGAGCCTGAGATGAGCCTATTAGAAGAAAACCAAGCCACCGACCTCGAACACATGGTCGGCCTCACCCGCCGCCGCTTCATCGGTGCCGGTGCCCTGTGCGGTGCCGCGATGTTCCTCGGTGGCAACCTGCTGAGCCGCAGCGCCCTGGCCGTCAACGCCGCCTCCGCCAGCCCGCTGCTGGGCTTTACCAGCATCGCCGCAGCCACCAGCGACGCCATCACCCTGCCGCCGGGCTACAGCGCTTCGGTGCTGATCAGCTGGGGCCAGCCGCTGCACAAGAACGCCCCGGCCTTCGACCCATCCGGCAATGGCACTGCCAAAGCCCAGGAACAACAGTTCGGCGACAACAACGACGGCATGAGCCTGTTCGCCTTCCCCGGCGAAGACAACCGCGCGCTGATGGCGATCAACAACGAATACACCAACTACCGCTACCTCTACGCCCACGGCGGCGCCCCCCAATCGGCCGAAGACGTACACAAGGCCCAGGCCAGCGAAGGCGTCTCGGTGATCGAAGTGCGGCGCAAGGGCGATACCTGGCAGTTCGTCCAGGACTCGCGCTACAACCGCCGCATCCACGGCAACTCGCCGATCCGCCTGAGCGGCCCCGCCGCCGGCCACGAATGGTTGAAAACCAGCGCCGACACGTCCGGCAAAAAAGTCCTCGGCACCTTCCAGAACTGCGCCAACGGCAAGACCCCATGGGGCACTTACCTGACCTGCGAAGAGAACTTCACCGACTGCTTCGGCAGCAGTAACCCGCAGCAAGTGTTCGACGCCGGGCAGAAACGCTACGGTGTGGTGGCCGCCAGCAAAGAGATCAACTGGCACCTGCACGACCCGCGCTTCGACATGGCCAAGAACCCCAACGAACTCAACCGCCACGGCTGGGTAGTGGAAATCGACCCGTTCGACCCGCAATCCATCCCGGCCAAACGCACCGCCCTGGGCCGTTTCAAGCACGAGAACGCCGCCCTCGCGGAAACTCGTGACGGCCGCGCCGTGGTGTACATGGGCGACGACGAACGCGGCGAGTTCATCTACAAGTTCGTCAGCCGCGACAAGATCAACCACAAGAACCCCAAGGCCAACAAAGACCTGCTCGACCACGGCACCTTGTACGTGGCCATCTTCGATGCGGGCGATGGCAACGCCGATCATCCGAAAGGCAAAGGCCAATGGGTCGAGCTGACCCATGGCAAAAACGGCATTGACGCCAGTACAGGCTTCGCCAGCCAGGCCGAAGTGCTGATCCACGCACGGCTGGCCGCCAGTGTGGTGAAAGCCACACGCATGGACCGCCCGGAATGGATCGTGGTCAGCCCTACCGACGGCCAGGTCTATTGCACCCTGACCAACAACGCCAAGCGCGGCGAAGACGGCCAGCCGGTGGGTGGGCCCAACCCACGCGAGAAAAACGTCTACGGCCAGATCCTGCGCTGGAAGGCCAACGCCGATGACCATGGCGCAGCGGACTTCAGCTGGGACTTGTTTGTGGTGGCCGGCAACCCGGGCGTGCATGCCGGCACGCCAAAAGGCGGCTCGTCGAACATCAACCCGCAGAACATGTTCAACAGCCCCGACGGCCTGGGATTCGACAAGGCTGGGCGCCTGTGGATTCTTACCGATGGCGACTACAGCAACGCCGGCGACTTCGCTGGCATGGGCAATAACCAGATGCTCTGCGCCGACCCGAGCACCGGGGAAATCCGCCGTTTCATGGTCGGGCCGGTAGCGTGTGAGGTGACGGGCATCAGCTTCTCGCCGGATCAGAAAACGCTGTTTGTGGGGATTCAGCACCCAGGCGAAACCGGTGGCTCGACGTGGCCGGAGCACCTGCCGAATGGCAAGCCGCGTTCGTCGGTGATGGCGATTCGGCGCGATGATGGCGGGATTGTCGGCGCCTGATAGACCGCTATCGGGGGCAAGCCCCCTCCCACACTGGACCGCATTCCTAAAGGATAAACGCGGTCACCTGCGGGAGGGGGCTTGCCCCCGATGACAATGGCACAGGCGCCCCCTATCTCCAGCCTGGTGCGTTACCATACCCGGCCGGACGCGGCGCCCTGCTGCGCGCAGGAGTTCGCATGGCCCATCCGTTTGAAACCCTCACACCCGATCTGGTACTCGACGCTGTCGAAAGCATCGGTTTCCTCAGCGATGCTCGCGTTCTGGCGCTCAACAGCTACGAAAACCGCGTATATCAGGTGGGCATCGAAGACTCCGAACCGCTGATCGCCAAGTTCTACCGCCCCCAGCGCTGGACCAACGAAGCGATCCTCGAAGAACACCGTTTCACCTTCGAGTTGGCCGAGTGCGACGTGCCGGTGGTCGCGCCGATGATTCATAACGGCGAAAGCCTGTTCGAACACGCGGGTTTCCGCTTCACCCTGTTCCCACGCCGTGGCGGCCGAGCACCGGAGCCGGGCAACCTTGACCAGCTTTATCGCCTTGGGCAGCTACTCGGCCGCTTGCACGCCGTGGGTTCCACCCGCCCGTTCGAACACCGCGAAGCCTTGGGTGTGAAGAACTTCGGTCATGACTCTCTCAATACGTTGCTCGAAGGCAATTTCATTCCCAAGAGCCTGCTGCCGGCCTACGAGTCCGTGGCCCGCGACCTGCTCAAGCGTGTGGAAGAGGTGTACAAAGCCACGCCCCACAAGAACATCCGCATGCACGGCGATTGCCACCCCGGCAACATGATGTGCCGCGATGAGATGTTCCACATCGTCGACCTCGACGACTGCCGCATGGGCCCGGCGGTGCAGGACTTGTGGATGATGCTCGCCGGCGATCGCCAGGAATGCCTGGGCCAACTGTCGGAACTGATGGACGGCTACCAGGAGTTCCACGACTTCGACCCGCGCGAACTGGCGCTGATCGAACCGCTGCGCGCGTTGCGCCTGATGCACTACAGCGCCTGGCTGGCACGGCGCTGGGATGACCCGGCGTTCCCCCACAGCTTCCCGTGGTTCGGCAGTGAGCGGTATTGGGGCGACCAGGTGCTGGCGCTGCGTGAACAACTCTCAGCGCTCAACGAAGAACCCCTCAAACTCTTCTGATTGCTTTGTGTGGGAGGGGGGCTTGCCCCCCTCCCACACAAAGCAGACCGCATTACCAATGCCAGTCCCATTGGTTGACAAATATCCTTACAATCGCGCTTTGTTAGCTGCCTAAGCAAGGATTACGCATGCAAGCCGCCAACCCCCGCAAGGGGTACATCCTGGGCCTGAGTGCCTATGTCATCTGGGGTCTGTTCCCGCTCTACTTCAAAGCCATCGCCAGTGTGCCCGCCGCCGAAATCATCGTGCACCGGGTGCTCTGGTCGGCGCTGTTCGGTGGTTTGCTGTTGATGGTGTGGAAGCACCCCGGCTGGTTTCGCGAACTGCGCGACAACCCCAAGCGCCTGGCAATCCTGGCACTGAGCGGTTCGTTGATTGCCGGTAACTGGCTGACCTATGTGTGGTCGGTGAACAGCGGGCGCATGCTCGAAGCGAGCCTGGGTTACTACATCAACCCGCTGGTGAATGTGCTGCTGGGCATGCTGCTGCTTGGCGAGCGCCTGCGTCGCCTGCAATGGGTGGCCGTGGGGCTGGCCGCAGTGGGTGTGGCGCAACAGGTGTGGCAGGTGGGCAGCTTGCCGTGGGTGTCTTTGGTGCTGGCGCTGACCTTCGGTTTCTACGGCCTGATCCGCAAGCAGGCGCCGGTCAAGGCGCTGCCTGGGCTGGTGGTGGAGACCTGGATGCTGGTGCCGATTGCGGTGGCCTGGTTGTTGTTCAACCCGTCGGCCCACAGTGCGCAACTGGCGTTCTGGAGCACATCCGAAGCCTGGTGGCTGGTGGCGGCCGGCCCCGTAACGTTGATCCCGCTGGTGTGCTTCAACGCCGCCGCACGGCATTTGCCTTACACCGCTTTGGGCTTTTTGCAGTATGTGGCACCGACGCTGGTGTTGCTGGAAGCGGTGCTGCTGTTCGGCGAGCACCTGGCGTCGAGCACGCTGATCGCGTTTGCCTTTATCTGGGCCGGGCTGGTGGTCTACAGCGTCGATGCCTGGTTGACCGTGCGCAAACGCTGATCAAATAACGCACAAACCTCTGCAAGCCCCAGCCGGCTTGGCTTGCAGAGATCCACCCCAAGGTTATCCACAACCTGATCCCCGCCATTTGTGCACAAGCCCTTGAAACTGCTCGTTTTTTGCTCAGCCCGCGCAGAAGCCCGGTCGGCGTGGCCTGGCGCCGGGTCTCTACAGGTTATCCACAGGCCCATGCAAGATTTCCATGCATAACCTTGTGGGTTATTCCTCGCTACGCAACTCCACCATCAGGTCATCGGCCAAGGTTTCCAGCGACTCCTGCAACTTATCCAGGGACAACGTCGACGGCACCTGCAACAACGCCTCCGCGCTGAACAGCGGGTCACCGCTCATCGGGGCCGGCCGTACATCGGTGCTCAGGCGTTCCAGGTTCACACCCTGCTTGCTCAACAGCGCGGTAATCTCACGCACGATGCCCGAGCGATCATTGCCGACCAAGGTCATCACGATGGGTTTGGACGCCGATGCCTGCCCGGTACTGCCCTCTCCTACCAGCACGCGAATGCCGTGGGTGGATAAGTCTTCCAGCGCCCCTACCAGCGCCTGACGGCTTTCCGCAGGAACGCTGACCCGCAGGATCCCGGCAAACTGCCCGGCCATATGCGCCATTCGGCTTTCCAGCCAATTGCCGCCGTGGGCCGCAATGTTCTGCGCGATGCGTTCTACCAGGCCGGGTTTGTCGGCGGCAATAATAGTGAGTACAAGATGGTCCATGGCGAAGCCCTCTGAATTCAATCTACAAGGTGGACTCGGAAGCCCGCGAAAACAAATCGTGTACCATTTTTATATTTATCTGGAACAATCTAATAGTTTTTTGAGAACATCCGATTCTCCGCTGTGACCGTACGACCAAAGTGGGTCGCTAAACGACGTATTTAGTCTAATTTTCACAACCGCAAGTCATCATGTAGTATGCCCTCCCGAGCACTACATAATGAAAATCTGAATCAGCGCATAAGCTCCGCAGAGTGAGGCAAGCAATGACTGAACACGTTCAAGTCGGTGGCCTGCAGGTCGCCAAAGTCCTGTTCGACTTCGTGAACAACGAAGCCATTCCCGGTACCGGCATCACTGCCGATCAGTTCTGGGCCGGTGCCGACAAGGTCATCCACGACCTGGCTCCGAAGAACAAAGCCCTACTCGCCAAACGCGACGATTTCCAGGCGCGGATCGATACCTGGCACCAGACTCACGCCAGCCAGGCCCACGACCCGGTGGCCTACAAAGCCTTCCTGCAAGACATCGGATACCTGCTGCCAGAAGCCGCAGACTTCCAGGCCTCGACCCAAAACGTCGATGACGAGATCGCCCGCATGGCCGGCCCGCAACTGGTGGTGCCGGTGATGAACGCCCGCTTCGCCCTCAACGCTTCCAATGCGCGTTGGGGCTCGCTGTACGACGCCCTGTATGGTACCGATGCCATCAGCGAAGCCGACGGCGCCGAAAAGGGCAAGGGCTACAACAAAGTGCGTGGCGACAAGGTGATTGCCTTCGCCCGTGCCTTCCTCGACGAAGCCGCGCCACTGAGCGCCGGCAGCCACGTCGATTCCACCGGCTACAAGATCGTCGAAGGCATGTTGATCGTCAGCCTCAAGGGTGGCAGCAACAGCGGCCTGCGTGACGATGCGCAGTTGATTGGTTTCCAGGGCCCTGCGGCCGAGCCGATCGCGATCCTGCTGAAACACAACGGCCTGCACTTCGAAATCCAGATCGACGCCAGCACCCCGGTCGGCCAGACCGATGCCGCCGGCGTCAAAGACGTACTGATGGAAGCCGCACTCACCACCATCATGGACTGCGAAGACTCCGTCGCCGCCGTCGATGCCGATGACAAGGTGGTGATCTACCGCAACTGGCTCGGCCTGATGAAGGGCGACCTGGCCGAAGAAGTGGCCAAGGGCGGCAAGACCTTCACCCGCACCATGAATGCCGACCGCGTCTACACCGGCGTCGACGGCAAGGACGTGACGCTGCACGGCCGTTCCCTGCTGTTCGTGCGCAACGTTGGCCACTTGATGACCATCGACGCGATCCTCGACAAAGACGGCAACGAAGTACCCGAAGGCATCCTCGACGGCCTGCTCACCAGCCTGGCAGCGGTCCACAGCCTCAACGGCAACAACACGCGCAAGAACAGCCGCACCGGTTCGGTCTACATTGTGAAGCCGAAGATGCACGGCCCGGAAGAAGCCGCGTTCACCAACGAGCTGTTCGGCCGCATCGAAGACGTGCTGAACCTGCCGCGCAACACCCTCAAGGTCGGGATCATGGACGAGGAGCGCCGCACCACGGTCAACCTCAAGGCCTGCATCAAGGCGGCCAGCGAGCGCGTGGTGTTTATCAACACCGGCTTCCTCGACCGCACCGGCGACGAAATCCACACCTCCATGGAAGCCGGCGCGATGGTGCGCAAGGCGGCGATGAAGGCGGAAAAATGGATCGGTGCCTACGAGAACTGGAACGTCGATATCGGCTTGAGTACCGGCCTGCAAGGCCGTGCGCAGATAGGTAAAGGCATGTGGGCGATGCCCGACCTGATGGCGGCGATGCTCGAACAGAAGATCGCCCACCCACTGGCCGGCGCCAACACCGCCTGGGTGCCATCGCCGACGGCAGCCGCACTGCACGCGCTGCATTACCACAAGGTCGACGTGTTCGCACGCCAGGCCGAACTGGCCAAGCGCGAGCGTGCGTCGGTGGACGACATCCTCACCATTCCCCTGGCCAGCAACACCGATTGGTCCGACGAAGAAATCCGCAACGAGCTGGACAACAACGCCCAGGGCATCCTCGGCTATGTCGTGCGCTGGATCGACCAAGGCGTGGGTTGCTCGAAAGTGCCGGACATCAACGATGTCGGCCTGATGGAAGACCGCGCCACCCTGCGCATCTCCAGCCAGCACATTGCCAACTGGCTGCGCCACGGCATCGTCAACGAAGCCCAGGTGATGGAAAGCCTCAAGCGCATGGCGCCGGTGGTGGACCGTCAGAATGCCGGAGATGCGTTGTACCGCCCACTGGCGCCGGATTTCGACAGCAACATCGCGTTCCAGGCAGCGGTGGAGTTGGTGATTGAAGGGACCAAACAGCCGAATGGCTATACCGAGCCGGTGTTGCACCGTCGGCGTCGGGAGTTCAAGGCTAAAAACGGCCTGTAAATGAAAAAGCCCTGATCGTGAGATCAGGGCTTTTTCTTTGGGGCTGTGGTGTGGATGTACGCGGTCAACTGTGGGAGGGGGCTAGCTCCCGATGAGGCCCGTACAGACACCGCAAAAATCAGGAAGCCAACCCCAACTCGCGCTTGACCAGCTTCGCCAACTTCACGCTGTCGATCGGCTTCAACAGAAAATCCACCACACTCAAATGCATCGCATCGATCACATCCGGCGCTTCGGCGTCCCCCGACATGATGATGATGGGCAACGCAGCGCGAGTGGATTCGCGCACTTGCTTGATCAACTCCAGACCGTTGCTGGGTTTCATGCGCAGATCGGTGATCAGCAAACCGATGGAGCTGCTGGACTTCAACAAGTTCCACGCCGCCTCGCCACTGTCGGCAGTCATGCAGCGAATACCATCCAAGCCCAGGATCTCCGCCAGCAGTTCACGCGCATCCTTGTCGTCGTCAACAATCAACACGCGTTGTGGCGGTAAATCAGGCTCCAGCATCACGGCGCTCAGCGCCTCGCGCTCGGCATCACTCAAAATATCGTGGTCGGACATACGGTTCTCAGCAATTCTCATCAATCTCCCTGCACACTCGTCAGACATCTGCGGAAGGGCGATCAATGTGCACTTCGTCGGAAAGTTTGCCTAGTGGGTGTTCTACGGGGTTTGGACGATAGTCGTGTAAGGTTTTTCCTTAGTTATGCGGCGTTTTCATCGACCTAGACTTACGTCCAATGGGCACCCGCCGCTCAGGAGTCGACCATGCAGGACGATAACGACAAAAAAATTGCGGTCATGGTTATGAGTAAAGCTGATGCTTTCGCCCAGGCGGGGAAAACTGCTGTATTGCAGAACATCCACGGCACCCTGCAGTTCCTGCAACGCTTCCCGCCGTTCAACCAGATGGAAAACGCGCACCTGGCGTTCCTGGTGGAACAGTGTCAACTGCGCTTCTTCGGCCCCGGCGAGAGCATTCTCAAGCCGTCGGGCGGACCGGTGGAACACTTCTACATCGTCAAGCAGGGCCGCGTCGTGGGTGAACGGCCGGACTCCACCCAAGCCACCTTCGAAATCACCACTGGCGAGTGTTTTCCCCTCGCGGCGCTGTTAGGTGAACGCGCCACCCGCACCGAACACAAGGCCGCTGAAGACACCTTCTGCCTGCAACTGAACAAACCGGCCTTTATCAAGCTGTTCGCGCTGTCCAGCCCGTTCCGCGACTTCGCTTTGCGTGGCGTCAGCAGCCTGCTCGACCAGGTCAACCAGCAAGTGCAGCAAAAAGCCGTGGAAACCCTCGGCACCCAATATTCCCTGAACACCCGCCTGGGCGAATTGGCCATGCGCCATCCGGTCACCTGCAGCCCGCAGACGCCGCTGCGCGAAGCGGTAACGCTGATGCATGAGCAGCAGGTGGGCAGCATTGTGATCGTCGACGAACACAAGGCGCCCCTGGGTATTTTCACCCTGCGCGACCTGCGCCAGGTGGTGGCCGACGGCACCGGTGACTTCAGCCAGGGCATTGAAGGCCATATGACCCAGGCGCCGTTCTTTTTGACCCCGGACCACAGCGCCTTCGACGCGGCCATCGCCATGACCGAGCGGCATATCGCCCACGTCTGCCTGGTCAAGGACCAGCGCCTGTGCGGCGTGGTGTCCGAGCGCGATCTGTTTTCCCTGCAACGGGTCGACCTGGTGCACCTGGCCCGCACCATCCGCAACGCACCACGGGTGGAGAACCTGGTGGCGCTGCGCGGCGAGATCGGCCAACTGGTGGAGCGCATGCTCGCCCATGGCGCGTCGTCTACCCAGATCACCCACATCATTACCCTGCTCAACGATCACACCGTGTGCCGGGTGATCGAGTTGACCCTGGCCGAAAAAGGCGACCCCGGCGTGCCCTTCAGTTGGCTGTGTTTCGGCAGCGAAGGCCGGCGCGAGCAGACGCTGTACACCGACCAGGACAACGGCATCCTGTTCGAGGCCAAGGACGCGGTGGAAGCCGCCGAGATTCGCGGGCGGCTGCTGCCCCTGGCACAACAGATCAACCAAAGCCTGGCGCTGTGCGGGTTCAGCCTGTGCACGGGCAATATCATGGCCGGCAACCCGGAGCTGTGCCTGTCGCGGGCGGAATGGGCGCGGCGGTTTGCGGCGTTCATTCGCGAGGCGACGCCGGAGAACCTGCTGGGGTCGAGTATCTATTTTGACCTGCGCGTGGTGTGGGGCGATGAACGCGGCTGCGAGCAACTGCGCCAGGGCATTCTCGACCAGGTCGGGGATAACCGGCTGTTCCAACGCATGCTGGCCGAGAATGCCTTGCGCCAGCGCCCGCCCGTAGGGCGTTTCCGCGATTTTGTGCTGACGCGCAAAGGCGGGGAAAAAGCCACCCTCGACCTCAAGGTGCAGGGGCTCACCCCCTTTGTCGACGGCGCACGCCTGCTGGCCCTGGCCAATGGCATCCACGCCAATAACACCCTGGAGCGCCTGCGCCAGTTGGTGGTCAAGGAAGTGATCGAGCCCCTGGACGGCGCCGCCTATGAAGAGGCGTATCACTTTATCCAGCAAACCCGCATGCAGCAGCATCAGTTGCAGACCCGCGAGAACCAGCCGTATTCCAACCGCGTCGACCCCGACAGCCTCAACCACCTGGACCGCCGTATCCTGCGCGAATCCCTGCGCCAGGCCCAGCGCCTGCAAAGCAGCCTGACCTTGCGGTATCAGTTGTGAGCTTGTTTGGTTGGCTGCGCGCGGCCAAGCCCAGACTGGATGCCGCGCAACAACGGCGCCTGGAGCAACTCCCCACGCCTCTTGTATTGGGCGACAACGCGTTGCGCAGCCAGCGCTGGGTGGTGGTGGATCTGGAGACCAGCGGCCTGAATCTCAACCGCGATCAGGTGCTGTCCATCGGCGCGGTGGTGATCGAGGACGGCGCGGTGGATTTTTCCCAACTGTTCGAGCGCACCTTGCACCGCGCCGAAGCCAAACTCAGCCCCAGCGTGCTGATCCACGGCCTCGGCCCCAGCGCCATCGCGGCGGGCAGTGACCCGGTCGATGCACTGCTGGACTTCATGGAGTTTGTCGGCGACAGCCCGCTACTCGCCTTCCACGCGCCATTCGATCAACACATGCTCGGCCGCGCCCTCAAGGACAGCCTCGGGTATCGCTTGGCCCATACGTTCCTGGATGTGGCCGACATCGCCCCGCTGCTGTGCCCCGAGGCGCATATACGCGAGGCCGGGCTGGACGACTGGATCAACCACTTCGACCTGCAGGTAGGCGAACGCCATCATGCCAGCGCCGATGCCCTGGCCACGGCGGAGCTGATGCTGATCCTGTTCAGCCGCGCGCGTCAGCAGCAGATCGACACGCCTCAGGCGCTGCAAGAGCGCTTGAGCCAATGGAAACGGCGTAAACACGCGCCATCGTTTTAATGTCATCTCCCGACAGACGCTAATTGCGCCCGCCCCACGCCTCTGACACAATCGCGAATAATTCTCGTTAGTTTAAACCTTTTGTTTATTCGGTGATGCCTTGTCGTCGGCCCAGAACCCACACAGTGAGCTTGTTGGCGCGTTGTATCGCGACCATCGTGGCTGGCTGCTGGCCTGGCTGCGGCGCAATGTGGCCTGCCCGAGCCGTGCCGAAGACCTGAGCCAGGACACCTTCATGCGCCTGCTCGGCCGTGACGAGTTGCGCGAGCCCCGCGAGCCACGGGCGTTTCTGGTGGCCATCGCCAAGGGCTTGCTGTTCGACTACTTTCGTCGCGCCGCCCTCGAACAGGCCTACCTCACCGAATTGATGCTGATCCCGGAAAGCGAACACCCTTCGCCCGAAGAGCAGCAACTGATCCTCGAAGACCTCAAGGCCATCGACCGCCTGCTTGGCAAACTGTCGAGCAAGGCCCGTGCCGCGTTCCTATATAACCGCATCGACGGGCTGGGCCACGCCGAAATCGCCCAGCGCCTGGGCGTGTCGGTGCCGCGTGTGCGCCAGTACCTGGCCCAGGGCATTCGCCAGTGCTACATCGCCCTGTATGGCGAGCCGCTGTGACCTTTGTCAGCGCCAAGCCGGTGTCGGCCCGCGTGCTGGATGCGGCGATTGCCTGGCAGTTGTCCCTCGATTCGGGTGATGGCAGCGCGGTGGAGCGAGAAGAGTTCAGCAAATGGCTGGCCAGTGATGAAGAACACGCCCGTGCCTGGCGCCAACTGGGCATGCTCGACCAGCGTTTCAGCGTGGCCTCGGGCCCGGCGCGTGCGGCGTTGTTGCAGTCGCGCGAGGGCATTCGCCAGCGCGTGCGCAAGCTGGGCAGCGGCCTGGCGAGTATTGCGCTGGTGTGCGGCCTGGCATTGTTTGCCGGCGAACGCTACGTGCCGATCCACTATTGGCTGGCCGACCAACGCACCGCCACCGGCGAGCAGCGCACGCTGAAACTGGCGGACGGCACGTTGATCAACCTCAACACCCACAGTGCTATCGACGTGCGCTTCGATGAGAAGCGCCGGCTGATCGTGTTGCAGGAAGGCGAAATCCTCGTCGAGACCGGCCACAACGATGCGCGCCCGTTTTATGTGCAAACCCGCGACGGCAGCCTGCGCGCGCTGGGCACGCGGTTTATCGTCAAGCGCGAAGACGACGCCACGCGCCTGAGCGTGCTGCAATCGGCGGTGGGCGCCCAGCCCGAAGCGCTGCAGCAGGAACAGGTGTTCAAGGAAGGCCAGCAAGTGCTGATGCGCAGCGACGGCCTCGGCCCTGCGCTGGCCGTCACCCCCGCCACCGATGCCTGGACGCGCGGCATGCTGGTGGTCGACAACGCCCGCCTGGGCGATGTGGTGCAGGAACTCAGCCGCTACCGCACCGGCCATCTCGGGGTGGATAAAGACGTGGCCGACCTGCGCATCACCGGTAGCTTCCCGCTGCACGACACCACCCTGGCGCTCAACGCGCTGCTGCCGACCCTGCCGGTGCAGATCGAACAGCACACACCGTGGTGGGTGACGGTCACGGGTAAGCCTTAGGTTCTGTGGGAGCTGAGCTATCGCTATCGGGAGCAAGCCCCCTCCCACATTTGAAGGTATTCGCAAATCAACCTGTGGGAGGGGGCTTGCCCCCGATGAGGCCCTCAAACCCACCACAAAAAATATTTTGATCCTGCCCTATCACTTTTCAATTCTCGTTCGGCACATAGGCAATTGCGAATTACTTCCATTCAGGAGCCGCCCATGTCCCGCACGCTAGACACCTTGTTGCGCCCCAGCCTGTTAGCCGTGGCCATTGCCCTCAGCGCCCCCCTGGCCAGCACTGCGCTGATTGCCGCCGAACAAGCCTCCAGCGTGCACGCCTACAACCTGCCGGCCGCCCCGCTGGCGAGCACCCTGAACCAGATCGCCAGCCAGGCCGGCCTCGCACTGACCCTCAACCCAGCGTTGGCCTCGGGCAAGACCTCGGCCCCGGTCCAGGGCCAGTTCGATGCACCAGGTGCACTGCGTGAAGCCTTGCGTGGCACCGGGTTGCAACTGGAGCAAAGCAGCGCAGGGACGTACACGCTGGTGGCGGTTCCGGAGGGTGTGATGGCGCTGCCGGTGACCAACATTACGGGGCAAGGCAGCTATGAAAGCGCCTGGGGCCCGGTGGATGGTTATGTTGCAACACGCACCGCCGCTGGTACCAAGACCGATACACCGATTGCCGAGCTGCCTCGCTCGGTGAGCGTAATCACTCGCAAGCAAATGGAAGACCGATCCGTACTCAACCTCAATGACGCTTTGCGCTATACCGCAGGCGTGCAGAGCTCCGGCTACGGCTCCGATTCCCGCAGCGACTGGCTGCTGGTCCGCGGTTTTGTTCCAACTCAATTCCTCGACGGACTGCCATTACCCAAAGGCAACTACGCCACACCGAAAATAGACACGTGGAACCTGGAACGCATTGCCGTCCTGCGCGGCCCGGCTTCCTCGGTTTACGGGCAAACCCCACCTGGCGGTTTGCTGGACATGGTCAGCCGTCGCCCCCAGGCCGAAAGCTCGAATGAAATCGAAGTACAGGCCGGCAGCAACAACCACAAACAGATCAACTTCGACAGCACCGGCAAGATCGACGACGAGGGCCAGTTCCTCTACCGCGTCAGCGGCGTGGTGCGCGACAGCAACACCGCCGTGGATCACATCCCGGACAAGCGCTACAACATCGCGCCCAGCCTGACCTGGAACATCAACGACGACAGCAAGCTGACGTTGCTCACCCAGTTCACCCGCGACGATACCGGGATCACCGGGCAGTTCCTGCCATTGCAAGGCACCAAGCTGAGTTCGCCGGCCGGCAAGATTTCCCATCATAAGAACCTGGGCGATCCGGACTGGGAATTCTACGATCGCACCTACTATGCGCTGGGCTATGCCTTCGAAACACGCCTGAACGACACGTGGCAGTTCCATCAGAACCTGCGCTACACCAAGAACGATCTGTCGTTCCAGGGCATCACTGCCGGTGGCGCATTCTTTCCGAATGGCCCTGAAGTCGCAGTTGACGCCGACGGCAACGTGAGGCGCTCCGCCGGAAAGGTTGATGAAAACATCGGTCAGTTCGCCGTCGACAACAACTTCCAGGCCGACTTCCAGACGGGCGCGGTAAGCCACACACTGTTGCTGGGGCTGGACCACCAGCGCTCCACCAGCGACGCGCGCTGGGACTGGGGTTCGACGGGTGTGCCGACCATCAACTTCAACCGTCCGGTGTACGGGCAGGACTTCTCCAAGGTCCAGTACTTCACCATGTACGACTACACCCAAAAGACCCAGCAGACCGGCCTGTACGTCCAGGACCAGATGGCCCTCGACAACTGGCGCCTGACCCTCGGCGGTCGTGAAGACTGGGTACATACCGGTACCACCTTCCATAACCTGAACGATGCGACCAACACCCAGCGTGACAAGCACTTCAGTGGCAACGCAGCGCTGAGCTATGTCTTCGACAACGGCATCACCCCGTATCTGTCCTACGCCGAATCATTCCAGGCAGGCTCAGGCACCCAAGTGGCCAGTACCGGGGCATTCAAGCCCACCGAAGGCAAACAGTACGAAGCCGGTATCAAGTACCAGCCTCCTGGCACCAAGGCGTTGTTCACCGCTGCCGTGTTCGACCTGACCCAGCAAAACACGTCAGTCACCGAGGGCAGTATCACTCGCCAAGTGGGTGAAGTGCAGGTACGCGGCCTGGAACTGGAAGCCAGTGCCGACGTCACCGAAAGCCTGAAACTGGTGGGTTCCTATACCTATAACGACAGCGAAATCACTCAAGGCGCTGCCGCTGAAAAAGGCAACCGTCTGAACCAGTTGCCTCGCAACCAGGCCACTGGCTGGGCTGACTACACATGGCGCAGCGGGCTGCTGGACGGTTTTGGGGTGGGTGCGGGCGTGCGTTACGTCGGCGACACCTACGGCAACGCTGCCAACACCGAACTGGGCCATGTAGGTTCCTACACCGTTTACGACGCCTCGGTGCACTACGACCTTGGCCGTTTGAACAGCACCATGAAGGGTGTCACCGTGGCCGTCGACGCCAAGAACATCTTCAACAAGGACTACCTGTCCACCTGCGATGGTTTCTACTGCTACTACGGCGACCAGCGTAACGTGGTCGCCAGCGTGAACTACAAATTCTAAAACGGTGATAAACCGCTGATGAAGGGCCGCCTGAACCGCGGCCCTTTTGCCTTTGGAGCCGTGATGAAAAGCAAAACCATCCGCCGCTGGTCCTTCATCCACACCTGGACCAGCCTGATCTGCACGGTGTTCCTGCTGCTGCTCGCCCTCACCGGCCTGCCGCTGGTGTTTCACCACGAGATCGATCACCTGCTGGGCAACGAGCCCGAACTGGCGCAGATGCCCGCCGATACGCCACAGCTCGACCTCGAGCAACTGGTGACCAAAGCCCAGGCCCATCGCCCGGGCGAGGCCATGCAATACCTGGCGTGGGACGAAGACGACAAGAACGGCGTGATCGCGATCATGGCCGCCACGGCCGGCACCGAACCCAACTCATCCCACACCTTCATGCTCGACGCGCGCACCGGTGATGCGGTCGAGATGCCGTCGGCCAATGGCGGACTCACCCTGTTCCTGCTGCGCCTGCATGTGGATATGTTCGCCGGCCTGCCGGGCAAGTTGCTGCTGGCGTTCATGGGTATTCTGTTTGTGCTGGCGATTGTCTCGGGCACGGTGCTGTACCTGCCGTTCATGCGCCGCTTGAAGTTCGCCACCGTGCGCCAGGACAAGTCCACGCGCCTGCGCTGGCTCGACCTGCACAACCTGATCGGCGTGGTCACCCTGACGTGGGCACTGGTGGTGGGCGTGACCGGCGTGATCAGCGCCTGTGCCGACTTGATCATCGCCGCCTGGCGCACCGACAGCCTCAGCGCGATGATCGAACCCTATAAAAACGCCCCGCCCCTGACCCAACGCGCACCCGCGAGCGAGCTGCTGAGCATCGCCGCCAAGGCCGCGCCCGGCATGCAGCCGGACTTTATCGCCTTCCCCGGCACACGCTTTTCCAGCGAGCACCATTACGCGGTGTTCATGAAGGGCAGTACACACCTGACCTCGCACCTGCTCACGCCGGTCCTGATCGACGCCAGCACCCTGGCCGTCACCGCCATCGCCGAACGACCGTGGTACATGGACGCCATGGGCATGTCGCAGCCTCTGCACTTTGGTGACTACGGCGGCATGCCGATGAAGATCCTCTGGGCGGCGCTGGATGTGCTGACCATCATCGTGCTGGTGAGTGGGATTTACCTGTGGATCGTGCGGCGCAAGGCGGGCAAGGCATGAAGCCAAGGCAGTCGAGTTTCTGGAAGGTATTTGGTATTCCGCTGGGGATTGGCCTGCTCAGCGCCACCGGGTTGTTTGCGGCGTTGCTGGGGGATGGGCTGTGGGATTCGTTGAGTTGGTTGGGGTTGGGCCTGCCGGCTGCCATTGGTATTTGGGCGTTGTTCAAGCGGCGTGGCTGAGGGTGCTATCGGGGGCAAGTCGAATCGTCGCACCGCCCCTCCCACATGTGTTACGCGGTCGTCATGACAACTCGGTCAACTGTGGGAGGGGGCTTGCTCCCGATGAGGCCCTCAAGAACACCCGCATTCCCCCTCGCCAGCCACAGCGCAACCCTCTAGGCTAGCCACAGTCAATTTTGAGGTTTGCCCATGTCCACTCCCAGCATGACCTTGTTCCACAACCCCGCGTCACCGTTCGTGCGTAAAGTCCGCGTGTTGCTGGCCGAAACCGGCCAGCAGGACCGCGTCGCCCTGCATGGCTGCATGCCGACACCGGTCAACCCCGATGCGCAGTTGGTGCAAGACAACCCCGTGGGCAAGATCCCGGCCCTGCGCCTGGCCGACGGCACCGTGCTGCACGACAGCCGGGTGATTCTCGATTACTTCGACCACCAGCACGTCGGCAACCCGCTGATCCCCCGCGATGGCTCGGCCCGCTGGCGGCGCCTGACCCTGGCCTCGATGGCCGACGGCATCATGGATGCCGCCGTGCTGGTGCGTTACGAGACCGCCCTGCGCCCGGCGGAAAAACACTGGGCGCCGTGGCTCGACGAACAGCGCAACAAGATCCGTCGCGCCCTCGCCGAGCTGGAACAGGACGCCATCGCCGAGCTGACCAGCCACTTCGACATCGCTTCGATCAGCGTGGCCTGCGCCCTGGGCTACCTCGACTTCCGCCATCCGGATATGCAATGGCGCTCGGATAACCCCAAGCTGGCCGCCTGGTATGCCGAGGTCAGCCAGCGACCTTCGATGCTGGAGACCCAGCCGCCCGTGTGACGTTCACACCGACCCAATGTGAGAGCGGGCTTGCCCGCGATCGCGGTATGTCATTCAGCACATCTGTTTCTGAACCACCGCTATCGCGGGCAAGCCCACTCCCACATTGGACGGTGGTGGTATTGAGGAATGTAACGATCCTTGCGGCTAAATGCGCCCCCACTTGCTGATCCTCCCGCAACCCGATCATTGCACCGCCTCCAGATCGAACTGCAGCGGCTCGGCCACCTTGCGCTTGCCCACGCCATACCAATCCAGCTTACGTGTCAGCACCATCACCGTACCCAGCAGCCCGAACAGCAGCAGCGAGCCCATCAGCAGCGCGTAGTCCTCGGCACTCAACAGCCCGTACAGCAAGCCATACAACGCCGCCAACCCAGCCGAAAACCCCAGGCCATGGGCAACGCTGCGCAGCACGTGGCATACGTAGAACCCGATCAACAGCACACAGGCACTCGCCGAAATCAGGTAGGCCAAGGCAAAGCCCAGGTGCTCGGACAACGACAACAACAGCAGGTAGAAGAACGCCAAGGCAACGCCCACCAACGCGTATTGAATCGGGTGCACCGCCAGACTCTTGAGCACTTCGAAGAGGAAGAAACCGGCAAAGGTCAGGGCGATAAACAGCAGCGCGTATTTGATCGCGCGGTCGCTCTTGAGGTACTGGTCCACCGGGTCGATGAAGTTCACACCGAAGCTGCGGTTGTTGAAGTCGTCACAGCCTTGCTGGTCCAAACAGGATTGCAGCGCCTGCTCGAGGTTGGTGGAAAAGAACGAGGTCTGCCAGTTGGCCGTGAAGCCGCTGTCAGTCACTTCGCGCCGGGCCGGCAGGAAGTTGCCGATAAAGCTGGGGTGCGGCCAGTTGGAGGCCAGGGACACCTGACTGGTCTTGCCCACTGGCACCACTTGCAGTTGCTCGGTGCCTTGCAGGCGCAGATCAAAGGCGAAGTCCACTACGGCCGGTTTTCTGCTGTCCTGCTCTGGCAATGCCACATGCACGCCCTCCCCCAGCCAGTCCACCTGGGAGCCTGGTTCGAACTCCAGGCGCTGGCTGCCCAGCTCCAGCTTCAGCGCATTTTCGATGCCGCGAATATCGCTGATCCCCACCGCCAGAAACGCCGGTTCAAAGCGGTAATCGGCAAAGTCTTCGGTGATGCCCAACTGCGCCGGCAGCTCGAAACGCCCACTGATACGGTTGTCGGCATGGAACAGCCGCGCCTGGTAAATACCCCGTGCGCGCAGTTCGGTCTGCACCTTGCCGTCGAGCTCAAAACGGTCCGGCAGGAAATACAGACGACCCCGCTCTTCACGGGTGACCTCGTAGCGCTTGTTGAGCTTTTCATTGAGCTTCCACTCGCGCACGGTCTTGCGATACGGCACCACCATCACCGGGCCGGTGAGGCGCTGGGCGTAGCTGGAACTGCGCGCGATGTCCATCAGGACGCCGTCGCGCAGTTGCTGGCGGTCACTGATGATGCCGTTGATCATCAGCAACGGTATCAGCAACAGCAGGATCAGCAGCGCAATCGCGCCAAGTTTGAAAAGCAGGCTGCGGTTCATGGGTCTCTCCCTGTTTTGATGGGGAGAGTCTGGGCAGCCTGTGTGGGGGATTTATGTGGGCAATGTGGAGACTGTGTGGAGATGCAGCACCACGTGCACGCCGCCAGGCACATTACCGATCTGCAGGGTGCCGCCGTGCAGCTTCATGACTTCCTCGACAAAATTGAGGCCCAGGCCGGTACTTTTGCGCCCGCTGCCGGGGCGCGGCAAGGAGTAGAAGCGCTCGCTGAGGCGCGGCAGGGCGTAGTCGGGGATCGGGGCAGCCTGATTGAACAGGCTCACCTGCACGTCGTTGTGCAGCGTCTGTGCGCTGAATCTCAACACGCCACCGGGCGGTGTGAAGTCCAGCGCGTTGTCCAGCAAGTTGCCCAGGGCCTGGCGCAACAGGAAGGGTTCGCCGACTACCTTCACTTCAGCGGCAATTGTCTGTTCGACGTGCAGCCCGGCGCCTTCGATTCGCGCACATTGGGCGTTGAGTACATCGTCGACCAAGGCCGCCAGCGGGATACTCGTCTGCTCTTCCAAACCCTGGCGTTGTTCCACCTGCGCCAGGTTCAGCAGGCGCTCGATCAACTGTTGCAGGCGCGCGCTTTCGCTGTCGATATTGCCGACGAAGCGCTGCTGCTGTTCGCGGCTCATCTCGCCCTGCAACAGCTCGGCCGCGCCGCGAATCGCTGCCAGCGGGCTTTTCAATTCATGGGTCAGGGTGTGGACGTAATGTTCGACGTAGGCCTTGCCCTCCAGTTGCGTACGCATGTGCTCGACAGCGGTGGACAGCTGCTTCAGCTCGCCGCCGCGATAATGCGGTAGCTCGGCCCTTCGGCCTTCACTGACGGCTTCGGCGTAAGCGGTCAGGCGACGCAGTGCAACGCTCAGCCACCACGACAACAGCGCGCCGAGCAACAGGCCGAGGATGACCAGGCCCGCGCCGTACCACAGCAGGCGGCGTTCAGTGCGGTCGACATACGGCTGCAGCGAGCTGTTCGGTTTAGCCACGGTGACCACGCCGATGATCTGCCCGTTATCGCGGATCGGCGCGCCCACGTGCATCACCGATGAGGTGGGATCATCCGCTGCACTGCGAGTGGAACGCGCGCCGTACTCGCCGCGCAGGGTCAGGTACACGTCGTTCCACTTCGAATAGTCCTGGCCCACCGCTTCGCCCATGGAGTCGAGCAACACGGTGCCGTTGGCGTCGGTGACGTAGATACGGTGGTTGACCTGGTTTTTCGGCAGGCCCCAGATGGTCGCGCCCGGCTGGCGATTGCCGTAGGCCTTGAGCAGCTCCGGCCAGTGACTCTGCCCGAGGGTGCCGTGCTTCACGTCTTCGCGCAGGATCTCGGCCAGCAGGTTGGCGGTATCCACCAGGGTTTCTTCGGTGGATTGGCGCACGCCGGGGCGGATTTCCTTCATCACCGTGCTGAGCACGAAATAACCGGTGAGGCCGATAAACAGCGCATACACCAGGAAAATCCGCAGCCCCAGGCGCATCAGCCGTTGCTCGGGCTGTAGCTGTAGCCGAGGCCGCGATGGGTCTGGATCGGCTCAGCATCGGCGGCCACGCTGCGTAACTTGCTGCGCAGGCTCTTGATGTGGCTGTCGATATTGCGCTCGTAACCGGCGTCGGCCGCCACGCCCACCGCGTCCAGCAACTGCTCGCGGCTGAACACCCGCTCGGGTTGCTCCAGCAGGCTTTGCAGCAGGCGAAATTCATGCCGGGTCAGGCTCAGGGGTTGGCTGCGATAGCTGATTTGCATGCGCTCCAGGTCAACCTGGAACAGCGCCGGCGCCACACCGGGGCCAACGCGCTTGAGGATCGCCCGCACCCGCGCCGCCACTTCCCGCGGGCTGAACGGCTTGACCACGTAATCGTCGGCGCCGATCTCCAGCCCCACCACGCGGTCGATCTCGCCATCCCGCGCGCTGAGGAACATCACCGGCACTTCACTGAAACGGCGCAATTGCTTGCAGGTTTCAAAACCGCTGATGTCCGGCAGGCCGATGTCGAGGATGATCAGGTCGGCGGGGGTCTGGCGCTGATGGGCCAACGCCTCCTGGCCGAGGCTCAGCCAGGTGGTGGTAAAGCCCTCGCCCTGCAGGGCGAATATCAGCGTGTCGGCTATTGCCGCTTCGTCTTCGACAATCAGGATGTGGGGCATGGGTTCAAATCAGCAGTCCGGTTTGTCGGCAGTGTAGCGACGGGCCGGGTTTACTGCTGCGCCAAATTCACGCAAGGCCTTGGCGCCGATCAGCAACGGGTAATTGAAGCTGCTGCGGTCGGTCAGGTTGACCTCGACGGTACGCTTGACGTTGCCCAGGCACATTTCCAGGTCGATCACCGGGCGCTTGGCCACAGTGGCTTCGTCCTTGTCATCGTCTTCATCGGCGCGGCTCTTGATCTTGCTGATGCGCGACACCTTGTGCTCGTAGACCTTGTTGGTGGCGTCCTTGCCGCCGAGGCGGAAGCGCACCCAGTCGTCACCGTCACGGGTGAAGGTTTCGATGTCACGGGCCGACAGCGAAGCAGTCAGCGCGCCGGTGTCCATCTTGGCCTTGAAGGTTTCGCCGATCTCCGGCAACTGGATGTATTCATAGCGACCGTAAAGGGTCGGCTCGGCAGCCATGACAGGCAGGGCAGCCAGGGCGAGGGAGGCAAGAAGCAGTTTCACGAAGTGATTTCCTCGGAAAGAAGTAGGCGGATTCTAGACCGCAAAGACAGCACTTAGTTAGTCACGCCCACCATAACCGGCACATTGTGAAACATTCGTACGGCCATTTGCGATTTGGCCTCTAGACTCAGCTTGCTTATGATGGCCCGCCCACAAGATTCCAAGAGTTACTTATGCGCCGCCTGCTCACCGGCTGTTTTGTCTCACTGCTGCTGTTGCTCAACACCCTGGTCCTGATCGGACCGCTGATGGTATTTGCCCTGCTCAAACTGGTGGCGCCCGGGCGCTATCGGGACTACGCCTCATGGGCGGTGATGTGGATCGCCGAGACCTGGGCCGAGATCGACAAGCTGATTTTTTCCTTGTGCATCCCCACCCAATGGGACATTCGCGGCGGTGATGAGCTGCGCGGCGATACCAGCTACCTGGTGATCAGCAACCACCAATCCTGGGTGGATATCCCGGCGCTGATCCAGGCCCTCAACCGCCGCACACCGTTCTTCAAATTCTTCCTGAAAAAAGAGCTGATCTGGGTACCCTTCCTGGGCCTGGCCTGGTGGGCGTTGGATTACCCGTTCATGAAGCGCTACACCAAGGCGTTCCTGGCCAAGCACCCGGAGCTGGCGGGGCAGGATTTGAAGATCACCAAGGAGGCCTGCGAGCTGTTCAAGCGCCAGCCGGTGACCGTGGTCAATTACCTCGAAGGCACGCGGTTCGGCGAGGCCAAGCGCAAGCAGCAGGCTTCGCCATTCACTCACCTGCTCAAGCCCAAGGCGGGCGGCGTGGCGTTTGTGCTGGCGGCGCTGGGGGAACAGCTGGACGCCGTGCTCGACGTGACCGTGGTCTATCCGCAGCAAAAGATTCCGGGATTCTGGGATTTGATCAGCGGCGCAGTGCCCAAGGTGATCATCGACATCCAGACCCGTGAGCTGGACCCGGCGTTGTGGCAAGGTGATTACGAAAACGATCCGGCGTTTCGCCAGACCGTTCAGAGCTGGGTCAACCAGCTCTGGACGCAGAAAGACGCACGCATCGAACAACTGCGCGCGGAGCGTATTTAGCTCCCGGTGCCCCAGGCCTGGGCCAGTTTACCCAGCAGCGAGCTATTGGCGCCCTGCCCGCCCAGGTATTGCAGGATCACCGGGGCAAACTGGCCGACCATGCCACTGTCCATACCCAAGGCGCTGAACGCGGTGTTCAGGTCGTTGGTGTTCTTCACGTTACCCAGCAAGCCGTCCAGGCCGCTGGTCTTGCTACCGCCGGTCTGGCCGAGCATCCCGCTCAAGGCCCCGAGGCTGCCCAATGCATTGTTGCCCGACAGTTGGTCGAGGCCCGGCACGCTGTTACCCAGTTGCGAATAGTCGTTGCCGCTCAATTTGTTCTTGGCCAGGCCCAGCATCGCGCCAGTACCGCCTACGGCTTGTTCGGGGGTGATGTTCAGTTGCGAGGTCAGGGCGCTGAGCAGGCCGGCCGTCTCGGACGACGGTGCTGCAGCTGCGGCCTTGTTATTGCCCCCTTGCATGCCGGAGATGGCATTGGCCGCGTCGCCAAGGCTGAATCCCGCGGCAAACACCGGGGTGGCGGCCAGGCTCATCAGGCAGGAAAGGGCGAAACCGCGTGAAATCTTCATTGAAACAACCTCTGGATGTAGGGGTAAACGCAGGCGTTTGACTGGGCATCCGGCACATTGTTCCGAGCGGCCCAGGAACCCAATGGCCAGATCAGAGTCCATGAAACAACGTCAAAACTTTCCAGGAAACAGCCCTATGAGCGCGACCCGCCCCCAAGTGATTGAATCCAAGCCCCCTTTTTGGAGCCGCCCCCGGATGTTTATCGGGGTGTGCATTGCCATAGTCGCCGGTCTCGGCGGCGCGTTCTACACCCAGGACAACGTCAAGTCCGCCGCCACGCTGGTGACCACCACCCAACAGCCGGCCGCGCAAATCATGGCGCACAAGGATTACCTGAAAGTGCAACCCATCGCCATCACCGCACCCGCGTCGGATCAGAGCCTGGAACTGTGGGCGATTCCCGACGACGGCAAGCCCGTGTCACTTGGACTGATACCAGAGGATGGCGAGGGCATCATCGGCTTGAACCCGAGGCAGCAGGCCTCGATCAGCAAGCCGGTGGAATTGATGGTGAGTGCGGAGAGCAAAGGCGGCTCGGTGAGCAAGCAACCGACGGGCCCGACCGTCTATCAGGGGGCTTTGGCCAACCGCTGATGTTCCAAACACCACAACCCACTGTGGGAGGGGGCTTGCTCCCGATGGCGTTGAGTCAGCCAGTAAATAGGTAACTGACTGAACGCTATCGGGAGCAAGCCCCCTCCCACATTTGGGTTTTCGTATGCCTGGGATTTACGCCGCACTGAACAACTTATGCGGATCAATCACAAACTTCTTCGGCACGCCCGCATCGAACTCGCCGTACCCACGTGGCGCGTCATCCAGGCTGATCACCTGCACGCCGACGATCTCGGCGATGTTGATGCGGTCCCACATGATCGCCTGCATCAGTTGGCGGTTGTACTTCATCACTGGCGTTTGCCCGGTGTGGAAGCTGTGGGATTTGGCCCAGCCCAGGCCGAAACGAATGCTCAGGCTGCCCATTTTCGCGGCGGCATCCACAGCACCTGGATCTTCGGTGACGTACAGGCCGGGGATACCGATCTTGCCCGCCACGCGCACCACGCCCATCAGTGAGTTGAGCACCGTGGCCGGGGCTTCGGCCTTGACGCCGTCGTGCCCGTGGCCGCGGGCTTCAAAGCCTACGCAGTCGACGGCACAGTCCACTTCCGGCTCGCCGAGCAGCGCGGCGATTTGTTCGTGCAGGGGGGTGTCGGTGGACAGGTCGGCAATCTCGAAACCCTGGGCCTTGGCGTGGGCCAGGCGGATCGGGTTGACGTCGCCGATGATCACCACCGCCGCACCCAGCAGACGTGCAGACGCAGCAGCCGCCAGGCCGACCGGGCCGGCACCGGCGATGTAGACGGTGCTGCCAGGGCCTACACCAGCGGTAACGGCACCGTGGTAGCCGGTCGGGAGAATGTCGGAGAGGCAGGTCAGGTCACGGATTTTCTCCATGGCCTTGTCACGGTCCGGCAGTTTCAGCAGGTTGAAGTCGGCGTACGGCACCAGCACGTACTCGGCCTGGCCGCCGGTCCAGTCGCCCATGTCGACATAGCCGTAGGCACCACCGGCACGGGCCGGGTTGACGGTGAGGCACACGCCGGTATGTTGCTCTTTGCAAGAGCGGCAGCGCCCGCAGGCGACGTTGAAGGGGACGGAAACCAGGTCGCCGATCTTCAGGTTTTCGACGTCGCTGCCCTTCTCGATCACTTCACCGGTGATCTCGTGACCGAGCACCAGGCCGGTCTGGGCAGTAGTACGGCCGCGCACCATGTGTTGGTCGGAGCCGCAGATGTTGGTGGAGACCACGCGCAGGATGACGCCGTGCTCAATCTTCCTGCCACGGGGGTCCTGCATTTTGGGATAGTCGATTTTCTGTACTTCGACCTTGCCGTTGCCGAGATACACGACACCACGATTACCAGACATGCTTTCACCTCGCTGTTGTTTTTATGGAACTGCGTTGCCCTTTTGGGTGGGCAGCGCGTTTAAGTGCTCGGGTACAGATGCTGTTTCTTGTGTTGTTTGTGAGGGCCTCATCGGGGGCAAGTCGAATCGTCGCACCGCCCCTCCCACACTTGATTGGGTTCACACAGTCAAAATGTGGGAGGGGGCTTGCTCCCGATGGCGGCAGTCAGAGCACCACAGTCCTATTGGCATTCAAGAACACCCGTCGCTCAATGTGATACCCCACCGCCCGAGCCAGTGTCAGCCCTTCGATGTCCCGCCCCTTGGCAATCAGATCCTCGGGATAGTGACTGTGATCCACCACTTCCACACCCTGGGCGATGATCGGGCCTTCGTCCAGGTCGTTGTTGATGTAATGCGCCGTGGCGCCGACCAATTTCACGCCCTTGTTGTAGGCCTGGTGATACGGCTTGGCGCCCTTGAACCCCGGCAGCAACGAGTGGTGGATATTGATGGCCTTGCCGTCCAGCTTGCGGCACAGCTCCGGCGACAGCACTTGCATGTAGCGCGCAAGAATCACCAGTTCGGCGCCGGTCTCTTCAATCACTTGCCACACCTGACGCTCCTGGGACGGTTTGTCGTTAGGGTCGAGGGGGAAATGGTAGTAGGGAATTTGATGCCAGTCGGCCAAAGGTTTGAGATCGGGATGGTTGGACACCACCGCGACCACGTCCATCGACAGCTGACCGATACGCTGACGGTACAGCAGGTCGTTGAGGCAGTGATCGGCCTTGGAGACCATGATCACCACTTTTGGCCGGTAGTTCGGCGCCGTCAGCTCGAAGATCATGCCAAAGGCTTCACCCCGCGTGGCCAGGCCATCGCGGAAAGCCTGCTCGTCGAAGCCATCCGGCTGGCGAAATTCCACGCGAATAAAAAACCGACCCGAGAGGCGGTCATCGAACGAATGGTGCTCGGTGACGTAGCAGCCCTGCTCGAAGAGGTAGCGGGTAACCGCGTCCACCGTGCCGAGCACGCTGGGGCAGTCGGCGGTCAAAATCCATGTATCGGGTGCGCGGCTCATGGGTCATTCCTCAGGCTTGAACGCTCAGGCCAAATTCGGCCGAGGCGTCCTGCAACCACAACCACCAGTAATCCGAGAAGCTGCGACGAATCAGCAGTTCCCAGGTGTCTTCAGCGGTGTGGCGAATCACCAGCTGCGACTTGGCGAACACCGTGCCCACCGCCTTGCCCACCGGGAAGTTGTTGGGGTGCACGTCATAGCTGGTGGATTTCATCAGCACATCGCGCACGTTCGGGCCGCTGAGTTCAAGGATCTGCTGACCGCCGCTGACGTTGACGACCTGGATATGCAAATCACCCAGGGCGGCGCGCAGGTTTTGTTCGGCGGCGAATTCCTCACCGCTTGGCACGATCAGCAACCACTCATCCGGGCCGAGCCATTGCAGGCTGGTTTCGCCTTTGACGATGACCTGCAGGGCGCCGGGCAGTTCGATGCCCAGGGCCTTGTGCACGCCGGCGGCGAAGGCGGCGTCATGGCCGTCGCCACGGATCGTGAGATGACCAAGCAATTTCTTTTCGCGCACGGTCACACCGGCGTTCTTGCGGCCCTTGCCGACCAGGCTGGCGAGGTCGGCATGGTGCAGCGACGACTCGGCCTTGGCGCCGGAGGTGGGGCGTTGCTGGTAAACATTAGCTGCTGTCATGGAGCACCTTTCCTGAATTCTGTTGTGAGGCTGATGGCCTCATCGGGAGCAAGCCCCCTCCCACATTTGAAAGTATTCACACATCAAAATGTGGGAGGGGGCTTGCTCCCGATGGCCGCGCCGCGGTCTATCAGATGTTCTGCCGATCACCCTTAGGATCAAAGAACACCGAAGACACAATCTCCGCTTCGATCACGCTGCCATCCGCCTGGGGCGAGAACACCCGCTCACCGATGCGCTTCAAGCCGCCCTTGACCACGCCCATGGCAAACGAATAACCCAGGGAGTTATGCGCGTAGCTGGAGGTGACGTGACCGACCATCTTCATCGGAATAGTCTGCTTCGGATCGAACACCAGTTGCGCGCCTTCCGGCAGCCACACGTTCGGATCGATCGGCTTCAGGCCCACCAGTTGCTTGCGCTCTTCACGCACACAGTCTTCCCGGTTCATGCCGCGCCAGCCGATCCACGAGAACGGTTTGGTACGACCGACACACCAGCCCATGTTCAGGTCGTCCGGGGTCATCGAGCCGTCGGTGTCCTGGCCGACGATGATGAAGCCCTTCTCGGCCCGCAGTACGTGCATGGTCTCGGTGCCGTAAGGGGTCAGGTTGTACTTCTTGCCGGCCGCGACGATCTGTTCCAGCACGCCCATGGCGTAGTCGGCCTGCACGTTGACTTCGTACGACAACTCACCGGTAAACGAGATACGGAACACCCGCGCCGGAACACCGCCCACCAGGCCTTCTTTCCAGGTCATGAACGGGAAGCCGTCCTTGTCCAGGTCGATGTCGGTGACTTCCGCCAGCAGCTTGCGGCTGTTGGGGCCGGACAGGGTCATGGTCGCCCAATGGTCGGTGACCGAGGTGAAGTACACCTTGAGGTCCGGCCATTCGGTCTGTTGGTAAATTTCCAGCCACTGCAATACGCGGGCGGCGCCGCCGGTGGTGGTGGTCATCAGGAAGTGGTTGTCGGCGAGGCAGGCGGTGACGCCGTCGTCGAAGACCATACCGTCTTCCTTGCACATCAGGCCATAACGCGCCTTGCCCACGTCGAGCTTGGTCCAGGCGTTGGTGTAAATGCGGTTGAGGAACTCACGCGCATCCGGGCCTTGAATGTCGATCTTGCCGAGGGTCGACGCATCCAGCAGGCCGACGCTGTCGCGCACGGCCAGGCATTCGCGTTTCACCGCGGCATGCAGGTCTTCACCGTTGCGCGGGAAGTACCACGGGCGTTTCCACTGACCGACGTCTTCGAACTCGGCGCCGTTTTTCACGTGCCAGGCTTGCAACGCGGTGTAGCGCACCGGCTCGAAGATGTGCCCACAGTGTCGGCCCGCCACCGCGCCGAAGGTCACCGGCGTGTAGTTGGGACGGAACATGGTGGTGCCCATCTGCGGGATGGTCACGTTCAGCGAGCGCGCGGCAATCGCCAGGCCGTTGACGTTACCGAGCTTGCCCTGGTCGGTGCCGAAGCCCAACGCGGTGTAGCGCTTGACGTGTTCCACCGACTCGAAACCTTCGCGGGTGGCGAGTTCGATGGCGGCGGCGGTGACGTCGTTTTGCAGGTCGACAAATTGCTTCGGCGCCCGTGCGGTAGCTTTCTCGTGAGGCACTTGGAACAGCGCCAGGGTTGGCTCTTCCAGCCGGCTCAAGGCTTTTGGCAGCGTACCTTCCACCGGGGCAAAACCAGCCTCGCTGGCGGCGCGCACGCCGCCTTCAAAACCATCCGCCAGGGAATCGCCAAGGCCGTAGACGCCGTTGATGCCACCGACGCACACACGTTTCTGAGGGGCTTCGCCCGGTACAAAACCGAGGATGTCTTCACGCCAGGTCGGCTTGCCGCCCAGGTGCGAGGCCAAGTGGACCACCGGGCTGTAGCCGCCGGAGCTGGCCACCAGGTCGCAGTCCAGCCATTCGCCGGGGCTGGTGACTTTATGCGCCTTGACGTCGATCGCGGCGATACGCGCAGCGGTCACGCGTTTGGTGCCACGGGCCTCGATCACAGCGCTGCCGGTGAGGATCCGAATACCTTTGGCGCGGGCTTCTTCAACCAATGCACCGCGTGGGTTGTGGCGCACATCGGCCACCGCCACGACTTGCAGGCCGGCATCGAGCCAATCCAGCGCCACGCGGTAAGCGTGGTCGTTGTTGGTCGACAGCACCAGTTTCTTGCCCGGTGCCACGCCGTAGCGGCGCACGTAGGTGGACACCGCACCCGCCAGCATATTGCCCGGCACATCGTTGTTGCCGTACACCAGCGGACGCTCGCAAGCACCGGTCGCCAGGACCACACGCTGGGCACGCACGCGGTGGATACGCTGGCGCACCACGCCAATCGGCGCACGGTCACCCAGGTGATCGGTGAGGCGCTCGTGAATGGTCAGGAAGTTATGGTCGTGGTAGCCGTTGACGGTGGCGCGGGGCAGCAGCACCACGTCCGGCAGTGTTTTCAATTCGGCGATGACACTCGCGACCCATTCGGTGGCCGGTTTGCCGTCGAGGCTTTCGCGGGAATCGAGCAAGGATCCGCCAAACTCTTCCTGCTCATCGGCGATGATCACGCGGGCACCGCTGCGTGCGGCAGCCAGTGCCGCAGCGAGGCCGGCAGGGCCTGCGCCGACCACCAGGACGTCGCAGTGGCGGTTGAAGTTGTCGTAGGTGTCCGGGTCGTTCTCGGTCGGCGAGCGACCCAGGCCTGCGGCCTTGCGGATGTACTTCTCGTAGGTCATCCAGAACGATTGCGGGTACATGAAGGTTTTGTAGTAGAACCCCGGCGGCATCAGCTTGCCGCCGACCTTGCCGAGGATGCCCATCATGTCGTTGTTGACGCTCGGCCAGCCGTTGGTGCTGGTGGCGACCAAACCTTGGTACAGCGCCTGTTGCGTGGCACGCACGTTAGGGATCTGCGTGGCTTCGGTAGCGCCGATCTGCAGCACGGCGTTCGGCTCTTCGGCGCCGGCAGCGAAGATGCCGCGTGGGCGCGAGTACTTGAAGCTGCGGCCAATGATGTCGACGCCGTTGGCCAGCAGGGCTGCGGCCAGGGTGTCGCCTTCAAAGCCTTTGTAGCTCTGACCGTTGAAGCTGAAGGTCAGGACTTTATTACGGTCGATGCGGCCACCGTTGGATAGGCGATTGATCTGGCTCATACCTTCTCTCCAGAGGCCTTGGCGGTGAACTGAGGCTTCTCACCGATCTTGTAGGTTTCAAGAATTTCGTAGGTCACGGTGTCACGGGTCGCGTTGAAATACTGGCGGCAACCGGCGGCGTGAATCCACAGTTCGTGGTGCAGGCCGCGCGGGTTATCGCGGAAGAACATGTAGTCGCCCCACTCTTCATCGGTGCAGGCATTCGGGTCCAGCGGGCGCGGGATGTGCGCTTGGCCGGACGCGTGGAATTCCTCTTCGGAGCGCAGTTCGCCACAGTGAGGACAGAAGATATGCAACATAGGGAATTTCTCCTGTTAGTGGGCGACGGCCGCAGCGCCGTGTTCGTCGATCAACGCACCGTTGTGGAAACGGTCGATGGAGAAAGGTGCCGCCAACGGGTGCATTTCACCCTTGGCCAGGCTGGCAGCAAACACGTTGCCTGAGCCTGGGGTGGCCTTGAAGCCACCGGTACCCCAACCGCAGTTGAAGAACATGTTCGGCACCGGGGTCTTGGAGATGATCGGGCAGGCGTCCGGTGTGGTGTCGACGATGCCGCCCCACTGACGGTTCATGCGCACCCGCGACAGCACCGGGAACATCTCGACGATGGCCTGGATGGTGTGTTCGATCACCGGGTACGAACCACGCTGGCCGTAGCCGTTGTAGCCGTCGATACCGGCGCCGATCACCAGGTCGCCTTTATCGGACTGGCTGATGTAGCCGTGCACGGCGTTGGACATGATCACGCTGTCGATAATCGGCTTGATCGGCTCCGACACCAACGCTTGCAGCGGGTGGGATTCGATCGGCAGGCGGAAACCGGCGAGCGAAGCCATGTGACCGGAGTTACCGGCGGTGACCACACCGACGCGCTTGGCGCCGATAAAGCCCTTGTTGGTTTCCACACCGATGCACACGCCGTTTTCCTTGCGGAAACCGATCACTTCGGTCTGCTGGATCAAGTCCACGCCGAGTGCGTCGGCCGCACGGGCAAAGCCCCAGGCCACGGCATCGTGACGGGCCACGCCGCCGCGCCGTTGCACGGTGGCGCCGAGTACTGGGTAGCGGGTGTTTTTCGAGCAGTCCAGGTACGGAATCTCGTCGGCCACTTGCTTGGCATTCAACAGCTCGCCATCCACGCCGTTAAGGCGGTTGGCGCTCACACGGCGCTCGGAATCACGGATGTCCTGCAGGGTGTGGCACAGGTTGTAGACGCCACGCTGGGAGAACATCACGTTGTAGTTCAGGTCCTGGGACAGGCCTTCCCACAGTTTCATCGCGTGTTCGTACAGGTGCGCCGACTCGTCCCACAGGTAGTTGGAACGTACGATCGTGGTGTTGCGCGCGGTGTTACCGCCGCCCAGCCAGCCTTTCTCGACCACGGCCACGTTGGTGATGCCGTGCTCTTTGGCCAGGTAGTAAGCCGTCGCCAGACCATGCCCGCCGCCGCCGACGATGACCACGTCGTAGACCTTCTTAGGGGTCGGCGTGCGCCACATCTTCTGCCAGTTTTCGTGGTGGCTGAGGGAGTGCTTGAAGAGGCCGAAGCCCGAGTAGCGTTGCATAGTCATTACTCCAAAACCGCGCTCAGCGATAAACCGGGAAATCAGCGCACAGGGCAGACACGTGCTTGGCCACGTTGGCCTCGACGTCGGCGTCGCCGAGGTTGTCGAGGATGTCGCAGATCCAACCGGCCAACTCGATGCACTGCGGCACTTTGAAACCGCGCGTGGTCACCGCCGGGGTGCCGATGCGCAGGCCCGAGGTCACGAACGGCGACTGCGGGTCATTCGGCACGGCGTTCTTGTTGACGGTGATGTGGGCGCGACCGAGGGCGGCATCCGCTTCTTTGCCGGTGAGGCCCTGACGAATCAGGCTGACCAGGAACAGGTGGTTATCGGTGCCGCCGGACACTACATCGTAGCCGCGTTTGATAAACACACTGGCCATGGCCTGGGCGTTATCGATCACTTGCTGCTGGTAGGCCTTGAAGCCTGGCTCCTGGGCTTCCTTGAAGCACACGGCCTTGCCGGCGATCACATGCATCAGCGGGCCGCCCTGGGCGCCAGGGAATACGGCGGCGTTGAGTTTCTTTTCAATTTCTTCGTTGGCCTTGGCCAGGATCAAACCGCCACGCGGACCGCGCAGGGTCTTGTGGGTGGTGGTGGTGACCACATCGGCGTAAGGCAGCGGGTTCGGGTACAGGCCGGCGGCGACCAGGCCGGCGACGTGGGCCATGTCGACGAACAGCAGCGCACCGACCTTGTCGGCGATCGCGCGAAAGCGTGGGAAATCCAGGGTCTTGGAGTAGGCGGAGAACCCAGCCACGACCATCTTCGGCTTGTGCTCCACGGCCAGGCGCTCGACTTCGTCGTAGTCGATCAGGCCGGTGTCGGTGTTGATGCCGTATTGCACCGCGTTGTACAGCTTGCCCGAGGACGACACCTTGGCACCGTGGGTCAGGTGACCACCGTGAGCCAGGCTCATGCCGAGGATGGTGTCGCCGGCGTTCAACAGCGCCAGGTACACCGCGCTGTTGGCGGAGGAGCCGGAGTGCGGTTGCACGTTGGCGTAATCGGCACCGAACAGTTGCTTGGCGCGCTCGATGGCCAGGGCCTCGACCTTGTCCACGTGCTCGCAGCCACCGTAATAGCGCTTGCCCGGGTAGCCTTCGGCGTATTTGTTGGTGAGGCCGCTGCCTTGGGCTTCCATCACGCGCTTGCTGGTGTAGTTCTCCGACGCGATCAGCTCGATATGATCTTCCTGACGCTGCTCCTCGGCATTCATGGCTGCCAGCAGTGCGTCGTCATACCCTTGGATCTGGTCTTGTTTGCTGAACATCGCGTCTCTCCCAGCCTTTCGTATTGTTGAGGCCCATGCAGGGCCCTTTGATGCGATGGTAGGGCTGGCGCAGACAGGCCAAATGCCTACGGACGCCACGCAAAGGTGCGTTTACGACATTGCCGAAACAACACCGAACAAATGTGGGAGCAAGCCCCCTCCCACAGGGGTTAGGCGATGATGTGGCGGAGCAGTAGCAGCAGGAGGAAGTGCATGGGATACAGGGCATACGCCCAGCGGCGCATGGCTGGTGGCCCAGCGCTTTTTGCGTGTCGCAACAAGACCATACCGAGCAATGGCGCAATCAGGCAGGTCGCCAATCCCAACAACGCCACCGGCGTGCCGCTATTGAGCAGGACCTGCCATTGGTTGGCGGCCACGCAGACCAATCCCGGCAACACACTGAAATACCAAGGCCGACGAAACACCAGCAGCATCGCCAGTGGCAGCAATACCCCAAAGAAACCGAACATTAACTGCGACGAAAATACCGCCGCCATCGTGACGGCGATCAACGCCAATCCTCGATCAATAAACGTCTTCTGCTGCCATCCTCGGGCAACCAGCAGCCCCAACGCCAAGGTGGGCAGCACGTTCAACGTATCGGCATCCTCGATAAACAGCCGATACGGCACCTCGCTGATCACGCTGAACAGCAACAGCCAGCCCAGGTAGCGCCACCGGCCGCTCACCGCCAGGTCTCTGGCCCGGTGCAGGTTCGCCGCAATCGCCAGGCAAAACCACGGGAACGCCAGGCGCCCCGGCACATACAGGCCATCCAGGTCCAGACCGACATAACGCAGGTGGTCCAGCACCATGCTCAGCAGCGCCAGCCACTTGAGCAAATCCAAAGCGCCATCACGGACGCGTCCGACAGGCATCGTTTCAGAACCGTGCATAATTCCCCAGTGACTTTGCATTTACAGTGCGTGCGCACGCCCGACAATCTTGGTTAAAGTGCGCACCAACATCGACCACAGGAATGGGCCATGACCGACAAGAGCCAACAATTCGCCAGTGACAACTATTCGGGCATTTGCCCGGAAGCCTGGGCCGCCATGGAACAAGCCAACCAGGGTCATCAACGCGCCTACGGTGATGATGAATGGACCCACCGCGCCGCCGACGGTTTCCGCAACCTGTTCGAAACCGACTGCGAAGTGTTCTTCGCCTTCAACGGTACGGCCGCCAACTCCCTGGCGCTGTCCTCCTTGTGCCAGAGCTACCATAGCGTGATTTGCTCGGAAACCGCCCACGTCGAGACCGACGAATGCGGCGCGCCGGAGTTTTTCTCCAACGGCTCCAAGCTGCTCATCGCGCGCACCGAGAACGGCAAGCTGACCCCGGAATCGATCCGCGAGATCGCCCTCAAGCGCCAGGACATCCACTACCCCAAACCCCGCGTAGTGACCCTGACCCAAGCCACCGAAGTCGGCAGCGTCTACACCCCGGAAGAAATCCGCGCGATCAGCGTCACCTGCAAGGAGCTGGGCCTGAACCTGCACATGGACGGCGCGCGCTTCTCCAACGCTTGCGCGTTCCTCGGCTGCTCGCCGGCCGACCTGACCTGGAAAGCCGGAGTGGACGTATTGTGCTTTGGCGGCACCAAGAACGGCATGGCCGTGGGTGAAGCCATCCTGTTCTTCAACCGCGCGCTGGCCGAAGACTTCGACTACCGCTGCAAACAGGCCGGCCAGCTGGCCTCGAAAATGCGCTTCCTTTCCGCCCCGTGGGTGGGACTGCTGGAAAACGACGCCTGGCTCAAACATGCGCGCCACGCCAACCACTGCGCGCAATTGCTCAGCAGTCTGGTGGCGGATATTCCGGGTGTGGAGTTGATGTTCCCGGTACAGGCCAACGGCGTGTTCCTGCAACTCTCGGAACCGGCGATTGCCGCGCTGACCGCCAAGGGCTGGCGCTTCTACACCTTCATCGGCAAAGGTGGCGCGCGGTTCATGTGTGCGTGGGATACCGACGAAGAGCGCGTGCGGGAATTGGCAGCAGATATCCGCGAAGTCATGGGTGACTGACAATGACTCACTGATGTACATAAAAAAATGTGGGAGGGGGCTTGCTCCCGATAGCGGTGGGTCAGCTTGCACATACAGTGGCTGACACTCTGCTATCGGGAGCAAGCCCCCTCCCACATTTGGATTGTGTTGTGCCTGCTCGAGCAATCAGAAATCGATGCGCACATCCCCCTTCGGCACACTGCAGCACGAGAGGATGTAGCCTTCGGCTTCGTCTTCTTCGGTGATCCCGCCGTTGTGCTCCATCTCCACCTCCCCGCCCAGCTTCATTACCTTGCACGTCCCGCAAATGCCCATGCCGCAGGCTTTCGGGATCATCAGCCCAAGCTTGGCCGCCGCTGCGTGGACGGTCTCGCCCGGCGCGACGCGAATGCTCTTGCCGGAGGCAAGGAATTCCACCTGGTGCAAATCCGCCAGGTCGATTTCCGGCGCATCCGCCGCTTGCTCGGCCTGCTCCACCGCGTCGGCGCGGGCTTCCGGCGGCGTGGCACCGAAGGATTCCTCGTGGTACCGCGCCATGTCGAAACCGGCCGCCTCCAGCAGGCGCTTCACCGCATTCATATACGGCGTAGGACCGCAGCAGAATACTTCGCGCTCAAGGAAGTCCGGCACCATCAGTTCGAGCATCTTGTGGTTCAGGTAACCGCGATAGCCGGCCCAAGGTTCACCCAGGCCGTGTTTTTCGCAGATCAGGTGCAAGCTGAAGTTGTCGATCCGCGACGCCATATGCTCCAGCTCGCGGTGGTAGATGATGTCTTTGGGCGAACGCGCGCTGTGGATAAACGTCATGTCGACATTGGCGTTGGTGTCGTAGAACCAGCGCGCCATGGACATCACCGGGGTGATACCGACACCGCCGCTGAGGTACAAGACTTTCGGACTCGGGAAGTCGATGGCATTGAACAGCCCGACCGGCCCGTGCACCGCCAATTCCTGCCCTTCGTGCAGCGTGTCGTGCAGCCAGTTGGACACCTTGCCGCCCGGCACGCGCTTGATGGTCACCGAGAAGCTGTAGGGCACCGACGGCGAACTGGAAATGGTGTACGAGCGCATGATCGGCTGGCCGTCGATTTCCAGCTCAAGGGTGACGAACTGCCCCGGCTTGAAAAAGAACAGGATCGGCTGGTCGGCCATAAAGCAGAAGGTGCGCACATCCCAGGTTTCCTGGATGACTTTGACGCAACGGACGATGTGCCGACCATTGGCCCAGGTCTGGGTGGTTACCGGATTCAGGAAGCTGTTGGACATGCTGTTCTCCACCGCCGATAGTCGGCCTTATGGTGGCAATTCTGCGTAACGCGAGAACCACCCATTTACCTATCTGCGACATTCACATACTTATCGCGACCAGCCCCCATACCACGGGGGTTGCGCGTCGGGAACAGAGTGGGCCATGTCGCTCATGGATAAGGTTCCGTGCATCAGCAGCCCCACACTCGCTCCCAACAACGACGCTTTCTTTACGCCTTGCTGCAAACCTGATCAGCCACTATTCGCCGGCCACACAGAATGGCCATGAGGACACACACGATGGACGTCACCGCAACCTTAAGCTTGGGCGATCCGCTGGAACCCGCACGCAAGGCCACCGCGCAAATGCTCCAAGAGCGCGAGCGCACCTTTTCGCTGCCGCAGCCGTTCTACTCTGATGAGCGGTTGTTTGATATCGACATGCAGGAGATCTTCCACAAAGAGTGGTTGATCGCCGGCATGACCTGCGAAATCCCCACCAAGGGCAACTACCTGACCCTGCAAGTGGGCAAGAACCCGATCATCGTGATCCGTGGCGCCGAAGGCGTGGTGCATGCGTTCCATAACGTGTGTCGCCACCGGGGTTCGCGCCTGTGCACCAGCGACAAAGGCAAAGTCGCCAAGCTGGTCTGCCCCTACCACCAGTGGACCTACGAGATCGACGGCCGCCTGCTGTTCGCCGGCACCGAGATGGGCGCCGACTTCGACATGAAGCAATACGGCCTCAAACCGGTGAATGTGAAGACCGCCGGCGGCTACATCTTTATCAGCCTGGCCGAGAACCCGCCGGCCATCGATGACTTCCTGTCGACGTTGAACCATTACATGGAACCCTACGACATGGAAAACACCAAGGTGGCGATCCAGACCACCTTGTTCGAAAAAGCCAACTGGAAGCTGGTGCTGGAAAATAACCGCGAGTGCTACCACTGCAACGCGTCGCACCCCGAGTTGTTGAAAACCCTGCTGGAGTGGGACGACGTTACCGACCCACGCGCCGACCAGGCGTTCAAGGACCACGTCGCGGCGTCGGCCGCTGCCTGGGATGCCGAGAAGATCCCTTACGCCCATGCCAGCTTCGGCCTGCGTAACCGTATCGTGCGCATGCCGCTGCTCAAGGGCACCGTGTCGATGACCCTGGACGGCAAGCAGGGCTGCGCCAAGCTGATGGGCCGGATCAAGAACCCCGACCTGGGCTCGATGCGCATCCTGCACCTGCCGCATTCGTGGAACCACTGCATGGGCGACCACATTATCGTGTTCACCGTGTGGCCGATCAGCGCACAGGAAACCATGGTCACCACCAAGTGGATCGTGCACAAGGACGCCGTGGAAGGCGTGGACTACGACGTGGAGCGCATGCGCAAGGTGTGGGACGCCACCAACGACCAGGACCGTCGCCTGGCCGAAGAGAACCAGCGCGGGATCAACTCCACCGCCTACCAGCCTGGCCCGTATTCCAAGACCTATGAGTTCGGCGTGGTGAACTTTGTGGACTGGTACAGCGAGCGCATGTTGAACAACCTCGGTGCAGCCCCGGCGCCTTACCTCAAGGGTGTGGCCGCCCACGAATAACCGATACCCACAGCTCAAAAAATGTAGGAGGGGGCCAGTCGCATCGTCGCACCGCCCCTCCCACACTTGAACCTTACACTGCTTAATATTTGATCAAATCTCTCGCAGACCTCTGCCAGCCTGCCCTCCAGCCTTTACCCAACAACTTATCCACAGAGCCACCCACAGCAATTGTGGGCAACTCCGCTACCCAACCAAAATTAATTGAAGAAAATCCGTGACTTATTCAAGTTGACGGTTCCCAAGCCACATTGATCATTTATTGATCAAAACCTTGTAAGCCACGTAAATCGTGACCTGTAGCGGTACGCAAACACCTTATCCACAGAACAGCCAACAGACTTTGGGGGCAACTTCTACAGCGCTGTGGAAAACCATGCCAAACCGTCATAAACCGAGGGTTTCAGCTGTATTTTTCGGTTTCCGGGGCAATTTGATCAATAAACAACCAAACGATTGAAAGCCTTTATCTATAAGGCCTGTAGCGGATAGCAAACATCTTATCCACAGAAACGCCAACAGACTTTGGGGGCAAGTCCAACCGTTGCTTCAAGCTTATCCACACAAAAAAGCACCAAAAAACCGTGACTTAGCTTGATCAATTTTCGTACAGCGGCTTTCAGGCCTTGATTCACGGGGCTCTTGGACACCCACGAACACCTTATCCACAGCTACGCGCACAGCGTTTGTGGGTAACCGTGCAACCTGTACAAAAACACTCAGCATCTACACTCACCCGTGCATTCAATTCCATGGCCTGGGTTAACGCGCACGTCCTTGGCAGCCTGATCGGGAGGTAGAACGGTGATGTGGCAGGGCAAGCCCAGCCATCACTGCGCCAAAGGTTTTACGCTGATTGAATTACTGCTGACGCTGGCCCTGCTGGCCACGCTTGCGACAGTGGCTTATCCGCTGACAGCATTGATGGGTAAACGTGATCGAGAACTGGACCTGCAACGTTCGTTGCGGGAAATCCGGCGGGCGATCGATGCGAGATCATCCTGTTGCTGACGCCGAGGATCGAACGCAACCTGGACCTGCCTTGGCAGCCGCTGCCGCCACCGCTGCCGGATCTGGTGCCCAAGCCTGCGCCAGCCCCACCTTAATCTCAGAACCTGATGGAGATAAAAATGTGGGAGGGGGCTTGCCCCCGATTGCAGTGTGTCAGTCTCAGTATCTTTAACTGAAGCACCGCTATCGGGGGCAAGCCCCCTCCCACATTGGTTTTGCAGTGTTGGTGGGTTAGCGCACGACGCCTTCTTCGATCAGCAACTTGAGAATGGCCTGGGCGCCTTCCTCGGCGCTCACACCCTTGAGCACCTGCCCACCGCCACCACTGGCCTTGGCCGTGGCGGCTTTCATGCGGTCGGCACCACTCTTGGCCTTGATCACCTTGAGGCGCTTGGGACGAGGCTTGGCCGGTTGCAACACCGCGCCTGTGAATAACTCATCGGCTTCAACCTCGACCTCATGGGCCGCCAACTCACCGCGCTGTGCCGGGCCGTAGGCGCTCTGCCGAGGCTTCGGCGCGGCGTTGTCCACCGTGGCCAGGAATGGCAGGCGCACCTTCAAGCGCCGCCGCTGCCCACGCGGCAAGGCTTGCAGCACATGAGCGACGCCGCCGTCGATGGACTCCACCTGCGCCAGCCCGACAATCAACGGCCAGCCCAATTGCTCTGCGAGCAGGAACGGCAACATCCCCGAGCCTTCACCGGTTTCGGCCTGGCTGCCGGTGAGCACCACCTGGGCACCTGCCTCGCGCAGATAATCACTGAGTACCGGCAAGGCATCGGCACCCTCCGGTTGTTCGAGCACATGCAGTTGCGGCAACCCCATGCCCAAGTAGCTGCGCAGGGTCGGTTCGGCGATATTGCCCGCGTGCAGCACCTGCAACTTATCCCCAGCCATTTGCAGGCCCAGCTCGACCGCGCGCGCGTCCTGTTCGGCGCGGCGTGGCCGGCCGGAGGTGGGGTGGGCGCCGATGGACACCAGGCTGATTACATTCGTGGTCATGGTCATGTCCTCAAGCCGCATCGCGCTTGGCGCCGTTGCGGTAGGCCTCGACCGCATCGATCAAGGCTTGCAGAATCGCGGCGCTCTCGCCGATCACCGACAGGTCGGCACGCTTGATCATGTCGCAGCCCGGGTCGAGGTTGATCGCCACCACCTTGTCGCAGGCGCCAATGCCTTGCAGGTGTTGAATCGCCCCGGAAATCCCCACGGCCACATACACCCGCGCCGTCACCCAGGTACCGCTGGCGCCGACCTGGCGATCACGGGCCATAAAGCCGTCGTCCACGGCCACCCGCGAGGCGCCTTCGGTGGCGCCCAGGGCAGCGGCGGTCTGGTGGAACAGCGCCCAGTCCTTCACGCCGTTGCCGCCGGAGAAAATGAATTCGGCCTCGGCCATGGGAATCGCCGCCGGGTCCACCGCCACCGCGCCGAGATCCTCGATACGCGGCAGACTGCGCGCCAGGCTTGTGGATAACTCCACGGGCAGCACTTCATGGCGTGTGTCGCTGACCGGATCGGCACATTCGGCAGCCGCAAGAATCAGGCGTGGCAGCGGCCGCGCCAAATCTTCCCGGCCCGCACCCGCGCGGCCGATGCACTCGTCGCCCTTGATCTGCCACACCCGTGTGGCCGGGCGCTCCTTGAGGCTGGCGGCAAAACGCCGACCCAGCTCGCCGCCACCACTGCGGCTGTCGGGCAGCAACCAATGGCGCGGGTTGAACTGGTTATCCACAGCGCGCAAACCCTGCACGCGTTGCTCCGGTGAGTAACCGTCGAATTCGTGGCCGTCCAGCACCAGCAGGCGATCGACACCGGCCGTGGCAAACGCGCTTTCCTTGTGCTCGCCAAACACCACCGCCAGCACCGCACCGTCGCTGCCGGCGAGTTGTCGCGCCAGGCCGAGCAGGTCGCGGTCGTGGCTGCTCAAGCGGCCGCCGACCATGTCCGGCACTACGTTGATGTAGAACGCGGGCGCAGGCACCTGATGCAGCGGCAACTGCACTTCAATCGCTGCCGTACGCTTGGCCGCGCCGCCCTGCTGGGCACCGCTGCGGTCGATGCGCTTGATGCCGTTGGGGCCGATAAAACCGACGCCATGTACATTTTTGCGGATAACACCGTTCGGCCCCATCCAGCTGTGTTGCACCGGCTGCATCGCCGCGTGCAGCGGGTGCAGGCGGTTACGGGCGATCCATTCGGCCCGTGGGTCGCGGCGGATAATGTCGCTCATCAGTGCACCTCCGCAGGTTCACGCTTGTTGGGAGCTTTGGCCGGTGCGACGTCTTCGAGCAATGCATCGGCCACCAGCTCGGCGATGTCTTTGATCAACGGGCGCGGTTCAACCACACCTTCGAGCATCGCCGTGCATTGCGGGCAACCGACCGCTACCAGTTCGGCGCCGGTCTCGCGGATGTCTTCCATGCGCATGTCGGGGATCCGTTGCTTGCCGGGGATGTCGGTAATCGGCGCGCCGCCACCGCCGCCGCAGCAGCGTGAGCGGAAGCCCGAACGTTGCATCTCCTTGACCTCGATGCCCAAGGCACGCAGCACTTGGCGCGGGGCCTCGTACTCACCGTTGTAGCGGCCCAGGTAGCACGGGTCGTGGTAGGTCACGCTGTTGCCTTTGTGCTGGCCCAGGTTCAACGCGCCTTCGCCGATCAGCTCGGCCATGAAGGTGCTGTGGTGCTGCACAAGATAGTTGCCGTTGAAGGCGCCGTATTCGTTTTTCAGCACATGGAAACTGTGCGGATCGCAGGTGACGATGCGCTTGAAGCTGTACTTGGCCAGCGTCTGAATATTGCGCGAGGCCAGCAGTTGGAACGTCGCTTCATCGCCCAGGCGTCGCGCCACGTCACCGCTGTCGCGTTCTTCCAGGCCGAGCACCGCGAAGTCGACCTTGGCCGCTTTCAGTACTTTGACGAATGCGCGCAGGGTGCGCTGGTTGCGCATGTCGAAGGCACCGTCGCCGACCCAGAACAGCACGTCGGCACTGCCTTTTTCGCTGAGCAGTGGCAGGTTCAGATCCGCCGCCCAGTTCAGGCGGCCGCCCGGGGCAAAACCGCCGGGGTTGTCGGTGGCGATCAGGTTTTCCAGGACTTCGGCGCCCTTGTTCGGCGTGGCGCCTTTTTCCAGAGTCAGGTGGCGGCGCATGTCGACGATGGCGTCCACGTGCTCGATCATCATCGGGCACTCTTCCACGCAGGCGCGGCAGGTGGTGCACGACCACAGGGTCTCGGCGTCCACCAGGCCGTTGACGATCGGCTGATGCGGATTGCCGCCGTGTTCGCCAATGGCTTTGCCCGGATACGGGCTACCGGCGAACTTGGCATCGGTGCCGCCCGCAAGGCCGACCACCATGTCCTGGATCAGTTTTTTCGGGTTCAGCGGCTGGCCGGCGGCGAAGGCCGGGCACGCGGCTTCACACTTGCCGCACTGCACGCAGGCGTCAAAACCGAGCAGCTGGTTCCAGGTGAAATCCTTGGGTTTTTCCACGCCCAGGGGCGCGGTTTTGTCGCTCAGGTCCAGGGGTTTCAAACCGGTGGAGCGGCCGCCGCCGAAGCGCTCGGCACGGCGGTGCCAGGCCAGGTGCAGGGCACCGGCGAAGGCGTGTTTCATCGGGCCGCCCCAGGTCATGCCGAAGAACATCTCGGACACACCCCACAGCACACCCACGCTCAGCAGCGCAGCCAGCAGCCAGCCGCCGAAGTCCGCCGGCAGAATCCCGGCCACCGGCAAGGTCACCAGGAAGAAGCTCACCGAGAACGCCAGCAGGCTTTTCGGCAGGCGCATCCACGGGCCCTTCGACAGGCGCGCGGGCGGGTTGCGGCGGCGCAGGTACATGAAGATGGCGCCGACAAACATCAAGGTCGAGGCCAAAAGCAGCGCGTAGCCGAGGATGCGATTGTGCAGGCCGAAACCGTGCACCAGGATCGCCAGCAGCGCCGACAGCACAAAGCCCAGCGCCGTGGCGACGTGGGTGTTGGCGATGTATTTGTCGCGGGCGACCACGTGGTGCAGGTCGACCATGTAGCGCTTGGGCATGGCCAGCAGGCCGCCCAGCAGGTCGACCTTGGAGGCACGGCCACGGCGCCACATGTTCACCCGGCGCAGGGCGCCGAGGACGGCAAGGCCCAGGGCGGCGAATAAGAGAATAGGCAGCAAGGTGTTCAACATGGTGAAGCTCCCACAGACCACACAGGTCTACTGTGAAACTGGCCCGAAATTGAGAGGGGGCTTGCCCCCGATGGCGGACTGTCAGTTGATACAGCTGTCGCTGAACCACCGCTATCGGGGGCAAGCCCCCTCCCACATTTGACCGAGTTCACCTCATCAAAAGTCTTTGCAAAGGCGCAGGGCGTCATAGATGGCAGCGTGGGTATTGCGCTGGGCCACACAGTCACCGATGCGGAACAGCAAGTACCCCTCACCCGCCTCGCTCAGGCACGGCTGCGGCTTGATCGCGAACAGGGCTTCAACGTCGATCTGGCCCTTGTTGCGCGAACCTTCCTTGAGCCCGTAGTAAATGGCTTCGTCCGGACGCACACCGTTCTCGACCACCACCTGATCGACCACCCGCTCCTCTTTGGCGCCGGTGTATTCGTTCTCCAGCACCGCCACCAGCTTGTCGCCCTCGCGGTAGACCTTTTCCAGCATCATGTCGCCGGTCATGATCACTTCCTTGGGGTACATGCTGCGGTAGTAGGTCGGGAACGACGTACCGCCGATGGCTACGCCCGGTTTGATGTCATCGGTGACGATTTCCACCTGGCAGCCTTTGTCGGCCAGGAAGTCCGCCACCGACATGCCGGTGAATTCGCAAATGGTGTCGTACACCAGCACGTTCTTGCCCGGCGCGACTTTGCCGTCGAGCACGTCCCAGCTGCTCACCACCAGGCCTTCGGCAGCGCCCCAGTGTTCGTTCTGTTCGATAAACGGATGCCCGCCGACCGCCAGCACCACCACGTCCGGACGCAGGTCCAGAATCGTCTCGGCATCGGCGGCCACGCCCAGGCGCAGGTCGACTTTCAAACGCGCCAGCTCCAGCTGGAACCAGCGCGTGATACCGGCGATCTGGTCGCGCTGCGGGGCCTTGGAGGCGGTGGTGATTTGCCCGCCGATAAACTCTTTTTTCTCGAACAGGGTCACGTCGTGACCACGTTCGGCGGCCACCCGCGCGGCTTCCATCCCGGCAGGGCCGGCGCCCACCACGACCACCTTGCGTTTCGGCCCGGTGGATTTCTCGATGATATGCGGCACGCCCATGTATTCACGGGAGGTCGCGGCGTTCTGGATGCACAACACGTCCAGGCCCTGATACTGGCGGTCGATGCAATAGTTGGCGCCGACACACTGCTTGATCTGGTCGATCTGGCCCATCTTGATCTTGGCGATCAAGTGCGGGTCGGCGATGTGCGCACGGGTCATGCCGACCATGTCCACATAGCCGCCTTCGAGGATGCGTGTGGCCTGGTTCGGGTCCTTGATGTTCTGTGCGTGCAGCACCGGAACCTTGACCACTTCCTTGATACCGGCCGCCAGGTGCAGGAACGGCTCCGGTGGATAGCTCATGTTGGGGATCACGTTGGCCAGGGTGTTGTGCGTGTCGCAACCCGAGCCGACAACGCCGATGAAATCGAGCATGCCGGTGTCGTCGTAGTACTTGGCGATCTGCTTCATGTCCTCGTGAGACAGGCCGTCCGGGTGGAACTCGTCACCGCACAGGCGCATGCCCACGCAGAAGTCATCACCGACTTCGGCGCGCACGGCTTTCAACACTTCCAGGCCGAACTTCATGCGGCCTTCGAAGGTGCCGCCCCATTCGTCGGTACGCTTGTTGACCCGTGGGCTCCAGAACTGGTCGATCATGTGCTGGTGCACGGCGGACAGTTCCACACCGTCCAGGCCACCGGCCTTGGCGCGGCGCGCGGCCTGGGCGTAGTTGCCGATCACGCGCCAGATTTCTTCCGGCTCGATGGTTTTGCAAGTAGCACGGTGCACCGGCTCACGTACGCCGGACGGCGACATCAGGGTCGGCCAGTTAAAGCCATCCCAACGCGAGCGACGACCCATGTGGGTAATCTGGATCATGATCTTGGCGCCATGCTTGTGCATGGCGTCGGCCAGGTTCTGGAAATGCGGGATGATGCGGTCGGTGGACAGGTTCACCGAACTCCACCATTCCTGGGGGCTGTCGATGGCGACTACCGAGGAACCGCCGCAGATCGCCAGGCCAATGCCGCCCTTGGCTTTTTCTTCGTAATACTTCACATAGCGGTCGGTGGTCATGCCGCCGTCGGTGGCATACACCTCGGCGTGGGCAGTACTGAGTACGCGGTTGCGGATGGTCAGTTTGCCGATCTGGATCGGCTGGAACATTGCTTCGAAAGCCATGGCACGGTCCTCGGCTTACAACGGCTTGACGGTGAACAAGCCGTCATCGTGGCCCTCTTCGGAGCCTCCGTAGACTTGTTCGGCCACGGTGCGGATGTTGCTGCCACGCGCTTGCAGAATCTGGTCCATGGCGCCGGCAAACCAACCGGTGAACATGTAGTCCACTTTGCGCCCGACCTTGCCGTACACATAGACGAATGCCGAGTGTTCGAGCTTGACGCTGGCGGTGCCTTTATCCAGGTCGATGTCCTGGATCTTGAACAGGCCCCAGCCGCGCTGCGACAGGCGCTTCATGTAGTGCTCGAACACCGCGACGCCTTCCAGGCCGTGGCATTCAGCTTCTTTTTCACACCAGTGCCAGGCGGACTTGTAGCCGGCCTTGTAGAGGATTTCGGCGTAGGCGTCGGCGCCCAGCACTTCTTCGATGCCCATGTGGTTGTTGACGAAGAAATGACGCGGTACGTACAGCATCGGCAGGGCGTCGGAAGTCCAGACACCGGTTTCGCTGTCGACTTCGATAGGCAATTGAGGGGCGATCTTGGCCATGGAAACTTAACTCCAGAAAATTCGTTTGGATGCCCCAGACCTGGGTGGCCAGGGGAAAAGAAGTGTCAGCGGTGGCTTATTCGCCCCAGACGTCCTTGAGCACGTTGACCCAGTTCTCGCCCATGATCTTGCGCACCACACGCTCAGGGTGGCCGCGCTTGAGCAAGGTCTCGGTGAGGTTGGGGAACTCGCCCACGGTGCGGATGCCCAGCGGGTTGATGATCTTGCCGAAGCTGGTCAGGCGGCGGGCGTAGCCCTTGTCATGGGTCAGCATTTCAAAGAAATCCTGGCCATGGCCCTGGGTAAAGTCGGTGCCGATACCGATGGCGTCTTCGCCGACGATGTTCATGGTGTATTCGATGGCTTCGGCGTAGTCGTCGATGGTCGAATCGATGCCCTTGGCCAGGAACGGCGCGAACATGGTCACGCCGACAAAGCCACCGTGGTCGGCGATGAACTTCAGTTCTTCATCGGACTTGTTGCGCGGGTGTTCTTTAAGACCGGACGGCAGGCAGTGGGAGTAGCACACCGGCTTTTTCGATTCGAGGATGACTTCTTCGCTGGTCTTGGAGCCGACGTGGGACAGGTCGCACATGATGCCGACGCGGTTCATCTCGGCGACGATCTCACGCCCGAAGCCCGACAGGCCACCGTCGCGCTCGTAGCAACCGGTGCCCACCAGGTTCTGGGTGTTGTAGCACATCTGCACCACACCGACGCCGAGCTGCTTGAAGATCTCGACATAGCCGAGCTGGTCTTCAAATGCATGGGCGTTCTGGAAGCCGAAGATGATGCCGGTCTTGCCCTGTTCCTTGGCCTTGCGGATGTCGGCGGTGGTTTTCACCGGGATCACCAGGTCGCTGTTCTCGCGGATCAGGGTCTGGCTGGCGACGATGTTGTTGATCGTGGCCTGGAACCCTTCCCACACCGACACGGTGCAGTTCGCGGCGGTCAGGCCGCCTTTGCGCATGTCCTCGAACAGGTCGCGGTTCCACTTGGCAATGATCAGCCCGTCGATAACGATGCTGTCGGCGTGCAATTCGGCTGGGCTCATCAGGCGTCCCCTTATTGGCGATTCATGCGCCGAATCGTCTGCCGGCGCTTTGGGGCCAGCATATGCCCAGGGGACGACCGAGCCGGGTGCAAAAACGACAGGGGAATTGCCGAAAGCGTCAATCCACGACAAAGGCTGTTAAGAGGTGTCTGACTGGCAGCTGTTATTTGTCTTACGCTTGAGCCAGAATTCCCGCATCAACTGATATGAGACGGCGCAATGAAATCGATTTTCCTGGCTTTGGCACTCATCGCAACCGGCGTCCACGCGGCCGAAGACACCGACAGCACGCCATGCGATGGCATCGAAAACGACAAGCAAACCCTGGAATGCGCCACCTACAACAAAACCACTGCCGAGCAATTGCTCAAGGATAATTATCAGAGTCTGCTGGAACGTATGCATTCCACCTATGGCAGCGACAAGACCAAGCTCGCCGACATTACCGCTCGTCTGAAGGATGCCCAGCAAAAGTGGGAAAAACTGCGTGACGCCGATTGCGCGGTGGACACCTTCCCGGCAGTGACCGGCACCAAGGCCTACGCCATTGAGCAGAATGACTGTTTGGCGCGGATGAGTGATGAGCGGTCGGAGTTTTTGGAGTCGATTGGGCAGGAATAAGCGACAATCCCGCCACTTTCTCTTTGAACCAAGGCCTTTCATGACTATCTGTGGCATCGAAATCAAAGGCAGCGAAGCCATCATCGCTGTCGCTTCCCTGGACAACCAGGCGCTGACCCACGTCGCCCTGGCGACCAAGAAAATCGCTCTGGAAGACGACGATGACGCGGCCAACGTCAAAGCCTTTGCCGCCCAGGTGAAGGCATTTGTGCAGGAAAACGCCATCCAGCGCATCGCTATCAAGAAGCGCAGCAAGAAAGGCGAATTCGCCGGTGGCCCGACCACGTTCAAGATCGAAGGGGTGTTTCAGTTGCTGGAGGGGGTTGAGGTGACGCTGCTGTCGCCGCAGACCATCAACGCCCAGAACAAGAAGCACAACTTCGAACTGCCAGCGACGTTGAACAAATATCAGCATGAAGCGTTCAAGGCGGCCTGTTCGAGCCTGATGAAGAAGTAGTCCGCATCAACTTCTGACGCAGTGTTCCAACCCGTGACCGCCGCCTTCATATTCGGGGCCGTAATAATATTTGGTAAAGGCGAGTTTACCTTCCGGTGTTGGAACGACTTGCGCAACACCGACTCCATAATCTTTCAGTGCCGAGTCGGTATGTGCAAAGTAAATCGCCAGCGTATCCGAGGTGCCAGCGGCAAAACCGTTATAGCGGGAGTTGTCTTCCAACGTCAGGGTGAAGATATAGGCGCCGTACTTGCCGGTACTTTGCCTGGCGTTGAGCTGCATATCGACAACCCCCTTGAAGGCGCCGATATGGCTATCACGACCAGTACACTCATAACGCCCGCTGTAATCGGCACCCGTGAAGGGGACGGAGGCGGGGGCCTTGGCAGCCCAGGCGGGGGCAGATGCAAAAGTAATGACAGCAAGCATTTTCCTGAACATACGGACCTCTTGTCGCTTAACTTAAGTAGTGAAGTGCGAACTTTAAATATCAGTTGATTAATGGTTAGTTTGGGTGTCAGCCGCAATGGACTTTTACATTAGCAGCCCCTCTACCCACGACATAGCCGACACCACAGAAAAGGATAATCCCTACATCAGATCCGCCCCTGTCAAAACACTCGACATAACAATGAAACTTGCTCAGGGCACTCCACTGGTCTGAAGCGAACCTTGAGTTTCACGCACTCACCTAGGCTGAAATCACTGTTCATTCGAGCAGTGACAAGCAACGTATTGCGAGCAATTCAAGGAGATGATCATGGCATGGTTCCCATCCCTGGCTGCCCTGGGAGGCAGCAGTGGCACACGTACAATGGCCGGTCCGCAAACGATAGGCCAACTCAAGTCAGGTACTTCACGCCTGGTGGACGCTTACCCTTATGACTACGCAAGTATCCTTCGTGCCTCCAGCCCCGAATCTGGCTGGCTGGCCCAGCCTCTGGAGGGTGTAGAGAAAGACGCGCGTGTCGTAATCATTGGCGCAGGCATGTCCGGGTTGCTGACGGCAAGAGAGCTGCTGCGCGCAGGCTTGAATGTGGTGTTGTACGAACGCAACCAGCTGGAACAGGTCGATGACGACTGGCACCGCTATATCCACGGCCGCACATGCAGTTTCGTGCGCAAGCTGGAAACCGACACAGTGTGTGAACTGGGGGCCATGAGGTTCCCCGCGAAGGCCAAGGTCACCTGGGAAGTCTTCGGGGATATCCTGGGAGATGACACATTGCTCCAGCTGTTCCCCAACCCAGGCCTGGTACCCACTGTCCTGTGCCAGGACGGTATCGCCCATCGGTGGTTGGCAGGCAGCATGCAAGCGCCCGACCTGCCCCCACAGTTCATCAAAGTCTCCGCCGATGTGCGCGATGCCATCAACGACATACAAGGCGGCGGCTCCAACATTCTCCAAATTCTGCGGTTGCTTGAACAACCCCGGCTGTCCGCCGAAGAAGAAAACCGCATCCAGGCTTTCTGGACGGCGATGATCGAGCGCTTCGACAAACTGGACCTGGGCACCTGGCTGCTTGGCAACGTAGCGGAGCCCAAGGGCTGGACGCCAGAACAGTTGGCAATCTTCGTCAACGTAGGCTTCGGCACGGGTGGCATGGGTAGCATGTTTTCCATGGGGTTCCTGGAGATGCTGCGAATCTGGCTGTGGGATTACCTGGATGAATATGCTCTGCCGGCAGGCATTGGCTCGGGCATGATCGCGCATGCCATCCTGAAAAAGCTCAGGGACGAATTCGGTCCAGCCGGCAAGAACACCTTTACCGTGCATGAACGCCATGAGGTACAGGAAATGGGAATCTTCGTATCGACCGACGGAGGGTCAGCCCAAGCCGGCCTGCTGGTACGCAACCTCAACGGAGAAGGGGCCGAAGACGTCGCATTAATACCGGTGAACACCGACCATATCGTTGCCGCCATCCCTCATACGGCCCTGCTGACGATGATGTCGCTGGCCAGCGAACTGAGCTATCCGCGTAACGGCTTACGGGTAGAAATCCCGATCAATGGCGTACCTCACGCCTTTCATAGCTACTTCGACAAAGCCTGGCCTTCGGCAATCTATAAAAGCCATATAGCGCCACTGAAAAGCGCCTTGGCGCGGCTCAATATGATGAACGCCAGCAAGTCTTTTTATGTTACGCCCCAAGCACCATGGGCACAGGGTTCCGCACTGGCCAGCACTTGGACGCACATCGACGGCAGGCCCATACGCTGCCTGATGAGCGAGGGCTGGACCCGCGCCAGCTACTTCATCCCGGCAATCGCGGAGGATCGGCCCGGCCCTGTTGCCGTATTGCTTTCGTACACGTGGAACCTGGACTCAATCATGGCACGCAGCGTGCTGGATATAGCACCCTCCCGGGAAAATGGCACGCTGGGCATTGCTGATTTCACTGAAAGCCCGGCCTGGTTCGGGCCTGGATTTCCCCAGGAGTGGTGGCGAAGCTACAGGGCGTGGGCCAGCGTACTGCCTTATGTACAGAACCCGACCCGCCAGGTTCGCACCACGGTGTACTTCCACTCTTTGTTGGGTAACAGGCAAGACGACCCCAATGCCATCGGCATTGACTGGCAAGATCAGATCGGTACAGGTGGGTTCAAGCTCGACGCACCTGGAGACTTCGCGACTTCCAATGCGTTGTGCAACCTGTACCTGTTCACCCAGGAACCCGCATTCAACTCACAGGCAAGGGACCGAGTCTATCGGCAAATATTCCTGTCTTCGGACAGCGCCAGTAACTATCCAGGTTGGTGTGAAGGGGCCTTTATGTCCGGGATGAATGCCGCCATCGGTGTATTGGCGAGTATCAATCAGGACAAACTCAAACCCGAGCCTGCACAGTTGCTGCAGGGCAATCCTTTGGCGGCCGTCAATCGACTGGTCCCCCTCAAGCCTTACGTCAGACAGCCGTAGCACACTTTTCGAATGGGATTAACGTCATGAAGGTTGTCGCTGAAGTGAGTAGTAGCCCCCACCACGCTAGCTTTTCCCTACGCCGTATCGAATAAGCCAAACCAGTCTTTGGGCTGGTTTGGCTTTTCTGTCCTCCTACCTGCTGGCCGCAATACCGGCCGCCTTGCTTCGTTTGACATGGCGCAGCCACTCGCCGAACGATTTGTCTTCGAGCGCATACCCGCCGCGACTCGACTTCCACACCAGCTCCTTATCGCGCAACGCATCGATACAGGCCTGAATGGTCTGGGTGCCCGGCACCACGTCGCTGCCCATGGCTTCCAGCGCCTTGCTGACAGCGGTGAGGGTGCTGTCGGTGAATGGCGCGAAGGGTTCGTTGTTTTGAGAACGCTCCACCATCACCTCCAGCACGGCACGCTGCGGGATGGTCAGGGCGTTCCAGGCGCTTTCGAACTCGGTCCATACACCCGCGCGCAGCAACTCGGCGCGGCTGTGCAGCAGTTCGCCCAGATTGCTCGCCTCGCCCAGCTCCAACGCGACTTCACCGATGATCGTGCGCAACATCTCGGGACGCCGACCTACCAGCTCAAACGCCTCATCAATATCCGCCGCGTTGAACTGGTTGGTCTCGGCCAGATGCGCGTTGAGGTGCACGGTGTACGCCTGGGTGAACTCTTTGCCCAGCAGCGGAAATGGCGTGATGCTGGAGCCGAAGAACGGCTGGCTTTTGCCGAGCACCAAGTGGGCCAACTTGTCGCGGTTGGAGCCGGTAAACACCAGGCGCAAGCCGCTGCCCTCCTCGTCACGGCCTTGGTTGAGCTGATCCCGGGCAGCCTTCAACGCGAACATCGCATTGATACCCGACTCGGTGGTTAAGGCGTGCTGCGCTTCGTCAATCACCAGCACAACGGGTTTTTCTGCAGCGCTGTGGAGCAATTCCAACGCTTGGGTCAGCGTCGCACCGACAGGCAATTGTGGCTTGGTAAAGTCCCAGGAGAGCGTACGCAGAAAGCTGAGTTTCTCGATGCCAATGTTCTTGGCCAGTTTGCGAATGCCCTTTTCATAGGGAACCAGAGCAGCAGCAATAGCACTGGCAATCAACTCTGCAGGATCTTTCTCTTTGTCAGCCCAGAGATCCACATACACCGCCAGCCAGCCCCGGAGCTGACATTCCGGGATCAAGTCTTCGCGCAAAAACGTGCTTTTGCCCGTGCGACGGGGTGCCGCGAGAAACAGGCCAGAGGTGAAATCCTGAATACCGGCCCCCACCAGGCCATCGGCAATACTGCTTGCCAGGGTGGGGCGGCGAAACACAAAGCCGCTGTGCTTGGACATGGTTTTATACTCAATTATGGAAAGGACTATAAATTATAGCGTCGAGTATAATTGACTATAATTGCCCGTCAAACCACCTCCCGTCGCCGATCCTCCCTCGGACACTTGGCAAACCGCGCCCGATAACTCCGGGTGAAATACGACGGCGATTCAAACCCGCACGCAATGCTCACCTCCAGCACGCTCATATCGCTCTGGCGCAATAACTGCCGGGCTTTTTCCAGGCGCAGGCCGAGGTAGAAATTGCTGGGCGTGTCGTTCAAATGCAGGCGAAACAGCCGTTCAAGCTGGCGCCGGGTAACCTTGATCGCATCGGCCAACGCCAAGGTGCTCAGGGGCGGTTCGGTGTGCTGCTCCATCTCGCCGATCACTTGCACCAGTTTCTTGTTGTTGATGCCGTAGCGCGTGGCGATCTGCATGCGCTGGTGGTCCTTGCGCGGGCGGATGCGGCCGAGTACGAACTGTTCGGAGACCTGGATCGCCAGGTCCGCGCCGTGGGCCTGGGCGATCAGGTCGAGCATCAAGTCGATGGAGGCGGTGCCGCCGGCGCAGGTGATGCGGCGACGGTCGATCTCGAACAGTTCCTGAGTCACGCTCAGGTGCGGGTACGACTCCTTGAAGGCGTCGATGGCTTCCCAATGCAGGGTCAGGCGGTGGCCGTCGAGCAGGCCGGCTTCGGCGAGCACGCAGGCGCCGGTGTCGATGGCGCCGAGGGTCACGCCGTCATTGTCCAGACGGCGCAGCCAGTGTTCCAGCGCCGGCGTGGCGAACTGCAGCGGTTCGAAGCCGGCCACCACCAGCAGCGTCGCGCCCTTTTTCAGCGGTTCCAGCGCGGCGTCGGCGTTGACCGACATGCCATTGCTCGCCAGCACCGCGCCGCCATCGGCGCTCAGCACATGCCAGCGGTACAGCTCGCCACGAAAGCGGTTGGCCACGCGCAGCGGTTCCAGCGCAGAAATAAAGCCAATGGCCGAGAACCCCGGCATCAGCAGAAAGTAGAAATCCTGGGACATGGTGGCGCTCTCGTAGGACGGGCAGCGTGGTCACTGTGATACGCCAGTTCAACGGGCCATTCAAGAGCACAGGTCGCTGCAGTGCAAGAGCTGGTCGCCGCCGTGCGTTTCGGCGGGCCTAAAGCTCCGTAACGTGATCCCACGGCGCACAAAGACGCCGGACCCCACAATAACGACCTGCCGAGGGATCCACCATGAACCGACTGATTCGCCACTGCGTGCTTGCACTCAGCGCCAGCGCCATCTTGAGCACAAACGTACTGGCGGCCGACGCGGCATCTTGCCAGAACGTACGCATGGGCGTGGTGAACTGGACCGACGTCATCGCCACCAGCGCCATGACCCAAGTGTTGCTCGACGGCCTCGGCTACAAGACCAAACAAACCAGCGCCTCCCAGCAAATCATCTTCGCCGGGATCCGCGACCAGCGGCTGGACCTGTTCCTGGGCTACTGGAACCCGTTGATGACCCAGACCATCACGCCGTTCGTCGACGCCAAGCAAATCAAAGTTCTCGACAAACCCAGCCTGGAAGACGCCCGTGCCACCCTGGCGGTGCCGACTTACCTGGCGGACAAGGGCCTGAAAACTTTCGCTGACATCGCCAAGTTCGAGAAGGAGCTGGGCGGCAAGATCTACGGCATCGAGCCAGGCTCGGGGGCCAACACCCAGATCAAGGCGATGATCGCCAAGAACCAGTTCGGCCTGGGCAAATTCCAACTGGTGGAATCCAGCGAGGCCGGCATGCTTGCCGCCGTGGACCGTGCGGTACGCCGCAAGGAAGCCGTGGTGTTCTTCGGCTGGGCGCCGCACCCGATGAACGTCAATATCGCGATGACTTACCTCACCGGCAGCGAAGACGCCCTGGGCCCGAACGAAGGCATGGCCACCGTCTGGACCGTGACCGCGCCGACCTACGCCGAACAGTGCCCCAACGTGCACAAACTGCTGACCAACCTGACCTTCACCGCCGCCGACGAGAGCCGGATGATGCAGCCGCTGCTGGATCACAAGGACGCGCTGGAATCTGCCAAGCAGTGGCTCAAGGATCACCCGCAGGACCAAGCCCGCTGGCTGGAAGGTGTGACCACCTTCGACGGCAAACCGGCGGCGGCCAACCTGCAATTGACCAGCAAATAACCTTCTTCGAACCACCGTTTCGCGGTCACTGCCGACCGCGAACGGCATCACCACGCCTGTAAGGAACCTGCCTCATGAACCACGACGTCATCATCACCTGCGCACTCACCGGTGCTGGCGACACGACCGCCAGAAGCCCACACGTGCCGGTCACTCCCAAACAAATCGCCGCCGCCGCCGTGGAGGCCGCCAAGGCCGGCGCTACCGTGGTGCACTGCCATGTGCGCGACCCCGAGACCGGCAAGTTCAGCCGCGACGTCGCCCTGTACCGCGAAGTGATGGAGCGCATCCGCGAGGCTGACATCGACATCATCGTCAACCTCACCGCCGGCATGGGCGGCGACCTCGAGATCGGCGGCGGCGAGAACCCGATGGAATTCGGCCCCAATACCGATCTGGTCGGCCCACTGAACCGCCTGGCCCATGTGGAAGAACTGCTGCCGGAAATCTGCACCCTGGACTGCGGCACCCTGAACTTCGGCGATGGCGACACGATTTACGTCTCCACCCCGGCGCAGCTGCGGGCGGGCGCCAAGCGCATCCAGGAATTGGGCGTAAAGGCCGAGCTGGAAATTTTCGACACCGGCCACCTGTGGTTCGCCAAGCAGATGATCAAGGAGGGTCTGCTCGACAACCCGCTGTTCCAACTGTGCCTGGGCATCCCATGGGGCGCGCCGGCCGACACCACCACGATGAAAGCCATGGTCGACAACCTGCCGGCCGACGCGGTGTGGGCCGGGTTCGGGATCGGCCGCATGCAAATGCCCATGGCCGCGCAAGCGGTGCTGCTGGGCGGCAACGTACGGGTCGGCCTGGAAGACAACCTGTGGCTGGACAAGGGCGTACTCGCCACCAACGGCCAACTGGTGGAACGCGCCAGTGAAATCCTCAGCCGCCTGGGCGCGCGGGTCATGAGCCCGGCGGAAGGCCGCATCAAGATGGGCCTTACCAAACGCGGCTGACCCCCTGTCGAAACCGAATTAAAAAATGTGGGAGGGGCTTGCCCCCTCCCACAGGGAATCACCGAACGCTTTAGGAATTTGCCATGCGCTTTATCACTGAGATCAAAACCTTCGCCGCCCTCGGCAGCGGTGTCATCGGCAGCGGCTGGGTGTCCCGCGCCCTGGCCCACGGCCTCGATGTGGTCGCCTGGGACCCGGCGCCGGGTGCCGAAGCGGCGCTGCGCAAACGCGTCGCCAATGCCTGGGGCGCCCTGGAAAAACAGGGCCTCGCGCCCGGCGCATCCCAGGACCGCCTACGCTTTGTCCCCACCATCGAAGAATGCGTGAAAGACGCCGACTTCATCCAGGAAAGCGCCCCGGAACGCCTGGAGCTGAAACTGGAATTGCACAGCAAGATCAGCGCAGCGGCCAAGCCCACTGCATTGATCGGCTCGAGTACCTCCGGGCTGTTGCCGAGCGAGTTCTACGAGGGCTCGACCCACCCGGAACGCTGTGTGGTCGGCCATCCGTTCAACCCGGTCTATCTGTTGCCGCTGGTGGAAGTAGTCGGCGGCAAGCACACCGCGCCGGAAGCGATCCAGGCCGCGATCAAGGTGTATGAATCCCTCGGCATGCGCCCGCTGCATGTGCGCAAGGAAGTCCCCGGCTTTATCGCCGACCGCTTGCTCGAAGCGCTGTGGCGCGAGGCGCTGCACCTGGTCAATGACGGCGTGGCCACCACCGGCGAGATCGACGATGCGATTCGCTTTGGCGCCGGCCTGCGCTGGTCGTTCATGGGCACCTTCCTCACCTACACCCTGGCGGGCGGTGATGCGGGCATGCGGCACTTCATGGCGCAGTTCGGTCCGGCATTGCAGTTGCCGTGGACCTATCTGCCGGCACCGGAGTTGACCGACAAGTTGATTGACGATGTGGTCGATGGCACCAGCGATCAACTGGGCAAACACAGCATTTCGGCGCTGGAACGCTATCGTGATGACTGCCTGCTGGCGGTGCTCGACGCGGTGAAAACCACCAAAGCCAAGCACGGCATGACCTTCGCCGAATAACGGAACCCTCACCATGCCTGCACTGACCACCTACACCACCCCAGTCCTCGCCGACTGGGTGGACTACAACGGCCACCTGCGCGATGCGTTCTACCTGCTGATCTTCAGCTACGCGACCGACGCGCTGATGGACACCCTCGGCTTGGACAGTGAAAACCGCGAAGCCAGCGGCCATTCGTTGTTCACCCTGGAACTGCACCTGAACTACCTGCACGAAGTGAAACTCGGTGCCGAAGTGGAGGTGCACACCCAACTGATCGCCCACGACGCCAAGCGCCTGCACCTCTATCACAGCCTGCATTTGGTGGGCGATGAGAAAGAACTGGCCGGCAACGAACAGATGCTGCTGCACGTTGACCTGGCAGGTCCGCATTCGACGCCGTTTACCGAGGCGACGCTGGAGAAACTCGCTGCCATCAGTACCGAGCAAGCCGATCTGCCAAGGCCCGCCCTCCTCGGCCGAGTGATTGGACTGCCACCGAAAAAATAAGGAGCCATCATGCAAACCGCCGCCGCTGTTGCCGATTTCCGTAATTACCCCAAGCTTTGCGACCTCGCCGATACGCAGGTGCTGGACGATCAGATTCGCGTGCAATGGGCCGATGGCCGGGTCAGCCCGTTTCATCATCAGTGGTTGCGGGACAACTGTCCGTGCACGCAATGCGTGTACAGCGTGACCCGCGAGCAAGTGCTGGAAATTGTCGATGTGGATGAAAATCTCGGCGCCATCAGCGCGCGTATCGACCAGGGTTTTCTCAGCGTGGAATGGCGCGGCGGTCATCACAGCCAGTACGATCCCGGCTGGCTGCGGGCCCATGCCTATGACGATGAATCGCGCGCCGAACGCCGGGCCGCCAAACCCGAAGCCCGACTGTGGGACAGCAGCTTCGACCTGCCGGTATTCGATTACTCAGCCGTGATGCAAGACCCGAAAGCCCTGCTGCAATGGCTGTTGGCACTGCGCGATGGAGGCCTCACCCAAGTACGTGGCGTACCCACCGAACCCGGCTCCCTGGCGTGTGTTGCCGAGCGCATTTCGTTTATCCGCGAGAGCAATTTCGGTGTGTTGTTCAACGTGCAATCCAAGGCCGATGCCGACAGCAATGCCTACACCGCTTTCAACCTGCCCTTGCACAGTGATTTGCCGACCCGGGAGCTGCAACCGGGGCTGCAGTTTCTGCATTGCCTGGTCAACGATGCCGACGGCGGCGAGAGTATTTTTGTCGATGGGTTTGCCATCGCCAATGCCCTGCGCCAGGAGGATCCCGAAGCATTTCGTGCGCTGTGTGAAATACCCGTGGAGTTTCGCAACAAAGACCGCTACAGCGACTACCGCCGCCTCGCGCCGATCATCGCATTGGACGCCTTGGGGGATGTGGCAGAGATTCGCATGGCCAATTTTCTGCGCGGGCCGTTCGAGACATCGGTGGCGCAGATGCCGTTGCTGTATCGGGCTTATCGGCGGTTTATCGCGATGACGCGCGAGGCGCGCTTTCGGCTGGTCAAGCGCCTGAACCCGGGCGAGCTGTGGTGCTTCGATAATCGCCGCACGTTGCATGCGCGCAATGCGTTTGATCCCACTTCGGGGGCGCGGCACTTTCAGGGTTGCTATATCGACCGGGACGAACTGCTTTCACGAATCCTGGTGCTGCAGCGCTAAAAAAGCCCCGGTCCAGCCGTGACTGGATCGGGGCAGAGTGCCTTGTGTGAGCCGTACATCCCGAGGGTGACCAAACCTTCAAGCTGTTTGCTGGTAGCCAGTGTGCCTATTACTGCAGCGGGTAAATGACCCGAAAACGACACGTTCATAGCCATCTGAGCCATTCGTGCATTCTGCCCTTGCCGACCGGCCGGGGGCCTACCAGAATCCAAGTCAATCCCCGCTCCCTTCACCAGGATAAACGTCATGATGCATGCGGATTTGATTGATCAGGATGACCTGCTGAGCCAACTGCGCTCGCTGGGTTTCGAGGTATCCAGCGGCGCCAGCGCCGAACAGGCTTGCGAGTGCGCGGTACGCGGTTTGAGCGAAGCGCGGGCCAAGGCGCTCAAGGGTATGGTTGAGCAGATGTACACCGGCAGCGCGACGATTTTGCCGGCGGTGCGTCAGGCGATCGATAAGCAGTTGCTGCCGGCGCTGATGCAGTTCAAGCAGAACTCTGGCGCCTGACAGACCGCTATCGGGGGCAAGCCCCCTCCCACATTTGCCCCGTGTTCGCGGTCAGTGTGGGAGGGGGCTTGCCCCCGATGCAGTCAACTCGGTTTAAAGCCGTACACTCGCGAACGTCGACTCATTGCGCGCCTGACTCAACGCCGACATCGGCCCCGACAACGGTGACAACACGAGCGCCTGCGGAATCGGCATCATCGCCACCTGCTGGGTGGTGTTGGAGCCTACGCGCTCATCCCGTGGCGGAATGCCGAAGTATTCGCGGTAGCACTTGGAGAAGTGCGGCGTGGACACAAAACCGCATACCGATGCCACTTCGATGATCGACATCGGCGTTTGCTTGAGCAACTGCCGCGCGCGAATCAGGCGCAGCTTGAGGTAGTAGCGCGACGGCGAGCAGTGCAGGTATTTCTGGAACAGCCGCTCCAGCTGGCGACGCGACACGGCGACGTACACCGCCAGTTCGTCGAGGTCGATCGGCTCTTCGAGGTTGGCTTCCATCAGCGCGACGATTTCCTGCAGCTTCGGCTGGTTGGTGCCAAGCATGTGCTTGAGCGGCACACGCTGGTGATCCTGTTCATTGCGGATGCGCTCGTACACGAACATTTCGGAGATCGCCGCCGACAGTTCACGGCCGTGGTCGCGGCTGATCAGGTGCAGCATCATGTCCAGCGGCGCGGTGCCGCCCGAACTGGTGAAGCGGTTGCGGTCGAGGGTGAACAAACGGGTGCTCATCGACACGCGCGGGAAGGCTTCCTGCATCGACGCCAGGCACTCCCAATGCACGCTGCAATCAAAACCGTCGAGCAGGCCGGCACAGGCCAGGGCCCAGCTGCCGGTGCACACTGCCCCCAGGCGACGGGACTGGCGCGCCTGGCTTTGCAGCCACGACACATGCTCACGGGTCACGGTACGCTGGATACCCACGCCGCCGCACACAATCACGGTGTCCAGGGCCGGGGCTTTGTGCATGGAGGCATCGGGGGTGATTTGCAGACCGTCGCTGGCCCACACCTGGTTGCCGTCGACACTCAGGGTTGTCCAGCGATACAGCTCGCGGCCGGACAGCTGGTTGGCCATGCGCAGCGGTTCCACGGCCGAAGCCAGGGAAATCAGCGTGAAATTGTCCAGCAGCAAAAAGCCGATGGATTGAGGCGCACGGTTCTGGGGTTGGGCCCCGGAGTTGAACGACGTCATGGCGGTATCTCCTCACACAAAGCAGGTGATGGCCTCAGGCGAGGCTCTTGTTATTGCGCTCTTCATCCGGCAAGGCGAGAGGCTTTGAATTGGTAGAGCAAATGCCATGCCTAAATTTGAATGGCCATTCAACAAATCCTGAAAACGACCTGATGACGCGTCTAAATAAGCCCGCGCGAGGAGTGCGGGATATGGTTGAAATAGACGTCGGAGCGGCCCTGCTCAAGGTGTGTGAGCAGTTCGGTATCACTTGTGGGAAGGCGCTTTCAGCCCGTAGGAAAAGTCTGTCACCGCACGCACAGGTGACGGGTGGTCGGAGGGAAAATCGTTCGGAAGCTACTTATCTGTTTGCGACGCGCTAAAAGGTGGCGCTTTTGGTTGGAGTGTTCACTTTTTGAGCAGCATCGTCTGGATGACAGCCATCGGGGGCAAGCCCCCGATACCGGCGACTCGGTCTCAGCACTCCACCGCACTGACCGCCAACCCACCTCGCGACGTCTCTTTGTACTTGTCATGCATATCCGCCCCGGTATCGCGCATGGTGCGGATCACCCGGTCCAGGGAGATAAAGTGCTGGCCATCACCGCGCAGGGCCATCTGCGCCGCGTTGATCGCCTTCACCGCTGCAATTGCATTGCGCTCGATGCACGGCACTTGCACCAACCCGCCCACCGGGTCGCAGGTCAGGCCGAGGTTGTGTTCCAGGCCGATTTCAGCGGCGTTGCACAGCTGCTCCGGGGTTGCGCCGAGGATCTCGGCCAGCCCGGCAGCGGCCATGGCGCAGGCCGAACCCACTTCACCCTGGCAACCGACTTCGGCCCCGGAGATCGAGGCGTTCTTCTTGCACAGGATCCCCACCGCCGCAGCGCTGAGCAGGTAGTCGACCACGTTGGCTTCGGTGACTTCGTCGCTGAACTTCATGAAGTAGTGCAACACCGCCGGAATGATCCCCGCCGCACCGTTGGTGGGCGCCGTGACCATGCGTCCACCGGCGGCGTTTTCTTCATTCACCGCCAGGGCGAACAGGTTGACCCATTCCATCGCACTCAAGGTCGAGCCGATCACATTGGGTTTGTTCAACTCCTGCAGACTGCGGTGTAACTTGGCGGCGCGACGGCGCACGTTGAGGCCGCCAGGCAGAATGCCTTCGTGCTTGAGGCCCTCCTCCACGCACGCCTGCATGGCGCGCCAGAGCTTCATCAGGCCACTGCGGATTTCGTCTTCGGAGCGCCAGACCTTTTCGTTGGCCAGCATCAGTTCGGCGACGCGCAGGTTGTGGGTCTTGCACAGCTGCAACAACTCCACGGCGCTGGAAAAATCATACGGCAATTCGGTGCGGTCCATGTCCGCCACGCCGCTCTGCGCCTGGGCTTCATCCACCACGAAACCACCGCCCACTGAGTAATAGGTGTCGCGATGCAGCTCGCCATCAGCGCCAAACACCACCAGGGTCATGGCGTTGGGGTGGAACGACAGGTTTTCGTCAAGCAGGCGCATGTCGCGGGCCCACAGGAACGGCACGGGCAAACGCCCGTCGAGCAGCAGGGTGTCGGTCTCACGCAGGGTGTGAATGCGCAGGCCGATTTGCGACGGATCGATCGCGTCCGGCCACTCGCCCATCAGGCCCATGATGGTGGCGGTGTCGCTGCCGTGACCGATGCCGGTGGCCGACAATGAGCCGTAGAGCTGAACTTCGACGCGCCTGACCTGTTCCAACAGTTCACGTTCACGTAACCCTTGAACGAACAACGCCGCGGCGCGCATGGGGCCGACGGTGTGAGAACTAGAAGGCCCGATGCCGATCTTGAACAGGTCGAAAACACTGATAGCCATTGCGGTAGAACTCCTCGATAAGCACGGCCAGGCTTGAACGAGGTGCTACGCTCAGATCGCCCAGATGGCGGCATCATCAAGGTTTTATTCGCTGCCACGGCGTCTCACACCGACGCACCCATGCTCACCAGCGTCGCTCCCGTGCGATCGCCTGTTTTGGCCGTTTTCAGCGGTGCAGATGGGCAAAAACAGCGGTTTAACCGTGGGAAAAACCTGTAAGCGACGTCACCGACACTGGATACGACCCTCCCTGTACTGGATACGACGCCCCCTGTAGGCGTCAGATTTTCACTGGTACATGATCAGTCTCGACTCGTTTGCAAGGCACCGTGGCAGAGCTGTTGCCGCACGCTCCAACCGCAACACTTATAAAGCGCGGCAAATGCCGCCAGAAAAACACAGGAGTCTACCCAGATGAAAGGTTCACCCTCGTTGTTGTTGGCCGCCATGCTGAGTCTGCCAGTCATGGCGCACGCCGCAGAACCGGAACAGTGCAAGACCGTCAACTTCTCCGATGTCGGCTGGACCGACATCACTGTCACCACCGCGACCACCAGCGAAATCCTCAAGGGCCTGGGCTACAAGACCAAGACCACGATGATTTCCGTTCCAGTGACCTACAAGTCCCTGGCCGACGGCAAGAACATGGACGTGTTCCTCGGCAACTGGATGCCGACCATGGAAAACGACATCAAGCAGTACCGTGATGCCGGCACCGTGGAAACCGTGCGCGCCAACCTGGAAAACGCCAAGTACACCCTGGCGGTACCCGAGGCGCTGTACAACAAAGGCCTGAAAGACTTCGCCGATATCGCCAAATTCAAGGAAGAGCTGGGCGGCAAGATCTACGGCATCGAGCCGGGTAACGACGGCAACCGCACCATCCAGACCCTGATCGACAAAGACGCCTTCGGCCTCAAGACCGCCGGCTTCAAAGTCGTCGAATCCAGCGAAGCCGGGATGCTCTCCCAGGTGGAACGCGCCACCAGGCGTGACCAGGCCATTGTGTTCCTTGGCTGGGAACCGCACCCGATGAACACCCGCTTCAAGATGAAGTACCTGACCGGGGGTGACGACTCGTTCGGCCCCAACTACGGCCAGGCCACCATCTACACCAACACCCGCAAGGGCTACACCGAGGAATGCAGCAACGTCGGTCAGTTGCTGAAGAACCTAGTGTTCACCTTGAACATGGAAAGCACCCTGATGGGTAATGTCCTGGACGACAAGATGAAGCCCGACGCCGCGGCGAAAGCCTGGCTGAAGAAGAACCCGCAAGTACTCGACACTTGGCTCGCCGGTGTCACCACCGTCGATGGCAAACCAGGCCTGGAAGCCGTCAAAGCGTATCTAAACAAGTAACTGCTGACCCCGGGGCGGTACGCTGCCCCGGGATGTTTTCCCTCTTCGCATGTGGACATTCACTACCATGCTGACTGAACAGAAAATCCCACTAGGCCAGTACATCGCTGCCTTCGTCGAATGGTTGACCCAACACGGCGCCAACTACTTCGACGCAATCGCATCGACACTGGAAACGATGATCCACGGCGTGACGTTTGCGCTGACCTGGTTCAATCCGCTGGCATTGATCGGTCTGATTGCGCTGCTGGCTCACTTTATTCAACGTAAATGGGGACTGACTGTTTTTGTCATCGCCTCTTTCCTGCTGATCCTGAACCTTGGGTACTGGCAGGAAACCATGGAAACCCTCGCCCAGGTGCTGTTCGCCACCCTGGTCTGCGTGGTCATTGGTGTGCCGCTGGGCATTGTTGCCGCGCACAAACCCATGTTCTACACCCTGATGCGGCCGGTGCTCGATCTGATGCAGACCGTACCGACCTTCGTCTACCTCATCCCTACCCTGACCCTCTTCGGGCTGGGTGTGGTGCCTGGTTTGATCTCCACGGTGGTGTTCGCGATTGCCGCGCCCATCCGCCTGACTTACCTGGGTATCCGTGATGTACCGCAAGAGTTGATGGACGCCGGCAAGGCCTTTGGCTGCTCGCGCCGTCAGTTGCTCTCGCGCATTGAACTGCCACACGCCATGCCGAGCATCGCTGCCGGTATTACCCAATGCATCATGCTGTCGTTGTCGATGGTGGTGATCGCCGCCCTGGTGGGCGCCGACGGCCTCGGCAAGCCGGTGGTCAACGCGCTGAACACCGCCGACATCGCCCTGGGCTTTGAAGCCGGCCTGGCGATTGTGCTGCTGGCCATCATGCTCGACCGCATCTGCAAACAACCCGACGCCAAAGTAGGGGGTGATGCATGAGCATTATCCGATTCGACAATGTCGACGTAATTTTCTCCAAAGACCCACGCGAAGCGCTCAAACTGCTGGACCAGGGCATGAGCCGTAACGAAATCCTGAAAAAAACCGGGCAGATCGTCGGCGTTGAAAAAGCCAGCCTGGATGTGGAAAAAGGCGAGATCTGCGTGCTGATGGGCCTGTCGGGCTCCGGCAAGTCGAGCCTGCTGCGCTGCATCAACGGCCTCAATACCGTCAGCCGTGGCCAGCTGTTCGTGGAGCATGAAGGTCGCCAGATCGACATCGCCTCCTGCACCCCCGCCGAGCTGAAAATGATGCGCACCAAGCGCATCGCCATGGTGTTCCAGAAGTTCGCCCTGATGCCCTGGCTGACGGTGCGCGAGAACATCAGCTTTGGTCTGGAAATGCAGGGCCGTCCGGAAAAAGAACGGCGCAAGCTGGTGGATGAAAAACTTGAGCTGGTGGGCCTGACCCAGTGGCGCAACAAGAGGCCGGATGAACTGTCCGGCGGCATGCAACAGCGCGTCGGCCTGGCCCGCGCGTTGGCGATGGACGCCGACATCCTGTTGATGGACGAGCCCTTCTCCGCCCTCGACCCGCTGATCCGCCAAGGCCTGCAGGACGAATTGCTGGAACTGCAAAGCAAGCTGAGCAAGACCATCGTGTTCGTCAGTCACGACCTCGACGAGGCGCTGAAGCTGGGCAGCCGTATCGCGATCATGAAAGACGGCAAGATCATCCAGTACAGCGTGCCGGAAGAGATCGTGCTGAACCCGGCGGACGACTACGTACGCACCTTCGTCGCCCACACCAACCCGCTGAACGTACTGTGCGGCCGCAGCCTGATGCGCACGCTGGACAACTGCAAACGCGTCAACGGTTCGGTGTGCCTGGATCCAGGCGGCGACTCATGGCTGGACCTGGCCGAAGGCAACACCATCCAGGGCGCGCGGCAGAATGGCGTGGTGATGAATTTGCAGAACTGGGCACCGGGGCAACCGGTGGAAGGTTTGGGCCGGGTGCCGACACTGGTGGATTCGAATATCGGCATGCGTGATGCGCTGCAGATTCGTTATCAGACGGGGAACAAGCTGGTGTTGCATGACAACAACCAGGTGGTGGGGATCCTGGGCGACAGCGAGCTCTACCACGCCTTGCTGGGCAAAAACCTGGGCTAGCAGCCATTAGAGAAACTGGGTCAAAAATGTGGGAGGGGGCTTGCTCCCGATAGCGGTGGATCAGTAACAGATGGACTGACTGACACACCGCTATCGGGAGCAAGCCCCCTCCCACATTTAAAGCACCACCAGGCTCAACTATCAGCTATAGACACGGCCAAGGAGCTGCCGATGGCTTTCAAACTGATCGAGCACGTCCCGGGTGATCTGTTCCTGGGCGAAGCCCATCAGGTCGTATTCCTGAGGCCCGTTGTGCAGGTACACCTCGGCACGGTAATAGCGGGTGCGCTCTTCTTCAGGCAAGTCGCTCGGCGCCGACGAGTAGGCATCCAGGCTCACTTCGTAAACAAACGGATTGCCCTCTTCCATCTCGATGCGCACACCGATGCAGCGCTTGGACTTACCCAACAGCGTCTGCACTTCCAACCCTTGCTCACGCAACGCGACCGCCGCCTCTTCCAGCGCCGGCGTGACGTGCTTGTCCATAAAGCGCTGCACAGTGCCCTGGCTCGGTTGCAGGTCGAGTGCCGTCAAACGCTCGCTGAAGCCACGACGCCCGCGTTCAGCCAGTTGCGCCTGCTCCTGTTCGATCGCCACGTCCTGGCGCATCGCCTTGTGCAAACCGAACATAAAGACAATCAGCACCACCGAGAACGGCAGCCCCGCCAGCACCACCATGGTTTGCATGGCTTCGAAGTTGCCGGCAAACAGCAGGCCGATGGTAACCAGGGTGATCACCGCCGACCAGAAGATGCGCAACCAGTGCGGCGCATCTTCATCCACATTGCCGCCCTTGCAGGAAAGGTTGGCCATCATCACCGCGCCGGAATCCGCCGGGGTCAGGAACAACACAAAGCCCACGAAGATCGACACGCCGATGACGATTTTCGACGCTGGGTAATGCTCCAGCAATTGGTAGATAGACATGGACGGTTGTTCCAGCGCCGTCTTGCCCAGCTCCACCGCACCGTGGTTGAGCACCAGGTCCAGCGCCGAGTTACCGAAGATCGACAGCCACGCCAGGGTAAAGCCCAGGGGAATCAGCAGCACGCCGGCCACCAGTTCACGCACCGTGCGGCCACGGGAAATACGCGCGATGAACATGCCCACGAATGGTGCCCAGGAAATCCACCAGGCCCAGTAGAACAGGGTCCACAGGCCCATCCAGCGTTCGGTCTTGTCACCGTCGCCTTCGTACACATAGAGGTCGAAGGTTTTCAGCACGATGCCGTTGAGGTAGTCACCGGTGTTCTGCACCAGGCCGTTGAGCAGGTGCAGGGTCGGGCCGAACAGCAGCACGAAGATCAGCAAACCGCTGAACAGCACGATGTTGAGGTTGGACAGGCGGCGGATGCCGTTCTCCACACCCGACACGGCGGCGATGGTCGCCACGGTGCTCATCACAATGATCACGATCAGCAGGTTGGTGTTGCTGTGCGCCATGCCGAACAGGTTTTCCAGGCCGGACGACACCTGCATCGAACCGATGCCCAGGTTAGTCACCAGGCCCAGCAGGGTCACGAACATGCCGAAACCATCCACCGCGTGACCAGCCGCGCCCTTGACCCAACGCTCACCCACCAGCGGGTACAACGCCGAACGCAAGGCCAGCGGCTGGTTATGCCGGTAGGCGAAGTACGCCACGGCCAGGCCGACCAACGCATAGATCGCCCAGCCATGCAGGCCCCAGTGCAGGAAGGTCAACTGCAGCGCCTGACGTGCCGCGCTGTTGCTGGCGGCGGCGCCTTCCGGCGGGTTGAAGTAGTGATCCAGCGGCTCCGAAGCGCCGAAGTACAGCAGCGAGATGCCGATGCCCGACGAGAACAGCATGCCGGCCCAGGCGCCGTAGCTGAAGTCCGGGGTGTCGTCCTTGCTGCCCAGTTTCAATTTGCCGTAGGACGAAAACGCCAGGCCGACCACAAACACCAGGTAGGCGGCGATGACCACCATGTAGTACCAGCCAAAGCTTTTGGAAAGCCAGGCCTGGGCTACGCCGAGCATGCGCCCGGCCTCCTGCGGGGCGATGATCAGAATGGCGGTCAACAACAGAATCAGCGCGGTGGAGGTGTAGAACACCCAACCGTTGACCCGCACCTTTTCCGGCGGGGTCTTTATAAGAGAGGCAGAACTCATGGCGCAGATGCTCCAGGCAGTGCGAGAGAGAAACACAAGGCAACGGTTATCCCGACCTATCGATTTTTCGGCAGTCGACGGACGGGTGTTATAAAGACACCCCGAAAATCCTTGAGCCCCACCAGGCAGTGGGCAGGCCTTGATACCGCCTGTTTCAAAGGTTTTTGCAGGTGTCAGATGTCGTCGCCCTCAAGTAGGAAATACCTGTAGGCAGCGACCATTTGTCGCAGAGCTTATTCTTTGTTGATTGAACGTTCAATCAAAACAAAATAGACTGGCCTTCAAGTCGACGAACGTTCATCGCCCGTCGGCAGGCCTAAGGAGAGGTGCTAGATGCCCAAGGTCGGTATGCAACCCATACGCCGCCAACAGTTGATCGAAGCCACGCTGACGGCCATCGATCAGGTCGGAATGGGAGATGCCAGCATTGCGCTGATCGCCCGCTTGGCCGGGGTCTCGAACGGCATCATCAGTCACTACTTTCAGGACAAGAACGGCCTGATCGCCGCGACGATGCGGTACTTGATGAATGTGCTGATCGAGAACGTCCACGAACGCAGGCTTGCGCTGAAGGACGACAGCCCACGGGCGCACCTTCGGGTGATCATCGAGGGCAACTTCGACGCCAGCCAGGTCAATGGCCCGGCAATGAAAACCTGGCTGGCCTTCTGGGCCACCAGCATGCATCACCCGTCATTGCACAGGTTGCAGCGGATCAACGATCAACGTCTGTATTCCAACCTGTGCTGCCAGTTCCGCCGAGTGCTGCCGCTACCGCACGCACGCAAAGCAGCCAGAGGCCTGGCGGCCCTGATCGACGGTTTGTGGTTGCGCGGTGCCCTGTCGGGAGACGCTTTCGACACGGCGCAGGCGCAACGGATCGCTTACGAATACATGGATTTCCAATTGGCCAAGCAGGTGAGTTAGAGCCCTTATAAACGCTCAACCCCTGAACGTCCGCCACTCAGTGTTGCCACACCCTTATGGCCCACTGTGTGGCGGGTAACGCCAACCACTTATGCACTTGCGAGGACTTTATGGCCCGTTTCGACCTGCAAAAACTCTACATTGACGGCGGCTACAGCGACGCTGGCAGCGACGCCACCTTCGAAGCCATCAACCCGGCTAACGGTGAAGTTCTCGCCCAAGTGCAACGCGCAACGAAAGAAGACGTTGAACGTGCCGTGGTCAGCGCCGAAAAAGGCCAGAAAATCTGGGCTGCGATGACCGCCATGGAGCGTTCGCGCATCCTGCGTCGTGCCGTCGACATCCTGCGCGAGCGCAACGACGAGCTGGCCGCCCTGGAAACCCTGGACACCGGTAAAGCCTTCTCCGAAACCCAGTACGTCGACATCGTTACCGGCGCTGACGTGCTCGAATACTACGCAGGCCTGGTGCCGGCCATCGAAGGCGAGCAGATCCCACTGCGCGACACTTCCTTCGTCTACACCCGCCGCGAGCCGCTGGGCGTGGTCGCCGGTATCGGCGCCTGGAACTACCCGATCCAGATCGCCCTGTGGAAATCCGCACCGGCCCTGGCCGCGGGTAACGCGATGATCTTCAAGCCAAGCGAAGTCACCTCGCTGACCACCCTGAAACTGGCCGAGATCTACACCGAAGCCGGGGTTCCAGCAGGCGTATTCAACGTCTTGACCGGCAGCGGCCGTGAAGTCGGCACCTGGCTGACCGAGCACCCACGCATCGAGAAAGTCTCGTTCACCGGCGGCACCGACACCGGCAAGAAAGTCATGGCCAGCGCGTCGAGCTCTTCGCTCAAGGAAGTGACCATGGAACTGGGCGGCAAATCGCCGCTGATCGTGTTCGAAGACGCCGACCTGGATCGTGCCGCCGACATCGCGATGATGGCCAACTTCTACAGCTCCGGCCAGGTCTGCACCAACGGCACTCGCGTGTTCGTGCCCAAGCACCTGCAAGCGGCGTTCGAAGCCAAGATCGTTGAGCGTGTTGCCCGTATCCGCGTCGGCGACCCGCAAGACGCCAACACCAACTTCGGTCCGCTGGTCAGCTTCGCCCACATGGAAAGCGTGCTGGGCTACATCGCCAAAGGTAAGGAAGAAGGTGCCCGCGTACTGTGCGGCGGCGACCGCCTGACCGACGGCGATTTCGCCAAAGGCGCCTTCGTGGCCCCGACCGTGTTCACCGACTGCACCGACGAGATGACCATCGTCCGTGAAGAAATCTTCGGCCCGGTGATGAGCATCCTCACCTACGAAACCGAAGAAGAAGTGATCCGCCGCGCCAACGACACCGACTTCGGCCTGGCCGCGGGCCTGGTGACCAAGGACCTGAACCGCGCCCACCGCGTGATTCATCAGCTGGAAGCGGGCATCTGCTGGATCAACGCCTGGGGCGAATCCGACGCGAAGATGCCGGTCGGTGGCTACAAGCAATCCGGTGTGGGCCGTGAGAACGGCATCAGCTCGCTGAACAATTTTACCCGCATCAAATCGGTACAGGTTGAGCTGGGCGACTACGCCTCGGTGTTCTAAGACCCGAGCCTTGCGTTGCCTTTGAGGCCGCCATCGGGGGCGAGCCCCCTCCCACCTTTGACTGTGTAAACCCGGTCAAATGTGGGAGGGGGCTCGCCCCCGATGAGGCCCGACCTGACCACACATCAAAGAGGGTGCATTTATGTCCCAAGAATACGACTACATCATTGTGGGTGCCGGCTCCGCCGGTAACACCCTGGCGACCCGTCTGACCGAAGACGAAGGCGTCACCGTCCTGCTGCTGGAAGCCGGCGGCCCCGACTACCGCCTCGATTTCCGTACCCAAATGCCGGCCGCCCTGGCCTTCCCGCTGCAAGGCCGCCGCTACAACTGGGCCTACGAGACCGATCCGGAGCCACACATGGACGGCCGCCGGATGGAATGCGGTCGCGGCAAGGGCCTGGGTGGCTCTTCGCTGATCAACGGCATGTGCTACATCCGTGGCAACGCCATGGACTACGACAACTGGTCGAAGCTTCCGGGCCTGGAAGACTGGAGCTACCTCGATTGCCTGCCGTATTTCCGCAAGGCCGAAACCCGCGACATCGGCCCGAACGACTGGCACGGCGGCGATGGCCCGGTGAGCGTGACCACGCCTAAAGCGGGCAATAACCCGCTGTTCCACGCCATGGTTGAAGCAGGCGTGCAGGCCGGTTACCCGCGCACCGAAGACTTGAACGGCTACCAGCAGGAAGGCTTCGGCCCGATGGACCGTACCGTCACGCCTAACGGCCGTCGCGCCAGCACCGCGCGCGGTTACCTGGACATAGCCAAGAAGCGCTCCACACTGACCATCGTCACCCACGCCCTCACCGACAAAGTGTTGTTCGAAGGCAAGCGTGCCGTTGGCGTGCGTTACCTGATCGGTGCCGCCGAAGAGCGCGTTGAAGCCCGTGCGCGTAAAGAAGTGCTGGTGTGCAGCGGCGCAATCGCTTCGCCGCAACTGCTGCAACGCTCCGGCGTGGGCCCGGCCAAACTGCTGGAAAGCCTCGACATCCCGGTGGTCCACGACCTGCCTGGCGTCGGCGAAAACCTGCAGGACCACCTTGAGCTGTACCTGCAATATGCGTGCACTCAGCCGGTGTCGCTGTACCCGTCGCTGCTCTGGTACAACCAGCCGGCCATCGGTGCCGAGTGGCTGTTCAACGGCACCGGCATCGGCGCCAGCAACCAGTTCGAAGCGGGCGGTTTTATCCGTACCCGTGAAGAATTCGAATGGCCGAACATCCAGTACCACTTCCTGCCGGTCGCGATTAACTACAACGGCAGCAACGGTGTGAAAGAGCACGGTTTCCAGGCGCACATGGGCTCCATGCGCTCGCCGAGCCGTGGCCGCGTGCAACTGAAGTCGAAGAACCCACGGGACTACCCGAGCATCCTCTTCAACTACATGGCCACCGAGCAGGACTGGCAGGAATTCCGCGACGGCATCCGCCTGACCCGTGAAATCATGCAGCAGCCGGCACTCGATCCCTACCGTGGCCGCGAAATCAGCCCGGGCATCGAGGTGCAAACCGATGAGCAGTTGGACAAGTTCATCCGCGAGCACGCCGAAACCGCGTTCCACCCGTCCTGCTCGTGCAAGATGGGCGACGACGAGATGGCCGTGGTCGATGACGAAGGCCGCGTGCACGGCATGCAGGGTCTGCGCGTAGTCGATGCGTCGATCATGCCGATCATCACCACCGGCAACCTGAACGCGCCGACGATCATGATCGCCGAGAAAATCGCCGACAAGATCCGTGGCCGCCAGCCGCTGCCGCGCAGCACTGCCGACTACTACGTGGCCGGCGATGCGCCGGTGCGTGGCAAGCCGTTGCGTGAAGTGGGGCCGACTGCGCAGTAACTGATTCACTGCGGTGCCTTCATCGGGGGCAAGCCCCCTCCCACATTTGAATGTATTCACAAATCAAGTGTGGGAGGGGGCTTGCCCCCGATAGGGCCCGATCAGGCACTGCAAACCTTGCCTCTACACTTTCCTTGATCAGCCCCCAGCCCAGGCCTACTCTGTTTGCCTGCCCGCGCTGAGCCGCCCACAAGGAAGGCCCCATGTTCGAACACCACGCCACACTCAAAAAGCATTTCAGTGCCCTGCGCACCACCGCCGACTTCTTCTCCCTGCGCTACGTGCGCGAATCCGGCCAGTACCTGTCGGTGCGCAAGAACGTCGCCGAACCGCCCCACCTGAACCACGACGAAGGCGTCATGCTCACCGTGCGTGTCAACGGTGCGGAGGCCTACGCCGCCACCCACGATATTTCCCTTGCCGGCTTGCAAGCCGCTCTTGGACGCGCCGAGCAGCAAGCCCGCCTGATAAAACCGCACGCCCTGCTCGACCTGCGCGACCAACCGGTGTCCAGCGACATCGCCGACTACCTGTCGCCAAACCTCGAGCACGCCTTCCCGTCCCTGAGCGACTGCTATCAACTGCTCGGCGATGAGTCCTCTGCGGTGCCCCAGGACGAGCGCCTGGTGAACTGGGAAGTCAGCCTCGGCCTGACCCATGTCGAGCAGATCTACCTCAACAGTGCCGGCGCCGAACTGCGCCAGGCCCAGCGGTTTGTGTTCCCCGGCGTCAATGTCACGGCCTATGACGGCAACGACAGCCAGTCGCGCACCCTCGGCGGCAGCAACTTCGGCCAGCAAGGCGGGTTTGACGTGATCAGCCGCTTCGGCCTGGTCGGCGCCGCGCCGCGCATTGCCGACGAAGCCCTGCAACTGCTGCTGGCGCCAAATACGCCCCAGGGCCCGCGCGACCTGCTGCTGATGCCCGACCAGATGATCCTGCAGATCCACGAGTCCATCGGCCACCCGCTGGAACTCGACCGCATCCTCGGCGATGAGCGCAATTACGCCGGTACCAGTTTTGTGAAGGCCAGCGACTTCGGGCAGCTGCAATACGGCTCCAAGCTGTTGAACGTGACGTTCGACCCGGACATTCCCGAGCAACTGGCCAGCTACGGCCATGACGACGACGGCACCGCGGCCAGCAAGCAATTCCTGATCCGCGAAGGGCTGCTGCTCAAGCCGCTGGGTGGGGCGTTGTCGCAGTTCCGCTCGGGCATGGGCGGCGTGGCCAACAGCCGCGCCAGCAGCTGGAACCGCCCGCCGATCGACCGCATGGCCAACCTGAATATCGAAGCCGGCGACAAGAGCCTTGCGCAACTGATTGGCGGCATCGAACACGGCATCCTGATGTCGACCAACCGTTCGTGGTCCATCGACGATGCCCGCAACAAGTTCCAGTTCGGCTGCGAGTGGGGCCAGTTGATTGAAAACGGCGAACTCAAGGGCGTGGTGAAAAACCCCAACTACCGGGCGATTTCCGCGCAGTTCTGGCGCAACCTCAGCGCCGTGGGCGACGCCAGCACCTTCAAGGTATTGGGCACGCCGAACTGCGGCAAGGGCGAGCCCAACCAGGTGATCCGCGTCGGCCATGCGTCGCCGGCCTGTGTGTTCAGCAACGTTGACGTATTTGGAGGAGATGCCTGATGAACACCTTCAAGGCATTGGTGCAGTGGCTCAAGCAGGCCATCACCGACAAGGAACAATTCCACTTGGGCTACGCGGCAGAATCGTCCGAGTTCGTGCGCTTCAACCACGCCAAGGTGCGTCAGGCCGGCCAAGTGCAACAGGCCAGCCTCAACCTCAAGCTGATCAACGATGGCCGCCATGCCGACCTCGGCATCACCCTGGCCGGCGAGCCCGAGCTGGATCGCCAGCGCCTCGCCGACGGCCTGCAGCAACTGCGCGAAACCCTGCCGCTGCTGCCGCATGACCCGTACCTGTTGCTCAACCACAACGCCTGGCAAAGCCACAACGAACAGGCCCGCCCCCTGCCCGACCTGGCCCAGGTGCTGGAAGAAATCAGCCAGGCGGCCGATGGCGTCGACCTGGTCGGCTTCTATGCCGCCGGCCCGATCAGCCGGGGCTTTGCCAGTTCGGACGGCGCGTTTGGCTGGCATCAGGCCAATAGCTTCAACTTCGATTTCAGCCTGTTCCACGCCAATGGCGAGGCGGTAAAAGCCAGCTACGCCGGCGACGCCTGGGACAGCGCCGAGTTCGCCCGACGCTTCCAGCTGGCGCGTGAACAGCTGGAATTCCTCGGCCGCCCGCTGCACCCATTGGCGCCCGGACAGTACCGCGCCTACCTCGCCCCGGCGGCATTGGAAGAAATCCTCAGCATCATCACCTGGGGCGGTTTTTCCGCCCAGGCCATCGCCAGCAAAAGCAGCTCGTTGCAACGGCTGTATGCCGGCGAGCAGTCCTTGAGCCCGCTGGTGACGGTGAAAGAACACATCACCGACTCCCTGAGCCAGGCGTTCTCCAGCGAAGGCTACCCGCGCAGTGACGTCACGCTGATCAACGCCGGCCAGGCCGACGGCCAACTGGTGAACTCGCGCAGCGCCGCCGAATATGGCCTCAGCGCCAACGGCGCCAGCGGCGACGAATCACCCAGCGCCTTGCAGATCGCAGCGGGCAACCTGGCCCAGGCCGATATCCTCAAGCAACTGGGCACCGGGCTCTACATCAGCAACCTGTGGTACCTGAACTACTCCGACCTGCCCGCCGCACGCCTGACCGGCATGACGCGCTTCGCCACGTTCTGGGTGGAAGACGGCGAGATCAAGGCGCCGGTCAGCACCATGCGTTTTGATGACAGCGTCTACCAGTTGCTCGGTTCGCAACTGGAAGCGCTGACCGCTGAGCGCGAACTGCTGCTGTCGGCCAGCACCTATAGCCAGCGCAATACCGCCTCCAACCTGTTGCCGGGGGCCTTGGTAAAACGCCTGACCCTGACCCTGTAAATACAACCCCCCTGTGGGAAGGGGCCTTGCCCCCTCCCACATTGTCCTGTGCTGATTTCAGACACCTCGGTTTCGGCCCTTCCTACCGTAAATTCTCTTCCTCCCAGTCTGCACGGGCAGCCTGTTGTCGCCTGTGAAAAACCTCGTTATAACGGTTAGTGGCCCCCCGCCACCCCACCCACGAGAGCATGACCTTGCCCGGGAAGGGCAAGCTGGAGCGTTGACATGAACCATGGAAGTTTTGTCATAGAAAAGCTGTTCAAGCACTACAACGTTCATGTTGAGCAGCTGGGAAACGATTCGGAAAAGAAGACCATCCTGATGGTCAATGGCGCACTGTCCACCACACGTTCATTCGCGCGTACCAGCAAGTGCCTGGCCGAGCATTTCAATGTGCTGTTGTTCGACCTGCCCTTCTCGGGTTATTCCCGCGAACACAACACCGACCTGGACTTGGTGACCAAGGACGACGAGGTGCAAATCCTGCGCGCCCTGGTGGAGCGCTTCCAGGTCAACCATCTGGTCTCGGCCTCCTGGGGCGGTATCTCGACGCTGCTGACCCTGGCGCACAACCCGCCGTCTATCGAAAGCTCGGTGGTGATGGCCCTGGCGCCCAACCTCAACCAGGCAATGCTCGACTATGTAGAGCGCGTGCGTGTGCTGATCGAGGCCGATGACAAATCCGCAGTCGGGCACCTGCTCAACGAGACCGTGGGCAAATACCTGTCGCCCCGGCTCAAGCGCAACAACCACCGGCACCTGTCGAACATGGCCACCACCGAGTACCGCCAGGCGCGCTTTCATATCCACCAGGTGCTGGCATTGGGTGATGGCAACTACTTGCCGGCGCTGCGACAGATCGAAACCCCGGTGCACTTTCTCAATGGTGCGCTGGACGAATACACCCCCGCCGCCGAGGCCCAACTGTTCAAACACTACGTCGACCGCAGCAGCTTTGCCGTGGCCGAACACACCGGGCATTTACTCGACCTGGAGTCCCGCGAGGCGGCTTTGGCGGTGCACCGTGCGTTGTTGGATTTCCTGGTGGGAGAGCACGCGAACTTGTCGGACTTAGACGAACCGCCAGTGGGAAAAGGAGCGACGAATGGCGCATAATCGCCGACACATAGCCGGCTAACAAAAAGGTACCCCATGCCAGATCGTGCCCCTCTCGATGCCAAGACCGCCCGCTGGCTCCCCTGGGTGGTAGCGATTGCCTTCTTCATGCAATCGCTGGATGGGACGATTCTCAACACGGCACTGCCAGCCATGGCCCGAGACCTGGCGGAAAACCCGCTGCGCATGCAAGGGGTGGTGATCGCCTACATGCTCACCGTCGCCTTGCTGATCCCGGCCTCGGGCTGGATCGCCGACCGCTTCGGCACCAAGAAAATCTTCTTCGGCGCGATCATGCTGTTCAGCATCGGCTCCTTGCTGTGCGCGCTGTCCAGCAGCCTGACCATGCTGGTGGGCGCACGGGTCATCCAGGGGCTGGGTGGTGCGCTGATGCTGCCGGTCGGCCGACTCGTGGTTCTACGCGCCTACCCCCGCTCCGAGCTGGTGCGGATCATGGGCTTCATCACCATCCCCGGCCTGCTCGGGCCCTTGCTCGGCCCGACCATGGGCGGCTGGATGGTGCAGTACCTGACGTGGCACTGGATCTTCCTGATCAACCTGCCGGTGGGCATGATCGGTTGCTACGCCGTGTGGAAGTTCATCCCCGACCTGCGCGGCAGCGAACGTACGCGCTTCGATGGCATCGGTTTTCTATTGTTCGGTGCGGCGATGGTGCTGATCACCATTGCCATGGAAGGCTTGGGCGAGCTGCACCTGCCGCACCTGCGGGTGATGTTGCTGCTGTTCGGCGGGTTGGCGTGCCTGGCGGCGTATTGGCTGCGCGCCGGACATATCGATAACCCACTGTTCTCACCGGCGCTGTTCAAGACCCGCACCTTTGCCGTGGGCATCCTCGGCAACCTGTTCGCGCGCCTGGGCAGCGGCGCCTTGCCGTTCCTGGTGCCGTTGCTGCTGCAAGTGGCCCTGGGTTATTCACCGTCCCAGGCCGGCATGAGCATGCTGCCCCTGGCGGCGGCGGCGATGTTCGCCAAGTCGGTGGCGCGCCCGTTGATCGAGCGCCTGGGTTATCGCGTGGTGCTGACCGGCAACACCCTGGCCCTGGGCATCATGCTGGCGAGCATGGGCCTGGTCAGCGAACAGACGCCCTACCCGCTGCTGCTGGCCATGCTGGCGGTGCTGGGGGCGATCAACTCGCTGCAATTTACCGCGATGAACACCGTCACCCTGATCGACCTCGACGACGCCCAGGCCAGCAGCGGCAACAGTTTGCTGTCGGTGGTGGCGCAACTGTCCCTGAGCCTGGGGGTGGCCTGCGCCGGTGCGCTGCTCGGCGGGTTTACCGCCGAAGCGGGCAACGACGGCGTGAGCACGGTGCTCGGCGCGTTCCAGCTGACCTTCCTCACCGTGGGCATCATGGCGATGCTGGCGGCGGCGATCTTCCTGCAACTGTCGCCCCAAGACGGCAAACGGGCGGCCAACCCGGAACAGCATATCGAGCATTAACGGGCGTCTCGTCTAGAACTTGCAGGGAAATTCCCACAGGGCTGGTACACTGCGCGACATTTTGTTTTGCAGAGCCAGTCCCGTGACTACCATCGCCACCGCTTTTAATACTTTGCCCCTGTCCGCCGCCATGCTGGCTAACCTCGACTCGCTGGGTTATGTCGAGATGACGCAGATCCAGGCGCAAAGCTTGCCGGTGATCCTCAAGGGGCTGGACCTGATTGCCCAGGCCAAGACCGGCAGCGGCAAGACCGCTGCGTTCGGCATCGGCCTGCTGAACCCGATCAACCCGCGCTACTTCGGCTGCCAGGCCCTGGTGATGTGCCCGACCCGTGAGCTGGCCGACCAGGTCGCCAAGGAAATCCGCCGCCTGGCCCGCGCCGAAGACAACATCAAGGTCCTGACCCTGTGCGGCGGCGTGTCCCTCGGCCCGCAGATCGCCTCCCTTGAGCACGGCGCCCACGTGATCGTCGGCACCCCGGGCCGTATCCAGCAACACCTGCGCAAAGGTTCGCTGGTGCTGGACGGCTTGAACACCCTGATCCTCGACGAAGCCGACCGCATGCTTGACATGGGCTTCTACGACGCCATCGAAGACATCATCAGCAAGACCCCGCCGCGCCGCCAGACCCTGCTGTTCTCGGCCACCTACCCGGTGAGCATCAAGCAGCTGGCCTCGAAGTTCATGCGCGCGCCGCAGCAAGTGAAAGCCGAAGCGTTCCACTCCGACGACCAGATCGAGCAGCGTTTCTACGAGATCTCCCCGGAAGAGCGCATGGACGCCGTGACCAAGGTGCTGGCGCATTTCCGCCCGGCTTCCTGCGTGGCGTTCTGCTTCACCAAGCAGCAAGTGCAGGAAACCGTGGATCACCTGACGTCCAAGGGCATTTCCGCCGTCGGCCTGCATGGCGACCTGGAACAGCGCGACCGTGACCAGGTGTTGGCGATGTTTGCCAACCGCAGCACCTCGGTGCTGGTGGCCACCGACGTCGCCGCCCGCGGCCTGGACATTGACGCGCTGGACATGGTGATCAACGTCGAACTGGCCCGCGACTCGGAAATCCACATCCACCGCGTGGGCCGTACCGGTCGCGCCGGTGAGACCGGCATCGCTATCAGCCTGGTGGCGCCGTCCGAAGCGCACCGCGCCCAGGCCATCGAGCAACTGCAGAAGTCGCCGCTGAACTGGGACCAACTGGACAACCTCAAGCCGCAAAGCGGTGGTCCGCTGCTGCCGGTGATGAGCACCCTGTGCATCGCCGCCGGCCGTAAAGACAAGGTGCGCCCAGGCGACATCCTCGGCGCATTGACCGGCGACGCCGGCATCCCCGGTGCCCAGGTCGGCAAGATCGCGATCTTCGACTTCCAGGCCTTCGTGGCCGTGGAACGCGGCATCGCCAAGCAGGCGTTGCAGCGTTTGAACGACGGCAAGATCAAAGGCCGTTCGTTGCGTGTGCGGATCCTGTAACACGATCTCCGATCTATATGGAGATCCAATGTGGGAGGGGGCTTGCCCCCGATTGCAGTGTGTCAGTCAGTACATCTGTCACTGATACACCGCCATCGGGGGCAAGCCCCCTCCCACATTTGACTGTATTCCAATTCAGAATTTGTATGAGGACATTGCTGTGCGCTCGACCGAAGTTGTGATCATTGGCGCCGGCGCCGCAGGCTTGATGTGCGCACTGACCGCCGCCGGGCGTGGGCGCAAGGTGATGTTGCTCGACCATGCGAACAAGGCCGGCAAGAAGATCCTGATGTCCGGCGGTGGCCGCTGCAATTTCACCAACCTGTACACCGAGCCGGCCAACTTCCTGTCGCACAACGCGCACTTCTGCAAGTCGGCCCTGGCCCGCTATACCCAGTGGGACTTTATCGGGCTGGTGGCCAAGCACGGCGTGCCGTACCACGAGAAGAAACTCGGCCAGCTGTTCTGCGATAACAAATCCAGTGACATCCTCGGCATGCTGTTGGACGAGTGCATCCAGACCGGCGTAAGCCTGCACCTGGACACCTCGATTGAAGAAATCGCCAAGGTCGACAGCGGCTACCAGTTGCAGACCACCTTGGGTGAACTGCGCTGCGAATCCCTGGTGATCGCCACTGGCGGCCTGTCGATCCCGACTCTGGGCGCCACCGGTTTTGGCTATCAAGTCGCCAGGCAGTTCGGCCATGAGCTGTTACCGACCCGCGCCGGGCTGGTGCCGTTCACCATCACCGACCAGCTCAAGGACTTGTGCGGCGAGCTGTCCGGGACCTCGGTGGATTGCCTGGTCAGCTGTAACGGCCAGAGCTTTCGCGAGAACCTCCTGTTTACCCATCGCGGCCTCAGCGGCCCGGCGATTCTGCAGATTTCCTCCTACTGGGAGTCCGGCGACACGGTGGAGATCAACCTGCTGCCCGACCACGACGCCCACACCTGGCTGCAACAGCAGCAGGTCGAACGCCCCAACAGCGAGCTGAAAACCCTGCTGGGTGAAATCTTCACCAAGAAGATGGCCAACCTGCTAGCGGAAACCTGGTTCGTGTCCAAGCCCATGAAGCAGTACACCCACGCCGAAGTGGCCGACATCGCGCAAAAACTCTCGAGCTGGCAACTGGTGCCGGCCGGCACCGAGGGCTACCGCACGGCCGAGGTGACCTTGGGCGGGGTAGATACGCGGGAAGTGTCGTCCAAGACCATGGAGTCGCTGAAAAGCCCGGGCTTGTACTTTATTGGCGAAGTGCTGGATGTGACCGGGCACCTGGGCGGGCTTAACTTCCAGTGGGCGTGGGCGTCGGGTTACGCCGCAGCGCAGTACGCCTGAAGAATGTGGGAGGGGGCTTGCTCCCTCCCACATTTTGATTTGCGGTAGGCCTGAGAATAATTTGCTGTCAGATGTGATCACCACCCTTGCCGTGGCGTCACTGATGGCTCAATTTAGCGGCATCGTCCCGGAAGACTCCAGACTTCATGTCATCGACCTCGTTCAAGCAGTCCATGCGGCGCCTGTGGGCGCTGGATAAATTCAGCTACAGCATCCGGGTGTTCATCGCCCTCACCGGCAGCATGACGCTGTGCTGGTATCAGGATGAGATGACCCTGCTGATCCCGCTGTTCTTGGGGATTATCGCCAGCGCCCTGGCCGAGACCGACGACAGCTGGCAAGGCCGCCTCAACGCCCTGGCAGTGACGCTGGTGTGTTTCAGCATCGCCGCGCTGTCGGTGGAGCTGCTGTTCCCCTACCCCTGGATTTTCGCCATCTCCCTGGCCCTGGCCACGTTCTGCCTGACCATGCTCGGCGCCTTGGGCGAACGCTATGGTGCGATTGCTTCTGCCACCTTGATCCTGTCGGTCTACACCATGATCGGTGTGGACCAGCGCGGCGGCGCCGTCAGTGATTTCTGGCATGAGCCGTTGCTGCTGGTGGCCGGTGCCGCCTGGTACGGCGCGTTGTCGGTGCTGTGGCAGGCGCTGTTTTCCAACCAGCCGGTGCAGCAGAGCCTGGCGCGGTTGTTCCGCGAGCTGGGGCGTTACCTCAAGCTCAAATCATCGTTGTTCGAACCGATTCGCCAACTGGACGTGGAAGCTCGCCGCCTGGAACTGGCCCAGCAAAATGGCCGGGTGGTGGCGGCGCTGAATGCGGCGAAGGAAATCATCCTGCACCGTGTAGGCAATGGCCGACCGGGCTCGAAGGTCAGTCGCTACCTCAAGCTGTACTTCCTGGCCCAGGACATCCACGAACGTGCCAGCTCGTCCCACTATCCTTACAACGCCCTGGCCGATGCGTTCTTCCACAGCGATGTGCTGTTCCGCTGCCAACGCCTGCTGCGTCAGCAAGGCAAGGCCTGCCAGGCCCTGGCCGAGTCGATCCAGCTGCGCCAGCCGTTCATCTATGACGACAGCTTCGCCGAAGCCCTCAGCGACCTGAATGCCTCCCTGGAACACCTGCGCATCCAGAGCAACCCGGCCTGGCGTGGCCTGCTGCGTTCGTTGCGCGCCCTGGCGGCCAACCTGTCCACACTCGACCGCCTGCTCGGCGACGCGAGCAACCCCGATGCCCTGGCCGACGCCACCGACAGCAACCTGCTGGACCGCGCCCCACGTAACCTGAAGGAAATGTGGACGCGCCTGCGTACGCAACTGACGCCGACGTCGCTGCTGTTCCGCCATGCGCTGCGCCTGTCCCTGGCGCTGACCGTCGGCTACGGCATGCTGCATGCGATCCACGCCTCCCAGGGCTACTGGATCATCCTCACCACGCTGTTTGTTTGCCAACCGAACTACGGCGCCACGCGGCGCAAGCTCGGCCAGCGGATCATCGGCACCGCCATCGGCCTCACCGTGGCGTGGGCGCTGTTCGATCTGTTCCCAAGCCCGCTGGTGCAGTCGATGTTCGCCATCGCCGCCGGCCTGGTGTTCTTTATCAACCGCACCACCCGCTACACCCTGGCCACGGCAGCCATCACCCTGATGGTGTTGTTCTGCTTCAACCAGGTGGGCGATGGCTACGGGCTGTTTTTACCAAGGCTGTTCGATACCTTGCTCGGCAGTTTGATTGCAGGCCTGGCGGTCTTCCTGTTCCTGCCGGACTGGCAAGGTCGGCGCCTGAACAAGGTGCTGGCCAACACCCTGACCTGCAACAGCATTTACCTGCGCCAGATCATGCAGCAATACGCCGCCGGCAAGAGCGACGACCTGGCTTACCGCCTGGCCCGGCGCAATGCCCACAACGCCGATGCGGCGCTGTCCACCACCCTGGCGAATATGCTGATGGAACCTGGTCATTTCCGTAAGGAAGCGGATGTGGGCTTCCGCTTCCTGGTGCTGTCGCACACCTTGCTCAGCTACCTGTCGGGGCTCGGCGCACACCGCGAAACCCAGCTGCCGGCCGAGGTGCGTGAACACTTGATCGATGGCGCCGGCAATAGCCTGGCGGCGAGCATTGATGAAATCGCCACGGGGCTGGCGAACAAGCAGCCGATTGCGATTCAGAGCGATGCCGAGGAGGCCTTGGCGGCGGACCTGGAACAGATGCCGGATGAGATTGATGAAGGGCAGCGGTTGGTGCAGACGCAGTTGGCGTTGATATGCCGGCAGTTGGGACCGTTGCGCACCTTGGCGGCGCATTTGATCAAGGACACCAGCGCGGCTTAGTCCGCTATCGGGGGCAAGCCCCCTCCCACATGTTGACTGTGTTCACAAATCAAAACTGTGGGAGGGGGCTTGCTCCCGATGAGGCCCACAGGCATTACATGCCATGGGCCTTCATCAACCGCGCATAACTGCCATCGGCCTTCATCCTGGCAATCTCGCGGTCAAAACCGGCAACGATCTGCGCATGCTCAGGGTGCTTCAGGCTGACCAGAATATGCAGGCTGTTTTCGCTCAGCGGCGTGGGTAAGAATTCCACCGAATTGCGCACCCGGGCCGATTCCCGCGACAGGTAATAGCGCGCCACATACTCATCCTCCACCGTCAGCCGCACCCGCTGCGCCGCCAGCATGCGCACCGCCATGGCGAAGTTATGCACCGGCACTTTCTGCAACTGCACATCCCCATCGAACGCCGCCGAATAGGCATAACCGCGCACCACGGCAATGGGATAGTCGTGCAACTGTTCCAGGTTCTGAAATTCAATGGGATCGTCACGGCGCTTGATGAAACGCACGCGATTGAGCAGGTATTCACCGGAGAACTGCCCCAAATGCGTACGCGCCTCGTCGTACCAGGCGTTGACCAGCACGTCATAACGCCCGTCGCCCACGCCCATCAGCGCCCGCGCCCAGGGCACCTGTTCGAAGTCACTGGCGTAACCCGCGCGGGCCAAGGCCGTGGTGACAATGTCGGTCGCCAACCCACCATTGATCAAGGTGGAATCGGTAAAGGGTGGCCAGGCATCCGCGACCAGGCGCAAACGCTGTGCGTACACAGGCATCGCCAGCAAAAACACTCCAATCAAAGCAACGGCACGAGACAATCGCGGCATGCTCAACGTCCTTGGGGGGCAGGCGGTGGCCTTAGCTCAGGCAGTGCCTGAGGTTCTAACATTAGCTCAGATTACACAAAGAAACGGACGTCGAGAGCACTCAATGATGGCAAATTGATTTCATTCACAAAAATAGTTGATTTAGACACCGCTGCCCGTCGCGCTTACTATCCAGAACAGACATTTACGTGAGAACACACCATGACAGTCGATTGGGTCTGCAAGCATCACACTGACCTGGGCAAGGAGCAGCTGTACGCCATTTTGCGTTTGCGCGGCGAGGTCTTCGTTGTCGAACAGAAGTGCGTCTACCAGGACATCGACGGGCAAGACCTGACGGGCGATACCCACCACCTGATGGCTTGGAAAGACGACGAACTGGTGGCCTACCTGCGCCTGCTGGACCCGGAGTCCCAGGGCGGCGACGTGGTGATCGGCCGGGTGATCGTTGCGCCGGTTGCACGGGGCACCGGGCTGGGGCACCAGATGATGGAAGAAACCCTCAGGCAGATTGAGGATATCTGGCCCGAGACGCCGATCTTCCTGTCAGCCCAGGCACATTTGCAGGGGTATTACGGGCGGTATGGGTTTGTGGTGGCGGGTGAGGAATACCTGGAGGATGACATTCCACATATAGGGATGCGGCGCGCTTAAGGCTGCCATCGGGGGTAAGCCCCCTCCCACATTTTGAATGTATTCACCGTTCAAACTGTGGGAGGGGGCTTGCTCCCGATAGCGTCGGCCCAGCCACCGCTGAACTCAGGGGTAATCCAGAACCCGCTTGATCTGACTGAGATTCACCTCGATCCACCCCCGATCAATCGCGCCCCAGTCGCGAATCCGATAGTGCCCGGCATGGTTGCGGGCCCCCTCTTCCTGCTCGAACTCACACACGATATCCAAGTCGGCCAGCGCCGCAATCGTGTCCTGCGCGGTGCGCCGGGGCATGCCGGTGACGTCGGTCAATGCCGGGACGCTGCTGGCCAACCCACTGTCGATCAGGTACGCCACGTACAGGCGGCGGTAGAAGCTGCTTTTGGTCTTGCTCACATCCATGGTCAGTCGCCTTGTGCGGTCAGGGTTTGCCCTGCAGGTCGCGATACGTGAGGTACACCCGCAGGTCAAATTCCACCTGGTGGTAGCCGGGCATCATGTAGTCGCAGAGTTTGTAGAACGCTTTGTTGTGGTCCGATTCCTTGAAGTGCGCCAGCTCGTGAACCACGATCATGCGCAGGAATTGCGGTGCGGCCTCTTTGAACAGCGAGGCAATGCGGATCTCTTTCTTGGATTTGAGGTTGCCGCCCTGCACCCGTGAAATTGTGGTGTGCAGGCCAAGGGCTCGGTGGGTCAGGTCCAGGCGGTTATCGAACAGCACTTTGTCGATGGCCGGCGCGTTGCGCAGGTGTTCCTGCTTCAAGGCCTGGGCATAGGCGTACAGGGCTTTGTCGCTCTGCACCCCATGGCGGTCGGGGTAACGCTGCTCCAGATAGGCGCCCAACTGGTCCTTGGCGATCAGTTGGCGTACTTGCTCCTGGAGGGCTGCGGGGTAGGCCTGGAGGTATTTCAGCGCGGTCATTGGGGTCTGCAACAGGATTCGAATGGCGCCAGTGTAGCGAATTCAGCGCACGCGAGCGCGCGACCAGTCGAGCACTTCTTCGGCTATCAACGGCTGCGCCGCCCACGGCCCCTGGATAAACGGGCAACCCTGGGCCTTGAGCCACTGGGCCTGCTCCTGGGTTTCTACACCCTCGGCCACCACGACCACCTCAAAATGCCCGCACAGCTCGATAATGCTGCGCGCCATCGCCGCATCCCGCACCGAGCCCGGCAGCCGCGCAACCAATTGCGGATCAAGCTTGAGCGTGTCGAACGCCAGGTCGCGCAAATGCGCCAGGGAACACTGCCCCGAACCGAAGTCATCCAGGGCGATACGCACCCCGATACGGCGCAGCAACTTGAGCTGCTTGGCGGCCTCTTCCAGGTTACTCATCAGGCAGTCCTCGCTGATTTCCACCTCCAGCTGACGCCCCTGCAGCCCATGTCGCTCCAACACCTGCTGCAACTGATTGGCCAGGTTAGGCGTATTGAATTGGCTGCTGCTCAGGCTCACGCTCAGCACCAATTCATCGTCGAACGTCGCCTGCCAGGCCTGGCGCTGGGCCGCAACCTGCTGGTAAATCCAGGCGCTCAGTTGGCTGATCAGCCGCGCCTCTTCCAGCAACGGCAAAAAAAGCCCCGGCGGCACATCGCCGACGCTGGGGTGTTGCCAGCGCAACAACACCTCAACGCCGCGCAGGCGGCCATCCACCAGCGAGACCTGAGGTTGATAGACCAAGGTGAAATCCTTGTTCTGAATCGCCGTGCGCACGCTGTCTTCGAGCATCAGCCGCGAGCGGGCGCGCCCGTTCATTTCCTGGTCGTAATAGCGATACTGCTGACGGCCTGCGCGTTTGGCTTCGTACATGGCGATGTCGGCCGCACGCAACAACCCATTCAAATCCGAGCCACAGTCCGGGAAGGTGGCGATGCCGATACTGACGCCGAGCATGACATCCAAACCATCGACCTGCTGGCACGCAGAAACTCGCTCGATCAGTTTTTCCGAAATTTTTGCCGCCTGCTCCGGGAACTCAAGCTCCAGCAACGCCGTGAATTCGTCGCCGCCCATGCGGCCGAGAATGTCGTAGGAACGCAGACAGCCCTGCAATTGCTCCGAGACCCAGCGCAGAACCCGGTCGCCGGCATCATGGCCCAGGGAATCGTTGACCCGTTTGAAGCCGTCAAGGTCCAGGTACAGCAGCACCAGGGCCTGCTCTGTCCGCTCGCTGCGCAATAACGTGTTTTCCACCGCCTGGTAAAAACCGCGCCGGTTCAGCAGCCCCGTCAGCGGGTCGGTCACGGCCTGGAACTCCAGCTGCTGGTGCAGGTGGCGCACTTCGGACATATCCAGCACCGTCACCACCATGGCCTTCTGCTCAGCCGGCAGCGGCGCGCAGGACAACGCCACCGGCACTTGCTGGCCACGGCCGGTACGCAGGAGCGCATCGTGCAGGCGCCAGGTTTCACCCCGGCGATAGCCGGCGAACATCTGCGACTCCAGCCAGACGGGCACATGGGGTTTTTGCAGGAACCTCAGGAAGTCCTGGCCTTGCAGTTCCTGGATCGTGGCATTGAGCAGGCGCGAAATCGCCGGGTTGGCGTATTCGATCACGCCCTCTTCACTCACCACCAGGATGCCCTCGGCGGCGTTATCCAACACCGACGCATTGAACGCCCGGGCGGACTCCAGGTCATGACTCAGGCGCTGCAAGGCCCGACGGTTGCGCTGGTGCTCCAGCAACGCCTGGACCTTAGGCTTGAGAATGTGCGGGTCGAAAGGTTTGAACAGGTAGTCGATGGCGCCGCTGGCGTAGCCTTCCAGCACGGCGGCGGGCGATTGGGCGTTGGCGCTTAGAAAGATGATCGGGGTCATGCGCGTGCGGTGACTGCCGCGCATCAAGCGGGCAACTTCGAAGCCGTCCATGCCGGGCATCATCACATCCAGCAGCACCAGGTCGACATCATGCTGCAGCAGCAACTCCAGGGCTTCCACCCCGGACGCAGCGGTCACCACCAGCCAATCATCGCGTTGTAGAAGCGCACACATGCTGATCAGATTTTCAGGGTAGTCATCGACCACCAGAAGAACCGAACTGCCATCGCCATGAGGTGGAGCGCATTCCATGCTAGGTCTCTTCCTTAGGTCTACTCCGGTCACTTCTGAGAGAAAACCCGGACAAACATTGAGGCCTCACTCTAGCCCCGGTTCCTGAAAATCAGAAGTGACGTGGATGCCATCATTGCGCCAAAGTTCAGTCAGCCGACTAACGGTCAACCTCTACAGCCCACGTTTCATGGGAAACATGGCTTTTTGGCATTCCTTTGGCGCCAATAAATTGCCAGTAAATGTTTAACAACTGGCCGACCACCGCCTATAAAGAACCTGTCAGGCCCCCGGGCCAAAGCCTTCACCCCCTGTAAAAGGCCAACGCCATGATCGACCTCTCCACCTGGAACCTGAGCATTCCGGTCGGCTCCCCGCCCGCCACCATCGACACCCCAAAACTGATGAGCGGTTTCAACGACCAATACTTCCAGGCCGAAGGCAGCAACGTGCAATTCTGGACACCGGTCACCGGCACCCGCACCGAAAACGCCGTGTACCCACGCAGCGAACTGCGCGAAACCTACGCCGACGGCCGTCTACGCAACTGGACCTACCCCGAAGCCGATAATTTCCTGCGCGCCACCCTCGCGGTCAACCAGGTGCCCTCCAGCGGCAAGATCGTCATCGGCCAGATCCACGCCTACGACAGCCAGAAACCGCTGATCAAACTCGAATACCAGTTCAAGGAAAAGACCCAGACCGGCAACATCGTCGCCAAGGTGCGCATGCGCCCGGATGAAAATGAAAGCCGCGTGATCATCGTCGCGTCCAATGTGCCGCTGGAGAAAAGCTTTACCTACGTGATCAACCTCAACAAAGCCGGGCTGCTCAGCGTGTACGCCGCCGACAGTGAGTGGAACGAACGCATCGGTGCAGCGTGGGCGGCCAAGCCGCTGTACTTCAAGGCGGGCGCTTATGTGCAGGACAACAGCGGGGACAGCAAGGAAGGCGCAAAGGTGACGTTTGCGAAGTTGGATATTGATCACGAGTGAAGGGACTGGCCTCATTTCGAGCAGGGATTGTCTGATGGCGTCAGAGACTATTCCCCCCTCTTGAACAGCCACTAACCCTGTAGGAGCCTGGCTTACCCGCGATGGCGGAGTGTCGCCACTATTTCCCGCGACTGACACTCCGCCACCCCGCTAAACGACGAGCGCTTTTGCGCCCAACGTTTATTTTATGGTGGCTGTGTGTGGGAGACCTTCGGGTCTGCCGGGTCTTAACTCCTCGGTCTGCGAACCCGCGCACCGCTGCCACCCAATTTGTTTCGCAGCAAACGGTGGTCATTCTTTTCTTGAGTTAAGGATTTGCCATGAACGCCCCACTACCACCCCGTCGCTTCACCCCCTGCACCAAAACCGCCACCGATTACCCCGTACTCCTGATCGACAGCGACGCCCCGCTGCTCGACCTCCACGCCTGCCTGCGCGAACGCCTGAACGCGGCCCTCGAGCACCTCAACCTGATCGCCTGCTCCAGCCTGCCGGACTTCGCCGAGCGCGACCTGAACAACCTGGCTAACCCCGCACGTATTCTGGTGCAGGACGTCAGTGATTTGTTCCGGGTGATTGAGCACCGGGGTTTTGATACACCACCTCAGAGCTGATCCCTTTACGGCCGCAAAAAATAACCTTGAATGTCACTCATACAAGACTTGTTGCAAACAAAGGTATTGAAATGCTGTATTGAACGGACATTTCAAGACCATCAAGTATTCAATTGAAAACAGTTTCCTCACGCATTCGTCTGAGAGGGTTGGATAGACACTGGCTCCTTACAATTTTTTATGCCATGCAACTAAACAACCTGCTTCATGAATGAACTACTCCACAGATCAAATAGCAAGCACAGAGTAGGAAAATTAACTAAGAAATATCCGACAATCATAAGCGATTAATCACGCGCTTAACGCCACGAGAGCACATAAAAATTATTGACAAGCAAAAAGTACCTCCTTACGGTTCAATGGCATCGCAATTGTGCGGAGCGACACTAAAAGGAACTATATATGAAACGCGTATTTATAGAGCCGACCCTCAAAAATCAATCGAATGACGCCTACACCAACCCTCATTTCACCATCAAGATGGTTACTGTTCCTACCTACACGGGAAGGCCACTTCGGCGCATTTTATCGAATTGATAAAGATGTAAATATCACACACTTAGGTCGAGTAATTGACGACCCCGGGGATAGATTTGCATTTTTATATGGGCTGGCTGACCCAACGTTTAATTTAGGAGCGGGCCAAATTCGCTTGAGCGATGCGGGGAAGCTCATGGCGCTGGCTGCCTATGGAAAAAATGGCCAACTCGATGAAGAAGGCAAAGCCATTATCGCTACGTTGCTCAATAAAAACTCAAACTTCAGAAAAATAAATAAACACCAGGTTCAAAGTAGCGCTTATTTCAACGTGGGACTTGACGCGCCCCGTTTCGCATCACTTGCCTACCACTTTTCAAACGCGATATTTAAAATTTTTCACGATTTTGCAAAAACCATAGTTGTTGATGATGCCCCCTTATTAATTGTCGGAGGGTGTGGATTAAATTGCGACTGGAATTCAAAGTGGATAGAAACACGGCTTTTCTCTGATGTGTTTATTCCCCCGTGCACAAACGACAGCGGTTCCTCTATAGGCACAGCCATTGATGCGATGTTATACACCAGAGGGCTTGCCAAGGTCACGTGGTCGCCCTATGCGGGGGAGCTCTCACATGACGACCTCGAAGGCACTGATTACTTTGTTAAAGAGCCCTATTATCCACGGCGCGTAGCAGAATTGCTTAATGCTGGTTACATATTGGGCTGGGTACAAGGCCGGTATGAGGTGGGCCCGAGAGCACTCGGCAACCGTTCGATATTAGCGGCACCGTATCCTAGAGAAAATCTTGCGAAATTAAACGCTATTAAAAATAGAGAAGGGTTTCGACCTATCGCACCGGTATGCTTGGAAGAATGCCTTGCCGATTATTTTTACCCCGTTCACCCGTCGCCCTATATGCTGGAATTCCGCACTGTGGTATCAAACGCCATACCGGCTGTGACGCATATTGATAACTCCGCTCGTCCTCAGTCAGTTAATAACTTTCAGAACCCTAGAATGCATGAGTTACTAAACGCGTGTCGGGACGTGTCAGGAGTAGGTGTACTCTGCAACACCTCACTGAATTTTAATGGCCGTGGGTTTATAAATAAACTAAGTGACCTCCACCGTTTTGCGAATGAGCACGGACTTGACGGATTCGTATTTGAGAATAGTCTTTTTTTAAAGAGTGTAGACCACAATAATGAAAAACCCACATAAACTCATTTGCGTGCAAGCACTATCCAGTCTGTCATTATGGCTGGATATCTTTCTAGTATTTACTGTACCCGTCTATAGGTGGCAGGCCTCGCCCTCATCAATAGCGATGCTGGCCTTTTGTTTAGGCGCGCCTATGCTATTTCTTGGACCCGTAGTAGGAACGCTCATAGATCGACAGGACGTTAGAAAAACATTGCTTGTGGGGGCGATGCTCCGTATAGCTTCCACTATTGGCCTCGCATTTTCGCCAAACTTTAATGTGTTTTTAGGGCTGCTTGTTTTAAAGAGCATTTCAAACCTTATTTACTTTCCCTCAATCACCGTTGCGGTACAGCAGTTGATCAGCACCGACGAACGCAAGTCTTTCTTTAGTTCTGTGAGCTTGTTAGATCAATCTTCGAAAATTCTTGCTCCTTTACTGGCAGGTTTGCTAACCGTGATATTGTTACCTAATAATATTTTCTTCCTATCGGCGGCCTCGGTATTTTTTAGCCTTCCAATTCTGGTGTCTCTCTGCGCAGCAATCCAACCGAAACTTGAATGCGCACCTTCGAAGGTTATTTCGTTATATCGGGATATATTAAGGGGTTTTCCTATATTTAAACTACTTCCCTTCCAACTCCGCGTTGGCTTTTTATATTCTTTACTGACCTCATTAGCCCTGGGAGTTTACGACCCGCATCTCGCTTCCTTTTTAGCGCATGAAGGTTTGCCGCCCGTTGTTTTTTCAATGATCATTTCTGCAACCGCTGCGGGCGCCGTAGGGGCGGCACTGTTGGTAAAATTTAAACTTAAGACTGTCGATGAGGTGGTAATCCGAACATACGCCTTAATTATTTTTTCGATTGCATTATTGGTAACTGCAACACTCACACGTTTACAAATACCCGGCAGGCAATTTCTTTATCCCGTAGTTTGGTTTATCAACGGATTTGGCTATGAGCTATTAATAATTTCTTCAAGCATAATTCTTCAACAATTGTGCCCTTCTGAAAATATTGGAAGGGTATCTACATCCTTTAGAAGTGTCCAAATCCTCTGCATTATCATCGGACCGATTTTAGGAACGGCGTTAATAACTGCTGGTGATCGAGCAACACCTTTTGTTATGGCAGCCTGCGCTGCTTTTTTCACCGCTTCAATGTCAACTGCGGTTTATTTCCTTTACTATCGAAAACCTGTCTACGCCCCTTGAGCCTCACACGCAGACCCACAGCTGGTTGGGTATGACATTTAAATTAACTCAATAAAAATCCTGCCCACAAAAAAGCCCGCATCGCTGCGGGCTTCTTAATTAACGCGTTAGGCTTAGTTGACCTTAGCGTTCAACTCACCCTTCAAATACCGCTGGTACATCGCTTCCAACGAAACCGGCTTGATCTTCGAAGCATTGCCCGCAGTACCGAAGGCTTCATAACGTGCGATACATACGTCACGCATCGCAGTCACGGTAGCGCCGAAGAATTTACGTGGGTCGAATTCGCTCGGGTTGGTGGCCATCAGGCGACGCATCGCGCCGGTGGACGCCAGGCGCAGGTCGGTGTCGATGTTGACCTTGCGCACGCCGTACTTGATGCCTTCGACGATTTCTTCAACCGGTACGCCGTAGGTTTCTTTGATGTCGCCGCCGTACTGGTTGATGATCGCCAGCCATTCTTGCGGTACCGAGGAAGAGCCGTGCATCACCAGGTGGGTGTTAGGGATGCGCTTGTGGATTTCCTTGATGCGGTCGATGGCCAGTACGTCGCCGGTCGGTGGCTTGGTGAACTTGTAGGCGCCGTGGCTGGTGCCGATGGCGATTGCCAGGGCGTCCACTTGGGTCTTCTTGACGAAGTCGGCAGCTTCTTCCGGGTCGGTCAGCATCTGACTGTGATCCAGCACGCCTTCGGCGCCGATGCCGTCTTCTTCACCGGCCATGCCGGTTTCCAGGGAACCCAGGCAACCCAGTTCGCCTTCAACCGAAACGCCGCAGGCATGGGCCATGGCCACGGTTTGTTGGGTTACGCGCACGTTGTACTCGTAGTCGGTCGGGGTCTTGCCGTCTTCACCGAGGGAGCCGTCCATCATTACCGAGCTGAAACCCAGTTGAATGGAGCGCTGGCACACGTCAGGGCTGGTGCCGTGGTCCTGGTGCATGCACACCGGGATATGTGGGAATTCTTCGATCGCAGCGAGGATCAGGTGACGCAGGAAAGGAGCACCGGCGTATTTGCGCGCACCGGCCGAAGCCTGGACGATCACTGGGGAGTCGGTCTTGTCAGCGGCTTCCATGATGGCGCGCATCTGCTCAAGGTTGTTGACGTTAAAGGCTGGGACGCCGTAGCCGAACTCGGCTGCGTGGTCCAGCATTTGACGCATGCTGATAAGTGCCATTGTGTTGTCTCTCCCGGTCGAGGGTCGTTAATCGTGCAAGCCTGCCGTAGCGGCGGCTGCTATTCAAGTTATTGCAGGTCAGGCTTTGCATGCCTGGCGTGCTGAATCGTTATTGCTGATGTGGGAGGGGGGCTTGCCCCCGATGACAGCCTGTCAGTGATGACTCTGTTGGCTGATCCACCGCTATCGGGGGCAAGCCCCCTCCCACACATTTTGGTCTCATCGATGGTGAGGCCGCGTTCTATTTACTGGGCCTTGCAGCCGCGCCCGATCAAATCGTCGGTGGCAACCCAGTAAACCAGGCCTTCCTCACCTTTTGTGTGAAACGCCAACTGGTCGTTGCTGTACAGCACGCCCGAAGCCGCCACATCCTGTTTGAGGCGATAAACCTGGTCGGAACCGCCGAGGCGTACATCCACCTCACTGCGGGCCTGGTTGGCGAAGCGCCAGTTGACCTCGGCCTTGCTGTCGCAGGTCCAGGTGGTCCACTTACCTTCCGGCTCTGCCTTGTTGAACATGTTCATGCTGCTGCAACCGGCCAATAGGGCCAGGGCTGCCAGGGCGAAAACGCCTTTCATAGCCAATCCTCGCAGCGGGGCCAAAGGCCGCCGATGCCGTCGGTTAGTTGATCAGACCCGTCAAGGGCAACCCTGTTCCTGACCGTTGGGCGCAGAGTCATATCTCTCCAGCCGTTCGTTGCCGATACGCTTGTTGATCACCGGCATGGTCTCGGCTTGCCAGTCAGCCTGGTAGCAGGTTTTTTTCTGCTCCGAGGCAGGTTTCCCTGCCGGCGGGGCTGCGCTTGGCGTGCTGCCGCAGCCGGCCAACAGGCCCGCTGCGATCACCATTGCCAACGACTTGATCATGGGAATGCTCCTTTTCCGGATCACGAGCCTTAGCCTTTGGCTCGGGTTTCCAGCACTTCAACGGCTGGCAGGACTTTGCCTTCGACGAATTCGAGGAATGCGCCGCCACCGGTGGAAATGTAGGAGATCTGGTCAGCAACGCCATATTTATCGATAGCTGCCAGGGTATCGCCGCCGCCAGCGATGGAGAATGCCGAGCTTTCTGCGATGGCCTTGGCCAACACTTTGGTGCCATTGCCGAACTGGTCGAACTCGAACACGCCGACCGGGCCATTCCACAGGATGGTCTGGGAGGCTTTCAACAATTCAGCGAAGTTGGCTGCGGTTTGCGGGCCGATGTCGAGGATCATGTCGTCGGCGGCCACGTCGGCGATGAGCTTGACGGTGGCCTCGGCTGTTTCAGCGAATTCCTTGGCCACCACCACGTCCACCGGCAGCGGCACGCTGACCTTGGCGGCAATGGCGCGGGCGGTATCGAGCAGGTCCGGCTCGTACAGGGACTTGCCCACCGGGTGGCCTGCTGCAGCCAGGAAGGTGTTTGCAATGCCGCCGCCGACGATCAACTGGTTGCAGATCTGGCTCAGGCTGTTGAGCACGTCCAACTTGGTGGACACCTTGGAGCCGGCAACGATGGCAGCCATCGGTTGGGCCGGAGCGCCCAGGGCTTTGCCCAGTGCATCCAGTTCAGCCGCCAGCAATGGGCCGGCAGCCGCCACCTTGGCGAACTTGGCCACGCCGTGGGTCGAACCCTCGGCACGGTGGGCAGTGCCGAAAGCGTCCATCACAAACACGTCGCACAGGGCGGCGTATTGCTGGGCCAGTTCGTCGCTGTTCTTTTTCTCGCCTTTGTTGAAGCGCACGTTTTCAAACAGCACGATGTCGCCAGACTTAACGTCAACGCCGTCCAGGTAGTCAGCCACCAACGGCACGTCACGGCCCAGGGCCTTGCTCAGGTAGTCGGCTACCGGCTTGAGGCTGTTTTCGGCGGAGAACTCACCTTCGGTCGGGCGACCCAGGTGGGAGCAGACCATCACGGCCGCGCCTTTTTCCAGGGCCAGCTTGATGGTCGGCAGCGAGGCCAGGATTCGCGCATCGCTGGTGACAACACCGTCCTTGACGGGGACGTTGAGGTCTTCGCGGATCAGTACGCGCTTACCTTGCAGATCGAGGTCGGTCATCTTCAACACGGTCATGGGTGGCAGTTCCTGAATTACTGTTGAGGTTGTTTAGAGGCGATATGCAGATAATGTTCCGCAACGTCGAGCATTCGGTTGGCAAAGCCCCATTCGTTGTCGAACCAGGCCAGGATGTTCACCAGCCTCGGGCCGGAAACGCGGGTCTGGCTGGCATCGACAATTGCCGAATGCGGGTCATGGTTGAAATCACAACTGGCGTGGGGCAACTCGGTGTAGGCCAGCAAGCCTTTGAGCGGGCCGCTGGTGGCGGCGTCGCGCAGGATCCGGTTGACCTCCACGGCATCGGTGTCACTGACGGTTTGCATGGTGATGTCCAGGCAGGACACGTTCACCGTCGGCACCCGTACGGCTTTGGCCTGGATTCGCCCGGCAAGTTCCGGCAGCAGGCGTTCAATGCCGCGGGCAAGGCCTGTGGACACCGGAATCACCGACTGGAACGCCGAGCGTGTGCGGCGCAGGTCTTCATGGTGATAGGCGTCGATCACCGGTTGGTCATTCATTGCCGAGTGGATGGTGGTGATCGACACGTAGTCCAGGCCGATCGCCTGATCCAGCAGGCGCAACAGCGGCACGCTGCAATTGGTGGTGCAGGAGGCGTTGGACACCAGCAGCTCATTGCCGGTCAGGCAATCCTGGTTGATGCCGAAGACGATGGTGGCGTCGACATCCGCCTCGCTGGCCATCGGCTGGGAAAACAGCACACGCGGAGCGCCGGCGTCGAGGAAACGCTGGCCATCGGCACGGGTGTTGTAGGCACCGGAGCATTCCAACACCAGGTCGACGCCGAGCGCCGCCCAGTCGATGCCCTCGGGGGTGGCACTGCGCAATACTTTCACGCAGTCGCCGTTGATATGCAGACAATCGCCTTCGACCCGCACTTCGCCGGGGAAACGGCCGTGGGTGGAGTCAAAGCGTGTCAGGTATTCGATGCTGGCCATGTCGGCCAGATCGTTGATCGCGACAATTTCAAACCCGGCTGCCGCCCCTCGCTCGAACAGAGCACGCAAGACGCAACGACCAATGCGGCCGTAGCCGTTGAGTGCAACTTTGTAGGGACGCGGTTGGGGCATGGGGTTCTCGATCAAGGTTAGTTCGGTGTTGAATGCAGTATCGCCATCGCGGGCAAGCCCGCTCCCACAGTAGACCGAGATCCAAATGTGGGAGCGGGCTTGCCCGCGATAGCGCCAGTACAGACAACGCAGACTGACTTAGTCTTCCAGCAGCTCTTCAGCCTGACCCAGGATGTTTTCCAGGGTGAAACCGAACTCTTCGAACAACGCTGGCGCCGGCGCCGACTCACCGTAGGTGGTCATGCCGATCACGCGGCCTTCCAGGCCCACGTACTTGTACCAGTAGTCGGCGTGAGCCGCTTCGATGGCGATACGCGCGCTGACCTGCAACGGCAGCACCGATTGCTTGTAGCCGGCGTCCTGGGCTTCGAACACGCTGGTGCACGGCATGGACACAACGCGCACGTTACGGCCTTGGGCAGTCAGCTTGTCGTACGCCTGAACGGTCAGGCCCACTTCGGAACCGGTGGAGATCAGGATCAGCTCCGGCTCGCCGATGCAGTCCTTGAGCACGTAGCCGCCACGGCTGATGTCGGCGATCTGCGCGTCGGTACGCACCTGGTGTTGCAGGTTCTGACGGGAGAAGATCAGCGCCGAAGGACCGTCCTTGCGCTCGATCGCATGCTTCCAGGCCACCGCCGATTCCACCGCGTCGGCTGGGCGCCAGCAATCCAGGTTCGGCGTGGTACGCAGGCTGGTCAGTTGCTCGACCGGCTGGTGCGTCGGGCCGTCTTCGCCGAGGCCGATGGAGTCGTGGGTGTACACATGGATCACACGCTTCTTCATCAGCGCGGCCATACGCACGGCATTACGTGCGTACTCCATGAACATCAGGAACGTCGCGCCGTAAGGCACCAGGCCGCCGTGCAGGGACACGCCGTTCATGATGGCGCTCATGCCGAATTCGCGCACGCCGTAGTACATGTAGTTGCCGCTGGCGTCTTCGGCCGAGACACCTTTGCAGCCCTTCCACAGGGTCAGGTTGGAACCGGCCAGGTCAGCCGAACCGCCGAGGAACTCAGGCAGCAGCGGGCCAAAGGCGTTCAGGGTGTTCTGGCTGGCTTTACGGCTGGCGATGGTCTCGCCCTTGGCCGCGACTTCGGCGATGTAGGCCGAGGCTTTTTCCGAGAAGTCGGCAGGCAGATCACCGGCCAGGCGGCGCACCAGCTCATTGGCCAATTCAGGGAACTCAGCGGAGTAGGCAGCGAAGCGCTGGTCCCACTCGGCTTCGGTGGCCAGGCCTTTTTCCTTGGCATCCCATTCGGCGTAGATGTCGGCCGGGATTTCGAACGGGCCGTGGTTCCACTTCAGCGCTTCGCGGGTCAGGGCGATTTCCGCGTCACCCAGTGGGGCGCCGTGGCAGTCTTCTTTACCTTGCTTGTTCGGCGAGCCGAAGCCGATGGTGGTCTTGCAGCAGATCAGGGTCGGCTGCGCGCTCTTGCGGGCGGTGTCGATGGCGGTCTTGATTTCTTCCGGATCGTGGCCGTCGACATTGCGGATTACCTGCCAGTTGTAGGCTTCGAAACGCTTAGGGGTGTCGTCGGTGAACCAGCCTTCGACTTCGCCGTCGATGGAGATACCGTTGTCATCGTAGAAGGCGATCAGCTTGCCCAGGCCCAGGGTGCCGGCCAGGGAAGCAACTTCGTGGGAAATGCCTTCCATCATGCAGCCATCACCCAGGAACACGTAGGTGTGGTGATCGACGATGTCGTGGCCAGGGCGGTTGAATTGCGCGCCCAGGACTTTTTCTGCCAGCGCGAAACCTACGGCGTTGGCCAGGCCTTGGCCCAGGGGGCCGGTGGTGGTCTCCACGCCTGGGGTGTAGCCGAATTCAGGGTGACCCGGAGTGCGGCTGTGCAGCTGGCGGAAGCTCTTGAGGTCATCAATGGTGACGTCGTAGCCGGTCAGGTGCAGCAGCGAGTAGATCAGCATCGAGCCGTGGCCGTTGGACAGCACGAAGCGGTCACGGTCGGCGAACGACGGGTTGCTCGGGTTGTGCTTCAGGTAATCACGCCAAAGTACCTCGGCGATATCCGCCATGCCCATCGGGGCACCGGGATGGCCGCTGTTGGCTTTTTGCACGGCATCCATGCTGAGGGCACGAATGGCGTTGGCACGCTCACGACGGCTGGGCATCGCTGTTCTCCTGAGGATTTTGAAGAGTGAATGATTAAAAGAAACGGAAAAAAGGACCGGCATTTTCCCTCAGCCACCGCCTGCGGGCAATGACAGATAGTCACTTGCAGGTGTTTTTCCTGTGCTTTGGGCGGCAATCGCTTGCAGAAACCTTTAACCGCTTCGTCTAAAGGTTATAGCGGCTGCTTATAACCGCCACTTATCGACCAATATCAAAACTTTTTGATATTGACCTTGCGAGGATACCCACCCGTCACTAGACTGCTGGTCTTATGAACCTACCCGTGCCCACCCTGCGTCCTGACGACGGCGAAGACCTGGCAGCCTTGTGCAAGGCCGCTGGCGACCCATTGCGTCTGAACGTACTGCGCGCACTGACCAACGATTCATTCGGCGTGCTGGAACTGGCACAGATCTTCGCCATCGGCCAGTCCGGCATGAGCCACCATCTGAAGGTGCTGTCCCAGGCCGACCTGGTCGCCACCCGCCGCGAAGGCAATGCGATTTTCTACCGCCGCGCCCTGCCCCACACCGACCTGCTCGGCGGCAAGCTGCACGCCGCCTTACTTGAGGAAGTGGACAGCCTGAGCCTGCCAAATGACGTGCAGTCACGCATCGGCCAGGTCCACGGGCAACGGGCCGCCGCGAGCCAGGACTTTTTCGCACGGGTTGCCGACAAATTTCGCGCCCAACAGGACCTGATCGCAGGCCTGACCCAATACCGCGACAGCGTACTGGCGCTGCTGGACAAGCTGAGCTTCAGTGAAGGGGCCACGGCACTGGAAGTGGGGCCTGGGGATGGCGGTTTCCTGCCGGAACTGGCGCGCCGCTTTCAGCAAGTCACCGCACTGGACAACAGCCCGGCGATGCTCGAACTGGCGCGCCAGCTCTGTGAGCGCGAGGCGTTGGGCAATGTCAGCCTGCAGTTGGCAGACGCTCTGAGCAGCACAACGATCAAGGCCGATTGCGTGGTGCTGAACATGGTCTTGCACCATTTCGCAGCCCCCGCCGACGCTTTAAAGCAAATGGCCGGGTTGCTGCAACCCGGCGGTAGCCTGTTGGTTACGGATTTATGCAGCCACAACCAGAATTGGGCCAGGGAGGCCTGCGGTGATCTCTGGTTGGGTTTTGAACAGGACGATCTGGCCCGTTGGGCCACCGCTGCGGGACTCGTTCCCGGGGAAAGCCTCTATGTAGGTTTACGTAATGGTTTCCAGATCCAGGTCCGCCACTTTCAGCGACCGACTGGCGACACTCACCATCGGTAAATATCAGGAAAACATCGAGATGAGCGAATACTCCCTTTTCACCTCCGAGTCCGTGTCTGAAGGGCATCCGGACAAAATCGCCGACCAGATTTCTGATGCGGTGCTGGACGCCATCATTGCTGAAGACAAGTTCGCCCGTGTGGCGTGCGAGACTCTGGTGAAAACCGGTGTAGCGATCATCGCTGGCGAAGTGACCACTACCGCCTGGGTTGACCTGGAGCAGATCGTCCGTGATGTGATCACCGACATTGGCTACAACAGCTCCGACGTCGGCTTCGACGGCGCGACCTGCGGCGTGATGAACATCATCGGCAAGCAGTCGCCCGACATCAACCAGGGCGTCGACCGTGCCAAGCCGGAAGACCAGGGCGCCGGCGACCAAGGCCTGATGTTCGGCTACGCCAGCAACGAAACCGAGGTGCTGATGCCGGCACCGATCACCTTCTCGCACCAGCTGGTGCAGCGTCAGGCCGAAGCGCGTAAATCCGGCCTGCTGCCTTGGCTGCGCCCGGATGCCAAGTCCCAGGTGACCTGCCGCTACGAAGGCGGAAAAGTGGTCGGTATCGACGCCGTTGTACTGTCGACCCAGCACAACCCGGACGTTTCCTACGCCGACCTGCGCGAAGGCGTAATGGAGCTGATCGTCAAGCACGTGCTGCCGGCCGAACTGCTGAGCAAGGACACCCAGTTCCACATCAATCCCACCGGCCAGTTCATCATTGGCGGCCCGGTAGGTGACTGCGGCCTGACCGGTCGCAAGATCATCGTCGACAGCTACGGCGGCATGGCCCGTCACGGCGGTGGCGCGTTCTCCGGTAAAGACCCATCCAAGGTTGACCGTTCGGCCGCTTATGCCGGTCGCTACGTGGCCAAGAACATCGTAGCTGCCGGCCTCGCCGAGCGTTGCGAGATTCAGGTGTCCTACGCCATCGGCGTGGCCCAGCCTACGTCGATCTCGCTGAATACCTTCGGCACCGGCAAGATCAGCGATGACAAGATCGTCAAGCTGGTGCGCGAGATCTTCGACCTGCGCCCTTACGCGATCACCACCATGCTCGACCTGCTGCACCCGATGTACCAGGAAACCGCAGCCTACGGCCACTTCGGTCGTACCCCTGCGCAGAAGACCGTCGGTGACGACACCTTCACCACCTTCACCTGGGAAAAAACCGACCGCGCCAACGACCTGCGCACTGCCGCCGGCCTGTAAACGCTCACGGTACATAAAGCCTCGCCGGGTTTGCCCGGCGGGGCTTTTTATTGCGGGACTCTCTTCACATTTTTTGGATCCAATGCTTGCAGGCGAAATAATGGCCCTCTAGAATCCGCGCCCTCTCGGGCCTCTACCTTATTTGGATATTGCCCTGCGCCAGCCCGGGATTCATAAGTGCGCAGGCAATCGAACATTGAGGTTTTTCATGCGCATCTCCCCGCTCGCCCCTGCCGCCCTTCTGATCAGCCTGTTCGCCCTGTCGGCCCACGCCGCCGACCTGAGCGCACTGAGTGGCGCCCTGGGCTCCCAGTTGGGTGTCAGCAACGCTGGCGACTGCCAAAAGCAATCCGCAGACCTGCAAACCAAGATCGATGCGGCCGAAGCCAGCAACGACAGCTTGAAAGTGAAGGCCTTCAAAGCGGCGCAAGACCAGATCAACAAAGGTTGTGACAAACTCTCTGAAGCCCAGGCCAAAGCCGACGCCAAGCAGCAAACCCAGGAAGCCAAGGCTGATAAGCCTGATGCCGTGAAAGCACTGGGCGGTCTGTTCAAGTAAGCCGAAACACCCGGTAAAAAGCCCCGCATCGTCGGGGCTTTTTTGTGGGTGAAGGGATCATTTAGGCTGGGCGCCCCTTTCGAGCAAGGATGCTCATGATGCGTTTATTGATTGCTCTTCTACTCAGCGCCCTACCCTTTTCGGCCTGGGCTGAAAACTGCCCCGATGAGGCCCGGACCCAGGTCGACACCCTGGCCGAACAAATCCGCCTGTGGGACGACAATTACCACCGCCTCGGCCAATCCGCCGTCAGCGATGAACTCTACGACCAGGCCCGCCAGCGTCTGGCCCACTGGCGCCAGTGTTTCTCACAAGCCACCACCCAACCTGACAACCCACTGGCCAGCGCCCGGGGCACCTTGCCGCATCCGGTCGCCCATACAGGCCTGAAAAAACTGCTGGATGAACAAGCCGTCGGCGCCTGGCTGAACACACGACAAGACGTGTGGATTCAACCCAAGGTCGACGGCGTGGCGGTGACCCTGGTGTATCGCCAGGGCCAATTGAAGCAGTTGATCAGCCGAGGCGATGGCGCACTCGGCCAGGACTGGTCAGCCTCCGCGCGCAAGATCCCCGCCATTGTCCAGCAACTGCCGGAACCCATCGATCTGGTGCTGCAAGGCGAGCTCTACTGGCGCCTTGACGAGCATGTGCAATCGGCTCGTGGCGGGCTCAACACGCGCAGCAAGGTGGCTGGAATGATGAACCGCCGGCAGTTGAGCGACACCGACGCCGCCGGCATCGGCCTGTTTGTCTGGGCCTGGCCGAACGGCCCCGCTGCCTTTGCCGAACGCCTGGCCACCCTGGCACGCTGGGGGTTCACCGACAGCCAGCGCTATAGCCAGCCAGTCCAGAACATCGCCGAAGCCGGGCACTGGCGCACTTATTGGTACAACCACCCACTGCCCTTCGCCAGCGACGGGGTGGTGCTGCACCAGGCATTACGCGCACCTGCCGAGCGCTGGCAGGTCAGCGCGCCTTATTGGGCGGTCGCCTGGAAGTACCCCGCCTCCAAAGCCCTGGCTCTGGTGCGCCAGGTGCAGTTCAAGATCGGCCGCACCGGACGCATCACCCCCATTCTGGAACTGGAGCCTGTGCGCCTGGACGACCGCCGGATCAGCCGGGTCAACGCTGGCTCCTTGAAGCGCTGGCAGGCCTTGGATATTCGCCCGGGCGACCAAGTGTCCGTGAGCCTGGCGGGCCAAGTGATCCCTCGGCTGGACCAAGTGATCCTGCGCAATACCACCAGGGTCGAGCTGCCAGTGCCCGATCCTCGGGACTTTCACGCGTTGAGTTGCTGGCAGCTGGACCCCGGCTGCGAAGAACAGCTGCTCGCACGCCTTACCTGGCTGAGCGGCAACCAGGGCCTGGCATTGCCGCACATAGGCCGCGAGACGTGGAACATATTGATCCAGGCCGGTCTAATCGCAGGCTTTCTCGATTGGTTAACCCTGGATGCGGCAGAGCTTGCTAACATTGATGGCTTCGGTGAGCGCAGCCGCACGCGGCTGCTCCACAGCCTTCACAGCGCTCGGCAACGCCCCTTTGCACAATGGCTCAAGGCCTTGGGTGTACCGCCTGCGGCACGTAACAACCTGGAAGGCGACTGGCAGACGCTGGTCGCCAGAGACACCCAGGCCTGGCTGGCCATCGATGGCATCGGCCCGGGCCGCGCGGCGCAACTGAGCGCTTTTTTTCGCGACCCACACGTACAGACCCTGGCTGAAACATTACGCGTGGCCGGAATAGACGGTTTTTGAACCCAACCCAGCCACCTTTGAATCACAGCAGAATTCACCCTGCTATTTGCGCACCTGGAGCTCCACATGAAATTCCTCGCCCCTTTCGCCCTGTTGACCGTCGCAAGCTTCATGGCCACGCCACTGCTGGCCGCCGAAGAAGCCACCCCACTCACCGGCTGTGCCGCCAAACGCCAGGCCATCAGCACCCAGATCGAACAGGCCAAGGCCCACGGCAACAGCGACCAGCAAGCCGGCCTGGAAAAAGCCCTGAGCGAAGTCACCGCCAACTGCACGGATGCCTCCTTGAGGAAGGAGCGCGAAAACAAGGTACTCGACGCCAAGCACGAGGTCAGCCGCCGTCAGGCCGACCTCGACAAGGCGATGAAAAAAGGCGACGCGGACAAGATCAACAAGCGTAAGGACAAACTCGCCGAGTCACGCAAGGAACTGCAAGACGCCGTGGAAGAACTCGACCAGTAAAACCGGTCAGTGATCCCGAAATTGTTTATGGCAGGCACTGCAGGCATCTTCGACTTTCTGTACGGCAGGCGAAAGGTTGCTGGCCTTGTAGGGCTGCACCTGGCTGGCGATCACCAACTCACCGGTGGCCGCTTCCAGGTCGCGAGCCAGTTGCTGAAACTGCGCCTGCTTTTGCCACACGTCGTCCTTGGCACTGGTGTGATCCTCTTCGCGTACGCTCGGAAAGTGTTTCCACGGTTCATGGGACAGCGCATCGAGCTTGACCGCGCCTTCGGCGAATTTCGCGCCATCGAAGGGGATGCGCCCACGCAGCATGCCGCCCAGGTCTTCGCCGGTCTTGAGCATCTGCTTGAAGATCGCCTTGCGCTGGCCCAGGGGCGAATTCGGGTCGACACCGCCGCAGGCGGACAGCGTCAGGCAGGCCAACAGCACAAATGTAATTTTTTTAAAAGTCATGGTGGCTCAGGGTCACGGGAAACGGCGGCCAGTATCCTCGCCCCGCCCGTAAAGACCAATAGCCCTATTAATAATAAGGATTGCCCACAGGCGCTGCGGCGCAGGCAATCGCTTCAGGAACTGTTTGCATGAATTTCACATTGAAACACTGGAGCCGCCGCCTGGCGTGGGCTCTGCCGATAATTGCACTGCTGGCAGGCTGTGACGCGGGCAAAGACGCCGGCAAAGATGAAACTGTTAAACCCCACGCCGTGGCCACCTACGTGAATGCCCCTTGGGAGGCTTTGCCGAGCGTGTCCGACTCCGACTTGCTGGCCGGTTTTGAATCCTGGCGCAGCGCCTGCCAACGCCTCAAGGCAGACCCGGTATGGGGCGCGACCTGTGCCGCAGCAGCCAGCGTGCCCGGCGATGCCGTAGCGGTGCGCGGGTTTCTCAAAGAGCGCCTGGATGTGTTCGGCCTGCGTTCGGCTGATAACACCCCCAACGGCTTGATCACCGGCTACTACGAACCGGTATACCCCGGTAGCCTGACCAAGACCGCCGCCGCTCATGTGCCCGTGTATGGCGTGCCGGATGACCTGATCATCGTCAATCTGGAAAGCATCTACCCGGAACTCAAGGGCAAGCGCCTACGCGGCCGCCTCGAAGGCCGCGTGCTCAAGCCCTATGACGATGCCAGCGCGATCAACGGCCAAGGCTCCACCGCCAAGCCGATTGCCTGGCTGACCAACCCGATGGACCTGCAATTTCTGCAGATCCAGGGCTCGGGCCGCATTCAACTCAAGGACGGGCGCCAGCTGCGCGTCGGTTATGGCGACCAAAACGGCTACCCCTACCGCCCTATCGGCCGTTGGCTGGTGGAGCAAGGCGAGTTGAAGAAAGAAGACGTGACCATGGGCGCCATCAGCGCTTGGGCCAAGGCGCACCCGGAACGCATCCCGGAACTGCTGGCGAGCAACCCCAGCTACGTGTTTTTCAGCGCACGCCCCGACAGTAATGAAGGTCCACGCGGTTCGCTGAATGTGCCGTTGACGGCCGGTTACAGCGTGGCGGTGGATCGCAAGGTGATTCCGCTGGGCAGCCTGTTGTGGCTGTCGACTACCAAGCCCGACGGCTCGCCATTGGCACGCCCCGTCGCCGCGCAGGACACCGGCGGTGCAATCACCGGTGAAGTGCGCGCGGATTTGTTCTGGGGCACGGGTGATGCTGCCGGAGAGTTGGCGGGAAACATGAAGCAGCAAGGGCAGATCTGGATGCTGTGGCCCAAGGGCGCGGCATTGCCGCAGGTGCCGGATGCACCTACCGGAACCTGACATTCGCCGAAAACACCCCGTAGGAGCGAGCTTGCTCGCGAAAAACGTCAACGATAACGCAGCGCTTTCTGGCAGCCCGCGTCGTCTGTTCATTCTTCGCGAGCAAGCTCGCTCCTACATAAATCGGGTCAGATCGAGACGAAGAAGAAACTCGCAATCAACGCCATGCCCACCGCCCACACCAGCGAACGCAACATCGCCCAGTCGGCCAGGTAGCAAATGATGTACAGCAGGCGGCTGGTGATAAACAGCACGGCCAGCACATTGATGGTCACCAGTTCGGCCGTGCCGGCCAAATGGGCGATAATCACCGCCGCCGCAAACGCTGGCGTCACTTCAAAGCTGTTGAGCTGCGCACTGTGGGCCCGCTTGGCAAACCCGTCGAGTGTATCCAGGAAAGCACGCGGGTCGTGGTTCTGTCGTAGCCCGAACTTGCCGCCACTGAACTTGGCCACCCCCGTACACAGGTAAGGCAGAAAAATCGCGATCAACACACACCAGAAAGCAGCCGTCATCACTCATTCCTTTTGTAGTTTTATAAAGCGATTAGAGTTCTAGCACTAAAAACCTAATATCGCACCTAACCGCTATGAGCCGCGCGACACCGAAAGGTTCTACCGCACTTTCGCCCAAGACCTTGCAACCTCAAGCCGCCACTGCGGTCCATCCCCCCACTAACACTCCACCACCCACCGTCCAAGGACCCCGGATGCTTGAACTTGTCGCCGCCTTCATTTGCCTCACCACCCTGCTCACCTACGTGAACTTCCGTTTTATCGGCTTGCCGCCCACCATCGGTGTCATGGTCACGGCCCTGCTGTTTTCCCTGATCCTGCAAGGCCTGAGCCTGCTCGGCTACCCAGGCCTGGAGGAGCGCATCCAGCAACTGATCGGCCAGATCGACTTCGGCGACCTGCTGATGAACTGGATGCTGTCATTCCTGCTGTTCGCGGGCGCCTTGCATGTCAACTTGAACGACCTGCGCAGCTACCGCTGGCCCATCGGCCTGCTGGCAACCTTCGGCGTGTTGATCGCCACCGTGGTGATCGGCAGCCTGGCCTATTACATCTTCGCCCTGTTTGGCTGGCACGTGAGCTTCCTTTACTGCCTGCTGTTCGGCGCACTGATCTCGCCCACCGACCCCATTGCGGTGCTGGGCGTGCTGCGAACCGCCAATGCGTCGAAACCGCTGAAGACCACGATTGTGGGCGAGAGCCTGTTCAACGACGGCACGGCGGTGGTGGTGTTTACCGTATTGCTGGGTATCGCGCAGTTGGGCGAGACGCCGACCGTGGGCGCCACGGCCATGCTGTTCGCCCATGAGGCAATTGGCGGCGTGGTCTTCGGCGGGCTGATCGGCTACTTGGTGTACCTGATGATCAAGAGCATCGAACAGCACCAGATCGAAGTGATGCTGACCCTCGCCCTGGTGATCGGCGGCTCGGCGATGGCCACCGAACTGCACGTCTCCGCACCGATCGCGATGGTGGTGGCGGGGCTGATCATCGGCAACCTGGGGCGCAAGCTGGCGATGAACGACATGACCCGGCGCTACCTGGACGGCTTCTGGGAACTGCTCGATGACATGCTCAACGCGCTGCTCTTTGCGCTGATCGGCATGGAGCTGCTGCTGTTGCCGTTCAACTGGCTGCACGTGTTCGCGGCCAGTTTGCTGGCGGTGGCGATCCTGCTGTCTCGCCTACTGACCGTGGCCCCGGCGATCCTGTTGCTGCGCCGCTGGCGCACGGTGCCGCGCGGCACCATCCGTATCCTGACCTGGGGCGGTTTGCGCGGCGGGGTTTCAGTGGCACTGGCGCTGGCCCTGCCACTGGGTCCGGAGCGCGATCTGCTGCTGAGCATCACCTACATCGTGGTGCTGTCGTCGATCCTGGTGCAGGGCTTGACCATTGGCCGAGTCGTAAAGCGCATAGCCGAGCCTCAGTGAAGCTGTGAGCAATTACGTCGCTACATCACACGTTTGCCTAAGGGCGCACTGCGATTGCCCAGGTGTTCAAGCAAGTGCCGCATCGCCAGTGGGCGCCGCGGCGTCGAGCTATGCATGACGACCAGATCCCGCGCATAGCGCGGCGCGTCGTCGACCGGCAAGACACACAGGCCATTGCGAGACATCCCTGCCCACTGCGGCACCAGTGATACACCCATGCCTTGGGCGACCAGTATGACGATGGTTTCCAAGGCATCCAGCTCACACAACACCTGCGGATCAAAGGACTGTTCATCGAGAAAACGCTGGGCAATCTGCCCACCCCACGAACGAGCGTCATAGCGGATGAATGGCCGCTCGCGCAGCAATGCTTCTAACGTTTGCGTGCCAAACCCAGCGGGGGCAATCAGTATCAGAGGTTCAGCCCGCAACAAGGTCGTCGCCAAAGCCTTGGGTGGCTGAAAGGGTGGCCTGACAAGAATCGCCGCGTCCAGTTCCTGGGCCAGCAATCTCTCATAGAGGCTTCTGGAGTCACCCGGTGTGATCTTCAGTCTCAGCCCTGGTGCCGAAAGCGCCAGTCGCTCAATCGCCCCCGGCAAGACCCCGGTCAATGCCGTCGAAATGGCACCGATCTTGATCTCTCCCGATAAGCCATCTTGGCTCAGGTCCTCCTGCAACTCGCGCGCCTGTTCAATGACCGCATGAATTTTTGGCAGCAACAGCAGGCACTGGTCTGAGGGCCATGCGGCATGCGCAGTGCGCATAAGCAGCGTGCACCCCAGTGTTCGCTCAAGCGTCTTGACCCGTTGGCTGATCGCCGCTGCGGTACGGTTTTCACGTCGCGCGGCCGCAGCAATGGAGCCGGTTTCAATGACGGCGACCAGACTTCTCAGGAATCGAACATCCATAAGTTTTCCTTTCGCTCAGACCAAGGCGAACCCGTTTTACCCGGGTACACGACCTGTTTAATTTGAGGGTTCTCCCACACAGAGATGCCCCCCATGAACAGACCTTTCCACGCTGCATATCATGTTTATGACCTAAATCAGGCGCGCATTTTTTATCGAGATGTTTTGGGCTGCACGGAAGGCCGTAGCAGCGAGAGCTGGATCGACTTCGATTTTTTCGGGAACCAGCTTTCACTGCACTTGGGCACGCCGTTTCCCACCACACGTACCGGGCTGGTCGGTGAGCATCATGTCCTGATGCCGCATCTCGGCGTGGTGTTACCGCTTGAGGAATGGCTGACGCTTGCCGAACGCCTTACCCACCTGGGTACATGTTTCGAGATTCCGCCAGTGATCCGATTCGCTGGCGAGCCAGGCGAGCAACGCACGATGTTTTTTCTTGACCCCAGCGGCAACCCCATCGAGGTGAAAGGGTTCAAGGACTTCGCCGCGCTGTTCGCTCAATAAATCCCTGAAATCTACAACAATAAGGGGCACCTACATGACCACCAAAAAACCAACCAGCCTTGTGACTCGCATCATGATCGGTCTGGCCGCCGGGATAATCGTCGGCATCCTTCTCAACCAGTTTCCCGAACACAAGACGTGGTTCATTGACAATCTGCTGCAACCGGCAGGCGACTTGTTTATCAAGCTGATGAAGATGATCGTCGTACCTTTGGTCTTTGCTTGCATGACCGTCGGCATTGCCGGGATGGGAAATCCTGCCGCCTTGGGACGCGTTGGCGTGAAGACCTTCGTTTACTTCTTCACGATCACCAGTATTGCAATCGTCTTTGGTCTGATCGTTGGAAACGTCGTCGAGCCCGGCTCAGGTGCCGAATTTGGCAGCACGTTGCAGACGCCAGTAACAGAACTGGCCGCCAACGGCAAAACGCAGAATCTGGGGCAAACGCTATTGGCGATCGTGCCGGATAACATCGTCTTGGCCATGTCGCAGGGCAAGCTGCTCTCCGTGCTGTTTTTCGCCATCCTGTTCGGCTGCGCCTTGTCTATGCTGCCCGAGCAGCGCAAGGCCCCCCTGATCAGTGTGATGCAGGGCATCTCCGACACCATGTTCAAAGTCACCCATCTGGTCATGCATTACTCGCCGATCGGCATTTTCGGGCTGATCGCAGTTACCGTCGCCAGCTTTGGCCTCAGTGCCTTGCTGCCGCTGGCCAAACTGATCGGCACAACTTATGTCGCAGTGCTGTTATTTGCATTGTGCGTATTGGGCGCAGTTGCACGATTGGCGGGGGTCGGCTTCTTCCACTTGGTGCGGGAGATACGCAGTGAATTGTTGCTGGCCTACAGCAGCGCCGCGTCAGCAACAGTAATGCCTCAATTGATCGAAAAAATGGAGCGCTACGGCGCTCCGCGCCCTATTACCAGCATGGTTATCCCGCTGGGCTACTCGTTCAACCTGGATGGCGCATCGCTTTTTGCTGCGTTGGGCACGTTGTTCATCGCCCAGGCATATGGCATCGACCTGAGTCTGGCGGATCAGGGGATGCTGGTATTGATCATGGTGTTGACGTCAAAGGGCGCGGCGGGCGTGCCGGGTTTCATGTTTATCATCCTTACCGCGACCTTGACTGCGGCGGGTCTGCCCGTGGAAGGAGTGGCGATCATTGCAGGCGTGTATCGCCTGATGGATATGCCGGTCACAGCGTTGAATGTGCTGGGCAACGCGCTGGCGCCATTGGTGATTGCCCGGTGGGAGGGTCAACTCAAGGCACCTGACCGCACAATTGCCGCCGATTCTGCCAGCACGTCGCTCAAAGCCTGAAAGTCCTGATCCAGGTGCCCCGCAAAGAACGCGTTTGAGTCTTTGCGGGGCAATATCAAGCCTTTTTCTTACTCTGAGAAAGCTGCCCCCGTGCGCCGGAGTGAGTTGCAGAAGGTGCCTTGGTTTCGCTACGAATCTGCGCATGGCTGATCAGCGCAAAGATGAAGCTGCCACCGATGATGTTGCCGGCCAGTGTGGGGCCGGCAAACACGAGCCAGAAGTCTTTCCACGGCAGCTCACCGGCAAACACCAGGTATGACACTTCCGCCGAACCCACCACGATATGGGTGAAATCCCCCAGGGCCATCAGGTAGGTGATCAGAATGATGATCCACATCTTGGCGCTTTCCATCGAAGGGATCATCCACACCATGGTGGCGATCATCCAGCCGGAGACGATGCCCTTGGCGAACATCTGGCCGGCGTCGTTTTCCATGATCTTGCGCCCGATGTCCAGGAAGGCCATGTCGGTCTTGGTGTCGAAGATCGGCAGGTGCAGCATCACATACGCCACCAACAGCGTGCCGCACAGGTTGCCCACCAGTACCACACTCCAGAGCCTTATCAGCCGCCCGGCATTCGCCAGTGTAGGCTTGCTCATCACCGGCAACACGGCGGTCAGGGTGTTTTCGGTGAACAGTTGCTGACGCGCCAGGATCACCGCGAGGAAGCCTGCGCAGTAGCCGAAGCTGGCGATCACCTTGAACGCTTCGCCGTCCGGCAGGCGTGAATTGAGCAGCCCCATGGCCATCAACGACAGGCCCATGGTCAAGCCTGCGGCCAGGGCCGACCACCACAAGGCGGCGACGCTGCGCTCCAACTCCTGGTCGCCCTGGGTACGGATGATTTCGTGGAGCACCGCGGCGCGGGGTGGCTGGTTCTTGTCCACGTCCTGTTGCTCTTCCTGCGACAGGTTGGGGGTCTTGCCGTCTTCGTGGGTAGCCATGATGTTCCAGAGTCCGAGGGGTGCCTGTAGCTACGACATGCTGGCGCGGTAGCTGTTCAGTGACCAGACAACTAAACCGGCATGCGCCAAGCCTTGGCCATCTCCACAGTGGTGGAACTGGAAGGCGTGCTCCAGGGTTTGTTGCGCGCCTGGTATTTTTCGCTGAGGTCATCGAGCACACGGTTGAACGCGAGTGGCGAAGTGGCCTCGGCCAAGTCTCGGGCTGCGCGCTGTAACAGTTCAACATTCGACGCCGGCTGGCCTGGTCGGAACAACGATGGGTAGATGACCTCCCGCGTAAAGCTCTCGGCACTCACCGCGATATCGCGCCGCTTCATTTCAGCGACAGCGCAGGTCATGACCCTGGAAGAGGGTGAAGCATCGCCGGCCCCCCGTTTGGCAGCCACTTGCAGCAACGCCTGGAAATTATGCTGGTCAGGGTCATTCAAGCGCCGTCCCAACCATTCGATCTTCTCGGGACTGCGGGCAAGTGCATCCAGATTACGAACTGCCGACGACAGCTTCGGTGTGAACAGCAAGCCATCATGGGACTTCTCGACCGCAGCAATCGCACGGTCCAGGGCGTGCAACACCTGCTTCGCTTCTTCTCGAAACATCAGCACACTGGTAGCGGCCGTGTCTTTCTGCAATGCCGGCTGCACACTGGCCAGTGTTTTATCATCCATCGCCAGCACCGCTTCATCCAGCGTACCGAACGAGTGAGACTCACGCGTCGTGGCACGACGCTGCAGATGCCCCTCCACCGCTTCACGCGCCCTCTCCTGCAGGTGCTGCTTGTACTCATCCTTCATGGTGAAGTTGACCGTACCGTTGAGCAGGCCGCGAAAATCGCCTTTTTCGGTATTAAGTGGCAACGCCAGCGTCTGGTCGGCAAATGCTTCGAGCCTTTTATCCTGGTAAGCCTCGGCGGCCGAGTGGGGTGTTCCCGTGATGCAGTCGACCAGGCTGCTGAAAAAACCGCCACGTTGGGCTGGCGCCCCGACGGGGTCTGACTCGAACTTGATGATCAGCGACTCAGACTTGCTCAGGGGGCTTTCGGAAAACAAACGGTCCACCACGCCTGACGCTGGTGTATTGAGCAGCAGGCCACCATCCTGAAAGGCCGTGGTTTCAGATGCCCTCTGGAAGCCATGCCCTTGTTCCACAGGGCTTTTGAACAGTACGGGCAACGAACCCGAAATACGCGCGGCGCGGGCGATATCCATGTCCGGAGTCAAACTGCTGTTGAACACTACCAACTGTGGGCGCCCACCAAACATGCCAGTACCCGTGATATTGAGTTGCTTGACCGCTGGAATATTGCGACTTAACACCTCAAGGTCGGCAAACGTGGGCGCGCCACCTGCACTGAGCTTGTCAGCAATGCACATGACTTCGGCGGGACGGGTTTCTCTGGGAGTGTCGGCAATACGACCAAGAAGCGCCTTGCGCGACTCGTCGCGGATCATTTCCTCCAGCGGAACGGCAGCGGTTTTCAGACGTGGCAGCAGGGTCATCAGCAACTGGGAAATGTTGCCGGCCAGGCCCGGCAAGCGCCCCACATGCTTGCCAAGCGTCGAACTGGCTTCCTGCAACCAGGCCGTCACAGGGTCTTTGCTGTTCAGCAGACTGGGCAGATTGATGTTGTCCGACAGCCCATCGAATGCTGCCGCCCCCATGCCACTGGCAACCAAAGCTGCGGAAATCGCGCCGGCGGAGGAACCGGAGATCACCCGAATGCCTTCCAGTGTCCCTGCGTCTTCAAGTGCCTGCACGCCTCCCGAGAAAGCGACGCCCTTGGCCCCACCACCACTGAGCACCAAATGCGTGACGGGCGGCGGCGATAACACCACCTCCACCCGCCCTTGAGGATCGCGAAGGAGGGTCAGATTGCGCTCGCCGCCACTATCCACCAACAACGTCTTCGCCGTGTGATCGGCGCTGACTCCGGCATTTCCATGCAAATGAGACTGAACAGGAGTGACCGGATTGAGCACTTTCATGCACTGACTCTCTCTGCGGGGGTGTAATCCTGAGTGACGAGAGAGCCTGGAAAAGATCCACCCGGAACAACCTGGCAACAGAAATCAAACCGGTGGCATGTAATTATTCGCGCATGTCATCTTCCTGGAACTGGTCCTTTACATACTTGATCTCGGTACGGCCGTGGGGCGCGGGCAAGCCGTCTTCGCCGAGGTTGACGAAGACCATCTTCTCTACAGTCAGGATGCTTTTACGGGTGATCTTGTTGCGCACTTCACAGGTGAGGGTGATGGAGGTGCGGCCAAATTCGGTGGCAGTGATCCCGAGTTCGATGATGTCGCCCTGGCGCGAGGCGCTGACAAAGTTGATTTCGGAAATGTATTTGGTCACCACGCGCTGGTTGCCCAGTTGGACGATGGCGTAGATGGCCGCTTCTTCGTCGATCCAGCGCAGTAGGCTGCCGCCGAACAGGGTGCCGTTGGGGTTGAGGTCTTCAGGTTTTACCCATTTGCGGGTGTGGAAGTTCATGGTCACTCCAAAGCGTCTTGCCAAATGATGGGCAACATCATGGCAGAGCCTGCCCCCAAGCTCTATGCGCCGTTGCCTATCAACCCCATGCGCGATCTGCATGCCGCCGACAGAAAGGCTTGGGAAGTATCGCGTACACGGCTATAATCGCCACCGCTTCAAAACGGTCATCTTCAGTTGATACCGTTTCTCCCGCCACCTGTCCGAGGGGCGCTGCAGCAGGTTCAACCTGTCAGGCTCGGATGGGGCGTTGTCCGGCCTGGTTGCCCTGGCCTGATACTAAACGCACAACGGCGCCCATTCGCACACTACGAATGGAGGCTCTTCATGAGCGCTGTAATTACGCCTGCAGATTTCAACGACTACAAAGTCGCCGACATGTCCCTCGCCGCCTGGGGCCGTCGCGAAACCTTTATCGCCGAATCCGAAATGCCAGCCTTGATGGGCCTGCGTCGCAAGTACGCCGCCGAGCAACCGCTCAAGGGCGCTAAGATCCTCGGCTGCATCCACATGACCATCCAGACTGCCGTACTGATCGAAACCCTGGTGGCCCTGGGCGCCGAAGTGCGTTGGTCGTCCTGCAACATCTTCTCGACCCAAGACCAGGCCGCTGCCGCCATCGCCGCCGCTGGTATCCCGGTATTCGCCTGGAAAGGCGAGACCGAAGAAGAGTACGAGTGGTGCCTGGAGCAAACCATCCTGAAAGATGGCGCGCCTTGGGATGCCAACATGATCCTCGACGACGGCGGCGACCTGACCGAGCTGCTGCACAAGAAGTACCCGCAGATCCTCGACCGCGTCCACGGCGTGACCGAAGAGACCACCACCGGCGTGCACCGCCTGCTGGACATGCTGGCCAAGGGCGAGCTGAAAATCCCGGCCATCAACGTCAACGACTCCGTGACCAAGAGCAAGAACGACAACAAGTACGGCTGCCGTCACAGCCTGAACGATGCCATCAAGCGCGGCACCGACCACCTGCTGTCGGGCAAGCAAGCCCTGGTGATCGGCTACGGCGACGTGGGCAAGGGTTCGTCCCAGTCCCTGCGCCAGGAAGGCATGATCGTTAAAGTCTCCGAAGTCGACCCGATCTGCGCCATGCAAGCCTGCATGGACGGTTTCGAAGTGGTTTCGCCGTTCATCGATGGCGTCAATGACGGCACCGAAGCAAGCATCGACAAGGCCCTGCTGGGCAAGATCGACCTGATCGTGACCACCACCGGTAACGTCAACGTCTGCGATGCCAATATGCTCAAGGCCCTGAAAAAGCGTGCCGTGGTGTGCAACATCGGTCACTTCGACAACGAGATCGACACCGCTTTCATGCGCAAGAACTGGGCATGGGAAGAAGTGAAGCCGCAGGTACACAAGGTTCACCGTACCGGCGCTGGCGCTTTCGACCCGCAGAACGACGACTACCTGATCCTGCTGGCTGAAGGCCGCCTGGTTAACCTGGGCAACGCTACAGGCCACCCAAGCCGCATCATGGACGGCTCGTTCGCCAATCAGGTACTGGCCCAGATCTTCCTGTTCGGCCAGAAATACGCCGACCTGTCGCCAGCCCAGAAAGCCGAGCGCCTGACCGTGGAAGTACTACCGAAGAAACTCGACGAAGAAGTGGCCCTGGAAATGGTCCGCGGCTTCGGCGGCGTGGTGACTCAGCTGACCAAGACCCAGGCCGACTACATCGGCGTGACCGTCGAAGGTCCGTTCAAGCCGCACGCTTATCGCTACTAAGTAATCAGCCCAACCTGCTCTACCTGTAGGAGCGAGCCTGCTCGCGAAAAACTCAAGGACACCGCGTACATCCTGTTTCTACGCGTTATCGTTGACGTTCTTCGCGAGCAAGCTCGCGCCTACAGTGCAGATGGGTTGCACAGTCGGCTTCTGAGTTTCAAAGGGTATGACCATGTCCCAAGACCGTCGCTACAGCTTCGAGTTCTTCCCCACCAAGACCGATGCTGGGCATGAAAAACTGATGGCGACTGCCAAGCAGTTGGCCACTTACAACCCCGACTTCTTCTCCTGCACCTACGGCGCGGGCGGTTCGACGCGCGATCGTACGATCAACACCGTGTTGCAACTTGAAAGCGAAGTCAAAATTCCCGCCGCTCCGCATTTGTCCTGCGTGGGCGACAGCAAGGCCGATCTGCGCGGCCTGCTCACCCAATACAAGGCCGCCGGCATCAAGCGCATCGTTGCCCTGCGTGGCGACTTGCCGTCCGGCATGGGCATGGCCAGCGGTGAGCTGCGCCACGCCAATGACCTGGTGAGCTTCATTCGCGAAGAAAGCGGCGATCACTTCCATATCGAAGTGGCCGCTTACCCGGAGATGCACCCCCAGGCGCGCAATTTCGAAGACGATCTGCAGAATTTCGTACGCAAGGCCAACGCCGGCGCCGACAGCGCGATCACCCAGTACTTCTTCAACGCCGACAGCTATTTCTACTTCGTCGAGCGTGTACAGGCCATGGGTGTGAACATCCCGATCGTGCCGGGCATCATGCCGATCACCAACTACAGCAAGCTGGCGCGCTTCTCTGACGCCTGCGGTGCAGAGATCCCACGCTGGGTGCGCAAGCAACTGGAAGCCTATGGCGATGACGTTAAGAGCATCCAGGCGTTCGGCGAGCAGGTGATCAGCAATATGTGTGAAAAATTGTTGCAAGGTGGCGCGCCAGGCCTGCACTTCTATACCCTGAACCAGGCTGAACCAAGCCTCGCGATCTGGAACAACCTTAAACTGCCACGCTAGGCTGGTTTAATCGCTGTACCCGGCCCTCGTTATTACGGGGGTTTTTTTCGTCTATATATCTCCGGAAAGGAAGCCTGCAGTACATGAATACAGCGTCCCCGACTCTCCGCCCGCAACTGGTGTACTTGGTATTCGGCGCCGAGACCTATCATCAGGAAGCCGTATTCAGCATCGCCAGTGCCCTGGCCCAACTGGGCGGCCCCCAGGACATGCCATTGGACATCCAGGTGTTCAGCGACAACCCGGCCCCCTATCGCGGCTTGCCGGTACAGGTTCACACGCTGGACGACGCCACGCGCAGACGCTGGAGCGAGCCCCACGGCTACCACTTCCGCACCAAACATGTGCTGTTGCGCCAGGTGCTGGAAACAGCGGAGCGCGCGCTGTTGATCGACACCGACACTTTTTTCCACGACTCGCCCATGGCGCTGTTCGAACGCGTCGCGCCCGGTACCGTGCTGTGCAATGCCTTCCAGGCCAAGTACGGCGACAACCGCGAAAGCGTGCTGTATGAAACCATGGCCAAGCACCTCGCAGACAAAGGCCTGGCCGACGACGACATGTGGCTGCTCAACTCCGGCGTCATGGGCCTGGCCCGGCAAGACGCGCACATCCTTGATCGCTCGATCGAGTTGATGGACGAACTGTTCCCGATGGCCCGGGGCGCCTACACCCTGGAAGAATTCTGCCTGTCAGTGGCCGTGTACCGCACGCTCAACGTGCGCCAGTGTCCCGACCTGATCCACCATTACTGGAGCCGCAAGCAGCTGTTCCGCGCCAAGGTAAAGGCTTGGATCACCAAGCACGCCGCAGACCCCATCTGCGCCAAGGCCCTGGCCGACACCCGCAATGTGTCTGCCCACCTGCCTCGTCCGCCGCGCCTGCAGCGCTTGATGTACAAGCTGATCACCTTGGCCTTGCCCAAACGCAAGCAGCAGTTCATCCGCGAAATCCTCTACGGCTGCTACGAGCACGAAAATGAATTCGACCAGGCCTGTGGCCCGGTCTGGTGGGACAAGGCCCTGCAGAATCAGGAAGAGCGGCAAAAATGCCCGGTCGACGCGCACCAGCTCGAACATTGGTTCGCCAACCCTGTGGTGCGCCTGATTCTGGGCGAGCGACGTGCAGCCATCTACGCACACCTGATGACTTCACCGACAAAATAGCGCTGCCCGCAGATGCGTGTGCCAGAGCTTCTCTTTAGCGCGCGGGCGTCGTAACCTCGGGGCATGCCCGTCATTCTGAAGCTGTTGACCGCTGCGCTTTTTACTTGCTTGAGCCTGGCCGCTTATGGCGAGAAATTGCGCATTGTCACCGAGCCCTGGGCGCCTTACGTGTATGAAGAACACGGCGCCATGCGCGGGCTGGACTACGAAACCACGGTGATCGTGTTCCAGCGCCTGGGGGTCGATGTGCAATGGCAGTTCCTGCCCTGGAAGCGCTGTCTGGCCATGCTTGACCAGGGCAATGCCGATGGCGCACTGGATATTTTCCACAGTCACGACCGCGACGCGCTGCTGCTGTACCCCAGCGAACCGTTGTCGGAAGTGGAGTTCGTGATGTTCTACGCCAACGAGCGCCCTTACCCGGTCCAAAGCCTTGACGACCTTGGCGGCCTGACTGTCGGCACGTCCCCAGGCTACCTGTACAGCGCCCCCTTCAGCGACTCTGCCGCGTTCAACCGCGAGCCGGCCCCCAGCCATGAGGCCAACTTCGGCAAATTGCTGCTGGGGCGCATCGACCTGGCGATCACCGACCGCAGGGTCGGCCAGCATGTGATCAAGACGCTGGGCCTGGAGGACAAGGTCAGCCAGGCTCCCGTTGTGGTCAGCCGCCAGCAGCAATACCTTGCCGTTCGCCGTGGCGCGGGGATGGACCTGCTGGTGCAACGCTTTGCCGCCGAACTCAAGCGTTTCAAACAGGAGCCGGCCTATGCCGCCTTGAGCGCCAAATATGGTGGAATCCAAGCCAAAACAGCGCCCGGAGGCACCGTTGAGCAGCAGGAAAGCAGCGCGCCGTGATTGCTCTGTTATACTCCGGCCTTTCCGCCAGGCTCACGCCCGGCCGCTGAGGTCCTGAAAAAGGCACCCAACCCCGCTACTGCGCAGCTTTCAGCCCGCGCGAGCCGGTGGAGTGCCCGCCAGACGCAGCAGGACCGGACGGGATTGCGCTCCCCTAAGCGCCATTCACGCCCGGCAAGATTATCCCTTTGGGCCAAGCCCTAACTAAAACAGGATTACTCATGTCCTTTGCTTCCCTCGGTCTCTCCGAGGCTTTAGTCCGCGCCATCGAGGCAGCGGGCTATACCGAGCCTACTCCGGTGCAACAGCGGGCTATTCCCGCCGTGTTGCAAGGTCGCGACCTGATGGTTGCGGCTCAGACAGGTACTGGTAAAACCGGCGGCTTCGCCCTCCCGATTCTGGAGCGGTTGTTCCCCAACGGTCACCCGGACAAATCCCAGCGTCACGGCCCGCGCCAACCGCGCGTACTGGTCCTGACCCCTACCCGCGAGCTCGCCGCCCAGGTGCACGACAGCTTCAAGCTGTACGCCCGCGACCTGAAGTTCGTCAGCGCCTGCATCTTCGGCGGCGTCGGCATGAACCCACAGGTTCAGGCCATGTCCCGCGGTGTTGACGTGCTGGTGGCGTGCCCCGGTCGTTTGCTCGACCTGTGCGGCCAAGGCAGCGTCGATTTGTCCCACGTGGAAATCCTCGTGCTGGACGAAGCCGATCGCATGCTCGACATGGGCTTTGTCCATGACGTGAAGAAGGTCCTCGCCCGCCTGCCGGCCAAACGTCAGAACCTGCTGTTCTCGGCAACGTTCTCCCAAGACATCACTGCCCTGGCCGGCAAGCTGCTGCACAACCCGGAACGTATCGAAGTCACGCCGCCGAACACCACGGTCGAGCGTATCGAGCAACGCGTATTCCGCCTGGCTGCCAGCCACAAGCGTTCATTGCTGGCGCACCTGATCACTGCCGGCGCCTGGGAACAGGTGCTGGTGTTCACCCGCACCAAGCACGGCGCCAACCGCCTGGCCGAGTACCTGGACAAGCACGGCCTCACCGCCGTCGCCATCCACGGCAACAAGAGCCAGAACGCCCGCACCAAAGCCCTGGCCGACTTCAAGGCCGGTGAAGTGCGCATCCTGGTCGCCACCGATATCGCCGCACGCGGCCTGGACATCGACCAGTTGCCACACGTGGTCAACTTCGAGCTGCCAAACGTCGACGAAGACTACGTGCACCGTATCGGCCGTACCGGCCGTGCCGGTCGTTCGGGTGAAGCCATTTCCCTGGTTGCCCCGGATGAAGAGAAACTGCTGAAAAGCATCGAACGCATGACCAAGCAGAAAATCGCCGATGGTGACCTGATGGGCTTCGATGCCAGCGCCGTTGAGGCCGAGAAGCCTGAAGTGCGTGAGCGTCCGGACGTGCGCAACCCACGTAACCCACGCGGTCCAAAGGGCGATGGCCCGAATGGCGGCGGTGGTGGCGGTGGTCGTCGCGACAAGGGCAAAGACAAAGGCGGCAAGGAAAAAGCGCCCACCAACGGCCGTGGCGAACGCCCAGCCCGCGAGCAGAAGCCCCGTGAAGGCACCCCGGCCCGCGAACAGCGCCAGCCGAGCCAGCCGCCACGTGCCACAGCCGACCGCGCCCCCGACGAGTTCCTCGACGACGACGTGGATAACTTTGGTAACCGCGTTGACTACGTACCCCAGGCCAAGCCAGCCCAGGGCCGTGGCCGTCGTCCAGGTGCTCCGGCGCCGGGCGCAGCTGCCGGGACTGGCGCTCCACGTGGCGGCCAGCCTCAGGGCGGTCGTCAGAACGGCCCGCGCAACAGCAGCGGCGGCACGACCGGCACCCCGCCGGCCAAGCGCAGCGGCCCGCGTAACGGTGCACCGCGTGATGGCCAGGCACGTCGCGAAGATTCGCGCAGCAACAACCGCCGCCCGGCCCGTGATGACCAGCCGCGTTTGTCCGAGCCAGCCGTGCAGAACCCGCGCGGTGGTCCGGCGCCAAAGATCATCCACAAGGAGTCGAAGGCTGATCGCTTCCCGACACCTGAGCAGTTGGATCAACTGCCAGGCCGTCCTCGTGGTGAAAAACCGGCATTGCTGACCCGCAACCGCGAGGCATAAAAAAAACCCGTATCGCTAGATACGGGTTTTTTTTGCCTGTAGGAGCGAGCTTGCTCGCTCCTACCTGCGAAGCATTACTTCGCTTTCACGCCTTCCAGCGAGATGTCCAGGTCGACAGTCTGGGAAGTCGGGCCTGGGCCTTTGATGCCGAAGTCGTTCAGGTCCAGCGTGGTCTTGGCGTTGAAGCCAGCACGTTCGCCGCCCCATGGATCCTTGCCTTCACCGTTGAACGTAGCCTTGAAGGTCACAGGCTTGGTCACGCCGTGGAAGGTCAGGTCGCCCGTCACGTCAGCAGTTTTTTCGCCGGTGGATTTAACTGCGGTGGACACGAACTTGGCGTCCGCGAACTTGGCAACGTCCAGGAAATCCTTGCTGGCGATGTGCTTGTCACGTTCAGCGTGGTTGGACCACAGGCTGGCGGTTTTCACGTCGACTGCGATTTTGCTGGCTTCAGGCTTGGCGGCATCCCAGCTGAACGTACCATCCCAGTCCTTGAAGGTACCGTGGATGTAGCTGTAGCCCAGGTGGCTGATTTTCCAGTCGATGAAGGCGTGCTGGCCTTCTTTGTCGATCTTGTAGTCAGCGGCCATCACCTGGCCTGCCGACAGCAGTGCAGTACCGATTGCCAGAGCAGCGAGTGTCTTTTTCAACATGCTTTCTATTCCTTGTGAGTCGAGGTTGAACATCAGGCTTTGCGCCCCAGCATTCGCGTGAGGGTCGCATCACGATCGATAAAGTGGTGTTTCAACGCAGCCACGCCGTGCAAGCCGGCGAAGACTACCAACACCCAGGCGAGGTACAGGTGCACCACGCCAGCGGTGTCTGCCTGGTCCGGTAGACCGGAAACCACGGCAGGAATTTCAAACAGGCCAAACACCGGGATACCGACACCGTCTGCGGTGGAAATCAGGTAACCGGCGATCATCACGGCAAACAGCCCGAGATAAAGGAACGCGTGGCCGAACGCGGCACCGATGCGGGTCAAGCGGCTGTAACTGGCCAGCGGCGGCGGCGGCGGGCTGATCAGGCGCCAGACGATTCGTACCAGCATGATGGCGAACAGCGTGATGCCAATGCTCTTGTGCAGGTCCGGCGCTTCTTTGCGCCAGGCGCTGTAATAGTCGAGACCGACCATCCACAAGCCCAGGGCGAACAGCCCGAACACCACCAGGGCCACGCCCCAGTGCAAAACCATACTGACCCAGCCATAACGGGCCGGAGAGTTACGTAGCTGCATGTACTTAATCCCGTAAGAGCTGCGCCCAAGACTAGCGATTTACCTATCGAATTAAAGCGGAAAATTTTGCTTTGAAATATCGAGAAATACGATCTGGAGCGTATGCACAGTAAGTTAACCAAGGATTAAGGACTATTCCTAAGAAACGTGACAGTCCGTCCTACGTTTACTCCGAATTCCCCACAATGGCTTGTGACCCGGGCCACCATTGCATAGGCTTGCGCGATTGTTTCACCTGCGCCGCTCGCAGGACCGCTTCGAGGAGATCACCGATGGGCTTGAACAACCAGTGGATGCAACGCGACCTCGCGGTGCTGTGGCATCCCTGCACCCAGATGAAAGACCACCAGCAACTGCCGCTGATCCCGATCAAGCGCGGGGAAGGCGTCTGGCTGGAAGACTTCGAAGGCAAGCGCTACCTCGACGCCGTCAGCTCCTGGTGGGTCAACGTCTTCGGCCACGCCAACCCGCGCATCAACCAGCGCATCAAGGACCAGGTCGACCAACTGGAACACGTGATCCTCGCCGGTTTCAGCCACCAGCCGGTGATCGAGTTGTCCGAGCGCCTGGTAAAGATGACCCCCGAGGGCCTGACCCGCTGCTTCTACGCCGATAACGGTTCGTCGTGCATCGAAGTCGCGCTGAAGATGAGCTTTCACTATTGGCTCAACCGTGGCCTGCCGGACAAAAAACGTTTCGTCACCCTCACCAACAGCTACCACGGCGAAACCATCGCCGCGATGTCGGTGGGCGACGTGCCGCTGTTTACCGAGACCTACAAGGCGCTGCTGCTGGACACCATCAAAGTGCCGAGCCCCGATTGCTATCTGCGCCCCGAGGGCATGAGCTGGGAAGAACACTCGCGCAACCTGTTCATGGCCATGGAGCAGACCCTGGCCGAGCACCACGACACCGTCGCCGCCGTGATCGTCGAGCCGCTGATCCAGGGCGCTGGCGGCATGCGCATGTACCACCCGGTGTACCTCAAGCTGCTGCGCGAGGCCTGCGACCGCTATGGCGTGCACCTGATCCACGATGAAATCGCCGTGGGCTTCGGCCGCACCGGAACCATGTTCGCCTGTGAACAGGCCGGCATCCGTCCGGACTTCCTGTGTTTGTCCAAGGCACTGACGGGCGGCTACCTGCCGTTGGCCGCCGTGGTCACCACCGATGACGTCTACGACGCGTTCTACGACGACTACCCGACCCTGCGCGCCTTCCTGCACTCCCACAGCTACACCGGCAACCCGCTGGCGTGCGCGGCGGCCCTGGCAACCCTGGATATTTTCGAAGAAGACAACGTCATCGAAAACAACAAGGCCCTGGCCCAGCGCATGGCCACCGCAACGGCGCACCTGGTCGACCATCCGCATGTCTCGGAAGTACGCCAGACCGGCATGGTGCTGGCCATCGAAATGGTCCAGGACAAGGCCACCAAGACCGCTTACCCGTGGCAGGAACGCCGTGGCCTGAAGGTATTCGAACACGCCCTGGAACGCGGCGCGCTGTTGCGGCCGCTGGGCAGCGTGGTGTATTTCCTGCCGCCCTACGTGATTACGCCGGAGCAAATCGACTTCCTCGCCGAAGTTGCCAGCGAGGGCATCGACATCGCCACCAACAGCAAAGTCAGCGTGGCGGTGCCGAAGGACTTCCACCCCGGCTTCCGCGATCCGGGTTGATTGCCGGCACACCTACACCTTTTTCCAGAGAACAGAAATGAGACTGTCCCGCTTTTTCACCGACACCCCGCTGAGCCTCGGCGATCACGAACTGCCCGAAGCCCAGGCGCACTACATCAGCCGCGTACTGCGCATGGGCGAAGGTGACGCCGTGCAATTGTTCGACGGTTCCGGCCAGGAGTTCCTGGGCAGTCTGCTGGAAGTCGGTAAAAAACGCGTCACCGTGCAACTGACGGAAAGCTTCGCCGGCCAGGCCGAATCGCCGCTGCACATCCACCTCGGCCAGGGCCTGTCCCGGGGCGAGCGCATGGATTGGGCGATCCAGAAAGCCACCGAGCTGGGCGTCAACGCCATCACGCCGATCTTCAGCGACCGCTGCGAAGTGCGCCTCAAGGACGAACGCGCCGACAAACGCCTGCTGCACTGGCGCCAGGTAGCGATCAGCGCGTGTGAGCAATGCGGGCGTTCGACGGTGCCGGTGATTCATCCGCCGTTGCTGCTGGCAGACTGGTTGAAGCAGGTCGAGGCGGATCTGAAGCTGGTGCTGCACCCGGTGGCCGAGCCAATGGTCAGCCATGCCAAGCCTGCGAGCCTGGCGTTTCTGATCGGGCCGGAGGGTGGGCTGACCGACAACGAAGTCGACACCGCCCAAGGCGCCGGCTTCCACGCCGCCCGCCTCGGCCCCCGCGTGTTGCGCACCGAGACTGCGCCCGTCGTCGCGTTGGCCGTCGCCCAACAACTCTGGGGCGACTTCTAACGGTGGGAGGTGATCAGTCCACCGGATCGCTGATCGGCTTGGCAATGATCGCCTTCAACTCACTGGTCATCGGGAATTCCAGGTTCAAGCCCTTGGGCGGAATCGGCTGTTCAAACCAGCGCTGGTAAATCCCGTTGATCTCCCCCGAGCGGTACAGGTCGCCGAGGGTCTCGTTGACCACCGCGAGAAACTGCGGGTCATCCTTGCGCACCATGCAGCTGTAGATCTCCCGCGACTGTTCCTCGCCCACCACCACCCAGTTATGCGGGTCGCGGGCTTTGGCGCGTTCGCCGTAGAGCAATGCATCGTCCATATAGAACGCGGCCGCGCGGCCCGTCTCGAGCATCTTGAATGCCTCGCCGTGGTCCTTGGCGCTGATGACGAACATATTGCTCTTGTGCTCGGCGTTGTAACGCTTGAGAAAACGCTCGTTGGTGGTGCCGGCGGTGGTCACCACGTTCTTGCCCCCCAGGTCGGCGAAGCCCTTGATGCCGCTGTCTTTAGCCGTCAGCAACTGGCCTTTCACGTAAATAAACCCGTAGGAAAACGCCACCTGTTTCTGCCGCTCGGCGGTCACCCCGGTGGAACCGCACTCCAGGTCGACAGTGCCGTTCTGCACCAGCGGAATGCGCGTCTGAGAGGTCACCAGGTTGTACTTCACCTTAAGGTCGGCCACCCCGGTTTTCTGCTGGATACGCTCGACGATCTTGCTGGCCAGGTCCACCGAATAGCCCATCGGCTTGCCGCTGTGATCGCCCACGTAGGAAAACGGCACCGACGCGTCGCGATAACCCAGGGTGATGGACTTGGCGTTGGCGATCTTGCCCAGCGTACCGTCCAGCGGCGCCTGATTGGCATGGGCGTGTGCCCCCAGCAAAAGGCCCAGGGTGCAGCCGGTCAACAGGATTTTTTTCATTGTTATTCTCCGTTGGTCTTTAACGTTATTTACGTACAGCTATCACGCTGATTTCCACCAGCACACTCGGCCGTGCCAGTTCCGCCTGCAAGGTGGTGCGCGTCGGCGCCATCCCCGGCGATAGCCAGGCGGCCCATACGTCATTCATCGGCGCGAAACCGCTGCCGATGTCTTTCAAGTAAATGGTCGCATTGAGCAAATGATCCTTGTCACTGCCGGCCTGGGCCAGCAGCGCATCGACCTTGGCCAGCACTTCGCGGGTTTGCGTCGCCACATCCTGGCCTTCGCCGGGCACCTGGCCCGAAAGGAATACCAGATCCTTGAACGTGACGGCGCCGGACAGTCGCTCGTTGCTGCTGATTCGGTTGATGGTCATGGAAGCATCCTTATGCAGCGCGGGGCGCCAGGCCCTGCATATCAATGGAAGGTAGGTGGTGGTCGATCAGTTCGGCCAGTAATTGGCCACTGCCACACGCCAGGGTAAAGCCGAGGGCGCCGTGGCCCAGGTTCAGCCACAGGTTGCGATAGACACTGGGGCCAATCAGCGGCACACCGGTCGGGGTGGCCGGGCGCATACCGGCCCATTCCACGGCATGGGCATAGTCGCCAGCTGTAGGAAATGTCTCGATCGCCTGACGTTTCATAAGCGCCAGGCGCTTGGGCTCAAGGCTGGCGTCAAAGCCGACGATATCCACCATAGCCGCCACACGCAGCTGTTCGCCAATACGCGCGTAGACAATCTTGCGGTCGTAGTCGGTGATGCTCACATTCGGCGCTTGGTGCTGCGCGCCAATCGGCACGCTGAGGCTGTAGCCCTTGAGCGGATACAGTGGCAATGACAAACCCGGCAACGCCAACTCGGCGCTGCGATGACCGGCCGCGAGCACCAGGTGTTCCACCGGCATCACTTCGCCACCCAACTCGATGGCCTGCACCGCGCCACCCGCATGGCGAATCCCGGTGACCTTGCGCCCCAGCAAAAAGGTGCAGCGCCCCGACGCTTCAAGGCGTGCCGCCAGCTGTTGGCAGAAGGCATGACAGTCCGCCACTTCCTCATTCGGCGTGTAGATCCCCCCGACAAACTCCTCCGCCGCCTGCACCAGCGCCGGCTCCAGGCGCGCACAATCCACCGTCGACAGTACCTGTTGTTGCAGGATATCGGTGACCTTGCTGCGCGCGCGCTCAAAGGTGTCGGCATTACGAAAGGTCACCAGCTTGCCATTACGCCGCCAGTTGAAAGCGTCCAGACGATCGTCGACGCGCCATTGCTGCAAGGTGTTTTGACTCAGGCTTGCCAGGCGTAGCAAGTGGGCGGCGTTGCGCTTGTTCACCGAGCCCCGGCAGGCACCGATGAAGGCGGCCATCCAGCGCCATTGCTGAGGGTCCAGGCGGGGGCGCAGCTTCAGCGGCGAGTCACCGCGCAGCAACCAGCCAATCGCCTGCAACGGCACTCCCGCATCAGCCAGCGGTGCGACATAGCGGTAGGACAATTGCCCGCCATTGGCGAAACTGGTTTCGCTGCCCAAGGTGTCGCGCGCATCGATCACCGTCACTTCATGGCCGGCACGCACCAGCGCATAAGCACTCGCCAGGCCGATAACCCCACCGCCAATGATGCAAACCTGCCTGGCCATCCCGACCTCCAGCCCTTGAATAAGTAGACTCAAGCGTAGGCGCAGGTGACAGGCCAGCGACAATGAATAAAGATGGACCACCTATAAACAAAGGTTATGGACTTGCCATGCGCTTGCGTCATATCGAAATCTTCCAGGCCATCCGCCAGACCGGCTCCGTCAGTGCGGCTGCGCAGTTGCTGCATGTGTCGCAACCGGCGGTGACCAAGGTGTTGCAGCATGCCGAGCTGCAGCTGGGCTTTCCGCTGTTCCTGCGGGTGCGCGGTAAATTGCAGCCCACGCCGGAAGCCCTGGCGCTGGAAAGCGAGGTCGAGAAAGTCACCGAGAGCCTGCAAGGTGTGCGACGCCTGGCCAAGAGCTTGCGCCGCGCCCCAGGGCAAAGCGTGCGGGTTGGCGCAATCCCGGCGTTGGCGCTGTCGCTGCTGCCACCGGCGATTCTGGAATGGAAGCGCGACTACCCGGACATCGCGTGCGAGCTGTCCAGCGACCATAGCCGCGAGCTGGTGCAAAAACTGCTGATGCGTGAAATCGACCTGGCGTTGACCCTCAACTTCTCCGGCCATCCTGGGTTGACCACACAGGTGCTGGCCAATGGCGTGTTGGTGGCCCTGGCGTCGAAAAACTACTGGCCAGACGCAGCACTGCATCAGGCGCTGCCACTGGCTGAGCTGGCGGGTGCGCCGTTGATTGGCCTGTCCAGCGCCGACCCGCTGGCGGCGAAACTCGACAGCTACCTGGAACATGTCGACCCACCGCCTCGAGTGACGATTTCAGTGCAAACCTATTCCCTGGCCCGGGCGATGGTGGAATCCGGCGCCGGCTTGACGGTCATCGATCCGTTCACGGCGTTGGGCGCCTCAACGGCCACCACCTGCATCCGCACCCTCACACCGCCGCTGCCGATCACCCTCTACGCCCTGACCCGCGCCGATGAACCACCGCCGCATATGCTGGCAAACCTGTTGGAGATCCTGAGCAAGCGCGCAGGCGAGTTATTGGGACGCCTCTAAGGACACCGCCCCTCCCGCATTCAAAGAACGTAATGCATGATCGCCACAAAGTGCAGCAGGCTCCCGCCGATCACAAACAAATGCCAGATCCCATGGGAATGCCGCAGGCGATCCTCCAGGGCGAAGAAGATGATGCCGACGGTATACAGCACCCCGCCCGCCGCCAGCCAGGTAAACCCCGCCGTCCCCAGCGCGGCAATCAGCGGCTTGACCGCCACCAGCACGATCCAGCCCATCACCGCGTAGATCACGATGGACAGGATGCGCGCCTCGGAGCGCGGCTTGATCTCTTGCAGGATGCCGATCACCGCCAGCCCCCACACGATGCCGAACAACGTCCACCCCCACGGGCCTCTCAGCGTCACCAGGCAAAACGGTGTGTAGCTGCCGGCGATCAACAGGTAGATCGAAAAGTGATCGACCTTCTGCATGATCTCTTTTCGCCGCCCCTGGACGCTGTGGTACACGGTCGACGCGCTGTACAGCACCATCAGCGTAAAGCCGTAAATCGCCACGCTGACGATCTTCCAGGGGCTGCCGTCCAGGCTCGCCACCACCAACATCCACACGGCACCCATACACGCCGCGACCGCACCGAGCAAATGGCTCCAGGCGTTGAATCGTTCCCCGTGATACATCTGTCACTGACCTCCTGTAGCCGCTGGGACTGGCTGGCAAGCGTCCAGCCTTGCGCATAAGAGTGCAAGCGTCTTGTGACGTTCCGAGGACGCCGCACGGTTTTGCGGGCACAATCGGACGCATTCGAACAAGAGCCCACGGCCATGCTGATCGACGAAGAATTCACCCTCAAAAAGCTGGAAATCTTCCTGGCATTCATGCGCACCGGCAACCTGGCCCGCGCCGCCGCCGAACTGCAAACCAGCAATGTCAGCGTGCACCGCGCCATCCACTCCCTGGAAAATGCCCTGCGCTGCCCGCTGTTCAAACACGAGGGCCGCAACCTCACCCCGCTGGAAAGCGCCTACGTGTTAGAAGAACGCGCGCAGAAACTGATCGCCGATGTGGTCGACAGCGTACGCCTGACCCGCGAAGCCGCCGGTTTCTCTGCCGAACGCTTCAAGCTCGGCTCGCTGTATTCGCTGACGGTCAAGACCGTGCCGCAACTGATCATGGGCCTGAAAATCAGGCGCAGCGAACTCAATATCGACCTGATCCTCGGCTCCAATTTCGACCTGCTGTACAAGCTCAAGAACATGGAAGTCGACGCGATCCTCATCTCCCTCGACGAACACGCCAACGACCCCGACTGCGAACAGATTGCGCTGTTCTCCGATGACATTTTCCTCGCCACCCCGGCCGACTCGCCCTTCGACCGCGACCAGGAAATCGACCTGGCCGACGTGCGCGATGCCACCTTCATCACCCTCACCCAAGGCTTCGCCACCCACCAGGACGGCAACCGCGTGTTCAAGCAGGCGGGGTTCGAGCCGAAGGTGGCGATGCAGGTGAATGACATCTTCACACTGCTGAGCATGGTCAGTTCGGGGGTGGGTTATGCGTTGCTGCCGGGGCGGATTGCGGCGGTGTATGAAAACCGCGTGAAGCTGATACCGCTGCAACCCCGGTATCGGTTGCAGCAGCATATCGGGGTGGTGTTTCTGAAGGCCAAGGAGCGTGATCCGAACTTACTGGCGTTGTTGGCGGAGTGTCGGATGTATGCCAATCGGCAGGGGACAGCCTGACACTCCGCGATTGGGGGGCAGGTCAGCCCACCAATCCGCGCATCATCAAAAACAACAGCGACGGCCCCAGCAAGCATCCCAGCGCCGTATAGAATGCCGCCGTCAGACAGCCATAAGGCACCAGCTTGGGATCAGTCGCCGCCAACCCGCCCGCCACGCCGCTGGAGGTGCCCATCAACCCGCCAAAAATCACCGCGCTGCGCGGGTTGTTCAAGCCGATCAGGGGCGCCACAAACGGTGTCATCACCATCACCAGAATGGCCTTGATCAACCCTGCGGCAATGGATAACGCCATCACCTCGGAACTGGCACCAATCGCCGCGCCGGTGACCGGGCCGACGATGTAGGTCACGGCACCCGCGCCAATGGTGGTAAGGCTCACCGCATCGGTATAGCCGAACGCCATGGCCACCCCGACCCCAGCCACGAATGAAGACCCCACGCCGACAAACAGCGCCAACACGCCGACGTATCCGGCGCGCTTCAACTCATCGACACTCACGCCAAAAGCGGTGGCAACGATGGCGAAGTCGCGCAGCATCGCCCCACCCAACAGGCCGATGCCCGACAACAATGGAATATCCACTACCCCTTTGGAGCCACCGGTGAAGGCACCGCCCACATACGACAGCACCAGCCCCAGCAAAATGGCGATGGCCGAGCCGTGCAGGCGGCCTTTGGTAAACGTGTCGGAAATCCAGTAGGACACCCACATGGTCAGGCCGATCACCGCGAAACCGCTGATCAGTCCGTAACCGGTGATCACTTTCATCATGGATTCGTACATGGCGATCACCCGGCTTCTTTGGTGGGAACAACTGCACTCGGCTCATGGTTGCCGATACGCGTCAGTACGGGCACCAGGGCAAATCCCAATACCACGGCAACCGTCCCGGCCAATATCGCCATGGGCCCGCCACTGATGGCGCCATACACGTTCTGCTGGGCAGCCATGGCCACCACGATCGGGATATAAATCGCCGCCCAAAAGCTCACGCCCGGCTCCGATTTGCTGGTAAACCAGCCACGTTTGCTGAGATAACTGCCCAGGCCGATCAACAGCAGCATGGCGATACCCACCCCGCCTACGTTGGCCGGGATACCCATCCATTTACCCAGCAGCTCACCGACAAACAGGCCGGCCAACGTGCAGAGCGCCAAAAACGCCACACCGTAAATAATCATTGTTGTTGTCCTCGAAGTGCTCGATCGAAATTGTTGTTTTTGTGCTTCGACAGCCTTGGGTATTGCTTTATCGGTGGCGGCGCTCCTCCTCTTCCAGCAGGGCCTGCAAGGTATCCAGGCGTGCGCCTTCGCAGGCGATCACCGTGCCTTGTTCAAACACGCGGCGTGACAGGCCGGTGAGCACCGCGCCCGGGGGCAGTTCGATTTGCAGGCGCACACCGCGCTCGTAGGCGCTTTGCACGGTGCCGCGCCAGTCAACGACGCGGCACATGTTGAAGGCCAGGTCGTCGCGAAGTTGTTCGGGGTTGTGGATCGGACGCGCGCGGGTGCTGCTCAGGTAGGTGATGCGCGGCGCCTTGAGCGGGACAAATGCCTGGGCCAGGGCCTCGGCCGGTTGCGCCAGCAGCGCGCAATGGGACGGCACACTGACGGCCAGGCGTTTGGCAATGCCGTTGCCCTTGATGCGCGCGGCAACACGCTTCATGGCCTCGTCGCTGCCGGCGATCACGCTCTGGTTATCGGCGTTGATATTGGCCAGGTACACCGGGGTTTCGGGGCTGTGGATGTCGGCGAGGATTTTTTCGACGGTGGATAACTCCACGCCGATGATCGCGGTCATGCCGTAGCCGTGTGGATAAGCGTTTTGCATCAGTTGGCCGCGCAGGCTCACCAGTTTTACCGCCTCGGCAAACGCCAGGGCACCGGCGATGACCGCAGCCGGGTAGGCACCGATGGACAGGCCCGCCACGTAATCCGGGGTGCGATCCAACAGACGGGCGTGGGCCACGCCGGCAATCAACAGGCACAGTTGCACGGCGCGGGTACTGGCCAGGGCTTGCGCGGAATCGAGCAGGCGCACGTCTTCGCCCAGGGCATCGCTGGCTTCTTCCAGCACAGGTTCGGGCAGCGACTGGAGCATGCCTGGTCGCTGGGCACCCTGCCCCGGAAACACCAGAAGGCTGCTCATGCCACGGCCTGCCAAGGGTCGAGCACAAGATGCGCGCCGCTGGCGGTTTTCAGCAGCACACGGCGTGAGCCGCTGGCCCATTCGCGCAAGGCGACTGCGCCGAACGGGGTTTGCAGTTGCAGGTCGACGGCGCACTCAGCCCTATCAAGCATCGCCAGGAGATCTTCAGCATCACCTCGGGCCAAAGGCTCGGGGGTGCGCAGCATCAAATCCAGATCACTCTGGGCATGCAGCGCTTCAACCCCACAGGCCAACTCGAAACCCGCGCTGCCTGTGACGCCCCACGTCTCCTGCGCCAGCACCGGCCGCAGTTGGTCGAGCGCGCGCAACGCGGGTAAATCCCTCGGAGAGATCACCCCGCGCAACGCTTCCGGTATCACTCGCCGCTGCACTGCCGCCAGCGGCATCCGCGCGGCAAAACGTTGCTCACGCAAACGCCCGCGCACGCCGACCGCCACATAACCCGTTTCAGCGATGGCGCGGCGCACTACCACCGGGTGGCCGGCGCCAAGCGCCTCCAGCACCCAGGCCGGTGCATCGGCGGGCACATGCGCCGGGGTCATGCCCCAGAGCAAGTCGTGGGCGTTCACCATTGTTCCCGCAGCAGTTGGCGAACGTGGCTGGAGGCTGCGCGATTTGTCGCGCCGAGGCGCCCGCGCAAATCGGTGCTGCCGACATCCTTGATCGCATGCACCAGGCAATCAGTGACCCGCGCTACATCATCCGCGGTGGGCTGTTCAATCTGGCTGACCGACAAGGTCTCCCACAGCAAACCGAGGCTGGCATAGCTGTCGATGTCATAGGCCATGGGCGGCACACTGGCGGCCAGGGCTTCCAGCTCTTCGACGCTGCGCAGAGTCACCCGCGCGGCCGACGCCTTGCCCATGGCGTGCACCATCACACCGGGATCGCGCAGGGCGATCAGGCGGTTGGCCTGGTAACCGTGGGCCAGGAACGCACCGGACATGGCCTTGCCCACCAGCAGCGCAATCACCGGGTGGCCGGCGAGGCGAGCGCGGGCATAGCTGTCGGCGGCAGCGGCCAGGGCCTGATGGATGCCGAGGGCCTCTTCGCGACGGCCGTAGGCTTGGCTGGGCACATCGACGATGGCGATGATCGGGCGCTTGTCGCCGCGGGCGATGGCCTCATCGACGGCCTTGGCCAGGCCCCAGCCTTCGAGCAGGCCGACTTCGCCATTGCGGGCCCGAGGGAAGCGGTTTTGCGCGTCGGTAACCACGGCGACAAAGCGCACCTTTTGCTCACCCAATACACCGTCGGCAACCCTCAGCGACGCCGGCAAACCTTCTACAGGTGGAGCGCCGGCGCTCAATGCGTTGAACCACTGCAAGCCTCTCATGAGCGTTCTCCTTGATACAGCTCGCGCACCGTCGCCGGGTCGATTTGCGGTACGGCGTCCAACTCGGCCAAGCGTGTGAGGTAATAATCAGCCTGGCGACTGCGTTGTTGGGCGGGCACGCCATGCTGCAACAACGCGCTGACAGTCTGCTGGATCTGCGCCGCATCGTCGGCCACGTAACGGTCGGCCAGGCCGCTGTTGAAGCGCTGTTCGCCGCCCGTGAGGCTCCAGATAAAAGGACGGTCGCGGGAGTCGTATTCTTCCAACCCGGCTTCCTGTTCGATCACCTGCGGACCATTGAGCCCGAGGCGCGCTTCGCGGGTCACGACGAGGTAACTGCACAGCCCGGCCGCGATGGACATGCCGCCGAAACAGCCAACGCTGCCCGCCATTACGCCGATCACCGGCTGGTACTGGCGCAGGTCGACAATCGCCGCGTGTATATCGGCAATCGCGGCCAGGCCGAGGTTGGCTTCCTGCAAGCGCACGCCGCCGGTTTCCAGCAGCAGCACCGCGCGGGTCGGGATGCCCTTGCGGTTGTCTTCGGCGGCCAGTTCCAGGGCGCCGGCGATTTTCGCGCCGCCCACTTCACCGAGGCTGCCGCCCTGGAAGTTGCCTTCAATGGCTGCAATCACCACAGGCAAGTCGCCGATGCTGCCCTTGGCGATCACCACCCCGTCATCGGCCTGGGGCACCACACCTTGGCGGCTGAGCCAGGGCGACATGACGCGCTGGAACGGGTCGATCAGTTCGCGAAAGGTGCCGGCATCCAACAAGGCCTTGGCCCGCTGCCGCGCACCCAGTTCCACGAAGCTGTGTTTAGCGAGCAAGTCAGTCATGGCCGATCTCCTCGAAACCCTGCTCCAGGCGCAGGCGCACCACGCCGGGGGTGGCGCCGAAATCGTGAATATCAATGTTCAGGGCCGGCGGTGTCTGCTCTTGGAAGATGCGTTCGAACAGGTGTTGCCAGCGTTGTTCGGCGCCATTCACCGAGGTCTGTACCTGGATGGTCAACGTGCCGGCCGTGCCTGGTTCCAGCAGCACTTCCAGGTCGCCCGAGCCGACGCAACCCACCAGCGCACGGCCTTTTGGCGGCTGCCCGGCGGGAAATTCAAAGGATAAGGTTTCCATCACAACGCTCCGTCGAGGCGGTCGATAAACAGGCAGGCGGCCAACAGGTCGGCGGCGCCGCCGGGGGAGGCATTCAGGGCCAGCAGTTGGTGGTCCAGCTCATGCAATTGGCGGCGCCCGGCGAGGCTTGCACTGCCGCCGGCGTCGAGCACGGCCTGGGCACCGCGCTGCATGGCATGCAGGCCTTCCAGGCCGGCGCGATAGAGCACGCAGGTGTCGGCCAGGTCGGTCATGATCGCGAGCAAAGCGTCCAGGCGCGCGTTCTGTTCACCAGCGTTTTGCTGGCGGCTTTTGTGCAGTTGCGGCAGGCCGCGCTGCAGCACCGACGGGAAGCCCAGTTGCGCTTCTTCACGGGCACCGCGTGCGCCGTAGCGCAGGGCAACCTGGGCGCCGTGGCTCGCGGTTTGCGGCGCGTAGCGGTCGTTAAGCAGCGCGAGTCTGGCGGCATTCAGCGGTATGGCGCGGGGTTCCAGCGCCGCCGCTGCGGTCAGCAGGCCGAGGGCCCAGATCGCGCCACGATGGGTGTTCACGCCATGGGTGGTGGCGAGCATCGCTTGTTCACCTTCGCGCCCGATACGGCCGAGGGCTTCGCGCAAGGGCAAGCCGACTTCACCGAACTCAAGCGCGGCCTCCGCCATTTCCTTGAACATCGGCCACAGCGACAGCGCCGACGCGTGCATCAGCCCCAGGTGCAAATCACTGTGGGCGCCGTTGCCGCGACGGTCCACCAGGGCGGGCTTGGGCGACAGGTCGGCTTCATCGATCAGCGCATCGACGGCCATATCCGCCAGGCGATCCGCGAGGCTGAGTTCGTGCAGTTTAAGGGCGCGCATTTACCAGCTCCTGAATTTGGCGGGCGGGTTGTACAGGCCACCGGACCACTCCACCAGGTCGGCCACGCTCTTGGCGGCCAACAACTCGCGGGTGGCGTCGGTGCGGCGGATACCCAAGTCTTCGGGCAAGGCGATCAGGCCTTCGCGGCGCATGCGCGCGGTGTCCTTGGGGTTATGGCGCATGCCGATGGCGGTCACCCCGGCGACGGCGGCGATCATCGCCTGGCGCTCTTCCAGGGACCGCGCCTTGTACAGGTAGGCGATGCCTTCTTCGGTGAGCAGGTGGGTGACGTCGTCGCCATAGATCATGATCGGCGCCAGGGGCATGCCGCTTTTACGCGCCACTTCCACGGCGTCGAGGGTGTCGACGAAGGTGGGCTTGCCGCCTTCCTGGAAGGTCTCGACCATCTGCACCACGAGCTTTTTGCCGCGCTCCAGCAGCGCAACCGGCGCATCGTCGTGACGCATATCCAGCCACGCCGGCGTGCCATGGCGGCGACCGCGCGGGTCGTGGCCCATGTTCGGCGCCCCACCGAAACCGGCGAGGCGGCCACGGGTCACGGTGCTGGAATGGCCGTCGCCGTCGACTTGCAGGGTGGCGCCGATAAACAGGTCCACCGCGTACTGGCCGGCCAATTGGCAGAACATCCGGTTGGAGCGCATCGAACCGTCGCGGCCGGTGAAGAACACATCCGGGCGGGCGGCGATGTAGTTCTCCATGCCCAGTTCGGTGCCGAAGCAATGCACGCTTTCCACCCAACCGCTTTCGATGGCGGGGATTAGCGTGGGGTGCGGGTTGAGGGTCCAGTTGCGGCAGATCTTGCCCTTCAGGCCCAGGGATTCGCCGTAGGTGGGCAGGATCAATTCGATGGCCGCGGTGTTGAAACCGATGCCGTGGTTGAGCGATTGCACATTGTGTTTTTCGTAGATGCCGCGGATCGCCATCATCGCCATCAACACATGCACGGGTTTGATATGGCGCGGGTCGCGGGTGAACAGCGGCTCGATGTAGAACGGCTTGTCGGCCACCACCACAAAATCCACCCAACTGGCGGGGATGTCGACGCGCGGCAAGTCGGTGACGTCATCCACCAACTGATTGACCTGCACGATCACGATGCCATCGCTGAAGGCGGCGGGTTCGATCAGCGCGGGAGTGTCTTCGGTGCTGGCGCCGGTGTAGATATTGCCGGCACGGTCGGCCATGAAACCGGCGGAAAGTACGACGTTGGGAATCAGGTCCACCACCAGCCGTGCATAGAGTTCGATGTAGGTATGGATCGCACCGATTTCCAGCAGGCCGTCTTCGAGCAACTGGCTGATGCGCAGGGATTGCGTGCCGGCGAAGGAAAAGTCGAGTTTGCGTGCGATGCCCTTTTCAAACAGGTCCAAGTGCTCGGACCGCCCGACGCTGGGCATGATCATGTGCAAATCGTGGAGCTTGGCCGGGTCGGCCTTGGCCAGGGAGCGCGAGAGGAAGTCGGCTTGCTTCTGGTTGTTGCCCTCCAGCACCACACGGTCGCCGGGAAGGATCAGCGCCTCAAGTGCCTCGACGATCCTGTCGCTGGGTAACACGGCCCCGTCGGCGTACTGCTTGACCCGCCCGAGCCGCCGCTGCTTCTCGTCGCGCCGCCGCGTCCAGCGCGAGTCGGGGTTTATTGTTGTTGTCATGGTCGCTCCACGAGGTTTGCTGTCGTGGGCTGTACCTTAGGAGTGATTCAGGGGGCCATCAATCAAGCTGGGCGACGGATCATTACGGCTGGAGTAATGGAGCATCAGCAAACGCTAAGCCGAGCCCAGTGAAGGGCTGATCTGCTCCAGCGCCCGATCCACCAACAACTGCCCCAACTCGACACCCAGCAGGTCCGAAGACCTCCTGCGCGCAGCCGCCATAAAGCAGCGAGCACAAAAAACGCCCGTTGGTTGGCTGGGCGTTTGTACGCCTAAACAGTTCCGTCGGACTTGCAATTCCGTGTCATCGTTTTTTGCGATGACGGGTACGAAGAGCCGGCGCGCTGACAGCACGCGACAAGTTCATGCACAGCGCAAAATCCTGCTGGGAAAATCCGAGAGCCCACCAATCGGGCTCTCCCTGCGCAGATCGTCAGGCGCGCTTGCGCTGGGCCCAACCCCAACTCAATCCCAGCACGGCCGCCAGGCCGGAAGCGCACAGCACGCTCAGTTTGGCGGCGGAGAGCAGGCTGGCATCGTTGAACGCCAATGAGGCGATAAAGATCGACATGGTAAAGCCGATACCCGCGAGCAAACCCACCAGCACCACGCCGGACCACGTCACACCCTGCGGCAACTGGCACAACCGCGATTTGACCAGCAGCCCGCAGGCCAGGATGACACCGACCGGCTTGCCCACCACCAATGCCAGGATCACCGCGATGAAGACGTGCTGGGACATCACCTCGTCGAGGTTTGCGCCGGCCAGGTTCACCCCGGCGTTGGCCAGGGCAAACAACGGCATGATGCCGAACGCGACCCAGGGATGCAGCGCGGTCTGGATACGCTGCACGGGCGAGAGCATTTCGCGCTGCGCCTGGCGTATCTGCTTGAGGGGTTGATGCACCGCCTGCGGGTCCTGGCCCTTTGCAGAAAACTTGTCGACCAATTCGTGGAAGTTGCGCTGCAGGCTTTCCAGTGGTCGCTCGCGCATCGGCATCGAGCGCACCGGGCTCATCAGGCCGAGCAGCACGCCGGCCAGCGTGGGATGTACGCCGGTCTTGAGCAGACCGTACCAGACGATCGCACCTGGTAGGATGTACAGCACCATCTTGCTGATCCCCATGCGCTGGAACAACAGGACCATCAGCACCCCGCCCAAGGCAATCACGACGCCGCTCAAATCGAGGCTGGCGGTGTAGAACAGCGCGATGATCAGGATGGCGACGATGTCATCGATAATCGCCAAGGCCAGCAACAGAATGCGCACGCCGCCGGGAATTGACTTGCCCAACAACGCCAGCACGCCCACCGCAAAGGCGATGTCCGTCGCGGTCGGCACGGCCCAGCCATGGCTGGCCTCAGTGCCGTGGTTGATCGCCAGGTAAATGAGGGCCGGTACCACCACGCCCCCCAAGGCTGCACCCAGCGGCAAGACGGCCATCTTGAAACTGGCCAAGGCACCTTCGTGGATTTCCTGGCGTATCTCAGCCCCAACCACCAGGAAGAAAATCGTCATCAGACCGTCGTTCACTAGAAAGTGCAGCGACCTGGAAACACTCCACTCGCCAAAACCCAGGGTTATCTGGGTATGCCAAAGGTGTTCATAGCTGGCGGCATAAGGACTGTTGGCCCAGGTCAGGGCCACAAGGGCCGCCACCAGTAGCGCGATACCGCTGACCGCTTCGATATGGGAAAACCGCTCCAGAGCAGACAGGGCACGCTCGGCCAAGACTTGCGGACGGGGAATGGTGGGCGATAGCGGTTTTTTTTCAGGCACGGGTGCACTCCGATGGCGGCCCGACCAACGCTTGAATTTAACCTGCAATGCGCAACACGCGACACCGCACCCGCAGCGATGATATGAAGCCGAGGCAGCGGGTGCAAACCCTATGAGGCGTCTCGAATGCAACGTTGGCGGATGCGCCACTTAATCGGCAACGGATCACAAATGGTAAGGTTGGGAACGTCGGCCATTTGAGACGGCTTTTTTCCCTTACTTTCATCTCCGAGGTTCCATGCAGATCGAGTTACAGGAGATTCGCGACCACCTTCACCGTTTCCCGCCTTTCGATGCGCTGCCGCTTGAATCGCTCGAGGCTATCGCCCGGCGCATCGAGGTCAGTTACTTCAAGGCAGGCGCCGACATTCTTGAAGCGGGCGCGGTTGTCCAGCATCTGCATTACGTGCGCAGCGGCGCCGTGGAAATCTACCGACGCAACGGCGAGCTCTATAACCGCCTGGTCGAGGGCGATCTCTTCGGCCAGGCTGGCTTGTTGCGCAGCAATAAAGTGCGTTTTCCGGCCAAGGCGCTGGAAGACAGCCTGATCTACTTTATCCCCGCCGAGTTGTTCGCCGAATTGTGCGCACAACACGATACCTTTGCGGACTTCGTCGAAGCCGAAGGGCACTCCCGGCTTAAGAGCGCAGTGGAGTCCCAGGGACGGGCGAGCGAGCTGATCCAGCTGAAAAGTCGCGCGCTGATCTCGCGCTCCCTGGTGTGGGTGAGCGCCGACACATCCGTGCACGAAGCCGCCAAGGTGATGACCGAGCAAAGCGTTTCATGCGTCGTCGTGATGGCGCCTGGCGACGGGCCGCACGCCAATATGGTGGGCCTTGTGACCGACCGCGACCTGCGCACCCGCGTAGTCGCAGCGGCGCGCAGCGACACCGCCACCGCGATCAGCGAGGTCATGACCTCCGATCCCGCAGCGATACAAGCTGACGATTCGGTGTTCGAAGCCATGCTGGTGATGCTGCGCCGCAATATTCATCACCTGCCGGTGATGCACAAGGGCCGCACCCTGGGGCTGATCAACTTGTCGGACATCATCCGCTACGAATCCCAGAGCAGCCTGTACCTGGTCAATCGCATCTCCAACCAAACCTCGGTCGAAGGCCTGCGCGAACTGCTGCGCGATCTACGCGGCACTTATATCCGCATGGTGCGTGATGGCGCTACCGCGCACATGATCGGCAGCGCCATTTCCGGTATCGGCCGAGCGTTCACCCAGCGCCTGCTGGAGCTGGCCGAAAAGCGGCTGGGACCGCCGCCGGTACCGTACTGCTTCATGGTGCTGGGCTCGATGGCACGCGATGAGCAATTGCTGGTCACCGATCAGGACAACGCCCTGGTGCTCGACGACAGCTTCGACCCGGCACTGCACGACGAGTATTTTCGCAGCCTCGCCGCCTTTGTCAGCGACGGCCTCGCGGCGTGCGGTTACAGCTATTGCAAAGGTGGCATCATGGCGACTAACGATCAGTGGCGTCAGCCGCTACGCGTGTGGCGTGCCTACTTTGAGCAATGGATAGAAAAGCCCAACCCCGCCACGCTGCTCAATAGCTGCATCTTTTTCGACCTGGACGGCGTGTATGGTCAGCTTGAACTGGTGCAGACACTCAAAACGCTGTGCGCGCAAAAATCCAGTCGACATCCAGCGTTTCTGCATGCCATGGCGCGCATTGCCCTGAACCGCACGCCACCCTTGGGGTTTTTCCGCACGTTCGTGGTCGAAACGGATGGGCGGCAAAAACGCATCATCAATCTCAAGGGGCGCGGCACCGCGCCGCTCACCGACCTGATTCGCATCCATGCCCTGGCCTGTGCCAGCACCGCGCAGAACTCGCTTGACCGGCTTGAGGCGATCAGCAGCACCCAACTGATACAACCGGAGGCCGTCGAGCATCTACGTTATGCCCTGGAGTTTCTTTCCATGGTGCGCATCCGCCACCAGGCTGAAGCCATGGAACAAGGCGAAACGCCAGACAACTACATCGAGCCGGAGCGTTTTTCCTCCAGCGAGCGGCATAACCTCAAGGAAGCTTTCCAAGTGTTGAGCAATGCGCAGAGCTTCCTGCGGTTTCGCTATCCGGCAAAAGGACGGCCAAACCCGTGAAGCATTCTTCAACGCCTGGGCCTTGCACGCATCTGGATTGGGCGAGCCGGTTCCGGACCCTGGCGCAGGAAGCACGCCATCCGAGCCTGCAAAAATTCTATCGCGCCGGGACGGTCGCACCGCAGACGCCGATAGAACAGGTGCAACTGTTGGCCATGGATGTGGAAACCACCGGCCTCAACCCCAACGCGCACAACATTGTGAGCATCGGCCTGATCCCATTTACGCTCAAGCGCATACGCTGTGGGCAAGCGCTCTACTGGGTCATCAAACCGCCGTCAGAGTTGAACGAACACTCGGTGACGTTCCATCACATTACTCATTCGGACGTATTGCATGCGCCCCCGTTGTCCGAGGTGCTGGACGCATTGCTCGAAGCCATGGCCGGCAATGTAATGGTGGTGCATTACCGGAATATCGAACGCGGTTTTCTGGACCAGGCACTGCGCCGCCAGTTGGGCGAGGGCCTGCAATTTCCGGTCATCGATACTATGCAACTGGAAGCGCGCATGCACCGTGGCAACCGAAGCTGGCTTGACCGGCTGCTGCGCCGTGCGCAGCCATCGATCAGGCTCGCCGATAGCCGCGAGCGCTATCATCTGCCCAGCTATCACGCCCACCACGCGCTCACCGATGCGCTGGCCGCGGCGGAATTGCTCCAGGCGCAGATCGCCCATCACTACTCGTCCGACACGCCGATCCAGACGCTATGGGATTGAAGCACCGCGCCCAAAAAAAGGTGCGCCCTGAGCGCACCTTTTATTCACAGCGTTAAATTCAGGACCTTGGTTCCGACATCAGCCCCTTGACCAGGGAAATACAGCCCAGCATCAGCACGATGGCGAACGGCAGGCCCGTGGAAACCGCCATGGCCTGCAGCGCGACCAGACCGCCGCCAAGCAACAAGGCAATGGCGATCACGCCTTCGATGACCGCCCAGAACACGCGCTGCGGTACCGGCGCGTCAACCTTGCCGCCTGCCGTAATGGTGTCAATCACCAACGAACCGGAGTCTGAAGAGGTGATGAAGAACACGATGACCAGGATAATCCCCAGGAACGAGGTGATTTCCTTGAGCGGTAAATGCCCCAGCATGGCGAACAGCTTGAGCTCCAGCACGGCATCCTTGACGCCCATGAAGCCTTGGAGCGTGGTCTGGTCAATGGCGGTGCCGCCGAAGGTGGTCATCCACAATACCGAGACCAGCGAAGGCACCAACAGCACCGAGATCAGGAACTCACGCACGGTACGGCCACGGCTCACGCGGGCGATGAACATACCGACAAACGGTGACCAACTGATCCACCAGGCCCAGTAGAACGCAGTCCAACCCTGGGTGAACTCAGTGTCGGTGCGGCCGAAGGGGTTGGACAGCGCAGGCAGGTACTCGGCGTAAGTCACCAGGTTGTGGAAGAAACCGCTGAAGATAGCCAGGGTCGGGCCCACGATGATGATAAACAGCAACAGCAGCAAGGCCAGCCCCATGTTGATCTGGGACAGCATCTTGACGCCCTTGTCGAGGCCGGACAGCACCGACCACAGGGCGATCAGCGTGATGCCGATAATCAGCACCACCTTGCTCAGGTTCGTCGACTGGATACCAAACAGGTATTCGATACCTGCAGCCGCCTGTTCCGCGCCGATCCCCAAGGATGTCGCGAGGCCGAACAAGGTAGCGAACACGGCCAGGATATCAATGATATGCCCCGGCCAGCCCCACACACGCTCACCCAGCAACGGGTAGAAAATCGACCGTATCGACAGCGGCAAACCCTTGTTATACGAAAACAGCGCCAACGACAGCGCGACAATCGCATAGATCGCCCAAGGGTGCAGGCCCCAGTGGAATATGGTCGCGGCCATTGCCAGGTCGGCGGATGCCTTCATATCCCCCGCGGCACCGCCCAGCGGCGCCCAATCGGTGCGCACACCGTTGGGATCAAGGGTCACACCGCCCATCGACGCCGCATAATGCGACATGGGTTCAGCGACCCCGTAGAACATCAAGCCAATGCCCATGCCGGCGGCAAACAGCATTGAAAACCAGCCCACGTACGAATGGTCCGGCTTCGCGTCCCGGCCCCCGAGGCGAACCTTGCCCAGCGGTGAAACGATCAGCGCAAAGCACAGCACCACGAAAATATTGGCCACACTCATGAAGAACCAGGCCAGGTGAGCGGTCAACCAATTGCGTATCGCACTGAACAGCGGCTCGACTTCGTTCTGCAAGGCCAGCGTCAGGATGACGAACAGCACGATCGTCGCCGCCGAAATAATGAAGACCTTGCCATGGATATCCAGCGAAAAAGAAAACTCGCCTTTGATGTTGTCTTGCCCGATTACATAATCGGTATCAATCAGGTTGGCGGCCCCGCTCGGAGCAGGGATACCCTCCTCGCCCGAGGAATGAGAGTTGGCTGGTAGATCAGCCATAGGTTTTTCAGCCATACAGGCCTCCTTGAAAGTGGCGTGCGGTCGTGCGCACCCTTATCTGCTCCGCTGTTCCTATGGTTAACGAGAGATGCTAGGCGAACATCCTACAAGCTTCGCCGCACATATGTGCAAACACACTTCAAGACTTATCGATAATCAGGACCGGATCGCCGCGCCTCAAGCCAGTCCAGACTCGACCAGTAACGCCTCCAACCCCATCAAATCCGGCACCTTCGCCACATGCTCCCCCACCTGCACCGCTGCCAGTTCCAATGGGCACAGCGGCACGTCCACATAGCTCAATTCGCTATCGAGCTTGTACGAGCGCGGAATTCCCTGGATCACCACTGCAATAAACTTCAACGTCGGCCGCCCGCCCAGCGCATTCAACACCACGATCCGCGAGCGTTCGCCGGTCACGCTGGCCTCGCCGCACACCGCTTCAAAGCTGATCAACGGGATTTGCCGATCCCGCCACGTCACTTGCCGCAAATACCACGGCGGTGCGTCGCTGGCCGGTTCGCCGCGTTGGAAGTCGATCAACTCGGCGATGGCGACGTTGGGCAGTACCAGGTGGCGGTCGGCCAGGGGCAGGAGCAGGCCGGTGAGTTGGCTGGTGCGGTGGTCAAGCACGGGATTTGCTCCAGTAGGCGATGCTCTCGAGCAGCACCGATTCCTGGTACGGCTTGCCCAGGTAGTCGTTGACGCCGATGGCCATGGCACGGTCGCGGTGTTTCTGGCCGGTGCGGGAGGTGATCATGATGATCGGCAGGCGCATCAGCCGGGGGTCGTTGCGCACATGGATGGCGACTTCGAAGCCGTCCATGCGCGGCATTTCGATGTCGAGCAGCATCAGGTCGGGCGTATGTTCCTCGAGCACGGCCAGGGCGTCGATGCCGTCTTTAGCGGTGAGTACGTTCATGCCGTTGCGCTCCAGCAGGCGGCTGGTGACTTTGCGCACGGTGACCGAGTCGTCCACCACCAGCACCAGCAGCGGGCGCTTTTTCAGCGGGTCGTTGAGAATCAACGGAGCATCCACCGGCTGCGCCGGCATGGCCGGTTGCCGGGCGCGGATATGCGCCAGCAAGTCGATAATCAAGACCACGCGCCCATCACCCAGGATGGTCGCGCCGGATAACCCCTGCACCCCGGAAAATTGCGGGCCCAGGCCCTTGACCACAATCTCCCGGGTGCCGGCCATGGCGTCCACATGCACTGCTACGCGGCGCTCATTGCACTGCACCAGCAACACCGGCACGGGTTGATATTGGCCCAATAGTTTCGGACGGCCGACGGTGTGCAGTAGGTCACCCAGGTAAAACAACTCGTAGCGTTGGCCGGCATATTCATAACACGGCGGATCCTGCTGGTAGTGCCCCGCCAGTTCATGGGGCAGCACACGCACCAGCCCTTCGATGGTATTGAGCGGGATCGCGTATTGGTCGTCTGCGCACTGCACCATCAACGCCCGGTTGACCGACACGGTAAACGGCAGGCGAATGCGAAAGTGCACGCCCTCCCCCGGCGTCGAGTCAATGACCATCGAGCCACCGAGCTGGCGCACTTCTTCGTGCACCACGTCCATGCCCACGCCACGCCCGGAAATCTGCGTGATCTTTTCCGCCGTGGAGAACCCCGGCTGCAGGATGAACTGCAACACATCACGGTCGCTCATCTCTTGATGAGGGGCGAGCAAACCGCGCTTGATCGCCTTGCGCCGCACCGCTTCCAGAGGCACACCGGCACCGTCGTCGCGCATGTCGAAAACGATATCGCCGCCTTCGTGGGTCAGGTCCAGGGTGATGCGGCCCTTCTCCGGTTTGCCGGCCAGCAACCGCGCATCGCGTGATTCCAGGCCATGGTCGACGGCGTTGCGCAGCATGTGTTCCAGCGGCGCCGCCATGCGCTCCAGCACATTGCGGTCCATTTCACCCTCGGCATTGCCGACGATGAACTCCACGTCCTTGCCCAACTCGCCCGCCACCTGGCGCACGATGCGTTTGAGGCGCGGCAGCATGCGCTCGAAGGGCACCATGCGCGTGCGCATCAGGCCTTCCTGCAACTCGGTATTGATGCGCGCCTGTTGCTGCAACAGATCATGGGCATCTTCGTTGCGGCGGTCGAGGGTGTCCTTGAGGTCGAGCAGGTCGGAGGCGGATTCGGACAGCGCCCGGGACAGTTGCTGCAACTGCGAATGACGGTCCATTTCCAGCGGGTCGAATTCTTCGTAGCCCAGGCGCTCGGCCTCGGCCTGTTGACGGCTGAGAATGCGCCCCTGGGTTTCGGTATCGAGGCGACGCAGTTGGTCGCGCATACGCTCGATGGTGGTTTCCACTTCATGCAGGGCAATGCGCGCGTCGTTGACCTGCTGCTCGATACGGCCACGAAAGATCGACGTTTCCCCCGCCAGATTGACCAGGTCGTCGAGCAGGTCGGCGGAGATTTTCACCATGTCGGCGGCGGGATCAACCACCGCATCGGCCTTGCCTGCGGGCAACGCCAATGGCACCACTGGCTCATCGCTGGGGTGAACCAGGCTCTTGATCCGTTCGATAAGCCTGTCCACCGAGCCCACCGGCAGCCCATCCGCCACGGCGTCGATCATCTGTGCCAGGCGGTCGTGGCAACCTTGCAGCAACGCGAACAGTTCGGCGGACGGCGCGAGCAAACCGGCGGACAGCCCTTCGTAGAGAAATTCCAGCTCATGGGCCAGGTCACCAATCGGTCCGATCTCGACCATGCGTGCGCCGCCCTTGAGGGTGTGCAAATCACGCAGCAGGGTTTCCACTTCCTGGCGATTGTTCGGCTCGGCCTGCCAGCGCAGCAAGGCGCTGCCGGAGCTGTCGAGAATGTCGGCGGCTTCTTCGAGGAAGATGTCCAGCAACTCCGGGTCGGTGCCCGGCGTTTCCGCAGGTGGGGCGGCCTGTGCAGCCGGCATGCCGCCCTGGCGTAGCGCGCGCAACCTGGCGACCAGCTCGGCACTGTCGCTCAAGGGTTGATGGTGCTGCAGCTCCTCCAGTTGCAAGGCCAACCGCTCATGGCTGGCCATCAGCACCTGAGACAGCTCGCTGGAGTAGCTGTAGCGCCGATCCACCAAGCCTTCGTACAAGCACTCCAACTCATGCGCCAGGTCGCCCACCGGCCCGATGTCGGCCATGCGCGCGCCGCCCTTGAGGGTGTGCAGGTCGCGCTGCAGTGACGACAACGGCGCCGCACTCTCCGGCTCCAGCAGCCAGCGTTTCAGGGACTGCCCCGCACTGTCGAGGATATCCACGGCTTCTTCGAGGAAGATCTCCACGAGCTCATCGTCGATCGCTGTTTCATGCTGCAGTTGCGCCGTGGCGGCGCCCAGTTCAGAGATGCTCAGGGCGCGGCTGCCGTCGCTTTTGATCAGGCCGGTGGCAGCAGGGTCCAGAGCATCGTCCAACAGTTCGCGCAGGGCGTTTACGCGGGCCGGTGCAGGGATGATTTCCTGGCCGGCGGCCAATTGATCGAGCATGTTGATCAGCGCTTCATGGGCCTGCTCGGCCTCATGGAAAAACCGCTCGCTGACCGCCAGGCTGCTTTCTTCCACGGCGCCGTAGAGGTCGAGCAAGGCTTCGCAGAGTTCATCGATGGCGTGCAGGTCGGCGACGTGCGCGCCCTCCCCCAGCGTGGTCAATTCATCCAGCAACGCGGTGAGTTCCTGGCGTTCGCCGGGGTGTTGTTGCCAGCGGCGCAGCAGGCTTTCGGCGTCGAGCAGAATGTCCATGCCCTGGGCCAGGAAGTTGGCGATCAGTTGCGGGTCGCGCTTGATTCGCGAGCCCGTGTTGGGTGCGTCCAGCTGCGCGGCGAGTTGATGGTCGAGCAGGGCCTGGGTTCGGTGGATCAAGTCATCCGCCCCCTTGATCGGCACCAGGGGATCGCGGTCCAGTTGGCGCAACCCACGCTGGAACAGGCCTTCGGCTTCCAGCAGCAACTCGACTTCGTCCAGGTCCAGCGGCAGGCGATGAGCTTTGTATTCGCGGGTCAGGTGATCCAGTGGGCGTACCAGCTCGGCGATGGGCAGCACACCGGCCATGTAGGCGCTGCCCTTGAGGGTGTGCAGGGCGCGTTGCAGCTCATCGCTGACTTGCAGCGGCACATGCTCGGCGGCCTGTTGCAGGAAGTGGTTGAGGCTGTCCAGATGGCTCTGGGCTTCGTTGCGGAATATCTCCAGCAACATCGGATCGTGGGGTTCGGCGGCCGATGCGGCAGCGCCGTTGGCCCAGGCGTGGGCACGGGCGGCCAGCGCGTCGACCTCATCGCGCTGGTGTTGGTCGCCCGTCGCGAAGTCGGCGATCAATTCCGGCAGCAGGGCCACGGCGTCATCCAGCACCTGCTGTATCTCGGGGCCGAGGGCTACGCTGCGCTCGAGCACACGGTTCAGCAGGTTTTCCACGGCCCAGGCCAGCTCCGCCAGCACCAGGGCACGCACCATGCGACCGCTGCCTTTCAAGGTGTGGAAGGCGCGGCGCATTTCGCCCTGGGCAGTTTTGTCTGCGCTGTTGGGCAGGTGGCGGTGCAGCACCTCAAGGACTTCGTCGGTTTCTTCGAGGAAGACGTCGCGCAGTTCATCGTCGATGGGCGCTTCATCGGCCGGCGGCGGCAGCAGGCTACCGGGGCGTTGCAAGGCAGGCGGATTGAGGCGCGAAGTGGGGTTGGCCAGTGCGTCGAACTGGGACTGGCTGGGCGCAACCTCGCTCGACAGCGCGCCATCGGGTGCTGCCAGCGCCTGGCGCCAGGGCTTCTCGGCGGGCAGGTAACCCAGCGCAGCCAGGCTCTGGGTGGCCAGTTCCAACACCCGTTCACCGGCTGCGTCAGGGTCCTGGAGCATGCGTTCGAGGTAGTACTCCAGGCTGCTGATCACGTCAGCGAAGTGCTCCAGTTGCACCTCCGACGGCGGGCTATCGCTGACCATCAACTGTTCGTCGACGTAATCGGTACAACCACGCATCAGGCTTGCCGCACGGTGCAAGGGGATCATCGCCAGCGCGCCGCGCACCTGGCTCAGCAGTTCCGGCAGGGATTCCAGGCGCTGGCGGTCCCAATCGGCTTCGATACAGTCGATCACCAGCTCCTTGGCTTGCCGCAGGCACTGGCAGGATTCGCGAATGACCAACTGGTGGATCTGGGTCAGGTCGGTGGTGGGCAGACGGCTTTCTTCGTGGCCTTCCGGCTCGACGGTACCGACCATTCCCGCCAGCGTGGCTTCCACATAAAGCAGCGCGCCAGCGACGTCCATCAACACCGCGTCGTTGGGCTCACGATGCCCCTGGGCCAGGCTCAATACCACGGCCAACTGGTCGATGATGACTTTGCGCGGCTGGCCAAACCCCAGCACCGCAAGGGTATCGGCAATCTGTCGCAGGGGCGCCAGCAGCGCGTCGAGGTCGCTCGTGTGCTGGCGGTCGCTGCGCACGAACAGGTCGAGGCGCTCTTTGACCCGTACCAATTCTTCACACAACGCACCAAGCACCGAGCCCATGGCGTTACGATCCGGCCCGGCGAGGCGCGCGCGTTCGGCATCCACCACCGCGCTGTCGGGCAAGGCCTCATCCAGGCTGTAGCGTTCTTTCAAACTCTGCATGCGCGGGGTCGGTCGAGTGACTTTGGCGACGTAAAACAACAAGCTCTTGAGCAGCTCATCCGGTGCCGGCTGGTTGATCCCGCCAATGCCTTGTGCCAGCAGGCGCTTGAGCTGCTTGTCGCTGGCCTTGAGCAGGCTGCGCAGTGCCGGGCTGTTGGCGACCACGCCGGTGAGCATGCCCTCGACCAGTGCCGACGCCACTTGCCACAGCGGCAACAGCGGCGCGCCCTGGCACAGCGCTTCGAGGCGCGCGAACACCCGTGCCATGTCTTCCAGGTTGCTCGGGCCGTGGTCTTCACGCAGCAGCCCGGCGAGTGCTTGTTGCAGCAGTTGGTGCCACTGGCGCAGTTGCTCCTGAACGTCGGCCGGTGCGCGCTGGGCCAGGGCGTCCTCGGGAAGCGGCGCAATCGACAGCAGTTGCGGGCTGAACAAGCTGGTCTCCGACAGCAGGCTTTCACCGCGGGCACTGCGCAGGTCGTTGAGCAGCGGCAGCACCACCAGCGGTAAATCACGGCGGGCGCTGTGCACACGGTCGAGGTACAACGGCAGTTGGCCCAGGGCCTGTTGCAGCAGGCGGATACTTTCCTCGCGCTGGCTGACCTGCCCGGCCTGGAGCGCCAGGGCCAGTTCTTCGATCTCTTCGGCCAGCAGCGCCGCGCCGTAGAACTCGACCATTTGCAGCGCGCCATGCACCTGGTGGATGGCGGCCAGGCATTGGCTGATCACGTCATCGTCGCGGGTCTCGACAAACGCATCCAGCGCCGAACGGGCCTGTTTCAGGGTTTCGGCAATGTCGCCCTTGACCCATTCGAGGGCCACGTAGTCGTGCCGATCAACCATAACTGCTCCGCTTAGAATTCGTGGGTTGCTGGTGTTCTTGAAACAAATGGAGATCAAATGTGGGAGGGGCGGTGCGACGATTCGGCTTGCCCCCTCCCACATTTTGACTGCATTTCAATCATCAACCTGCTTGGCCGCAGGCAAGGTGAAACCCGACACCGACCTGCGCAACTGGCTCGCCATCTTCGCCAGGTTGCCGATGCTTTCAGCGGTGGCGGTGGAGCCCGATGACGTCTGCGTGGTGATCTGCTGGATCACGTTCATGGTCAGGGAGATCTGCCCCGCCGACGAGGTCTGTTGCTGCGCCGCGTTGGAGATGCTCTGGATCAGCGCGGCCAGGGTTTTCGACACGCCTTCGATTTCTTCCAGGGCCACCCCGGCGTCCTGGGCCAACCGTGCCCCCCGCACCACTTCGGTGGTGGTCTGTTCCATGGAGATAACGGCTTCGTTGGTGTCGGCCTGGATTGCGCGCACCAGGGTTTCAATCTGCCGCGTGGCCGCCGATGAACGCTCGGCCAGCCGCTGCACTTCATCGGCCACCACCGCAAAGCCGCGTCCGGCATCCCCGGCCATGCTGGCCTGGATCGCGGCGTTGAGGGCGAGGATATTGGTCTGGTCGGCAATATCGTCGATCAGGCTGACGATGTCGCCAATCTCCTGGGACGACTCGCCCAGGCGCTTGATGCGCTTGGCGGTGTCCTGGATCTGTTCGCGGATGTTGTCCATGCCGTGGATGGTGTTGTGCACCACCTCGTTGCCTTTGTTGGCGATTTCTACCGAACGCTCCGCCACCGCCGAGGATTCGGCCGCGTTGGCCGATACCTGGTCGATGGATTGGGCCATCTGGTTGATTGCGGTGGAGGCTTCGGCGATCTGCTGGGCCTGATGCTCCGACGCCTGGGCCAGGTGCATGGCGGTGGCCTGCGTCTCCTGCACGGCACCCGCCACTTGCCCGGCGGTGAGGTTAATGGTGGCCACCAGGTCGCGCAGTTGGTCCACGGAATAGTTGATGGAGTCGGCGATGGTGCCGGTGAAGTCTTCAGTCACCGAGGCGGTCACGGTGAGGTCGCCGTCGGCCAGGTCTTCGATCTCATCGAGCAGGCGCATGATCGCATTCTGGTTGCGCTCGTTCTTCTCGGCGGTCTCATGCAGTTGGCGGTTGGTTTCGCGCACCATCACCAGGCCGATCAGGATGATCGAGGTCAACGCCAGCAGGCCCAGCACATACCCGCCGATGGTGTCGAAGCTGCGTCCGCTGGCCAGGTTTTCAAAACCGGTGGCCAGGTGCGAGGCTTCATCGAGCAGGGTTTGCGACAAGTTGAAAATATTGCTCGCCGAGGCGCGCACCTGGAACAGCTGCGGCGAGGTTTCGAGGATTTCATCCACGGAGCCGGAGACAAACTCGAACAGCTCGGCGATTTCCGCCAGCCGCGCACGGGCATCGTGGTCTTCGACCTGGGTGATGCGCAGCCCGGGGTTGCCGTTGAGCATGCCATTGAGCACCTGCCCGAAGCGATTGGCGTCGCGGCCAAAGGTATCGGCGGCCTGTACGGCGGTTTCGTCGCCGGCCAGCACGGTGTTGACCGCGCCCAGGATACGCTCGGCCAGCAGCGACTGGCGCTGGGCCACGGCCACTTGGCTGGCCGGCGCGCCACGTTGCAGCAGGATCTCGACGACCTTCTCCGATTCCATCTGCAATTGCGGGACGGTTTCGGCGAGGGTCGCGGCCACTTGGTGCAGGGACAGCACGGTCTGTTCGCTGGCGAGGATCGCGTCGGTGTTTTTCAGCAGCGCTTCCCAGTCCGTCTGCACCGCGCGCATTTCAGCGCGGACCGCATTGGGCGCAGCGGGCAGGCCGGTTTGCGGGTCGCCTTTTTTCAGGTAACCCCAGCGTTGGGCAAAATCGTTGCGCGCTTCGCCCAACAGCTTGAATGCGGCGGCCTTGCCGGCGGCGGCCTCGGTAGCGTTCTTGGCGATGCGTTGGGACAGCACGCGCAGTTCACCGGCGTGGCCGATGTACTGTTTGTCGTAGGTGGACTGGGTGTTGAGGTACGCGAAGTTGGCGAACAGCAGCATGATGAACACGATCAGCGCGATAAACAGCACGATGATCTGTGAGCGGCTGCGTGAGCCGGCCTGGGGTTTGGGCGTAGTCGCGGTGGTCATGCGGCGACATCCATGAAGCCAGGGGCCTGGGCCAGGGCGAAGGGGCTGAAGACCTGCCACAGCGGCTCACCATCGAAGTGACCCTGGATAAACGGCGCGCTGAGGCTGGTGTTCGCCAGCAAGGCGTCTTGTGCAAAATGCTGCATCCCCACCACCTCGTCTACCAGCAGCCCGACAAACAGATCGTTGTATTCCACCACCAACACCCGCCGTTGCTTGCGCGCCTTGGACAGCTCAAGGCCAAGGAAGCCGCCCAGGTCCATCACCGGCAGCAAACGCCCGCGCAGGTTAGCAACACCCTTGACCCAGGCCTTGACCCCGGGCATCAAAGTGCAGCGTGGCTCATGCAGGACTTCGGCGACTTCGCCCATGGGCGCGACATACCAATGCTGCCCAAGGCGAAAGCCAATCCCGCTCCAGCGTTGCAGGCGGGTTTCCTGGGATGGCAGGTCGGCGGCCAGCAGGCGGCAGCGGCGGTCGATGTCCAGCAGCAACTCGAAGGCGGTTTGCGACTCGGTCATGATGGCGTGCCGTCAGCCGGCCAGCACCTTGTTCAGGGTGGCGATCAGGGTTTCCTCGTCCACAGGCTTGGTCAGGTAATCCTTGGCGCCCTGGCGAGTACCCCACACCTTGTCGGTTTCCTGGTCTTTAGTGGTGATGATGATCACAGGGATGTGCTCGGTTTCCTTGTCTTTGGTCAGTTGGCGCGTGGCCTGGAACCCATTGAGGCCCGGCATCACGATGTCCATCAATACCGCGTCAGGTTTTTCCTGGCGGGCAAGCGCCACGCCATCGCCGCCGTTGGCGGCCTTGAGAACCTCGTGACCATGCTTTTCGAGCATGCCGGTCAATTTGTACATTTCGGTCGGCGAATCGTCGACGATCAGAACTCGTGCCATGGTTTTCCCCGCTACATTGGTCAGCGCCGGCCCTTGTGAGGCGACGTCAGTGTGCTTGTTCCACTGCGGCGAACCCAGGCACATAGGCCTTGATCGCACTCAGCAGTTCTTCCTTGCTGAAAGGCTTGGTCAAAAACTGATCGACACCCACGATGCGCCCCTTGGCCTTGTCGAACAGGCCGTCCTTGGAGGACAGCATGATCACCGGGATCGACTTGAACACCGGGTTGTTCTTCACCAGGGCGCAGGTCTGATAGCCATCCAGGCGCGGCATCATGATGTCGACAAAGATAATGTGCGGGTGATGATCCACAATCCGGGCCAGGGCATCGAAACCGTCGATGGCCGTGATGACATCGCAGCCCACGTTCTTCAACAGCGTCTCGGCGGTGCGGCGGATCGTTTTCGAATCGTCGATTACCATCACTCTCAAGGCGTTGGAATGCTGTTCCATATCTGCTCTACCATCGCCACAGCGAATCGGTTTTCGGTGCGTACTGCCTGATGTTGCACAGGATGAGCGCCGCAGGCCTTGGATTTCAAGGGCTGCTGCGCCGTGGCAGTCTTTTTAGCACAGTCTCGGGGAGCAATCTATCGAGGCACCCGCCCGGTGGTTTTTCCTTGACCCACAACAACCGCAGCGCCACTCTGACGCCACTTTTATGCGCCCTAATTTGCTAGAGGAAATCCCCCATGAGCGTTCGCGTCGGCATTGTCATGGACCCTATCGCCAGCATTTCCTATAAAAAGGACAGCTCGCTGGCCATGCTCCTGGCCGCCCAGGCCCGCGGCTGGACCCTGTTCTATATGGAACAGCGCGACCTTTACCAGGGCGACGGCGAGGCCCGTGCACGCATGCGCCCGCTGCAGGTGTTTGCCAACCCCGAGAAGTGGTTCGAACTGCAGGACGAAATCGACAGCCCCCTGAGCGACCTCGACGTGATCCTGATGCGCAAGGACCCGCCGTTCGACATGGAGTTCGTCTATTCCACCTATCTGCTGGAGCAGGCCGAGCGCGCAGGCGTGCTGATCGTCAACAAACCCCAGAGCCTGCGCGACTGCAATGAAAAGCTGTTCGCCACGTTGTTCCCGCAGTGCACGCCGCCTACCGTGGTCAGCCGCCGCGCCGATGTGCTGCGTGAATTCGCCGCCAAACACGGCGATGTGATCCTCAAGCCGCTGGACGGCATGGGTGGCACCTCGATCTTCCGGCACCGCGCCGGCGACCCCAACCTGTCGGTGATCCTCGAAACCCTGACTGCCCTGGGCACCCAGCAGATCATGGGCCAGGCCTACCTGCCGGCGATCAAGGACGGCGACAAACGCATCCTGATGATCGACGGCGAGCCGGTGGATTACTGCCTGGCGCGTATCCCGGCGGCGGGCGAGACCCGTGGCAACCTGGCGGCCGGCGGTCGTGGCGAAGCGCGGCCGTTGTCCGACAAGGACCGCTGGATCGCCAGCCAAGTTGGTCCGACCCTGCGGGAAAAGGGTTTGCTGTTTGTTGGCCTTGACGTGATTGGTGAAAACCTCACCGAAATCAACGTCACCAGCCCGACCTGCATTCGCGAGATCGACAACGCATTTGGCACCAACATCGGTGAAATGTTGATGGCTGCCATCGAGCGCAAGCTGCAGGCCAAGTGATATAGAACAGCCGGACACACACCAACATTGCGCTATCATGCCCGACCTGTGAAACGCGCGATGTTGGTTTTCTTGTCATGACACTCCCGTCCGATCTGCCCCCCGAACTCTCCCACAGCGGCGTGCGCCCGGCTGATCGGCTCGGATTTACCCTGTTCCTGGCCGCGTTGATTCACCTGGCATTGATCCTCGGCGTGGGTTTCACCATGGTCGAGCCCAAGCAGATCACCAAGACCCTGGAAATCACCCTCGCCACGTTCAAGAGTGAAAAGAAGCCCGAGAAGGCGGATTTTCTTGCCCAGGACAACCAACAGGGCAGTGGCACCCTGGACAAAAAGGCGATTCCCAAGACTACCGAAGTGGCGCCTTTCCAGGACAACAAGGTCAATAAGGTCACACCGCCGCCGGCGCCCAAGCCTGAAGTCAAACAGGCCACGCCCAAGCCCACGGTGACCACGGTCGCACCCAAGCCGCAAAAAGCCCCGGTCCAGCGCGAGAAAACCAAGACCGAGCCGCAGCCGGAGCCCGTGAAGCCGGCGCCGACGTTCGATAGCTCGACACTGTCTGACGAAATTTCCAGCCTGGAGGCCGAACTGGCCCATGAACAACAGCTTTATGCCAAGCGTCCGCGCATCTATCGCTTGAACGCGGCCTCGACCATGCGTGACAAGGGCGCCTGGTATAAGGACGAGTGGCGTAAGAAGGTCGAGCGCATCGGTAACCTCAACTACCCGGAAGAGGCACGGCGCCAGCAGATTTACGGCAATTTACGCCTATTGGTGTCGATCAACCGCGACGGTACGTTATATGAAGTGCAGGTGCTGGAGTCGTCCGGTCAGCCCCTGCTGGACCAGGCCGCCCAACGCATCGTGCGCCTGGCCGCGCCCTTTGCCCCGTTTACCGGGGACTTGAACGATGTGGACCGCCTGGAAATCATCCGCACCTGGAAGTTTGCCAAGGGTGACCGCCTCTCCAGCAACTGAAAGCGCCCTCCTACAGAAAAACCGACAGCACTGTATTCGGGTCACGTCCAGCTTGTCAGTTCGCCCCTCCAACGCCACACTAGCGGACATGAAAAATGTCAGCCCGACCTACCTCAAGCACCAATTCCTGATCGCCATGCCCCATATGGCCGACCCGAACTTTGCGCAGACCTTGACCTACATCGTCGAGCACACGGCCAATGGTGCCATGGGGTTGGTGGTGAACCGCCCGCAGGCGCTGAACCTGGCCGATATCCTTGAACAACTGCGCCCGGAGGTCGACCCACCGGCCCGTTGCCAGGGCGTACAGATCTACATCGGCGGACCGGTGCAGACCGATCGCGGCTTTGTGCTGCACCCGACCGGGCCGAAGTTCCAGGCCACGGTGGACCTGGACGGGGTCTCACTGTCCACCTCCCAGGACGTGTTGTTCGCCATCGCCGACGGTGTGGGCCCTGAGCAAAGTGTGATCACCCTGGGTTACGCCGGCTGGGAAGCCGGGCAGTTGGAAGCCGAACTGGCCAGCAATGCCTGGCTGACCTGCCCGTTCGATGCCGACATCCTGTTCAACACCGCAAGCGAATTGCGCCTGGAAGCCGCCGCGGCCAAGCTGCGGGTCAACCTCAGCCTGCTGACCAGCCAGGCGGGGCACGCCTGATGGCCTTGCGTCTGATCCTCGGCTTTGACTACGGCACCAAGCAGATCGGCGTAGCGGTCGGTCAGGTGATCACCGGCCAGGCCCGCGAGCTGTGCACCCTCAAGGCCCAGAACGGCATACCGGACTGGAACCAGGTCGAAGCCCTCATTAAAGAGTGGAAGCCCGACGCCGTGGTGGTCGGCCTGCCCCTCAACATGGACGGCACCCCCAGCGACATGTGCCTGCGCGCCGAAAAGTTCGCCCGCCGCCTTAACGGCCGCTACAACCTGCCCTTCTATACCCACGATGAACGCTTGACCACCTTTGAAGCCAAGGGCGAGCGCCGCGACCGTGGCGGCCAGAAGGGCAGTTACCGCGACAACCCGGTGGACGCCATTGCCGCCGCCTTGCTGTTGCAAGGCTGGCTGGATGAAAACACTGCTTTATTTGAATCCTGACTGACGCGGCTTGCCGCGTCTTCTTACGTTTGAGCCCGGACCTTGTCGTCGCCCCGCCGCGCAAGGCCTTGAAGGAGCCACCATGAGTCTGCCAAACCCCGCCGAACTGATCCGCCAGATGGCGGTTAGCCTCAAGACGCACCTGGAACACCGTGGCATCAGCGAACCGCGCTTTATCGGTATTCGCACCGGCGGTGTGTGGGTCGCCCAAGCGTTGCTGGAAGAACTGGGCAGCGACTCACCCTTGGGTACCCTGGACGTGTCCTTCTACCGCGACGACTTCAGCCAGAACGGCCTGCACCCACAAGTGCGCCCGTCCGCCCTGCCGTTCGAGATTGAAGGCCAGCACCTGGTGCTGATCGACGACGTGCTGATGAGCGGCCGTACCATCCGCGCCGCCATGAATGAATTGTTCGATTACGGGCGCCCCGCCAGCATCACCCTGGTCTGTCTGCTGGACCTGGAGGCAGGCGAACTGCCTATCAGCCCGGACGTGGTTGGCGCCACGCTGTCCCTTGAGGCCAGCCAGCGAGTAAAATTGTCCGGTCCCACGCCGCTCGAACTCGAACTGCAAGACCTTGCCCTTTAAACCGCCTTGTAAAGAGTCCCCGCGATGACGCCTCTAGATGCCAAGCGCCCGCTGCAGCTCAATGCTCAGGGCCAGTTGCAACACTTCTTGTCCCTCGACGGTTTGCCCCGCGAACTGCTCACCGAAATCCTCGACACCGCCGACTCGTTCCTCGAAGTGGGCGGCCGGGCGGTGAAGAAAGTCCCGCTGCTGCGCGGCAAGACCATCTGCAACGTGTTCTTCGAGAACTCCACCCGTACACGGACCACCTTTGAACTGGCGGCCCAACGGCTGTCGGCCGACGTGATCACGTTAAACGTGTCCACCTCGTCGGCGAGCAAGGGCGAGACCCTGCTCGACACCCTGCGCAATCTGGAAGCCATGGCCGCCGACATGTTCGTGGTGCGCCACGGCGACTCCGGTGCCGCCCACTTCATTGCCGAGCATGTATGCCCGCAGGTGGCGATCATCAACGGCGGCGACGGCCGTCACGCCCACCCGACCCAGGGCATGCTCGACATGCTCACCATTCGTCGGCACAAGGGCAGCTTTGAAAACCTTTCGGTGGCCATCGTCGGCGACATCCTGCATTCGCGGGTGGCACGCTCGAACATGCTGGCCCTGAAAACCCTGGGTTGCCCGGACATTCGCGTGATCGCGCCGAAAACCCTGCTGCCCATCGGCGTCGAGCAATACGGCGTGAAGGTCTACACCGACATGACCGAAGGCCTCAAGGATGTGGACGTGGTGATCATGCTGCGCCTGCAGCGCGAACGCATGTCGGGGGGTCTGCTGCCGAGCGAGGGCGAGTTCTACCGCCTGTTCGGCCTGACCACCGCACGCCTGGCCGGCGCCAAGCCGGATGCCATCGTGATGCACCCGGGGCCGATCAACCGAGGCGTGGAGATTGAGTCGGCGGTGGCCGACGGTAACCAGTCGGTGATTCTCAACCAGGTCACGTATGGCATCGCCGTGCGCATGGCGGTGTTGTCCATGGCCATGAGCGGGCAAACCGCGCAACGTCAATTCGAGCAGGAGAAGGCCCAGTGAAGCTCAGCATTCTCGGCGCCCGAGTCATCGATCCGGCCAGCGGCCTGGATCACATTACCGATCTGCATCTGGAAGCCGGCAAGATCATCGCCATCGGCGCCGCCCCCCGTGATTTCAGCCCCAGCGAGACGATCGATGCCAAAGGTCTGGTGGCCGCACCTGGACTGGTGGACCTGAACGTCGCCCTGCGCGAGCCGGGCTACAGCCGCAAAGGCAATATCACCAGCGAGACCCGCGCGGCCGCAGCCGGTGGCGTCACCAGCCTGTGCTGCCCACCGCACACCAAACCGGTGCTCGACACATCGGCCGTGACCGAGCTGATCCTCGACCGTGCGCGCGAAGCCGGCAATTGCAAAGTGTTTCCCATCGGCGCCCTGAGCAAAGGCCTGGAAGGCGAACAACTCGCCGAACTGATTGCCTTGCGCGACGCCGGTTGCGTGGCGTTCGGCAACGGCCTGGAGAGTTTCCGCAGCACCCGCACCCTGTGCCGCGCCCTGGAATATGCGGCCACCTTCGACTTGACGGTGATCTTCCACTCCCAGGACCGCGACCTGGCCGAAGGCGGCCTGGCCCATGAAGGTGCGGTCGCCAGCTTCCTCGGCTTGCCGGGCATTCCGGAAACCGCTGAAACCGTAGCCCTGGCCCGTGACCTGCTGCTGGTGGAACAAAGTGGCGTGCGCGCGCACTTCAGCCAGCTGACCAGCGCCCGGGGCGTGGCCCTGATCGCCCAGGCCCAGGCCCGTGGCCTGCCGGTGACGGCGGACGTGGCGTTGTATCAATTGCTGCTGACGGACGAGGCGCTGATCGACTTCTCCAGCCTTTACCACGTACAACCGCCGCTGCGCACACAGGCCGATCGTGACGGTTTGCGTGCGGCAGTCAAATCCGGTGTGGTCTCGGCGATTTCCAGCCACCACCAGCCCCACGAGCGGGATGCCAAGCTGGCACCGTTTGGCGCGACAGAGCCGGGCATCAGCAGCGTGGAGCTTTTACTGCCACTGGCGATGACGTTGGTGGAAGACGGTTTGCTCGACTTGCCGACGCTGCTGGCACGCCTGAGCACCGGCCCGGCCAAGGCCTTGCGCCTGCCGGCGGGGAAACTGGCGGTAGGTGCGGCGGCAGACCTGGTGCTGTTTGACCCGGCCGGTTCCACGGTTGCCGGGGAGCACTGGCTGTCCAAAGGTGAGAACTGCCCGTTCATCGGCCATAACCTGCCGGCGAGCGTGCGCTACACCTTGGTGGATGGGCGCATCAGCTACCAGGCTTGAGCCATAAAAACTGTAGGAGCGAGCTTGCTCGCTCCTACAGTTTTTATGATCTACCGGCCGCCATTGCGCTCGGCATTGCGGATCGAAACCTGGGTATTCAACGTCCAGAAGTCATACAGCACCCCCACCAGGAACAAACCGCCGGTCAGCAGGTAGATCAGTCCGGTGACCCATTTGCCCTGGTACATGCGGTGCACGCCGAATACCCCCAGAAACGCCAACAGAATCCAAGCGACGTTGTATTCGATAGGGCCAGCGGTAAAACGCAGGTCCGCTTCTCGGTCCATGGCCGGGATCAGGAACAGGTCGATCAGCCAGCCGATCCCAAGCAAACCCAGGGTGAAAAACCAGATCGTGCCGGTCACCGGTTTGCCGTAATAGAAGCGATGGGCCCCGGTAAACCCGAAAATCCAGAGCAGGTAACCGATCACCTTGCTGTGGGTGTCTTGCTGCGGACCAACCTGTTGATAGGTGTTCATGGAGTACCTCATTTGCTTCGATAGATAAATTTTTTCACTTTCTTTGTGACTTTTTTACAGGCGCCCGACGTACGGCAAATGGTATCTTCCCTCCCCTGAAAGCCTTATGCCACCTGACTTGTGTAGGACAATCGCGGCGAATCGTCGCATTTTTCCTGAGTTTGACCCCAAGGTTCAGTCGACAAACGGCCTGAGAACGACACAAAAAGCTGTTATAAAGTTGCGCGCAAACCCATAAGAGCCACGCCTAATGCGACCATTTTTCAAGACATGGCTAACCATTTGCCTATTAATGCCACTGGCCGCCCACGCCACCAATCGTGAGCAACGACTTCCAAACGTCAACGGTTTCACCCCTAAAGTCCACAGCACGCCAAGCAACGCCAAATCGGCAAAGCCGACCATCAGCCGCCCGACTCAACTGAGCAAGGCCCACGGTAAGGCAGTTCCAGGCCTGATGGCAGTCAACACCAAGCAGAGCAGCACCGTCCTCAGCCGCGCCGTAAACGTGCTGGGTACTCCTTATCGTTGGGGCGGCAGCAGCCCAAGTAAAGGGTTCGACTGCAGTGGCCTGGTGAAATATGCGTTTAACGACGTAGCCGCCGTGGATCTGCCGCGCACCTCCAACGCCATGGCCGCCGGCCATGGGCAGAAGGTTGATCGCAAGGACCTGAAACCGGGTGACCTGTTGTTCTTCAAACTGAAGAGCCGCCAGGTGAACCACGTTGCCATTTACCTGGGCAACGACCGCTTTATCCACGCACCACGTCGTGGCAAGTCGGTCAGTATCGACACGCTGAAAAAGCCGTTCTGGAACAAGAACTACGTGATTGCCAAGCGGGTTCTGCCGAAAGAGCAGAACAGCAACCTGCGGATCGTGCAACGCTGATCTTCAGCTGAAATGCAGCAGTAAATGTGGGAGGGGGCTTGCTCCCGATAGCAGTGGGTCAGGTACAGATACGCTGACTGATCCACCGCTATCGGGGGCAAGCCCCCTCCCACATTTGATTTGTGTCGTCCACAAACCCTCAGATATCCCCAGGCACCCTTGCCTTCTCCCGCGCCTCGTCCCCGCTGATCACGCCTTCCGTGACCAACGCCTTCAAGCTCATATCCAGCGTCTTCATGCCCAGCGCACCGCCGGTCTGAATCGCCGAGACTATCTGCGCCACCTTGTCCTCGCGGATCAAATTTCGAATGGCTGGCGTACCCAGCATGATTTCATGGGCCGCCACCCGCCCGCCGCCAACCTTCTTGACCAGTACCTGAGACACCACCGCCTGCAACGACTCCGACAGCATCGAGCGGACCATGGCCTTTTCCCCCGCAGGGAACACGTCCACCAGCCTGTCCACGGTCTTTGCCGCCGAGGTGGTGTGCAGGGTGCCATATACCAGATGTCCGGTCTCAGCGGCCGTCAGGGCCAGGCGGATGGTTTCCAGGTCGCGCAACTCGCCCACCAGGATCACATCCGGATCTTCCCGTAACGCCGAGCGCAACGCGGTGGAAAAGCCATGGGTGTCGCGATGAACCTGCCGCTGGTTGATCAGGGCGATTTTCGGCGTGTGGATAAATTCGATGGGGTCTTCCAGCGTGAGGATGTGCTGGCGCCGATGCTGATTGAGGTAATCGATCATCGCCGCCAGGGTAGTGGACTTGCCGGAGCCGGTGGGGCCCGTCACCAGCACCAGGCCGCGCGGAAGCAGGGCGATACGCCGGAACACCTCCCCCAGGCCGAGATTTTCCAGGCTCTGGACCTCGGCCGGGATGGTGCGAAACACCGCACCCATGCCGCGATCCTGCTGGAACACATTCGCCCGGAACCGCGCCACGCCTGGCAGCTCGAAGGCAAAATCCGTTTCAAGAGATGTTTCGAAATCCTTTTGTTGGTAGCGGTTGAGCAGCGGGCTCAATAAATCCGCCACTTGCGGGGGTGAAAGCACCGGCCAATCCAACGGCCAGACCTCACCGTCAATGCGCAGCATGGGTGCCACACCGGCCGACAAATGCAGGTCGGAGGCGCCGCGACGCACGCCGGCCACCAGTAATTCAGTGATATCCATAGGGCTTTCCATTTCCAGTAGAATGCCGCGGACTCCATATCCACGGGCGCATCTTGAATGTCGACGATAGCAGACAATATCGGCCAGGTTAGCCAGCGCATCCGCGCCGCAGCCGACGCCGTGCAACGTGACGCACACAGCATCCACCTGCTGGCCGTGAGCAAGACCAAACCCGCCCAAGCCCTGCGCGAAGCCTATGCCGCCGGGATGCGTGATTTTGGCGAAAACTATCTGCAGGAAGCCCTGGGCAAACAGGCCGAATTAACCGACCTGCCCTTGAGTTGGCACTTCATCGGCCCCATTCAATCGAACAAGACTCGTGCCATCGCCGAGCACTTCGCCTGGGTGCATTCCGTGGACCGCCTCAAAATTGCACAACGCCTGTCCGAGCAACGCCCGGCCGACCTGCCGCCGCTGAATATCTGCATCCAGGTCAATGTCAGTGGCGAAGCCAGCAAGTCCGGCTGCACACCCGCCGACCTGCCGGCCCTGGCCAATGCCATCAGCGCCCTGCCGCGCCTGACGCTGCGGGGCTTGATGGCAATTCCCGAGCCGACGGAAGACCGGGCCGAGCAAGATGCAGCGTTCGCCCGCGTGCGCGACCTGCAAAACAGCCTGAACCTGCCGCTCGACACTCTTTCCATGGGCATGAGCCACGACCTTGAGTCGGCCATCGCCCAAGGCGCCACCTGGGTGCGGATCGGTACCGCCCTGTTTGGCGCCCGCGACTACGGCCAGCCATGAAATGGCTGACATCCATCTAAGTAAGGACCTGTCATGAGCAACACGCGTATTGCCTTTATCGGCGCCGGCAACATGGCGGCCAGCCTGATCGGTGGCCTGCGGGCCAAGGGTCTGGACGCCGCGCAGATCCGCGCCAGCGACCCGGGCGCCGAGACCCGTGCCCGCGTCAGCACCGAGCACGGTATCGAAACCTTCGCCGATAACGCCGAAGCCATACAAGGTGTCGATGTGATCGTGCTGGCGGTCAAGCCACAGGCCATGAAGGCTGTGTGCGAAAGCCTGCGCCCAAGCCTGCAGCCGCACCAACTGGTGGTGTCGATCGCCGCCGGCATCACCTGCGCCAGCATGAACAACTGGCTCGGTGCCCAGCCGATCGTACGCTGCATGCCCAACACCCCGGCGCTGCTGCGCCAGGGCGTGAGCGGTTTGTATGCCACCCACGAGGTGACCGCCGAACAGCGTGCCCAGGCCCTGGAACTGCTGTCCGCCGTGGGCATTGCCCTGTGGCTCGAACAGGAGCAGCAACTGGACGCGGTCACCGCCGTCTCGGGCAGCGGCCCGGCTTACTTCTTCCTGCTGATCGAAGCCATGACCGCCGCCGGCGTAAAACTCGGCCTGCCACAGCAAGTCGCTGAGCAACTGGCCGAGCAAACCGCCCTGGGCGCCGCGAAAATGGCCGTCTCCAGTGAGGTGGACGCTGCCGAGTTGCGCCGTCGCGTCACCTCCCCGGGCGGCACCACGCAGGCTGCCATCGAATCATTCCAGGCCGGGGGCTTTGAAGCCCTGGTGGAAAAAGCACTGGGTGCCGCAGCACATCGTTCGGCTGAAATGGCCGAGCAGCTGGGCAAATAGTCGTACCCCTACGAAGGAATAAATGATGCTTGGACTCAATGACGCCGTCATCTTCATCATCCAGACCTTGGGCAGCCTGTACCTGCTGATCGTGCTGATGCGTTTTATCCTGCAATTGGTGCGGGCAAACTTCTACAACCCGCTGTGCCAATTCGTGGTGAAGGCCACGCAACCGCTGCTCAAGCCCCTGCGTCGGGTGGTCCCGAGCATGTTCGGCCTGGACATGTCGTCGCTGGTACTGGCATTGCTGCTGCAGATTCTGCTGTTCGCGCTGGTCCTGATGCTCAAAGGCTACCTGCCTTACACCGTGCTGCTGTTGCCATGGGCACTGATCGGGCTCTTCTCGTTGTTTTTGAAGATCATCTTCTGGTCGATGATCATCAGCGTGATCCTGTCCTGGGTCGCACCGGGTAGCCGTAGCCCAGGTGCCGAGCTGGTGTCTCAGATCACCGAGCCGGTGCTCGCGCCGTTCCGTCGCTGGGTCCCCAACCTCGGCGGCCTGGATATTTCGCCGATCTTCGCGTTTATCGCGATCCAGCTGATACAGGGCTGGGGAATCCCGTACCTGGCTGACTTCGCGAACATGCCCAAGTTACTGTTCGGGCTGATCTGACAGGCGGAGCAAATGCAGGGGGGGGGTGGTGGGACGATTCGACCTGCTCCCTCCCACATTTGGCCTTTGCTTGCCGCTGGATGCATCGGTCTTTAGACTTACGCCTCATTTAAACGAGAGCAGGGTCGATGCCAACTGCCTTTCCCCCCGATTCTGTTGGACTGGTCGTGCCCCAAGTGGCGCACTTCAGCGAACCGCTGGCCTTGGCCTGTGGTCGTTCGCTGCCTGCCTATGACCTGATTTATGAAACCTACGGCCAACTGAACGCCACGGCGAGCAACGCCGTGCTGATCTGCCACGCCCTCTCCGGCCATCATCACGCCGCTGGTTTCCACAGCGTTGACGAGCGCAAGCCCGGCTGGTGGGACAGTTGCATCGGCCCCGGCAAGCCCATCGACACCAATAAGTTCTTTGTGGTCAGCCTGAATAACCTCGGTGGTTGCAACGGCTCCACCGGCCCCAGCAGCCTCAACCCGGAAACCGGCAGGCCGTTCGGCGCCGATTTCCCGGTACTCACCGTGGAAGACTGGGTGCACAGCCAGGCACGCCTCGCCGACCTGTTGGGCGTCCAGCAGTGGGCCGCCGTGATCGGCGGCAGCCTGGGCGGCATGCAGGCCCTGCAATGGACCATCACCTACCCGGATCGCGTGCGCCATTGCCTGGCCATCGCCTCGGCCCCCAAATTGTCGGCGCAGAACATCGCCTTCAACGAAGTGGCGCGCCAGGCCATCCTCACCGATCCCGAATTCCACGGCGGTTCGTTCCAGGAAGCCGGTGTGATCCCCAAGCGCGGCTTGATGCTGGCACGGATGGTCGGGCATATCACCTACCTGTCCGATGACTCCATGGGCGAGAAATTCGGCCGTGGCCTCAAGAGCGAGAAGCTCAACTACGACTTCCACAGCGTCGAGTTCCAGGTGGAAAGCTACCTGCGTTATCAGGGCGAGGAGTTCTCGGGGCGTTTCGACGCCAACACCTACCTGCTGATGACCAAGGCTCTGGACTACTTCGACCCGGCAGCCAACCATGACGACGACCTGGCGAAAACCTTCGAGGGCGCCACGGCCAAGTTCTGCGTCATGTCGTTTACCACCGATTGGCGCTTCTCGCCGGCCCGCTCCCGAGAGCTGGTGGATGCCTTGATGGCTGCGAAAAAAGACGTCTGCTACCTGGAGATCGACGCTCCGCAAGGCCATGACGCCTTCCTGATCCCGATCCCGCGTTACCTGCAAGCGTTCAGCAACTACATGAACCGAATTACTTTGTGAGAACGCCATGAGAGCCGACCTGGACATCATCCAAGACTGGATCCCCGCCGGCAGCCGCGTGCTTGACCTGGGCTGCGGCGATGGCGAACTGCTGAGCTGGCTGCGGGACAACAAGCAAGTCACCGGCTATGGCCTGGAAAACGACCCGGACAATATCGCCCAGTGCGTGGCCAAGGGCATCAACGTGATCGAACAGGACCTGGACAAGGGCCTGGGCAACTTTGCCAGCAACAGTTTCGACATCGTGGTGATGACCCAGGCCCTGCAAGCGGTGCACTACCCGGACCGCATTCTCGACGAAATGCTGCGCGTGGGCCGCCAGTGCATCATCACCTTCCCCAACTTCGGGCACTGGCGCTGCCGCTGGTACCTGGCGACCAAGGGCCGTATGCCGGTCTCGGATTTCCTGCCGTACACCTGGTACAACACGCCGAACATCCACTTCTGTACTTTCGAAGACTTCGAAGCCCTGTGTGGTGAGCGTGAAGCCAAGGTGATCAACCGCCTGGCCGTCGATCAACAGCACCGTCACGGCTGGGCAAGTAAGCTATGGCCCAATCTGTTGGGCGAAATTGGTATCTACCGGGTCAGCAGCCCTGGCCTGACGGATCACAAGATTGCCGTCTAATCATTTTCAAGAGGGACGATCATGAGTCGCTTGGCCATTTTTCTACTGACTGCATGCCTGGGCGCCAGCGCCATGGCGGCGGACACTATCGACGCTAATCGCAAGAAAGACTTCGGTGATATCACCGTTCATTACAACACCTTCACCTCCAGCTTCCTGCAGCCGGAAACCGCCCAGAAAGTTGGCGTGGTGCGCAGCAAGGAGAAAGGCTTGATCAATGTGACCGTGATCAAGGGCGTAACCCCGGTGGCAGCTCAGGTGACAGGCACCATCAAGGACCTGGGCGGCAAGAGCGAGATTTTGACGTTCAAGCAAATCGACGAGAAAGGCGGGATTAATTACCTCGCGCCGTACTCTGTGACACAGCGGGAATACAAGACGTTTACCATCAATGTTGAAACCGGCGGCAAAGCCCATAGCTTCCAATTCAACCAGGAACTGTTTCCGGCGGAATGATGAACCTTACTCAACTCGTACTGGCCAGCCATAACGCCGGCAAGCTCAAAGAACTCCAGGCAATGCTCGGCGACTCCGTGCAGTTGCGCTCGATCGGCGAGTTCAGCCAGGTGGAGCCGGAAGAGACCGGCCTGTCGTTCGTCGAGAACGCCATCCTCAAGGCGCGCAATGCCGCACGCATCTCGGGCCTTCCGGCGCTGGCCGATGACTCTGGCCTGGCGGTGGACTTCCTCGGCGGCGCGCCGGGCATCTACTCGGCGCGTTATGCCGATGGCAAGGGCGACGCGGCCAACAATGCCAAGCTGCTGGACGCCCTCAAGGATGTGCCGGATGCGATGCGTGGCGCGCAGTTCGTCTGCGTGCTGGCCTTGGTGCGGCATGCCGATGACCCGCTGCCGATCCTCTGCGAAGGCCTGTGGCACGGGCGCATCCTGCATGCAGCCAGTGGCGAGCACGGTTTTGGTTATGACCCGCTGTTCTGGGTGCCGGAACGCAATGTCTCCAGCGCCGAATTGAGCCCGGCCGACAAGAACCAGATCAGCCACCGCGCCCGCGCAATGGATTTGCTGCGCCAGCGCCTGGGCTTGAAATGACCCGGAACACCTCCGCGCAGCCGCTGATCCACGGTGGCTCGCAAACACCACGGGCGGCCATGCCGGTGCTGCCGCCCCTGGCGCTGTATATCCACATTCCGTGGTGCGTGCGCAAATGCCCTTACTGCGACTTCAACTCCCACACCGCCAGCAAGGTGCTGCCGGAAGAAGAGTATGTCGACGCCTTGCTGGCCGACCTCGATCAGGACCTGCACGCGGTGTATGGGCGCGAACTGAGTTCGATCTTCTTCGGCGGCGGCACGCCAAGCCTGTTCAGCGCTGCGGCGCTGGGCCGATTGCTCAAAGGCGTGGAAGCACGCATCCCGTTTGCCGGCGACATCGAGATCACCCTGGAAGCCAACCCCGGTACTTTCGAGCAAGAAAAGTTCGTCGCTTACCGCACGCTGGGGATCAATCGGCTGTCCATCGGCATCCAGAGCTTCCAGCAGGAAAAGCTCGAGGCCCTGGGTCGCATCCACAACGGCGACGAGGCCGTACGCGCCGCCGGGATGGCACGCCAGGCCGGGTTCGATAACTTCAACCTGGACCTGATGCACGGTTTGCCCGATCAGTCCCTGGAGGACGCGTTGAGCGACCTGCGCCAGGCCATCGCACTGAAGCCGACGCACCTGTCCTGGTACCAGTTGACCCTGGAACCCAACACCGTGTTCTGGAACCAGCCGCCCGCGCTGCCGGAAGACGACACCCTGTGGGACATCCAGGAAGCTGGCCAGGCGCTGCTGGCCGAACACGGTTACGCACAATATGAAGTGTCGGCCTACGCCCAACCCGGGCGCCCGGCGCGACATAACCTCAACTACTGGAGCTTTGGCGACTTTATCGGCATCGGCGCCGGCGCCCACGGCAAGCTCAGCCACCCCGACGGGCGCATTGTGCGCACCTGGAAGACCCGCGCGCCGAAGGACTACCTCAACCCGGCCAAAAGCTTCCAGGCCGGGGCGAAGGAGCTGACCAACGAAGAGCTGCCGTTCGAGTTCCTGATGAACGCCCTGCGCCTCACCGAGGGCGTCGACGCCACGCTCTACGCCGAGCGCACCGGCCTCGATCTGGCGAGCCTTGACGAGGCGCGGCGCGAGGCAGAACAAAGTGGCTTAATGCAGGTCGAACCGTCACGCCTGGCGGCCACTGATCGCGGGCAACTCTTTCTCAATGACCTGTTGCAGAAGTTTTTGAGCTGATCGCTCTAAGGAAATCGAATGGATTTGGTACTCGACCTGCTCGCCACCGTATCCCGCTGGAGCCGCAGCAACCTGTCGGAAATCTCCCTGGCCCTTGTGGGCTGTTTGCTGGTGCTGTTTGGCGCCGACATCAAGGGCTGGGTCGAAGCACGCCTGGGCAGCGTTGCCGGCGCGTTGCGCGTACCGTTGATGGCCCTGCTGTGCATGATCGGCAGCGGTGCGGCGCTGATCTACGCCACGCCGTGGATTGTGCGGGGGTTGAGCCAGTTCAATAACTACAGCCTGGCGCCGGTGCTGGTGGTGGTGCTGGTGTTGATTGGCGTCGTCGCCGATCGCCGCTGACCTCAAATCCAACACAAAACAACTGTGGGAGGGGGCTTGCCCCCGATAGCTGAGGGTCAGTCGACATCAAAGTGACTGATCCACCGCTATCGGGGGCAAGCCCCCTCCCACATTGAATTGCATTTCAAGTCAGTGGCGAGTTACGCCAGCTTCTCGAACTTCAAATCCCAAACCCCATGCCCGAGTCGCTCGCCACGACGCTCGAACTTGGTGATCGGGCGTTCGGCCGGGCGCGGTACGCATTTGCCGTCTTCCGCCAGGTTGCGGTAGCCAGGGGCAACGTCCATCACTTCCAGCATGTATTCGGCGTACGGTTCCCAGTCGGTGGCCATGTGCAGGATACCGCCGACTTTCAGCTTGCTGCGCACCAGCTCCGCGAAGGAGGCCTGGACGATGCGGCGCTTGTGGTGACGGCTCTTGTGCCATGGATCGGGGAAAAACAGCATCAGGCGGTCGAGGCTGTTGTCGGCGATGCAGCGGTTGAGCACTTCGATCGCGTCGCAGTCATAAACCCGCAGGTTGGTCAGGCCTTGAGTCAGAACGCCATTGAGCAGCGCGCCGACACCCGGGCGGTGGACTTCCACGCCGATAAAATCCTGTTCCGGCGAGGCCGCCGCCATTTCCAGCAGGGAGTGCCCCATGCCAAAACCGATTTCCAGGGACCGCGGGGCCGAACGACCAAACACCTGGTCATAGTCCACCGGCGCGTCGGCCAGGGGCAGGACGAACAGCGGCGTACCTTGCTCCAGGCCTTTTTGCTGGCCTTCGGTCATGCGGCCGGCGCGCATCACAAAACTCTTGATGCGGCGGTGCTTGGACTCGTCGCCTTCTTCCACGGTGTTCGGCGTTTCGTTTGATTCAGTCATCAATGGCTCTTACTTGATCAGACCATCCAGCGGCGAAGAGGCGCTGGCGTATAGTTTTTTCGGCATGCGCCCGGCGAGGTAGGCCAGGCGGCCGGCGACGATGGCGTGTTTCATGGCTTCGGCCATCAGCACCGGTTGCTGGGCGTGGGCGATGGCCGAGTTCATCAGCACCGCGTCGCAGCCCAGTTCCATGGCGATGGTGGCGTCGGAAGCGGTACCGACACCGGCGTCCACCAGTACCGGGATCTTGGCTTCTTCGAGGATGATCTGCAGGTTGTACGGATTGCAGATGCCCAGCCCGGAACCGATCAGGCCGGCCAGTGGCATCACGGCGATACAGCCGATTTCGGCCAGTTGGCGGGCGATGATCGGGTCATCGCTGGTGTAGACCATCACGTCGAAACCTTCCTTGACCAGGGTTTCAGCGGCCTTGAGGGTTTCGATCACGTTTGGGAACAGGGTTTTCTGGTCGGCCAGCACTTCCAGCTTCACCAGGTTGTGGCCGTCGAGCAGTTCACGGGCCAGGCGGCAGGTGCGCACGGCTTCGACGGCGTCGTAGCAACCGGCGGTGTTCGGCAGGAAGGTGTAGCGATCCGGCGACAGCACTTCGAGCAGGTTCGGCTCGCCTTCGATCTGGCCGAGGTTGGTGCGGCGCACGGCAAAGGTCACGATCTCGGCGCCCGAGGCTTCGATGGCCAGGCGGGTTTCTTCCATGTCGCGGTACTTGCCGGTGCCGACCAGCAGACGGGACTGGTAGGTACGACCGGCCAGGACGAAGGGCTTGTCGCTACGAACGATGCTCATGGGAAATCCTCGAAATGGGGTGAGGTTCTGCAGAATCCGGGGCTACATAAACGTGCAGGACTAGCCGCCGCCGATGGCGTGGACCACTTCTACCTGGTCACCGTCGGTGAGCGCGGTCTCGGCATGCAGGCTACGCGGGACGATATCCAGGTTGAGTTCCACTGCGACGCGACGCCCGGTCAGGTCCAGGCGGGTCAGCAGGGCCGCAACGGTTTCACCGTCGGGCAGTTCAAGGGATTCGCCGTTCAACTGAATGCGCATGCCACGGGCCGCCATCGATTTTAGGGGCCAGCATTCTAGCTCGATTGGGACCTGAAGGTCAGCTCCAAGCGTCAAGCGGTCAGCTGCAAGCGCCAGGCAGCCAAGCCCAGGAAGAACCAACCCAGCAGGAACGCCAATCCGCCGAAGGGCGTGATGATGCCGAGTTTGCTGATCCCCGTGGTGGTCAACACGTACAGGCTGCCGGAGAACAGCAGGATACCGACGACAAAGGACACGCCTGCCCACGTCACCAGGCGCCCCGGAATATGCGCCAGCAGCAGCGCTACGCCGAACAGCGCCAGGGTGTGCACCAACTGATAGGTCACGCCGGTGTGAAAGATCGCCAGGTACTCGGCGCTCAGGCGGCTTTTCAGGCCATGGGCGGCGAACGCACCGAGGGCGACACCGGTGAAGCCGAAAAAGGCAGCCAGCATCAGAAAGCTACGCAACATGAGGAACTCCAGTCAGACTCATTGGGCAGGGTCTGTATAATGGCCCGCTCAACGGGTTCGGCCAAGCCATCTCTATGCTGCGTGTCCTCTTCAAACGCTTTCTCAACGTCGTGAAATGGTTTGCCATTGGCAGTGTTCTGCTGGTGCTGCTGTTCCGTGTCGTCCCGCCGCCCTTCACCGCATTGATGGTGGAGCGCAAAGTCGAATCCTGGTTCGACGGCGAACCCATTGACCTGCAACGCACCTGGGTGCCGTGGGAAGAAATCTCCGACGACCTGAAAGTGGCGGTGATGGCCGGTGAAGACCAGCGCTTCCCGCAGCATTGGGGCTTTGATTTCGGCGCCATCCAGGCGGCGCTCCTGCACAACGAACGCGGAGGTTCGATCCGTGGCGCGAGTACGCTGAGCCAGCAGGTGTCGAAAAACCTGTTCCTGTGGGCGGGTCGCAGTTATTTGCGCAAAGGCCTGGAGGCCTGGTTTACCGCGCTGATCGAGGTGTTTTGGCCCAAGCAGCGGATTCTTGAGGTGTACCTCAACAGCGTGGAATGGGATGAAGGCGTGTTTGGCGCGCAAGCGGCTGCGCGACATCACTTTGGCGTGAGTGCCAAGGGATTGTCCCGGCAGCAGGCCAGCTACCTGGCGGCGGTGTTGCCTAACCCTCGGGTGTGGAGTGCCAGTCATCCGACCGCGTACGTGGCGCGGCGAGCGGCGTGGATTCGCCAGCAGATGAGCCAGTTGGGTGGGGATGGTTATCTGGTGGAACTGAACAACTCTCGCAAAGCGCCTTGGTCCGACTGATACAACACAAAACAAATGTGGGAGGGGCTTGCCCCCTCCCACACTTTTAAGCAGCGATGGATAGTTTCAGCTTGTTCATCGCGCTCTTTTCAAGCTGACGAATCCGCTCGGCCGACACGTTGTACTTCTGTGCCAGGTCGTGCAGCGTAGCTTTTTCTTCCGCCAGCCAGCGCTGGTAGAGGATGTCACGGCTGCGGTCGTCCAGCACTTCCAGCGCTTCGTGCAGGTTGTGGTTGGAGTTGTCGCTCCAGTCGGCATCTTCCAGTTGACGCGCCGGGTCGTACCGGTGGTCTTCCAGGTAGTTGGCCGGCGATTGGAAAGCGCTGTCGTCGTCCGCTTCCGCGGCCGGGTCGAAGGCCATGTCATGGCCGGTCAGGCGGCTTTCCATCTCGCGCACTTCACGGGGCTCCACGCCGAGGCTTTCGGCCACGCGGTGGACTTCCTCGTTGTTCAGCCACGCCAGGCGTTTTTTCTGGCTGCGCAGGTTGAAGAACAGCTTGCGCTGGGCCTTGGTGGTCGCGACTTTCACGATGCGCCAGTTGCGCAGGATGAACTCGTGGATTTCCGCCTTGATCCAGTGCACGGCAAACGACACCAGGCGCACGCCCATCTCAGGGTTGAAGCGCTTTACAGCCTTCATCAGGCCGACGTTGCCTTCCTGGATCAGGTCAGCCTGGGCCAGGCCGTAGCCGCTATAGCTACGGGCGATATGTACGACAAAACGCAGGTGGGCGAGCACCATCTGCCGAGCCGCCCCCAAATCCTGCTCATAGTAGAGACTCTCGGCCAGTTCACGCTCCTGCTCGGGGGTCAGCAATGGAATGCTGTTGACCGTGTGCACATAGGCTTCCAGGTTCGCACCCGGGACCAAGGCATAAGCAGGTTGCAAAGAAGTGGTCATACGAAAAAACCTCCGACTCACATAACTCGTGCAGTTCAGCACTGCGAAAATTGACCGGGAACCGTAGGACAAGTTCCCTAAACCTCTGATACGGTCAATACAAACGAAACCACATTAATCTGACATTAACTACTTCGGTGCCAGCTCACGTAAATGCCGTGCGACCGCAATCCAGGCACCGATATAACCCAACAATACCGCGCCAAGCAAGAGCGACAGACCATCGGCCACCGGTACCCCGGCCAAGGCAAAATCACTGCCATACAAGCCGGCAAGCCCAACGACTGCGTCGTTCAGCCAGTTCAGACCGAACGCCAGCACGCCCCAGGACAAAATCCCCGCACCCAGGCCATAAAGCGCGCCCATGTACAGAAAAGGCCGACGCACATAGCTGTCCGTGCCGCCGACCAGTTTAATCACTTCTATCTCGGTGCGACGGTTTTCAATATGAAGACGAATGGTATTACCTATCACCAAAAGTAATGCAGACACCAACAGCACCGTCAGGCCGAACACAAAGCGGTCGCCCAGCTTGAGGATCGCCGCCAGGCGCTCTACCCAGACTAGATCAAGTTGCGCCTGTTGCACCTTGGGCATCTCTGCGAGTTTTTGTCGCAGGGCTTCAAGGCCCGCCTTGTCGACTTCATTCGGCGTCACCAGGACCACACCCGGCAACGGGTTCTGCGGCAGCTCCTTAAGCGCCTCGCCCAGGCCGGACTGTTGCTGGAACTCCTCAAGGGCCTGGTCGCGACTGACGTACTCGGCGTCCGCGACGCCCGGCATGTTCTTGATATCGTCCCGTAGCGCTTCGCCTTCCTTGGTACTGGCATCCAGGTTCAGGTACAGCGAAATCTGCGCCGCACGCTGCCAGGAGCCACCCAGGCGCTCGACATTATTAAGCAGCAACGACAAGCCCATCGGCAGGCTCAGGGCCACGGCCATCACCAGGCAGGTAAAAAAGCTGCCGATCGGCTGCTTGCCCAGGCGACGCAGGCTGTCCAGCAGGCTGGCGCGATGGCTTTCGATCCAGGCGCGCAGCAGGGTGCTGAAGTCCGGGCCGTCATCGTCGTCGTGTTTTTTCTTTTTAGGTTGCGGATCGGCCGGTTTCGGCGCCACGCGCTCGGAAACCTTGGGGCTACGTGTCGCACTCATACGCCAGCCTCCCCGTCACCGATCAGGCGACCGCGTTGCAGGGTCAGCATGCGGTGGCGCATACGTGCGATCAGCGCCAGGTCGTGGCTGGCGATCAGTACGCTGGTACCCAGACGGTTGATGTCTTCGAACACACCCATGATCTCGGCCGCCAGGCGCGGGTCGAGGTTACCGGTGGGTTCGTCCGCCAGCAGCAAGGCCGGGCGGTGAACGATCGCGCGGGCAATGCCGACGCGCTGTTGCTGGCCGGTGGACAGGTCGCCGGGGTAGAGGTCGGTCTTGTCCGACAGCGCCACGCGCTCCAGGGCCGAATCCACGCGCTTGACGATTTCGGCCTTGGACAATCCAAGAATCTGCAACGGCAAGGCAACGTTGTTGAACACCGTACGATCAAACAGCAACTGGTGGTTCTGGAACACCACGCCGATCTGGCGGCGCAGAAACGGGATCTGCGCATTACTGATGGTGGCCAGGTCCTGGCCCGCCAGCAGCAATTTGCCGGTGGTTGGGCGCTCCATGGCCAGCAACAGGCGCAACAGCGTACTTTTGCCGGCCCCCGAGTGACCGGTGACAAACAAGAACTCGCCGCGACGCACTCTAAAGCTCAGCTCATGCAAGCCGACATGCCCGTTGGCATAGCGTTTACCGACCTGTTCGAATCGAATCATGAACGCTCCCGCTCGGCAAACAGTGCCTGTACAAAGGGTTCGGCTTCAAAGGTGCGCAGGTCGTCGATGCCTTCACCGACTCCGATATAACGAATCGGCAACCCGAACTGCTTGGCCAGGGCGAAGATCACGCCGCCTTTGGCCGTGCCGTCGAGCTTAGTCAACGCCAGGCCGGTCAGTTGGACCGTCTGGTTGAATTGTTTGGCCTGGCTGATGGCGTTCTGGCCAGTACCGGCGTCCAGCACCAGCAGCACTTCGTGCGGGGCGTCTGCGTCGAGTTTGCCGATCACGCGGCGGACTTTCTTCAGCTCTTCCATCAGGTTGTCTTTGGTGTGCAGGCGACCGGCGGTATCCGCAATCAGCACGTCGATGTTACGAGCCTTGGCGGCTTGCACGGCGTCGAAGATCACCGAGGCGGAATCGGCACCGGTGTGCTGGGCGATGACCGGGATCTTGTTGCGCTCACCCCAGACCTGCAATTGCTCGACGGCAGCGGCGCGGAAGGTGTCGCCGGCGGCGAGCATGACTTTTTTGCCTTCCGACTGCAGCTTCTTGGCCAGTTTGCCGATGGTGGTGGTCTTGCCGGCGCCATTGACGCCCACGACCAGGATCACGAACGGCTTGTTCGGGGTGATCACCAGTGGCGCTTCCACGGGCTTGAGCATCGCCGCCAGCTCGGCCTGCAAGGATTTGTAGAGGGCGTCGGCATCGGTCAGCTGCTTGCGCGCGACCTTCTGGGTCAAGCTCTGGATGATCACGGCGGTGGCTTCGACGCCCACGTCGGCGGTCAGCAGACGGGTTTCGATGTCTTCCAGCAGTTCGTCGTCGATCACCTTTTTGCCGAGGAACAGGCTGGCCATGCCTTCGCCGATGCTGGCGCTGGTCTTGCTCAGGCCTTGCTTGAGGCGGGCGAAGAAGCCGGTCTTGCTGGTTTCGACAGGAGCGACGGACGCGGGCTCGACGGGCGATTCGATAACGGCGGGAGCGGCAACCACGACGGGAGCCGGCTCAACCACTGGCGCGACAACCGCAACGGGGGCCGGCTCGATCACAGCTACAGGCGTAGGCTCTTCGATCACGACAGGAACCGGCTCGATAACCACCGGAATCGGCGGCGTCACATGCTCGGCCTGCACGTCGTCAACCAGCGCCACGGGCTCTTCTGCCACCGGCAGTTCCGGCCACGGCTTATGCTCGGGCTCAGGTTCCGGCACCACTTCGGCCACCGGCTGCAACACCGGCTCAGCCATCGGCAACACGACCGGCGCCGGCGCTTCGACTATCGGTTCGGCTTCTACTATAGGCTCGGGGATCGGCTCAGCTTGAACCTGTGGCTGTTCAGCGACGGTTTCCTGCGGCTTTTTGCGCAGCCATCCGAACAGGCCTTTCTTCTCGCCAGCCGCAGCTGGGGTCTTCTTGTCGTCGTTGGAACCAAACATGGAGACGGCTATCTCAAGGTAGCGACGCGCCAAGGGGCGCATCGGTAAATAAAATTCGATGCGTAACAGACTGTTTTTTAGCCAGCTCGTTCATGCGCAACATTTTGTAAGGCCTAAATAGGGCCTTAACAAGACAGCCATAGTGGCCGTCCCTAGGTCGGATCAGTATCCTAGCACCTCCTCGCCCGCCGACGCTAAGACCAAGCGGGCAGCCCAACAGGTTTAAAAACGAATGAATGCTCTAGCCCGCCACGCCGCAGGCCTGCTGCTCAGCACAGTTTGTCTGCCACTTTCAGCCTTGGCTGCCGACCCACAACCCACCCATGAATTCACCCTGGATAACGGCCTCAAGGTGGTCGTGCGCGAAGACCATCGCGCGCCGGTGGTGGTTTCCCAGGTCTGGTACAAGGTCGGTTCGAGCTACGAAACCCCGGGCCAGACCGGTTTGTCACACGCCCTGGAGCACATGATGTTCAAGGGCAGCGCCAAGGTCGGCCCCGGCGAAGCCTCGCTGATCCTGCGGGACCTGGGCGCCGAAGAAAACGCCTTCACCAGCGATGACTACACCGCCTACTACCAGGTGCTGGCCCGTGACCGCCTGGGCGTTGCCTTTGAGCTGGAAGCCGACCGCATGGCCAGCCTGCGCCTGCCGGCCGACGAATTCAGCCGCGAAATCGAGGTAATCAAGGAAGAACGCCGCCTGCGCACCGACGACAACCCGATGTCCAAGGCCTTCGAGCGCTTCAAGGCGATGGCTTTCCCGGCCAGCGGCTACCACACACCGACCATCGGCTGGATGGCCGACCTCGACCGCATGAAGGTTGAGGAACTGCGCCACTGGTACCAGTCCTGGTACGTGCCGAACAACGCTACCCTGGTAGTAGTCGGCGACGTGACCCCGGACGAGGTGAAAAACCTCGCCCAGCGCTACTTCGGCCCGATCCCCAAGCGTGACGTACCGCCCGCCAAGATTCCGATGGAGCTGGCCGAGCCCGGCGAGCGCCTGCTGACCATGCATGTGCAGACCCAATTGCCGAGCGTGATCCTGGGCTTCAACGTACCTGGCCTGGCCACCGCCGAAGACAAACGCTCGGTCCAGGCCCTGCGCCTGATCTCGGCCCTGCTGGACGGCGGCTACAGCGCACGGATCTCCGAACAGTTGGAGCGTGGTGAAGAGCTGGTTTCCGCCGCATCCACCAACTACGACGCCTATACCCGCGGTGACAGCCTGTTCACCCTCTCGGCCACTCCGAACCAGCAAAAGAAAAAAACCGTTGCCCAAGCCGAAGCCGGCCTCTGGCGCCTGCTGGAAGAGTTGAAGGCCAAGCCACCGACCGCCGAAGAACTGGAACGCATCCGTGCCCAGGTCATCGCCGGCCTGGTGTACCAGCGTGACTCGATCACCAGCCAGGCCACGGCCATCGGCTCGCTGGAAACCGTGGGCCTGTCCTGGAAACTCATGGACACCGAACTGGCCGACCTGCAAAGCGTGACCCCGGAAGATATCCAGAAGGCCGCACGCACCTATTTCACCCGCGAACGTCTGAGCGTCGCCCATGTTTTGCCTGAGGAGACCGCTCATGAGTGATCGCAAAAGCAGCCGCCTGATCCTGCCGGGCCTGATCGTCGTCACCCTGGTCGCAGCGAGTGCCGTGTATTTCCTGCGCCCAAGTGAGTCCGTCGCCAGCCAGGCGCTGGACAAGGCGCAATCGGCCAACAAACTGCAATCCCTGGCGGAGCTTGACGGCAAGGCGCCGACCAACCGCAAGCTCGACGTGCAAACCTGGACCACCGCCGAAGGCGCCAAGGTGCTGTTTGTCGAAGCCCATGAGCTGCCGATGTTCGACATGCGCATCCTGTTCGCCGCCGGCAGCAGCCAGGACGGCAACGTGCCGGGCCTGGCACTGATGACCAACGCCATGCTCAATGAGGGCGTGCCGGGCAAGGATGTGAGCCAGATTGCCAGTGGTTTTGAAGGCCTGGGCGCCGACTTTGGCAATGGCGCTTATCGCGATATGGCGCTGGTGTCCCTGCGCAGCCTCAGCGACAGCGCTAAACGCGACGCCGCCCTGGCGCTGTTTGACGAGGTGATCGGCAAACCGACCTTCCCCGCCGATTCCCTGGCGCGGATCAAGAACCAGATCCTCGCCGGCTTTGAATACCAGAAGCAGAACCCCGGCAAACTGGCGAGCCTGGAGCTGTTCAAGCGCCTGTACGGCGACCACCCATACGCTCACCCGAGCGAAGGCACGCCAGAAAGCGTTCCGAAGATTACCCTCGCACAGTTGCAGGCGTTCCACGCCAAGGCTTATGCGGCGGGTAATGCCGTGATTGCCGTGGTCGGTGATTTGACCCGCGCCGAAGCCGAAGCGATGACCGCCAAAGTGTCGGCCTCGCTGCCCAAGGGCCCGGCCATGGCGAAAATCGCCCAGCCGACCGAGCCGAAGCCCGGCCTGAGCCATATCGAGTTCCCGTCCAAACAGACTCACCTGCTCTTCGCCCAATTGGGCATCGACCGCGCCGACCCGGACTACGCAGCGCTGTCCCTGGGCAACCAGATCCTCGGCGGCGGTGGCTTCGGCACCCGTTTGATGAGCGAAGTGCGCGAGAAACGTGGCCTGACCTACGGTGTGTATTCCGGCTTCTCGCCGATGCAAGTGCGTGGCCCGTTCATGATCAACCTGCAAACCCGCGCCGAAATGAGCGGCGGCACCTTGCGCCTGGTCGAAGACGTGCTGGCCGACTACCTCAAGACCGGCCCGACGCAAAAGGAACTGGATGACGCCAAGCGCGAGCTGGCCGGCAGCTTCCCGCTGTCCACTGCGAGCAACGCCGATATCGTCGGGCAGCTGGGCGCCATGGGTTTCTACAACCTGCCGCTGAGCTATCTGGAAGATTTCATGAAACAATCCCAGGCACTGACCGTAGAGCAGGTCAAGGCTGCCTTGAACAAACACTTGAGCGCCGACAAGATGGTCATCGTGACCGCCGGCCCAACGACTGCGCAAAAGCCACTACCGCCCCCCACTGATAAACCTGCCGAGCAGCCGCTCGGGGTTCCGGAGCATTAATGGCCAGTTCATCTCGCCCGAAAAAACCTGTCCACAACGTGCATAACGGTGTGGGCCAACTGCGCATCATTGGCGGTGAATGGGGCAGCCGCAAGCTGAGCTTCCCCGACGTCGTGGGCCTGCGCCCAACGCCGGATCGCGTGCGTGAAACCCTGTTCAACTGGCTCGCGCCTTACATTGCCGGCGCCAAGGTGCTGGACCCGTTCGCGGGCAGTGGCGCGCTGTTCCTGGAGGCGCTGTCCCGTGGAGCGGCCCAGGCCCAGGCGCTGGATGCCAGCAATGTCGCGGTGTCCAGCCTCAAGGAACACCTGGGCACCCTGCGCTGCACCAACGGCCAGGTGCAGACCGCCGACGCCCTGCGCTACCTGGAAACCCAGGCTGCCAGCGCCTATGACGTGGTGTTCCTCGATCCGCCGTTCAACCAGAACCTGCTGCCGACCGTGTGCGCCTTGCTGGAAGAACGCCAGTGGCTGGCGCCGGATGCGTGGGTCTACACTGAAAGCGAGACCGCGCCGTCTACCCTGGGCTTGCCGGGCGCCTGGCGCCTGCACCGGGAGCAGAAATCCGGTCGTGTGTATTACGCGTTGTGGCATCGATTGGTCGAAAGCGTCGCCTGATTTTTCAGACTGGCTTCAATTGTGGTGAGCGGGCTTGCCACAGACTGAGAGTTTCATGACACCGTCCTCCGACCTCTTCACCCCCGCCTTCGGCCTCGGCAACCCTCACCTGCAAACACTGTGGGGGCCGTTGTGGCGCCCTACCACCCATATCGAACGCCAACGCGAACGCCTGTGGCTGGAAGACGGCGACTTTCTCGACCTCGACTGGCATGGCCCCCATGACGCGCAGGCGCCGTTGGTGCTGGTGCTGCATGGGCTGACCGGCTCATCCAATTCCCCCTATGTGGCCGGCCTGCAAAAAGTCCTCGCCGCCCAAGGCTGGGCCAGTGCGGCTTTGAACTGGCGTGGCTGTTCGGGCGAGCCCAACCTGTTGGCGCGCAGCTATCACTCGGGCGCCAGCGAAGACCTGGCCGCCGCCATTGCGCATCTACGCGCCAAGCGGCCGCTGGCGCCGCTGTATGCGGTGGGTTATTCGCTGGGGGGCAATGTGCTGCTTAAGCACCTGGGGGAAACCGGCGAGGCATCCGGCCTGCAAGGCGCGGCGGCGGTGTCGGTGCCGTTTCGCCTGGACCAGTGTGCGGACCGCATCGGGATAGGTTTCTCGCGGGTTTACCAAAAGCACTTCATGCGTGAAATGCTCGCGTATATCCGCGTCAAACAAAGCCGTTTTTTACAGGATGGCCGCGCGGATGGACTGAAAGCCCTGGAAGCACTTGGCTCGCTGGAGAAGATGCGCACCTTCTGGGACTTCGATGGCCGGGTCACCGCGCCGCTGCACGGGTTCTTGAGTGCCGAGGACTACTACCGCCGCGCGTCGAGCCGCTACTACCTGGGTGCTATACGCACGCCGACGCTGATTATCCACGCTGCCGATGACCCGTTCGTATTCGCCCACAGCTTGCCCGAGACCAGCGAGCTGTCGGCCTGCACCGAGTTTGAACTGACGGCCAAAGGTGGGCACGTGGGCTTCGTCGATGGCTCACTGAAACGCCCCAGCTACTACCTGGAGCGGCGCATCCCCCAATGGTTACTGGCACAACAAGGTTGAACATGTGGGAGGGTTTACCCCACCGGGAGCTCAGTCACCCGTAGCAATTGCCCGCGCAGGATCGGTAATCCACTCGCTCCACGACCCCGCATACAACTTGCCCAACGGGTAACCCGCCAGGCTCAGGGCGAACAGGTTGTGGCAGGCCGTCACGCCCGAGCCGCAATACGCCACCAGTTCTTCCGGCGAGCGGCCCTGCAACTGCGCGGCGAAGCGTTGCTTGAGTTGCTCGGCCGGGAGGAAACGCCCGTCACTGCCCAGGTTTTCGTTGAACGCCGCACATTGCGCACCGGGAATGTGCCCGGCAATCGGGTCGATAGGCTCCACCTCGCCGCGAAAGCGCAGTTGGGCGCGGGCATCGATCAGGGTCAGGCCGGGTTGGCCCAGGCGTTTTTGCAGGTGTTCGGCATCCAGCAGCAGGCGATTGTGCGGTGTACCGGCAAACGTCCCGCGCTCGACGACCGGCGCATCCAGGCTCAGCGGGAAACCCGCCGCATGCCAGGCCTTGAGCCCCCCATCCAGGATAAATACGCCGTCGCGCTTGCCCAGCCAGGCCAGCAACCACCAGGCGCGGGCGGCATAGGCACCAGGACCGTCGTCGTAAAGCACCACGTCGGTATCGGCACTCACACCCCACGCCCGCAGTTGCTCAGCGAAGGTATTCGCTGCCGGCAACGGGTGACGACCGGTCACACCTTTGATTACCGGCCCACTAAGGTGGCGCTCCAAGTCAGCGTACTGCGCACCTTCGATATGCCCTTCGGCGTAGCTGCAACGCCCGTAATCCGGGTCTTCCAGGGCAAAACGGCAATCCAGGATCACCAGCCCGGTCTTCTGGCGCTCGGCCAATTGCTGGGGGCTGATCAGTTGGGCAAGCGGCATGATGGACTCCTGTGAACAGATTCGGGAAAGGTCCTACTTCACGTCTTCCAGTGCCTGGTTCAACGGCACGTAAAACTCTTTGAACAATGCATCCACCGCCTCTTTCGCCTGGGGCGTAACGAAACCCGCCTCCAGCACCAGCACCTGGTACACCCCGCGTTTGATGGCTTCGGCACTCAGGTGGGCGGAGTTTTCATTGGTGGTGCACAAGAAACGCACCCAGGAAGTGAGGATGATCCAGGCATTGAGGGTCAGGGCTTCGGTTTGCACCGGGTCCATATTCAGGATGCCCGCATCGACAAACCCCTGGTAGATGGCGCCGCCCTGGATCAGGCAACGCTGGGAAAAACGCCGATAGCCGGTGGCCAGTTCCGGGTCGCTTTCCAGCAGGTGCTCAAGGTCGCGGTGCAGAAAACGGTAGCGCCACATGCCGGCCAGTAAGGCCTGGAGGTAGAAGCGCTTGTCTTCCACCAACATGGCTCGCCCCTGGGGCGGACGCAGGAAAGTGTCCACCAACGCTTCATATTCGCGGAACAGCACGGCGATGATCGCCTGCTTGTTGGGGAAGTGGTAGTACAGGTTGCCCGGCGAAATTTCCATATGGGCGGCGATATGGTTGGTGCTGATACTGCGCTCACCCTGCTGGTTAAAAAGCTCCAGGCTGGTTTGCACAATGCGTTCGCTGGTCTTTACTCGTGGTGCCATAGGGGAATCAGCTTCTGTACACGTGATAGGGCATCTTACGGCCTATCCTTGCCAGGATAAATCTGCATGTTGCTGCAATGTTATTTGACAATTTAGAGTAATGACTCTAAAAATCCAGGCAGACCAATAACAATCGGTGCTGCGCCATGTCTGCCAACGTTGCCTACCTGCAAGATTCCCAGGCGCTGGATCAACTCCAGGACCTGTTCGACGCCCAACGCCGCGCCTACGCCGCCCACCCGATGCCACCAGCCGCACAGCGCCAGCAGTGGCTCAAGGCCTTGCGGGATGTGCTCAGTGACGAGCGCCAGGCACTGATCAATGCGATCAGCCAGGATTTCAGCCACCGCAGCGCCGATGAAACCCTGTTCGCCGAATTGATGCCCAGCCTGCATGGCATTCACTACGCCAGCAAACACCTCAAGGGCTGGATGAAACCTTCCCGCCGCGCTGTAGGCCTGGCCTTCCAACCCGCGTCAGCCAAAGTCATTTACCAACCCCTGGGCGTGGTCGGCGTGATCGTGCCATGGAACTACCCGCTGTACCTGGCCATCGGTCCACTGGTGGGTGCGTTGGCAGCGGGAAACCGGGTGATGCTCAAGCTCAGCGAATCCACGCCCGCTACCGGCGAACTGCTCAAGACCTTGCTGGCCAGGATTTTCCCCGAGGACCTGGTGTGCGTGGTGCTCGGCGAGGCCGAAGTGGGCATGGCGTTTTCCAAGCTGCGCTTCGATCACCTGCTGTTTACCGGGGCTACCAGTATCGGCAAACACGTGATGCGCGCCGCTGCCGAGCACCTCACGCCAGTCACCCTGGAACTGGGCGGCAAGTCGCCGGCCATCGTCTCCGCCGACGTCCCGCTCAAGGACGCCGCCGAACGCATCGCCTTCGGTAAAGCTTTGAACGCCGGGCAAACCTGCGTGGCCCCGGACTACGTGCTAGTGCCGGAGGACCGCGTGGAGGGTTTCGTCGAGGCCTACAGCAAGGCGGTTCGCGGGTTTTATCCGACGTTGGCCGACAACCCGGACTACACCGCCATCATCAATGAGCGGCAACTGGCCCGGCTCAATGCCTACGTCAAGGACGCTACAGACAAGGGCGCCACCCTGATCCCGCTGTACGACCAAGGCCAGGCACGGCGCATGGCCCATAGCCTGCTGCTGAATGTCAGCGACGACATGACGGTGATGCAGGACGAAATCTTCGGCCCGGTGCTGCCGATCGTGCCTTATCGCGGCATCGACCAAGCCTTTGCCTACATCAACCAACGCCCTCGCCCGCTGGCCCTGTATTACTTCGGCTACAACAAACGCGAACAGGATCGGGTACTCCACGAGACCCATTCCGGCGGCGTCTGCCTGAACGACACCCTCCTGCACGTGGCCCAGGACGACATGCCCTTTGGCGGCATCGGACCGTCAGGCATGGGCCACTACCACGGCCATGAAGGGTTCCTGACGTTCAGCAAAGCCAAGGGCGTGCTGGTGAAACAGCGCCTGAACGCGGCGAAATTGATCTACCCGCCCTACGGCAAATCGATCCAGAAACTGATCCAAAAGTTGTTTGTCCGCTGACACCGCCACCCACGGGATAACAATAACAATGAACGCTAGCCTCACGGATTCACCCGCGCTGTCGCGGCGCGGCGTCTTGAAGATCGGCCTGTGCGCCAGCGCCTTCCTGGCCACGGCCGGGCTGGGCGCCAGCCTCAGCGGCTGCTCCAGCAGCACCCCGGCCAGCGGCTTTGCCATGTTGCGCAGCAGTGACTTGCCGTTCCTGCGCGCGGTGATGCCGGTGCTGCTCGAAGGCGTTGCCAGCGCCCAGGACGTGGTCGCCGGGATTGAAGACACGCTGAAAAAACTCGACTACAGCCTGCAGCACCTGTCGCCGGAGATGTTCAAGCTCACCCAGCAACTGTTCGATGTGCTCGGCATGGGCATTACGCGCGGCCCGTTGACCGGCATCTGGGGCAGCTGGGAAAACGCCAGCGCGGAGCAGATCCGCAACTTCCTGCACCGCTGGGAAAACAGCTACCTGAACCTGCTGCGCATGGGCCAGGGCTCGCTGCTCAAGCTGGTGATCATGGCCTGGTACTTCCGGCCCGCCGCCTGGGCGCATTGCGGTTACCCCGGCCCGCCGAAGATCTGATTTGCATCCCTCACAATAAAAACAAGAGACGACCCTGATGCCCGTACCCGATCTGTTCCGCGACGGCCTGGCCCGCGGCTGGAAAACCCACAATGGCGCCGCCCTCGACAGCGACCTGACCCTCGAAGCCGACGTGGCCATTATCGGCAGCGGCGCCGGTGGCGGCACCACCGCCGAAATCCTCAGCGCCGCGGGTTATAAAGTGCTGCTGATCGAAGAAGGCCCGCTCAAGACCAGCAGCGACTTCAAGCTGCTGGAAGACGAGGCCTACGCCAGCCTGTATCAGGAAGGCATCGGCCGCATGAGCAAGGACGGCGCGATCACCATCCTGCAGGGCCGCGCGGTGGGCGGTACCACGCTGATCAACTGGACCTCCAGCTTCCGCACCCCGGACGCCACTCTTAGCCATTGGGCCAGCGAGTACGCGGTAAAAGGCCACAGCAGCGCGGAAATGGCACCGTGGTTCGAAAAGATGGAGCAGCGCCTGGGCATCGCGCCGTGGGCCATCCCCCCGAATGCCAACAATGACGTGATCCGCAAAGGCTGCGAAAAGCTCGGCTACAGCTGGCATGTGATCCCGCGCAACGTACGTGGCTGCTTCAACCTGGGTTATTGCGGCATGGGCTGCCCGGTCAACGCCAAGCAGTCGATGCTGGTGACCACCATCCCATCCACCCTGGAAAAAGGCGGCGAACTGCTGTACCTGGCCCGCGCCGAGCAGCTCAAATACAGCGGCGACACCATCAGCAGCCTGGAATGCGTGGCGATGGACGCGCGTTGCGTGGCGCCTACCGGGCGCAAGATCACCGTGAAGGCCAAGCATTACGTACTGTCGGGCGGCGGCATCAATAGTCCGGCGCTGCTGATGCGCTCGGATGCCCCCGACCCGCATTCGCGGCTGGGCAAGCGGACCTTTTTGCACTTGGTGAACTTCTCTGCCGGGCTGTTCGATGAAGTGATCAACCCGTTCTACGGCGCGCCGCAGTCGATCTATTCCGATCACTTCCAATGGCAGGACGGCACCACCGGCAAAATGTCCTACAAGCTGGAAGCACCGCCCCTGCATCCTGGCTTAGCCAGCACCTTGTTCGGCGGCTATGGCACGCAGAACGCCTTGGACATGGGCCAATTGCCGCACACCCACGCTATGCTCGCGCTATTGCGTGACGGCTTTCACCCCGACAGCCAGGGCGGCACCGTGGGCTTACGCGGTGACGGTACGCCGGTGCTCGACTATCAGGTCTCACCCTATGCCTGGGACGGCCTGCGCCGGGCCTTTCACAGCATGGCCGAGATCCAGTTCGCGGCGGGCGCCAAGTCGGTCAAGCCCCTGCACCATGACGCACGGTTCGTGAACACCTTGGCCGAGGCGCGCAGTGTGATTGACGGTTTGAATCTGGAGTTGCACCGGACAACCCTGGGCAGCGCCCATGTGATGGGTGGCTGTGCCATGGGTGAAGATCCAAAAAACGCGGTGGCTGACAGCCTTGGTCGCCATCACCAGTTGCGCAACCTGTCGATCCACGACGGTTCGTTATTCCCCACCAGTATTGGGGCTAACCCGCAATTATCGGTATACGGATTAACCGCTCAACTGGCGACAGCCTTGGCCGAACGTCTGAAAACAGCGTGAAAAAACACGCTATTCACGGTGTCTATACGGCTTTCTTATGCATAAGTTGACTTGGCCGACCGGGATGGCTGCGATACCATCCGGTTCCCCAACGGACTCCGCCAGGACGACGCGATGAACCGAGTGTTGTACCCAGGTACCTTCGACCCGATTACCAAAGGCCATGGCGATCTGGTCGAACGCGCCTCTCGTTTGTTCGACCATGTGATCATCGCAGTCGCGGCCAGCCCCAAGAAAAACCCGCTGTTTCCCCTGGAACAGCGCGTGGAGCTGGCGCGCGAGGTCACCAAGCACTTGCCCAACGTGGAAGTGGTGGGCTTTTCCACGTTGCTCGCGCATTTCGCCAAAGAGCAGAACGCCAATGTGTTCCTGCGTGGCCTGCGCGCGGTGTCGGACTTCGAATACGAATTCCAGCTGGCCAACATGAACCGCCAACTGGCGCCGGACGTGGAAAGCCTGTTCCTCACGCCGTCGGAACGTTATTCGTTCATTTCCTCGACGTTGGTGCGTGAAATTGCCGCCTTAGGCGGGGATATCACCAAGTTCGTACACCCGGCCGTGGCCGATGCGCTGACGCTGCGCTTCAAGAAGTAATGTGGTGAGCGGGCTTGCCCCGCGTTGGGCTGCGTAGCAGCCCTAATAAAGACTCGCGTCGCCTCAGGTGAATAACCGGTCGTCTGGTTTTGGGGCCGCTTCGCTGCCCAACGCGGGGCAAGCCCGCTCACCACAGCTCGCACTGCGGGCGCCAATGCGGCACAATTGCGCGCATTAGTTTTCAGATGCCTTGGCTGACAGCCCTGGCAGGAGTTTCCATGTCCCTGATCATCACCGACGATTGCATCAATTGCGACGTCTGCGAACCCGAGTGCCCGAACGCCGCCATCTCCCAGGGCGAAGAGATCTACGTGATCGACCCTAACCTGTGCACCCAGTGCGTCGGTCATTACGACGAGCCGCAGTGCCAGCAGGTGTGCCCGGTAGATTGCATTCCGCTGGATGAAGCTCATCCGGAGTCGGAAGAGCAGTTGATGGAGAAGTACCGGAAGATTACCGGTAAAGCCTGAGGTTCTTCAGCGCCTATCAGGGCCTCATCGGGGGCAAGCCCCCGATGGCCATATCAGCATTCACACAGCAATCAGCTCTGGCACCTGGGGCAAAACACACTCGCCCGCTGCCCCAGCACCACATTGCGCAGCTCAGTCCCGCAGACCTTGCACGCCTCGCCACCCCGGCCGTAGACGAACAATTCCTGCTGGAAATACCCCGGCTGCCCGTCACCACCGATAAAGTCCCGCAACGTGGTGCCGCCACGCTCGATCGCCGCCGCCAGAATGCGCTTGATCTCGATCGCCAGCTTCAAATAACGCCCGCGTGAAATGCCGCCGGCGGCGCGACGCGGATCAATCCCCGCAGCAAACAACGCCTCAGTCGCATAGATATTGCCCACACCGACCACCACCGCGTTGTCCATGATGAACGGCTTCACCGCCATGGACTTGCCGCGAGACAACTGAAACAAGCGCTCGCCATCAAACAGGTCCGTCAGCGGTTCCGGCCCCAGGCGGATCAGCAGTTCATGGTTGTGCGGGTCCTGGGTCCAGAGCATCGCGCCGAAACGCCGAGGGTCGGTGTAGCGCAGGGCCAGGCCGGACTCCAGCTCGATATCCACATGTTCATGCTTGGCCGCCGGCATGCCGACCTCCACCAGGCGCAGGTTGCCCGACATGCCCAGGTGGCTGATCAAGGTGCCCACTTCGGCGTTGATCAACAGGTACTTCGCCCGCCGCTCCACCAGCACGATGCGCTGGCCGGAAAGGCGCACATCGAGGTCTTCCGGGATCGGCCAGCGCAGGCGCCGCTCACGCACCACCACGCGGCTGACCCGCTGGCCTTCCAGATGCGGCGCAATGCCGCGCCGGGTGGTTTCGACTTCTGGTAACTCGGGCATGTGTACCTCGTGAAGGGGGGATCAGTGCGCGCCCAGTTCGCGGATCGACAACTTCAGGCTTTCGAAGTCGTAGTCCGACAGGCCCACGTAGTCCAGCACCAGGTGGCCGATGGCATTCCACTCATGATCCACCGACTGGTTGCCCAGCACGCGGCAGGACGAGCAGATGTGCTCGGCCATCTTCAGGATCGCCAGCAGGTTTTTCAGCTGCGGATTGCGCGACGACTCATCACTGAAGACCGCCAAGGCGTTGTGGTGGTTGGCGATGGCATCGGTCACATGCTCCGGCAGGCGCCACGATTTGGCGGTGTAATAGCCGACCACCGCATGGTTGGTGTTGAACGCGTTGTTTTCGGTGTCGACCACGCGGCAGTCGGGGCCGGCGTTGGCGTAGGCCTGCTCCAGCACCGTCATGTAATTGGGGAAGCGCTTGAGCATCAGCGGCACGCCGCAATCGTGGAACAGCCCCAGGGCATAAGCCTCGTCCACCGCCTGGGCGCCGGTGCGCTTGGCCAGGGTCAGACAGGTCATGGCCACGTCCTGGGCGGTGTCCCAGAAGCGGTTGAGGGTGACGATGGTGTCGTCGCTCATCTCGCCCCGGATCGACAGGGCGTTGATCAGGTTGATGATCGACCGGCTGCCCAGCAGGTTCACCGCGCGCTGGATCGAGGCGATCTTGTTGCTCAGGCCGTAATAGGACGAATTGACGATCTTCAGCAACGCGCCGGACAGGCCCGGGTCCTGGGAGATCAACCGCGCGATCACTTCCAGGTCCGGGTCGGGCATGTACTGCTCCATCTGCAAATCCACCATGATTTGCGGCTGGGGCGGCACGCTGATGCCTTGGAGGGCCTGCTGGATCTGTTCGGCGGAAAGCTCTTGGGACATAAGTACATACTCTGGGATAGACGGGGATTCTAACCCCGATGGGAAGCTCACCGACACCTCAAAAACCGGATTGGAACCGGACCAAATGTGGGTGCCAGCTCCCACATGTCCGGCGGCGCGGCCAACAGGGGCGCAACACGGTATACTCCCGCTCTTTTTTCCGGAGCGACGTCATGTCCCTGCCAAGCCTGCGTCTCAAAGCCAACGCCGATCGTCGTTTGCGCAACGGCCACCTGTGGGTCTACAGCAACGAAATCGACGTGGCCGCCACCCCTCTCCACGGCTTCCAGGCGGGCGACCAGGCTATCCTGGAAGCGGCCGGCGGCAAGACCCTCGGCATCGTGGCCATGAGCCCGAACAACCTGATCTGCGCACGCCTGCTGTCGCGCGACATCAAGTTGCCGCTGGACAAGTCGCTGCTGGTGCACCGCATCAACGTCGCCCTGTCCCTGCGTGATCGCCTGTTCGACAAGCCGTTCTACCGCCTGGTCTACGGCGATTCCGACCTGCTGCCGGGCCTGGTAGTCGACCGTTTCGGCGACATCCTGGTGGTGCAGATCGCTTCGGCGACCATGGAAGCCCATAAGGAAGACGTGATCGCCGCACTGACCCAAGTGCTCAAGCCAAGCGGCATCCTGTTCAAAAACGACTCCGCCGCGCGCGACGCCGAAGGCCTCAACCGCTACGTCGAAACCGTGTTCGGCCTGGTGCCGGAGTGGGTGGCGCTGGAAGAAAACGGCGTGAAATTCGAGGCCCCGGTGATCCAGGGCCAGAAAACCGGCTGGTTCTACGACCACCGCATGAACCGCGCGCGCCTGGCCCCATACGCCAAAGGCAAACGCGTGCTCGACCTGTACAGCTACATCGGCGGCTGGGGCGTACAAGCCGCGGCCTTCGGCGCCAGTGAAGTGTTCTGCGTCGACGCCTCGGCCTTCGCCCTCGATGGCGTGGAGCGCAACGCCGCGCTGAACGGCGTTGCCGAGAAGATGACCTGCATCGAAGGCGACGTCTTCGAAGCCCTCAAAGAACTGAAAGCCAGCGAAGAACGCTTCGACGTGATCGTCGCCGACCCACCGGCCTTCATCAAACGCAAAAAAGACATGAAGAACGGCGAAGGCGCCTACCGCCGCCTGAACGAGCAAGCCATGCGCCTGCTCAGCAAGGACGGCATCCTGGTCAGCGCCTCGTGCTCCATGCACCTGCCGGAAGATGACCTGCAAAACATCCTGCTGACCAGCGCCCGCCATCTGGACCGCAATATCCAGATGCTTGAGCGTGGCGGCCAGGGTCCGGATCATCCGGTGCACCCGGCGATTGTCGAGACGCGCTATATCAAGAGCATTACGTGCCGGTTGTTGCCAAACAGCTAAAGCCAAGCACAGATAAAAATGTGGGAGGGGGCTTGCCCCCGATAGCCGTGTGTCAGCCAGCTAATAGGGGGCTGACACTACGCAATCGGGGGCAAGCCCCCTCCCACATTTGTTTTGTGGTTGCCGTGAAAACTTTTCCTACCCAAGCAAGCCACGTCCATTCAGGAAGTTTCTCTCAACGCTTTTGATTGAATTCCACTTTTCGCAGACTAGTATCGGTTTCTGGTTTTACTCCGGAAAACAAAAACAATGTCTGGGCCCACCCTCTCCCGCTTCATCCTCATCACCTGCATTTCACTGATCAGCTTCTTCCCGATCAATATCCTGCTCCCGTCGTTCCCTGCCCTGTCCGCCCGATTCGACACGCCCAGCGCAGACATCGCGCTGTCCATCAGCCTGTTCACCCTGGTCTTTTCCATCTCCCAACTGGTCGCCGGCCCGCTGTCGGATAAATGGGGGCGCAAGGAAGTGCTGCTCGGCTGCATCACGCTGTCGATCCTCGGGGCGATAGGCTGCGCAATGGCCCCGGACTACCTGACCTTCCTGCTGTTTCGCTCTGTACAGGCCATGGGCTGCGGCTTCTTCGTATTGGGCCATGCACTGGTGGAAGACCTGTTCGACGAACAGGACCGAGCCCGGGTGCGCCTCTATTACATGACCCTGAGCGGCTCGTTTGTCGCGCTGTCGCCGCTGATCGGCTCCTGGCTGCAAACCACCTTCGACTGGCAAGGAAGCTTCTATGGGTTTGCGCTCATGGCATTGGGCATGTTGATCCATGCGTTTTGCATCCTGCCTTCCAAGGCTGCCAGCCCGCACCACGCGCCCGTCTCGATCCTGGGCACGCTCAGAGCGGTCGCCGCCAATCGCGACTTCCTGCGCTACTGGTGGATCGCCGCCTTGGTGTTTGCCTGCTACTTCGCCTTGATCAGCGTGACGCCGCTGATTTTCATGGATGCGCTGAAGCTGTCCGAATACCAATATGCGTGGGTGCTGACGGTGTACGGCGTGGCCTATCTGCTCGGCGGCGTTGCTGCCTCGTACCTGCAAAAACGCATGGCGCTGTCCCGGCAAATCAACATCGGCCTCGGACTATTGCTCGTCGCGGGTGTGCTGTTGACGCTGATCATTATTTTTGAAGCCATCACCACCTTGACTCTGCTGATCCCGATGCTGATCAGCGCCCTGGCCGTGACGCTGGTTCGTCCGGCGGCGATTTCGGCGGCGATGCTGTTGTTCTCGAGCAGCGCGGGCACTGCCGCATCGGCCGGGAACAGCATCATGTTCCTCACGGCCGCCATCAGCAGTGCGGCCTTGGCACAAACCGGAACGCATCTGCTGCTGACCATTGCGGTGAGCTTCATTGTGTTCAGCCTTTGGGGCTGGTTGACGAATTTACGGGTCGGACGCTAACGCTTTCCCCCTCGCTCCTACAGGAAGACGGTGTAGAATCGGCCCTATTCATCGCCAGTCATCCCCCGGCGGGTTTATGAGCTCAAGGCCAATGCGCACGGCGATCCCGTCACGTTTGCGGCAACTTCCGGACACCAGTGCCATTTTTCGGGTGTTCCAGACGTCAATAGAAGCTCACTCCCCTTTGATACCGATTAGCCGCCCGGAGTGCTCCAATGCCTGATTACCGCTCGAAAACATCCACCCACGGCCGCAACATGGCCGGCGCCCGCGCACTGTGGCGTGCCACGGGGATGAAAGATGACGACTTCAAGAAGCCGATCATCGCCATTGCCAACTCGTTCACCCAGTTCGTACCGGGCCACGTGCACCTCAAGGACCTGGGCCAACTGGTCGCCCGCGAGATCGAACGCGCCGGCGGCGTGGCAAAAGAATTCAACACCATCGCCGTGGACGACGGCATCGCCATGGGCCATGACGGCATGCTGTATTCCCTGCCGAGCCGCGAGATCATCGCTGACTCCGTGGAGTACATGGTCAACGCCCACTGCGCCGACGCCATCGTCTGCATCTCCAACTGCGACAAGATCACCCCCGGCATGCTGATGGCCGCCCTGCGCCTGAACGTCCCGGTGATCTTCGTCTCCGGCGGCCCGATGGAAGCCGGCAAGACTAAGCTCGCCTCCCATGGCCTGGACCTGGTCGACGCCATGGTCATCGCCGCCGATTCCAGCGCTTCTGACGAGAAGGTTGCGGAATACGAGCGCAGCGCCTGCCCGACCTGCGGTTCGTGCTCCGGCATGTTCACCGCCAACTCGATGAACTGCCTGGTGGAAGCCCTCGGCCTGGCGTTGCCTGGCAACGGTTCGACCCTGGCCACCCACAGCGACCGCGAGCAGCTGTTCCTGCAGGCCGGCCGCACCATCGTCGAGCTGTGCAAGCGCTATTACGGCGAGAACGATGAGTCGGTGTTGCCGCGCAATATCGCCAACTTCAAGGCGTTCGAAAACGCCATGACCCTGGACATCGCCATGGGCGGGTCCACCAACACCATCCTGCACTTGCTGGCCGCGGCCCAGGAAGCCGAGATCGATTTCGACCTGCGCGACATCGACCGTCTGTCCCGCCATGTGCCACAACTGTGCAAGGTCGCGCCGAACATCCAGAAGTACCACATGGAAGACGTGCACCGCGCCGGCGGGATCTTCTCGATCCTCGGCTCCCTGGCCCGTGGCGGCCTGCTGCACACCGACCTGCCGACCGTGCACAGCAAATCCCTGGCCGAAGGCATCGCCAAGTGGGACATCACCCAGACTGACGACGAAGCCGTGCACACCTTCTTCAAGGCAGGCCCGGCCGGTATCCCGACGCAAACTGCGTTCAGCCAGTCGACCCGTTGGGACACCCTCGACGCCGACCGTGAAAACGGCTGCATCCGCAGTGTCGAACACGCCTACTCCAAAGAAGGCGGCCTGGCCGTGCTGTACGGCAACATTGCCCTCGACGGCTGCGTGGTGAAAACCGCCGGCGTGGATGAATCCATCCACGTCTTCGAAGGCCGCGCCAAGATCTACGAAAGCCAGGACAGCTCGGTACGCGGCATCCTCGCCGACGAAGTGAAAGAAGGCGACATCGTGATCATCCGCTACGAAGGCCCTAAAGGCGGCCCGGGTATGCAAGAGATGCTCTACCCGACGTCGTACTTGAAATCCAAAGGCCTGGGCAAAGCCTGCGCCCTGCTCACCGACGGCCGTTTCTCCGGCGGCACCTCTGGCCTGTCCATCGGCCACGCTTCACCTGAAGCCGCTGCCGGCGGTGCGATTGGCCTGGTGCAGGACGGCGACAAAGTCCTGATCGACATTCCGAACCGCTCGATCAACCTGTTGATCAGCGATGAAGAACTGGCAGCGCGCCGGGTCGAGCAGGACAAGAAAGGTTGGAAGCCGGTGGAGAAGCGTCCGCGCAAAGTTACTACTGCACTGAAAGCCTATGCCCTGTTGGCCACCAGCGCCGACAAAGGCGCTGTGCGTAACAAGGCGATGCTCGACGGCCTGTAAGCCTCGCCCCCATAAAAATGCCCCGCCAAGTGCGGGGCATTTTTTTGCCTGGAGCAATTCTCCAAAACACTGAGGATCACAATGTGGGAGGGGGCTTGCTCCCGATATGGGTGGGTCAGTCAACACATGCAACGACTGGCACCCTGCTATCGGGAGCAAGCCCCCTCCCACATTTACCGGCGTAGAGCCGTGGTTACTGAATCTCGTCAGGCTTGACGATCACCCAGTTCTTGTCCGCCGTTACCGGCAACCCTTCCTTGGCTTGCGCCGCCGCATGCTTGGCCATCATGCCGTTGAGTTGGGCCATGTATTTGTCCTTGCGGTTGATCCACAGGTGGATGCCGCCCTTGGCCACGTCCACATCGTGGAACAGCATGTAACCGTCACTGGTCGGCGTATCGCCGCCGACGATCACCGGTTTTTTCCATTCGTCGATGTAGGTCAGGATTGCCGCGTGCTTGCCGGCCATCCAGGTCGCCGGGGTCCACAGGTAGGGGGTCAGCTCCAGGCCGAGGTTGGCTTTTTCGTCGTATTTGCCGGCGGCGATCTGTTTGCGTGCGGTGGTCAGTTCGCCGGTCTTGCGGTCCTTGAGCAAGGTCGTCACGCCGATGACATTCTCGGGTTTGACGTTGTAGCCGTACTTCGGATCGGCGGCGACCATGCGCACCAGTTCTTCCGATGCGGCGGTCATTACGTACACCTCGATGCCATTTTCCATCAGCTTGTTGTACAGCTCGGCCTGGCCGGTGAAGACCTTCGGCGGCTGTACCTCGGACTGCTTCACCACGTCGCCTTCGAAATAGCTGACCGGCACCGGTTTGCCGGAGGCCATCAACTCATCCACCTGGACCTTGAGTTCCTTGAGGGTGAAGCCGGAAAACACCTGCGCAACCCACGGGTAGCAGACCATGTCGTCGACTTCGCAGAGGCGATAGTAGTAGCTGAACAGACTTTCCTTATGGTCGGCGGTGTCTTTGAACGGCATAAGCTTGAGCGACGGATCGAGGCTGTCGCGGGTGATCAGGCCCTTGTTTTCCATGTAGGGCAGCAGGGACTCTTCGAGGTCGTAGCGGTAGCTGGTGTTGTCCATGTCGAACACCGCGAAGTTACCCTTGTTGGCGTTGGCGGCGATCATCTCGTTCAGTTGTTTGGCGGCGGGTGCCGGCCAGTGTTTCAACTCTGTGGCGGCGAACGCCTGGCTGGCGAGTCCGAGGCAGAATGCGGCGGCTAGTAATTTCGGCGCGAGCTTCATAGGCGTTGTCTCCCTGAGTGAAAGACATGGACGCTAACAAATCACTGTGACAGTTCCCAACACGAGCACGACGGTGTGCGTCCCAATTCCGTCACGGGCATACGTCAGAGCGTCAGCGCCTTATTCCGAAAACGACAGGCACCATTCCATATCGGTATTAAATCAATATATTTCAAGCTGTTAGCATTTCCGGCTCGCAATCGCAGGCTCACGCGATTGGCTGCTTTCTCAACGGAGCTTCAATGAATCTGCCCCTGATTCTCAACTTACTGGTGTTCGTGGCCCTGTTGCTGGGCCTGGCACAAACCCGTCGCACAAATTGGAGCCTCGCCAAGAAGGTTCTGTTCGCCCTGGTCCTCGGCGTAGCGTTCGGTACGGCCTTGCACGCCATTTACGGCGACGGCAACCCCGTGCTCAAGGCCTCCATTGGCTGGTTCGACCTGGTCGGCAACGGTTACGTGCAACTGCTGCAAATGATCGTGATACCGCTGGTATTCGCCTCGATCCTCAGCGCCGTGGCGCGCCTGCATAACGCCTCGTCCCTGGGCAAGATCAGCTTCCTGACCATCGGCACACTGCTGTTCACCACCGCGATTGCAGCGCTGATCGGTATCGGCCTGACCAACCTGTTCGGCCTCACCGCCGAAGGCCTGGTGGCCGGCACCCAGGAACTGGCGCGCCTGCAAGTGATCCAGAGCGATTACGCCGGCAAGGTTGCCGACCTGAATATCCCGCAGTTGCTGCTCTCGTTCGTGCCGGCCAACCCGTTCGCCGACCTGGCCCGGGCCAAGCCGACGTCGATCATCAGCGTGGTGATTTTCGCGGCATTCCTCGGGGTTGCCGCACTGCAACTGCTCAAGGATGACGTGGAAAAAGGCCAGAAGGTGCTCAACGCCATCGACACCCTGCAAGCCTGGGTGATGCGTCTGGTGCGCCTGGTGATGAAGCTGACCCCTTACGGTGTACTGGCGCTGATGACCAAGGTGGTCGCCGGTTCCAACCTGCAGGACATCATCAAGCTCGGCAGTTTTGTCGTGGTGTCGTACCTGGCCCTGGGCCTGATGTTTGTGGTGCACGGCCTGTTGCTGTCCCTGGCCGGGATCAACCCGCTGCGCTTCTTCCGCAAAGTCTGGCCGGTGCTGACCTTTGCCTTCACCAGCCGCTCCAGCGCGGCGGCCATCCCGCTGAGCATTGAGGCGCAGACCCGCCGCCTGGGCATCCCGCAATCCATCGCCGGCTTCGCCGCCTCATTTGGCGCGACCATCGGCCAGAACGGTTGCGCGGGTCTCTACCCTGCCATGTTGGCGGTGATGGTAGCGCCGACCGTGGGCATCAACCCGCTGGACCCGCTGTGGATCGCGACCCTGGTAGCGATTGTGACCCTGAGTTCGGCCGGTGTGGCGGGCGTGGGCGGCGGCGCGACCTTTGCCGCGTTGATCGTGCTACCGGCCATGGGCTTGCCGGTGTCACTGGTGGCGCTGCTGATTTCCGTGGAGCCACTGATCGACATGGGCCGTACGGCGCTGAACGTGAATGGTTCGATGACGGCGGGGGCAATTACCAGCCAGATCATGGGGCAGACGGATAAAGCGTTGTTGGATGCGGATGAGCATGCGGAGTTAGCGCAGGCCTGATAGGCCGCCATCGGGGGCAAGCCCCCTCCCACAGTTGATCGAGTTCCAACATGAGAATGCGGTCGAGTGTGGGAGGGGGCTTGCCCCCGATGCTTTTAGGCTTTTTCCCAGACTTCGAAGTTGTAAGCCGGCTTATCACCTTCGGCGGGGTTCGGCAGATTGGAAACCAACTTCCACTGGCTCGCATCAAACGCCGGAAACCACGCATCCCCCTCCGGGCTCAGCGCCACGCGCGTCAGGTACAGGCGATCCGCCTGTTCCAGCCCCTGCGCATACAACTGCGCGCCGCCGATCAGCATCAGCTCATCCGCGCCCTGCTCTAGCGCCCAGGCTTCAGCCCGCGCCACGGCGGCATCGAGTGACGGAAAAACTTCCGCACCTTCCAGCGCCAGGTCGGTCTGACGGCTGACCACAATGTTCAAGCGCCCCGGCAGCGGTCGACCCAGGGAGTCCCAGGTCTTGCGCCCCATGATGATCGGCTTGCCGAGCGTGGTGGCCTTGAAATATTTGAAATCCCCCGGCAAATGCCAGGGCATGCTGTTGTCGACGCCGATCACGCGGTTTTCACCGAGGGCTGCGATCAGGCTTAAAGGGAGAGTTTTTTTCATGGCGACGAGAATACCAGAGGTGCGAGTCAGCAGTTATGCTCCAGGCTCACGAACACAACAGGATGGCGCGTGACAGCACTGAACCCCCTGCAAAAACTCTGGCTGACGGAAACCGTACGCCTGCGTGAAGAACACGCCGGCCCCCTGGAAGACCAGGAAGCCAATCGCCTCGCCCGCACGGCGGGCGGCGACTTGCCGACGCGCATTCAACAGCGCGCCCTGCACCTGGCCGAGCGCGATGGGTTGACCGCCGCCCTCACGCGCTGGCTGCAAGGCGCACGCCTGGCGCTGGTGCTGCTGGCGGTGGTAGCCGTCATCAGCGGCGCGGGCCTGGCCTTTGCTGCGCTGGGCAACGGCTTGACCCCGGTGAATGTGTTCTGGGCCCTGGGCAGCCTGCTCGGCTTGAACCTGATCCTGCTGTTGAGCTGGGCGTTGGGCCTGCTGTTTGCCGGCGAGCACAGCGCCAGCCTCGGGCGCCTGTGGTTGTGGTTGAGTGAAAAACTTGCGCGCGATGCCAAGGCCGCTCAGTTGGCCCCGGCGTTGCTGCTGTTGCTGCAACGGCAGAAACTCAATCGCTGGGCGGTCGGTGTGCTGGTCAACAGCCTCTGGTTGCTGGCGCTGCTCAGCGCGCTGGTGATTCTGCTGACGCTGCTCGCCACCCGCCGTTACGGCTTTGTGTGGGAAACCACTATCCTCGGGGCCGACACCTTCGTCGCCGTGACCCAGGCCCTCGGCACCCTGCCCGCCCTGCTGGGCTTCAATGTGCCGACCGTCGAGATGATCCGCGCCAGCGGCGATTCCGCCCTCAACATCGAAAGCGCCCGCCAGGCGTGGGCCGCTTGGCTGGTAGGTGTGTTGCTGATCTACGGGCTGCTGCCAAGGTTGATCCTCGCCCTGCTGTGCCTGTGGCGCTGGAAACGCGGGCGCGCCGCCTTGCGCCTGGACCTCAACCTGCCCGGCTACAGCCCACTGCGCGAACGCCTGATGCCCAGCAGCGAGCGCCTTGGTGTCAACGATGCCGCGCCGGAACAACTGCACCACGTCACCGGAGGCGTCAGTGAGTTGGACAGCGACGGTGCCTTACTGGTCGCCATCGAACTGGACGATCAGCACCCCTGGCCGCCCAAGCTGCCGGCCAATGTGAAGAACGCCGGCATCCTCGACAGCCGCGAATCGCGCAACAAGCTCCTGGAGCAACTCAGTCGCTTCCCACCCGCACGCCTGGCCATCGCCTGCGACCCGCGCCGCTCGCCCGACCGTGGCAGCCTGGCGCTGGTCGCCGAACTTGCACGCAGCGCCGCCGCCACCCGTGTATGGCTGCTGCAAGCCCCGCCAGGCCAGGCGCTGGATGCCGAGCGCCTGGGCGACTGGCACAGCGCGCTGCAACAACTGGAGCTGCCGTTCGCCGACTGCGCGCCGTTGAACTGGCTGGAGACCGGTCATGACTAAACCACTGAAACTCGCCGTGGTCGGCCACACCAACGTCGGCAAGACCTCGTTGCTGCGCACCCTCACCCGTGACGTCGGTTTCGGTGAAGTCTCCCATCGCCCTAGCACCACGCGGCATGTCGAAGGCGCGCGCTTGTCGGTCGACGGCGAAGCCTTGCTGGAGCTGTACGACACGCCCGGCCTGGAAGACGCCATCGCTCTGCTCGATTACCTGGAACGCCTGGATCGCCCCGGCGAACGCCTGGACGGCCCGGCCCGCCTGGCGCGGTTCCTGGAAGGCAGCGAAGCCCGCCAGCGTTTCGAGCAGGAAGCCAAGGTGCTGCGCCAACTGCTGGCATCGGACGCCGGCCTGTATGTGATCGACGCTCGCGAACCGGTGCTGGCCAAGTACCGTGATGAACTGCAAGTGCTGGCCAGTTGCGGCAAACCGTTGCTGCCGGTGCTCAACTTCGTCAGCAGCAGCGACCACCGCGAGCCGGACTGGCGTGAAGCCCTGGCGCGCCTCGGCCTGCATGCGCTGGTGCGTTTCGACAGCGTCGCGCCGCCGGAAGACGGCGAGCGCCGCCTGTATGAAAGTCTCGCCCTGCTGCTGGAAAACGCCCGGCCGCAGTTGCAGCGCTTGATCCTCGACCAGGATGCCCAACGCCAGGCCCGTCAACAGAGCGCCGCGCGGTTGATTGCCGAATTGCTGATCGACTGCGCCGCGTGCCGACGCAGCGTGGTGACTGAAGATGAGCAACAAGCCATCAGCGATTTGCGCAAGGCGGTGCGTCAGCGTGAGCAAAAATGCGTGGAGGCCCTGCTCAAACTGTTCGGCTTCCGCCCCCAGGATGCCGCCGCCAGCGACCTGCCGTTGCTCGACGGCCGCTGGGGTGATGACCTGTTCAACCCGGAAACCCTCAAGCAACTCGGCGTGCGCGTGGGTGGTGGTATCGCTGCAGGCGCAGCGGCCGGAGCCGGGGTGGACCTGCTGGTCGGCGGGTTGACCCTCGGCGCCGCAGCCCTGGCGGGCGCCATCGCCGGTGGCGCGCTGCAGACCGCCCGCAGCTACGGCAGCCGCCTGCTGGGCAAGATCAAAGGCCAACGCGAGCTGACCGTGGACGACAGCGTGCTGCGCCTGCTCGCCCTACGCCAGCGTCAGTTGCTCAAGGCCCTGAACCTGCGCGGCCATGCGGCGATGCACAGCATCAAGGTCGATACGCCCCAGGACAAGACCTGGCGCGAAGGCAAATTGCCGGACGCGTTGCACAAGGCCCGCGCCCACCCGCAGTGGTCGTCCCTCAACCCCCACGCCAGACTGAGCCAGGCCGAGCGCCAGGAACAGGTCGAAGCCCTCGCCCAGCGCCTCGACGAGACTTAAGCCGCCAGCAGCTGCCGGGCCTTGGCCTTGAGCACTTGCAGGTCGAGCACCGGCACGTGCATTTGCTTGGCCTGTTCGTCCCAGTGGCGCATGCGCAGGCTGACCTGACACAGCGGGTCTTGCTCAAAGGCGCGGGCCTCCTCGGCCGTCATCACACCGCCCTGGTAACCCAGGGTGCGGCGGCTGGCCTCGCTCAAGCGTGCGTAGTAGTCCGGCTGGCTGAACGTCAGGTAGCGCTTGGCCTGGACGTGGTACTCCACCAGCCTGGCCAGGCGCTCACTGAAGCCTGCGCGACGCAAATAGTCGGCGCCCAACCGTTCATGGCTGACCACGCCGTAACCGCCCATGTTCTCGCCATCCTGGCCACAAAGATGGCCGATATCGTGGAAGAACGCCGCCAATACCACCTCATCATCGAAACCCTCGGCCATGGCCAACTGCGCGGCCTGGGACATGTGCTCGATCTGCGACACCGGCTCGCCGATGTAATCCGCCGTGCCGTGCTGCTCGTACAAAGCGAAGACTGCGGCAATCGCCTGTTCCGGGGTCATCACGCTTGCCCCCACAGGGTTGTGATATTGCGCTCGGCCATCGCCGGCCCCACGCTCATGCCCACGCCGGTGTGCATCAAGGCAGCGCTCACGCCAGGTGCGGCCTGCACAAATGAAAACGGCGCCGGGCCCCTGGCCCCGTAGACGCCCTGCCAGCGTTCCATCACCTGGATCTTGCAACCCAAGGTCTGCTCGGCCAACTCGATCATCCAGTCATCCACCTGCTCGGCATTGAACGGCGAGGCATCGCTGCCGTAGTCGTGGGAGTCGCCGATGATCAGTTCGCCATGGGGCGTCGGGCTGATCAGCAGGTGAATCCCGTGTGCATGAAGGTGGGGCGCATCGCGCAGGATCTGCGCCTGTACCGGCGCGGCTTCAGGCAGGTCGGCAAAGGCGCCGTAATGCACGCAACTGAGGCCGGTGAGCAACGCGTGTTGCAGGTTGAGATTGAGCGCAGGCCGGACGCGCAGCATTTGCAGGCGGCAGATCTGTGGGTTGAGTCCCGCGATGGCCTCGGCCAACAGAGTTTGATAATCGTGGCCGGAACAGACGATGACCTGCTCGCCACGAAAACTGCCCGCCGTGGTGTGCACCTGGCCCGGCTCCACGTCACGCACCAGGGTGGAGAAGTAAAATTCCACACCCAGTTGCTGGCTCAGGTAGTGGATCAGCGCCGGTATCGCCTCACGCGAGTACAGTTGCTGGTCGTCCCTGCCATGCAGCGCGGCGCGGTGATGGCGGAACTGGCCGCCATACAGATCTTTCAACGCCGGGCCTTGCAACAGGTCGACGTTGTAGCCGTGTTCACGCGCGCGGCCGGCGCAGAAGGCTTCCAGCAGATGCTCTTCGGCTTCGGTGCGGGCGAACAGGTACGAGCCGTTGCGCTTGAGCTGCAGGCCGGCGGTTTGTGCCCAGTGGCCCCAGATATCGCGGCTTTCCCGCGCCAGGTCGAGCATCGGCCCCGGCGGCTGCCCGGTCACCAGGGCCTGGCCGAAGTTGCGTACCGAGGCGCCCAGGGGCGTGGCGCTGCGCTCGAACACCTTGACCTTGAGGCCGCGTTTGGCGGCGGCGTAGGCGTGGGACAGGCCGAGGATGCCGGCGCCGATGATCAGCAGGTCGCTGTGGTGTGTCATTTAGTGACGTCCTGTTTTCAAGACCGCTATCGGGGGCAAGCCCCCTCCCACATTTCGATTTGTGAATGCAGTCAACTGTGGGAGGGGGCTTGCTCCCGATGAGGCCAGTAGCCCTAACGAAAACCTTACTGCCCCGCCACCTTCTCCGACTTGCCGTCATAGCGCTTACGCCACTCGGTCAAAATGCTGTCGCGATTCTTCGACGCCCAGGCAAAGTCGTTCTTGATCAAACGCTGCTCGTAGTCGGCCGGCAATTCGGTCTGCGGCTTGGCGATCCCCGGCTGGGCGAGCACGGCGAAATTGTCCTTGTACAGGTCCATCGCCGCTGTACTGGCGGAAAAGTCGGCGAGCTTTCTGGCGGCGTCCGCATGGGCGGTGCCCTTGATCACGGCGGTGGCTTCGATGTCCCAGCCCAGGCCTTCCTTCGGCAGGATGATGTCCAGCGGTGCGCCCTGGCGCTTCAGCTGCACGGCCGGATACTCAAAGGAAATACCAATCGCGAACTCACCGGAAGCCGCCAGCTTGCAGGGCTTGGAGCCAGAATGTACGTACTGGCCGATGTTCTGGTGCAAGTCGTCCATGTACTGCCAGCCCTGCTTCTCGCCGAAGGTTTGCAGCCAGGCGCTCACATCCAGGAAGCCGGTGCCGGACGATGCCGGGTTGGGCATCACGATCTTGCCCTTGTACTCGGGCTTGGTCAGGTCTTGCCAGCTCACCGGCTTGGTCAGGCCCTGTTTCTCGGCTTCGACCGTATTGAAGCAAATGGTCGCGGCCCACACATCCATGCCGACCCAGGCCGGTGGGTTGGCGGCGTCACGGTAATGCTTGCCGATCTTGTCCAGGTCCTTGGGGGCGTAATTGTCCAGCATGCCTTGCTGATCGAGGATCGCCAGGCTCGACGCGGCCAGGCCCCAGACGACGTCGGCTTGCGGGCGGTCTTTTTCGGCCAGCAACTTGGCGGTAATGATGCCGGTGGAGTCGCGCACCCATTTGATCTCGACGTCGGGGTTGGCCTGCTCGAAGGCTTTTTTGTAGGTCTTCAACTGCTCGGCTTCAAGGGCCGTGTACACGGTCAACTCGGTCTTGGCGAAAGCATTCAGGCTGAATGCAGTGAGTACGGCAGCGACCAGCGCCAGGGGCTTGAACATGGAGCACCTCCTTCAGGGATGTTTATTGGCCGGGCGCGGTCTGGCGCCAGGCTTGGGAGCGGCGCAGCGCGCCACGTGAAGCCCACGCCAGCAGCAGCGAAACGCCGGCCGAGGTGAACAGGATCAGGGTCGACATGGCCGCCGCGCCGCCCACGTTGCCGGCGTCGTCCATGTTCAGCACGGCGACGGCGGCGAGGATGGTGTCGGGGCTGTAGAGGAAGATCGCGGCGGACACGGTGGTCATCGCCGACACAAACAGGTAGCGCACGATGTCCAGCAGCGCCGGCAGGCAGATCGGCACGGTGACTTTCAAGTAATGGCGATACAGCGGCGCCTTGAGCGACAGCGCGGCCGCTTCGAATTCGGCGTCCAGCTGGCGCAGCGCGGTGGTGGCGGTCATCTGTGCGGTGGTCAGATAGTGCGCAATGGTGCACACCACCAGCAGGGTCATGGTGCCGTAGAACACATGCAGCGGGTTGCCGCTCAGGTTGAAAAAGAACACGTAGCCCAGGCCCAGCACCAACCCCGGCACGGCCATCGGCACAAAGCTGAGCATGCGCAGCGCCAGGTTCAGGCCCTTCTGGCCCTTGGTCTTTTCCATCAGGTAGGCGCCGGTGAAGATCAATACGCTGCCGATCAACGCCGTGCACAACGCCAGGGTCAAGCTGTTGCGATAGGCCAGCCAACCGCCGCCGGCCGTGTCTTCGAACTGGTAGTGGCTGAGCGACAGCGACAGGTTGTACGGCCAGAACTTCACCAACGAGGAGTACACCGCCATGCCGAACACCAGCAGCAACACGGCACAGATCAACAACACGATGAGCAGGTAGCAGCCATCCCGTAAACGCGACGGCACCGGCTGGAAGACTTGGGCGCGGCCACTCATGCCGTCACCTTGGCGCCGACGCAACCAGGCGTCGACGCCAAAGCTGAACAGCGCCGGCAGCAGCAGCACCATGCCGATCAACGCACCCCGACCAAACTGTTGCTGGCCGACCACCGCCTTGTAGGCTTCCAGCGCCAGCACTTGATAATCCCCACCGACCACCACGGGCACGCCGAAATCCGTGATGGTCAGGGTGAACACCAGGCAGAACGCGGCAAACACCGCCTGGCGCGTGGCCGGCCAGGTGATGCTGCGGAACGCCCGCGCAGGGCTGGCGCCCATGCTCGAGGCCGCGTCGAACAGACGCGCATCGGCCAGGGACAGCGCCGAGAGCAAAATCATCAGGGCATGGGGGAAGGTGTAGATCACTTCACCGAGCACAATGCCCCAGAAGCCGTAGATGTTGTCCGAGAGCAGCCCGCGCAACAGGCCCTGGTTACCGAACAGATAGACCAGCGCAATGCCCGGCAGCATCGACGGTGCCATCAGCGGCAGCAGCGACAGGCCTCGCCAGATGGCCTTGCCGGGAATCAACGTGCGTTGCAGAGCGTAGGCAAACAGGTAGGCCAGCGGTACGACAATGGCCGCTACGCTGAGGGAGACTTTCAGGCTATTGCCCAGCAGCCAGTGGAAGTTGGCGCTGGTGACCAACGCCCGTGCGGCGACCAGGCCACCGCCCTGCCCGGCTTCACTGCTGAAGCCACGCCAGAAGATCGCCAACAGTGGCAGCAATACGGCGATGCCCAGCAGCAACAGCCAGAGCAGTTTGCCGCCGACCACGAAAATACGGTCGCCGGTTTCGGCGCGTGACACTTGACGCGCCAGAGTCATGACAGCGGCCATCTCAGGCAAACACCTGCAGGCTGCGCGGCGGCAAGGCGACCCAGATGTCCTGGGCGCCCAGGCGCGGCATGGCTTCCGGGGCCAGCTCGGCAAGCAGCGGATGGCCGGGCAGTTGCTCCAGCTCAAAGCTCATGCGGCAGCGGTTGCCGAGGAAGGTGATCTCGCGGACCTTGGCCGGGAACAGGTTTTCTTCATGCACCGGCGGGTTGACGCTGATGGCTTCCGGGCGGCAGAACAGCCGGCCGGACTTGGCCCCGCCGGCATCCTCGGCCAGGCGCATGTTCATCCCGCCGACCTGGGCATGGCTGGCACTGTTGCGGCTGAACGGCAGCCAATTGCCCTGGCCGACAAACTCCGCCACAAACGGCGTGGCCGGGCGGTCGTAGATTTCCTGGGGCGTAGCGTATTGCTCGACCTTGCCGTTGTTCATCACGGCAATGCGGTCGGCCATCAACATGGCTTCGTCCTGGTTGTGGGTGACCATCAGGGTGGTAATCCCGAGGCGCCGTTGCAGCTGGCGCAGCTCGGTGCACAGATGTTCGCGCACGCGGGCATCGAGGGCCGACATCGGCTCATCCAGCAACAGCAACGACGGGGCCGGCGCCAGCGCACGGGCCAGGGCGACGCGCTGCTGCTGACCGCCGGAGAGTTGGCCGGGGTACTTCTTTTCACTGCCGAGTAGCCCCACCAGTTCAAGCATCTGTCCGACACGCTGGCGCACTTCATCGCGACCGCTGCCGGTGAGGCCGTAGCCGATGTTCGCTTCGACGGTGAGATTGGGAAACAGCGCGTAGGACTGGAACAAAATGCCGTAGTCCCGAGCCTGGGGCGGCAGCCGGGAAACATCGCGATCACCCAGGTAAAGTTCGCCGCTGTCCTGGCGCTCCAGGCCGGCGATGCAGCGCAGCAACGTGGTCTTGCCGCAGCCGGAAGGGCCCAGCAGGCACACCAGCTCGCCGGCAGCTACGTCCAGGGACACATTGTCCAACGCAGTAAAAGCGCCGAAGCGTTTCTGGATACCGCGCACGTTCATCGGCGCGCCGGGTTGGGTCAGGGCTGTGTTCATGGTGGCACCTCATCAAACTGATGAAGGCCATGCTAGGCAGGCAATGCGTCCCTCTTGTGGCAGAAAGGCAAAACGCGGCGATAGTGGTATTCGTAGATTTGGGTAGGCCATTTAGAGACGGGTTGCCTGGTCTACCGCAATCGGGGGCAAGCCCCCTCCCACATTTGACCGAGTTCCAACATGGAAATGCGGTCACCTGTGGGAGGGGGCTTGCTCCCGATTGGTCCCCACAGCCACTACAAGGCTTTAGATCGGCGACATTTCCTGCGCCAACCCCAAAAACGCCGCCGGCAGGCGAGCGCCTTTTCGTTCTTTGAGGCAGTACAGATACTCCGGAATCTGCGGCGCATTCTCGATGGTCAGCACCCGCAATTGTGGGTCATGGGGCACTTCCTGGCGGGCGATGATGCTGATGCCGATATTGCGCAGCACCGCTTCGCGGATCGATTCACGGCTGCCGATTTCCAGCAGCGGCCCGTAGCTCACGCCCGCACCTTGCAGCATCTCTTCCGTAAGCCGTCGCGTGGTTGAGCCCGCTTCACGCATCAACAACGTATGCCCGGCCAACGCACTGAGCGGTACATGGTCGAGCTTGGCCAGTGGGTGATTGCGGTGCACCGCCAACACCAGGGGATCGGTGCCCAATACGCGGCGGATCAGGCGCGGGTCTTCGAGCAACTGCGAGGACGCGGCGACATCGACGCGGTAATCGTCCAGTGCTTCGAGCACCTGCTGGGAGTTGCCGATTTCCACCGACACTTCCACGTGCGGCAGGCGTTCGCGAAAGGCTTTGACCAAGTCGAGGATGTAGTACGGCGCCGTCGCGGCGATTCTCAGCGCCCCCTGGACCTGGCCGCTGTTACGCAGGAAAAACTCGATGTCCGCTTCCTGCTGCAGCAACGTCTTGACCATCGGCAGCAGGCGCGCACCCTCGTCGCTGACGGTCAGGCGGCGCCCGCCACGGTAGAACAGCTCAACGCCGTACTGGCTTTCCAGGTTGCGAATCTGGGTGGTGACCGTGGGCTGGCTCAGGCCGAGTTTTTTCGCCGCCTGGGTGATGCTGCCCAGGCGGGCAACCATAAAAAACGCCTTCAGCTCGGCACTCAGCACACCACCCTCTCATCCTCTATTTGCGCAACAGGCGCAGGCCATTGAACACCACCAGCAGGGCCACGCCCATGTCGGCGAACACCGCCATCCACATGGTAGCCATGCCCAGGAACGTGACCACCAGGAAGATCGCCTTGATCACCAGCGCCAGGGTGATGTTCTGCTTGAGGATACTCGACGTTTGCCGCGACAAACGAATGAATGCCGGAATCTTGCGCAAATCATCGTCCATCAAGGCGACGTCGGCGGTCTCGATAGCGGTGTCGGTACCTGCTGCAGCCATCGCAAAGCCAATCTCGGCGCGGGCCAGGGCCGGGGCGTCGTTGATGCCGTCGCCGACCATGCCAACCCGGTAGCCTTGGCCGTAGAGGGTTTCGATGGCGTGCAGTTTGTCGGTGGGCAACAGGTCGCCCTGAGCCTGGTCGATGCCGACCTGGGCGGCAATCGCCTGGGCGGTGTGGGTGTTGTCGCCGGTGAGCATCAGGGTCTTGATGCCCAGCTCATGCAATTGCTGGATGGCTTCGCGGCTGCTGTCCTTGACCGTGTCGGCCACCGCGAACAGGGCCAGCGGGCCGGACGTGTCGAGCAACAGCACCACGGACTTGCCTTGTTTCTCCAGAGCAAACAGTTTTTCCTCCAGCTCCGGCGAGCATAAGCCCAGGTCTTCCACGAGGCGGTGGTTGCCCAAGTGGTAGGTCTGGCCATTGATATCGCCGCGCACGCCGCGACCGGCCAGGGCTTCGAAGTTATCCACAACGTGCACAGGCAGGTTTTTATCCACAGCCGCGTTGGCGATTGCCAGGGACACCGGGTGGTCGGAACGCCCGGCCAAACTGGCAGCCAGGGCCGGGGCGCTGTCTTCGACAGTGGGGAACAGTGCAAGGTAGTCGGTTTGCACCGGCTTGCCGTGGGTGATAGTGCCGGTCTTGTCCAGCGCCAGGTAGTCCAGCTTGTATCCGCCCTCCAGGTACACGCCGCCCTTGATCAGGATGCCTTTGCGCGCCGCAGCCGCCAGGCCGCTGACGATGGTCACCGGGGTGGAAATCACCAACGCGCAAGGGCACGCCACCACCAGCAGCACCAAGGCGCGGTAGATCCAGTCGAACCAGGCGCCAGCCATGAACAGCGGTGGGATGACGGCCACGCCCAGGGCGAACAGGAACACGGCCGGGGTGTAGATTTTCGAGAAGCTATCGACAAAACGCTGGGTCGGTGCCCGTGCGCCCTGAGCCTGTTCCACCGCATGGATGATGCGGGCCAGGGTGGAGTTGTTAGCGGCCGCCGTGACCTTGTACTCCAGGGAACCGGCCTGGTTGATGGTGCCGGCGAAGACTTTATCGCCCACGGTCTTTTCAATCGGCAGGCTTTCACCGGTGATCGGCGCCTGGTCGATGGTGGATTGACCGGCGGTGACTTCACCGTCCAGACCAATGCGCTCGCCAGGTTTTACCCGCACGATTGCGCCCAGTTCAATGCTTTTGACCTCCGTTTCAATCCAGCGGCCATCAGCCTGCTGAACCGTGGCCTGTTCCGGTGTCATCTGCATCAAGCCACTGATGGCATTGCGCGCACGGTCCAGGGACTTGGCTTCTATCAACTCGGCCACGGTGAACAGGAACATCACCATCGCCGCTTCCGGCCACTGGCCAATCAGGATCGCGCCGGTGACCGCGATACTCATCAGCGCGTTGATGTTCAGGTTGAGGTTTTTCAGGGCGATCCAGCCCTTCTTGTAGGTGGTGAGGCCACCGCTGAGGATCGACACCAGTGCCACGATGGCGATGACCCAGGTCGGCGCGGCGTTGGTGAAGTGCAGTATTTCTGCGCCCAACGCCCCCACACCGGACAACGCCAACGGCCACCAATGCTTCTTGGCAGGCGGCTCGGCGGCCGGGGTACCCTCCACGATCGGGTCGGCCTGCATGCCCAGGGACTTGATCGCATCGATGATCGGCGCGGTGCTCGGCAGATCATGGGTGACGCCGAGGATGCGGTTGATCAGGTTGAATTCCAGCTGCTGCACACCGGCCAGCTTGCCCAGTTTGTTCTGGATCAGCGTCTGCTCGGTGGGGCAGTCCATGGCTTCGATGCGGAAGGTGCTCAGGCGCGAACCGGCGGTGGGCGCCTCGCTCAACTGCACCAGTGCAGGCGCGGGCGTGCCGGAACAGCACGAACCGCCATGACCGTGGTCATGCACAGGCGTGAGTTTCTTCGGGCCATGATCATGTTCGTGGTCATGTTTGTGCGGGGTATGGAGGGATTCGCTCATTCTGTCGCGTCCGTAAAGGTGCCTGTTGCCAAGTAAAGACCCTGTAGCCACTATAGGGTCAAGCACCCATTTGGAGATTGCTGCGATGAAGATCGGCGAACTGGCCAAACTGACCGACTGCCCGGTGGAAACCATCCGTTATTACGAGAAAGAAGGCCTGCTGCCCCCCCCGGCACGCACCGAGGCCAACTACCGCGTGTATACCCAGGCGCACACCGAGCGGCTGATCTTCATACGCAACTGCCGCAGCCTCGACATGACCCTGGAAGAAATCCGCAGTTTGCTCGGCTTAAGGGACAGCCCTCAGGACCAGTGTGAAAACGTGAATGCCTTGATAGATGAGCATATCCACCATGTGAAAGCGCGGATTGACGGGCTGTTGGCGTTGCAGGAGCAGTTGCTGGACCTGCGTCAACGCTGTGGCGGCGGGGACCACTGTGGGATTTTGCAGCAGCTGGAGGTCAGCGGAGGTGTTGCCGCCAGCGAGGCCGAGCCTTCACATGTGGGCAGAAGCCACGGGCATTAACTCAATGCGAACACGGTTCAAATGTGGGAGGGGGCTTGCCCCCGATGGCGGTGTGTCAGTCACTCTTCACTTAACTGATCCACCGCTATCGGGGGCAAGCCCCCTCCCACATTGGCCAGCGTCAGACTCTAGATGGCGACATCGGCCTTGATGCTTGGATCAGCGTCATAGCCCACGATTTCAAAGTCTTCGAACTTGTAATCGTAGATCGACGCAGGCTTACGCTTGATCACCAGTTCCGGCAGCTTCTTCGGCGTGCGCGCCAGCTGGGTCTGGATCTGTTCCATGTGGTTGCTGTAGGCGTGGGTGTCGCCGGTGGTGACGATGATCTCGTGGGGGATCAAGTCGCATTGCTGGGCCAACATGTGGGTCAGCAGCGCCAGGGCGGCGGTGTTGTACGGCAGGCCGAGGAACACGTCGGAACTGCGGATGTACAACTGCATCGACAGATGGCCGTCATGCACGAACGCCTGGTACAGCAGGTGGCACGGTGGCAGGGCTTGCTTGCCGTTGCGCGCGTTTTCCTGCGGGCTCCTGGTTTCGTCCGGCAGGTATTCGACGTTCCAGCCGTGGAACAGGATGCGACGGCTGTTGGGGTTGGTCTTGAGCGTGTGCACCATGTAGTCGATCTGGTTGATCGTGCCGCCATCCTTGGTCGGCCAGGCGGTCCACTGTTCGCCGTACACCGGGCCCAGGTCACCTTCTTCGGTGGCCCATTCGTCCCAGATTTTCACGCCGTTTTCATTCAACCACTTGATGTTGGTGTTGCCGCTCAACATCCAGATCAGCTCGTTGGCGATGCTTTTGAAGTGAAGCTTCTTGGTGGTCAGCAACGGGAAGCCGTCGGCCAAGTTATGCCGATACTGACGGGCGAACACGGCCTTGGTGCCGGTGCCGGTGCGATCGCCCTTGGTCAATCCATTGGTCACGACGTCGTTCAGTAGTTCGAGATATTGCTTCATGTCATTACCTGTATCGTTGAAGCCGGGACCTCGCAGGCCCCGGCATTCGAATTTAAAGCGCGGTGTTCTTCAGCGGTTGCGGGCGGTTGTACGCCCACCACAGCAGGCCCAGGCCGACCAGGATCATCGGAATGCTGAGCACTTGCCCCATGGTCAGCCAGCCCCACGCCAGGTAGCCCAGTTGGGCATCCGGCACGCGCACGAATTCGACGATGAAACGGAAGATCCCGTAGAACAGAGCAAACATGCCGGAAACGGCCATGGTCGGGCGCGGTTTGCGCGAGAAGAGGTACAGGATAAGGAACAGTGCCACCCCTTCCAACGCGAACTGGTAGAGCTGCGACGGATGGCGAGGCAGTTGCGCCGGGTCGCTGAACGGCGGGAACACCATGGCCCACGGCACGTCGGTCGGCTTGCCCCACAACTCGGCGTTGATGAAGTTACCGATGCGCCCGGCCCCCAGGCCGATCGGCACCAGGGGCGCGACGAAGTCCATCAGTTGGAAGAACGACTTGCCGTTACGACGGCCGAACCACCAGGCGGCGATCATCACGCCGATAAAGCCACCGTGGAATGCCATGCCGCCTTTCCACACTTCAAAGATCAGCGTCGGGTTGGCGATGTAGGCAGAGAGATCGTAAAACAGCACATACCCCAGTCGCCCGCCGACAATAACGCCCATCGACAACCAGAACACCATGTCGGAGAGCTTCTCCTTGGTCCAGGTCGGGTCGAAACGGTTCAGGCGCCGGGAGGCCAGCAGCCATGCACCGCCGATGCCGATCAGGTACATCAACCCGTACCAGTGGATTTTCAGCGGACCGATGGCCAGGGCCACCGGGTCGATCTGCGGGTAAGGCAGCATTGCGACTCCTCGTTAAATCATTCGTTATGGCGACCGGACCATGCCCGGGCGCGATTAAGCCTGCGTTACAGCAAAAAATTCAAACCGACACAAAACAGCAAGCCGGCGAACAACCGCTTGAGCAAGCGCGGCGACAACCGGTGCGCCAGGCGTGCGCCGAAACGGGCAAACACCATGCTGGTCAGGGCGATGCCCAGCAGCGCCGGCAAATACACGAACCCTAGACTATGAGCGGGCAACAGCGGGTCATGCCAGCCCAGAATCATGAAACTTAATGCACCGGCCAGGGCAATCGGCAGGCCACAGGCGGACGAGGTGGCCACCGCCTGTTGCATCGGCACGCTGCGCCAGGTCAGAAACGGCACGGTCAGCGAGCCGCCGCCGATGCCGAAAATCGCTGAAGCCCAGCCGATCACGGTACCGGCCAGGGTCAGGCCAAGCTTGCCCGGCACCGTGCGGCTGGCCTTGGGTTTGACCTCCAGGGCCAGTTGCACGGCGATGATCAGGGCGAATACGCCGATGATCTTCTGCAAGTTGGGGCCGGAAATTGCTTCGGCGGTCAGCGCACCAAAACCGGCGCCGAGCAGGATACCCACGGTCATCCATACAACGATCGGCCAACGCACCGCGCCACGTCGGTGGTGCTCACGCACGGCATTGACCGAGGTAAAGATGATTGTTGCCAGGGACGTGCCCACGGCCAGGTGGGTCAGCACCTGCGGGTCGAAGCCCTGCAAGGTGAAGCTGAACACCAGCACCGGCACAATGATGATCCCGCCGCCCACGCCAAACAGCCCGGCGAGCACACCCGCACACGCGCCCAGCAGCAAATACAGCAGAAATTCCATGGGAGCCCCCAAACCAAGTCCGGCATGTTAACGGATGGAAGGCATGCGACCCAACTGGATACGATGGAACGCTGCTGCCTGTGTGGGTAGAGTGGCTAAAAACACAAAAGGGAATCGCCTGATGTGCCTGATTGTTTTTGCCTGGCGGCCGGGCCATGCCCAGCCACTGATCGTCGCGGCCAACCGTGATGAGTTCTACGCCCGCCCCAGCCTGCCGCTGGCCCAGTGGCCGGATGCGCCCGAAGTCTACGCCGGCCGCGACCAGGAAGCCGGCGGCACCTGGCTGGGAGTTAATGCCGATGGGCGGTTTGCCGCCCTGACCAACATCCGTGATCCTCACCAGCCGCCTGCACGCAAGTCCCGCGGTGAACTGGTGGCGCGGTTTCTCAGTGGTTCGCTACCGATTGACGAATATTTGGCCGACGTTAACGGCCGTTCGATTGAATATGCCGGATTTAACCTGCTGGTGGGGACGCGGGAGGCGTTGTGGCATTACAACGCCAATCACACCGAGCCGACGCAGTTGAAAGCGGGCGTGTATGGGTTATCCAATGCAGGGCTGGATACACCTTGGCCGAAACTGCTTAAGGCCAAAGCCGCGCTGAGTGAGTTGCTGAACGACCCCCAGCCCGGAGCGCTACTGGAGATTCTGAGCGATCCGCAGATTGCACCGTTTGCCGAGCTGCCGGATACCGGCGTGGGGTTGGCGACGGAGAGTTTGCTGTCGAGTGTGTTTATCGCCAGCCCGAGTTATGGGACACGGGCGAGCACGGCGTTGATTGTGAATGCCGATGGCACGCGGCGGATGGTGGAGCGAAGCTTTGGACCGCATGGTGGGCGGTTGGGCGAGGTAGACATCAACCTGTAGGAGCGAGGGGGACGCCTGGTTCTTGCTCGCGAAAAACCTGAGAACGCCGCGGGGAATCAAGCACCCCGCGTTATCGTTGACGTTCTTCGCGAGCAAGAACCAGGCGTCCCCCTCGCTCCTACAAGGTTTTGGCGGAGGCCGGATTGATCATCCGCGTCAGCCCCAGGTTCTTCAGCGCCAATTGCAGCGAGCTGTGGATAACCTGCGGGTTGTCGATGGTCATCAACTCCGCCAGCAGATCCTTGGCCATGCTCAGCTCAACCTGGCGCAGCATCCACTTCACCTTCGGCAAGTTGGTGGCGTTCATCGACAGGCTGTCAAAGCCCATCGCCATCAACAGCACCGCCGCCGCCGGGTCGCCGGCCATCTCACCGCAGATGCTCACCGGCTTGCCTTCGGCATGGGCGTCGCGCACCACGTGTTGCAGGGCTTGCAGCACCGCCGGGTGCAGGTAGTCGTAGAGGTCGGCCACCCGTGGGTTGTTACGGTCCACGGCCAGCAGGTACTGGGTCAGGTCGTTGGAGCCCACCGACAGGAAGTCCACCTGCCGCGCCAGCTCCTTGGCCTGGTACACCGCCGCCGGGATTTCGATCATCACGCCAATCGGCGGCATCGGCACGTCGGCGCCTTCGTCGCGCACTTCGCCCCAGGCGCGGTGGATCAGGTGCAAGGCTTCTTCCAGCTCATGGGTGCCGGAGATCATCGGCAGCAGGATACGCAGGTTGTTCAGGCCTTCGCTGGCCTTGAGCATGGCACGGGTCTGCACCAGGAAGATTTCAGGGTGGTCGAGGGTGACGCGAATACCGCGCCAGCCGAGGAAGGGGTTGTCTTCCTTGATCGGGAAATACGACAGTGACTTGTCGCCGCCGATGTCCAGGCTGCGCATGGTCACCGGCAACGGGTGGAAGGCGGACAGTTGCTCGCGATAAATCGCCAGCTGCTCCTTCTCACTCGGGAAACGCTGGTTGATCATGAACGGCACTTCGGTGCGGTACAGCCCCACCCCTTCGGCGCCGCGCTGTTGCGCGCGGGCCACATCGGCCAGCAGGCCGGTGTTGACCAGCAGCGGTACGCGGTGGCCGTCGAGGGTCACGCACGGCAATTCGCGTAACGAATCGAGCCCGAGCGCCAGTTGCTTCTCTTCTTCCACCACCTCTGCGTATTGCTTGCGCAGGACTTCGCTGGGGTTGGTAAACACCTCGCCGCGATGCCCATCGACGATCATGTCGATGCCATCGACCTTGGAGTACGGCAGGTCGACCAGGCCCATCACCGTCGGAATGCCCATGGCCCGGGCCAGAATCGCGACGTGGGAGTTACCCGACCCCAGGACCGAGACCAGGCCCACCAATTTGCCTTCGGGCACTTCGCCGAGCATGGTGGCGGTCAGTTCTTCACTGATCAGGATGGTGTTGTCAGGGTAGACCAGGTTGGTGGTGCGGTCTTCCTGCAGGTAGGCCAGCAGACGGCGACCGAGGTCACGCACATCCGAGGCCCGCTCGCGCAGGTAGGCGTCGTCCATCAATTCGAAACGGTTGACGTGATCAGTGACCACCTGGCGCAGCGCACCCTGGGCCCACTGGCCGGTCTTGATCACGGTCTTGACTTCGTTCCCGAGGGACGCGTCGTCGAGCATCATCTGGTACACATCGAACAGCGCGCGCTCTTCAGGGCGCAACTGGGTAGCCAGCTTGGTCGACAGGTTGCGCATGTCGGCGCGCACGCCTTCCAGGGCCGTCTTGAACAGTTTGATTTCAGCGTCGATGTCGTCGACGTGCTTGTCCGGCACCACATCGAGGTCGGCCGGCGGCAACATGACCACAGCAGTACCGACCGCCGCACCCGGCGAACCCGGCACGCCGACGAACTTGGCTTCCTGGATACCCTTGCCCTGGCCCCCCAGGCCGCGAATCGAGCCAGTGGCTTCGGCGTGGGCAATAACCCCGGCGAGCTGCGCGCTCATGGTCACGAGGAAGGCTTCTTCACCTTCGTCGAACTGGCGACGCTCTTTTTGCTGGATGACCAACACGCCGACGACGCGGCGGTGGTGAATGATCGGTGCGCCGAGGAACGAGGCGTAACGCTCTTCGCCGGTTTCGGCAAAGTAGCGATAACGCGGGTGATCGGCCGCGTTTTCGAGGTTCAGGGGTTCTTCACGCGTCCCTACCAAGCCCACCAGACCTTCATTGGGCGCCATGCTGACCTTGCCGATGGAGCGCTTGTTCAAGCCCTCGGTGGCCATCAGCACAAAACGGTTGGTCTCTGGGTCCAGCAGGTAAACCGAGCAGACCTGGCTGCCCATGGCTTCCTTGACGCGCAACACAATAATCCCCAACGCCGCCTTGAGATCCTTGGCGGAGTTAACTTCCTGGACGATCTTGCGCAGCGTATTGAGCATGGCTCGGGGTCGAACTCCGTCGTCAGTCGCGCGATAAAAGGCGCGGGGCAAGCTCTTTGAGAGCGCGACGATAAACCTCGCGCTTGAATGTCACCACCTGGCCCAACGGGTACCAATAGCTGACCCAGCGCCAGCCATCGAACTCCGGTTTACCGGTCAAATCCATCCGCACCCGCTGCTCGTTGGAGATCAGGCGCAGGAGAAACCATTTCTGCTTCTGGCCGATGCACAGCGGTTGGCTGTGGGTACGCACCAGGCGTTGCGGCAAACGATAGCGCAACCAGCCCCGGGTACAGGCCAGAATTTGCACATCTTCGCGCTCAAGGCCTACTTCTTCATTCAACTCACGGTACAAGGCGTCTTCAGGGGTTTCATCGGGGTTGATCCCGCCTTGAGGAAACTGCCAGGCATCTTGGTTGATTCGGCGAGCCCATAGCACCTGTCCGGCATCATTCGTAAGAATAATCCCGACATTAGGACGGAAACCATCGGGGTCGATCACGGCAACAACCTCGCAAACGCATGTCGCCGCATTGTTCCACAAAGGTTGTTCCAGCGGCAACGAGGCTTCTTACCTTATGTGCACTCTTGTGAAAAGACCGTATTCTTGACGCCTTTTTACAGACTTTTCAGCGAGTAACTGCAATGCGCCTGGCTTTATTCGACTTGGACAACACCCTTCTCGGCGGTGACAGCGACCACGCCTGGGGCGATTACCTCTGCGAACGGGGGATTCTCGACGCGGTCGCCTACAAAGCCCGCAACGACGAGTTCTACCAGGACTACCTGGCCGGCAAGCTGGACAACGCCGCCTACCTGAACTTCTGCCTGGAAATCCTCGGCCGCACCGAGATGGCACAGTTGGACGAATGGCATAACGACTATATGCGCGACTGCATCGAGCCGATCATGCTGCCCCTGGCCGCTGAACTGTTGGCCAAGCACCGCGCCGCTGGCGACAAGCTGGTGATCATCACCGCCACCAACCGTTTCGTCACCGCGCCAATTGCCGCACGCCTGGGCGTGGAAACCCTGATCGCCACCGAATGCGAGATGGAAAACGGCCGCTACACCGGACGCAGCACCGATGTACCGTGCTTTCGCGAGGGCAAGGTGACGCGCTTGAATCGTTGGCTGGAAGAAACCGGGCATAGCCTGGAAGACAGTTACTTCTATAGCGACTCGATGAATGACCTGCCGCTGTTGGAGCAGGTGACGCATCCGGTGGCGGTGGACCCCGACCCGAATCTGCGCGCTGAAGCCGAGAAGCGTGGTTGGCCGGTGATTACGCTGCGTAGCTGATGGCCCTATCGGGAGCAAGCCCCCTCCCACATTTAACCGAGTACATCCTTTGGAATGCGGTCGAGTGTGGGAGGGGGCTTGCCCCCGATGCAGCCGACGCGGTTTAAAACCCTAAACCGGCTTGGCGCCCATGAGCCCCGCAATCGCCACAAACCCCACCAGGCTCACCACCGCCAGCACCAGGGTAAAATTCAAGCTGCCGCCCTCGCCTTTGCGCAGCCGGTTAAGCCGTGCCACCAGCCAGAACCAGGCCAACGCGGCCACGGTATAGAGGATGCTGGAACCCAGGATCCAGGTCTGCCCCAATGGCCAGCCGACCAGATGCACCAGCCACCAGCCGGTAAACGGCATGCTGACCATGCAAACGCCCATCAGCAACCACACGAACGCCCACGGGCGCTGCACAGTCACGGCCGGGCCGGCGCTGCGCTTGCGCCAGGCCAGCAGCGCCAGGCCGAGGCCGCTGAGCAGCAGCACCACGGTGGCCGCTATGTGGATAACTTTGAGTGTGGTCAGGGTTTCCATGTGTCGTCTTCCTTAAAGGCCGCCCCTATCAGCGTAGTCGCTCAACCGAGAAACAGTTTGTAGGCCGGGTTGTCACTCTCATCCCAGTACGGGTAGCCAATGGCTTCCAGTGCTGCCGATACCAGATGGCGCTCGTTCGCCGGCACTTGCAGGCCGGCGACCACACGGCCGTCAGCGGCACCGTGGTTGCGATAGTGGAACATCGAGATGTTCCAGCGCCCGCCCAATTTGTTAAGAAAGTTGAACAGGGCCCCCGGACGCTCCGGGAATTCGAAGCGAAACACCACTTCATCACTGACCTGGGCCGCATGCCCGCCCACCATATGGCGGATGTGCAACTTGGCCAGCTCGTTCTCGGTCAGGTCCAGCACCGGGAAACCCTGGCTGGTGAGGCTGGCGATCAGCGCACTGCGCGGGTCGTTTTCCGGGTGGGTCTGCACGCCGACAAAGATGTGCGCTTCGCTGCCGGAGTGGTAGCGGTAGTTGAATTCGGTGATCTGGCGCTTGCCCACGGCCTCGCAGAACGCCTTGAAGCTGCCCGGCTTCTCGGGGATGGTCACGGCGATGATGGCTTCGCGACCTTCACCCAGCTCGGCGCGCTCGGCCACATGGCGCAGGCGGTCGAAGTTGACGTTGGCGCCGGAGTCGATGGCTACCAGGGTTTGCCCGGTGATGCCACGGGTTTCCACGTATTTCTTGATGCCTGCCACGCCGAGCGCGCCGGCCGGCTCGGTGATGGAGCGGGTGTCGTCGTAAATGTCCTTGATCGCCGCACAGATTTCATCGGTGCTCACAGTGATCACTTCATCCACATAGTGCTTGCAGATCTCGAAGGTGTGCTGGCCGATCTGCGCCACCGCCACGCCATCGGCAAAGATACCTACGGTGGGCAGCACCACACGCTCGCCGGCGGCCATGGCGGCTTGCAGGCAGTTGGAGTCATCCGGTTCGACGCCGATGATCTTGATCTCCGGGCGCAGGTATTTCACGTACGCCGCAATGCCGGCGATCAGCCCGCCGCCGCCCACCGGTACGAAAATCGCATCCAGCGGCCCAGGGTGCTGGCGCAGGATTTCCATCGCCACGGTGCCCTGCCCGGCAATGGTGTGCGGATCATCGTAGGGGTGAATGTAGACGTAGCCTTTTTCGTCGACCAGTTTCAGCGAGTAGGCCAGGGCCTCCGGGAAGGAGTCGCCATGCAGCACCACTTTGCCGCCACGGGAGCGCACGCCTTCGACCTTGATCTCCGGGGTGGTCTTGGGCATCACGATCGTGGCCTTGACCCCCAGCACCTTGGCCGCCAGGGCCAGGCCCTGGGCATGGTTGCCCGCCGAGGCAGTGACGACGCCGCGCGCACGCTCTTCGGTGGTCAACTGAGTCAGCTTGTTATACGCGCCGCGAATCTTGAACGAGAACACCGGCTGCAAGTCTTCACGCTTGAGCCAGACCTTGTTACCCAGCCGCTCGGAGAGCTGGCGGGCGGTCTGCAGCGGGGTTTCTACGGCAACGTCATAGACGCGCGAGGTGAGGATCTTTTTGACGTACTGTTCAAGCATCGGCGGAAATCACTGGGCGGGTTGGGCAGGGCCAAGGAGTCTAACCCAGCGTTTGGCCGGGCGACCACACGAATCCAGAGGTTTTGTTGGGTTATACTCGCGCCCCTCTTTACTCCCCGCCCGTTCCGGAGCCCGCATGACCCAGGATCAACTCAAACAGGCGGTGGCCCAGGCCGCCGTCGATTTAATCCTTCCTAAACTCGACGACAAGAGCATCGTCGGTGTCGGCACCGGCTCCACCGCCAACTGCTTTATCGATGCGCTGGCCCGGCACAAAGGCGCGTTCGACGGCGCCGTGGCCAGCTCCGAAGCCACCGCCGCGCGCCTCAAGGGCCATGGCATTCCGGTGTACGAGCTCAACACCGTGAGCGACTTGGAGTTCTACGTCGACGGCGCCGATGAAAGCGACGAACACCTGAACCTGATCAAGGGCGGCGGTGCAGCCCTGACCCGCGAGAAGATCGTCGCGGCGGTGGCCAAGACCTTTATCTGCATCGCCGACGCCAGCAAGCTGGTACCGGTGCTCGGCGCGTTCCCGCTGCCGGTGGAAGTCATCCCGATGGCCCGCAGCCACGTAGCCCGCGAACTGGTGAAGCTCGGTGGCGATCCGGTGTACCGCGAAGGCGTGTTGACCGACAACGGCAACATCATCCTCGACGTGTTCAATATGCAGATCACCAACCCGGTGGAGCTTGAGACCCAGATCAACGCCATCGTCGGCGTGGTCACCAACGGCCTGTTCGCCGCACGTCCGGCGGATGTGCTGCTGCTGGGCACCGCTGAAGGCGTCAAAACCCTCAAGGCCTGATGCAAAACCAAATGTGGGAGGGGCGGTGCGACGATTCGACTTGCCCCCTCCCACATTGGGCGGCGGTATTTTCAGGATTCTGGTTTCTTGAACACGTAGAACAGGTTCGGCTCGCTGACGAGATACAACGTGCCCTCGTCATCCATGGCGATTCCTTCGGCCTGGGGCACCCGTTTTTTCAGGCCATGGCGCCCATTGAGCAGAGATAAGCTGCTCAATGGGCGACCGTCGATATCCAGCTCCAACACCAGAAACGACTCATCCGACAGCGCCAGCAGATGGCCGCTGCGCTCGTCGTATTGCAGGCTCGACAGGTCGCGCACAAACAACCCGGCATCGCGCTTGGGGTTGTTGATCACGTGCACCGAGTAGGTTTTTTCCGGTTTGAAATGGGGAAAGCCGTGGACCTCGTAGATCAGCATCGGGTCGCGCTCCTTGGCCACGAACAGGCGCTTGCCTACCGAGTCATAGGCCAACCCCTCAAACCCCTTGTTGCCCCCCACATGCAGGCCCAGGGTCATCTGTTCCGCATCGGCGGCGTCGAGGAATTGGGTATCGTCGTCCACATGCACCTTGATCAGCCGCTGCTGGCGTTCGTCGGTGATGACGTAAATGTTGTCGCTGATAAATTCCACCGCCTCAGCATCACCAAACCCCACCAACGGGATACGTCGCAGGATCTTGCCCTCAAGGGACAGCTCGATCAGCTCGGCGTTTTTATTGGTAACGGTAAACAGGCTCTTGCGCACCGGATCGTAGGTGAGGGCCGAGACATCGTCGTCCAGCCCTTCGATAACCTGGGCCTCAAGGGTCACTCGGTAATCCGCCAGGCCGATGGAGCGCTCGTCCGCCGGCTGACGCCAGGCCTGCCAGTTGAACCAGGCGCGCTCGAACAGGCGAAAGTGCTGCGCTACAGCCCCGGCGCTGACCAGGGCGATCAGCACAAGCATAAAGAGAATGGGTTTGGGGCGGGCAAATCGACGCATCGGGGGGTGCTCAAAGTCAAAAGTGGCGAATGAATATCACGCCTGTCTGAATTTAAACTTAAACGCACCCTGGCGTCTGGCGAATGCCGCTAATAGAGAAATATCCGACGTGATTCGTCTGTTATTTCTGCTTTTCGAAACGATAGAACAGGTTTGGCTCACTGACCACGTAGAGCGTGCCGTCCTCATCCATCGTTACCCCTTCAGCACGGGGGATGGTGTTCTTGAGGCCATTGAAGCCACCGAGCAGGGTCATGAAGCTGACTTGTTCACCCTTCTCGTCCAACTCCAGCAACAAGTGCGAATCGGCCGACAGCACCAGCAGATGGCCGGTGCGCGGGTCGACGGCCAGGGCCGAGAGGTTGCGCATGTCCAACTCTTTACTGGCCAGTTTCTGCTTGCCGCCCTCGAGGGCCTGGCTACCATCGCTTTTCCAGGTGAATAACGCCGGCGGGCGCTCTTCGCCGAGGATCAACTGCTGGTTGCGCCTGTCCCAGGCCACGGCTTCGAAGGCTTTGTTCTGGTCTTTTGACGGACCGAGGTCGTAGTTGGGAAAGTCCGCCTTGTTCAATTGCTGGGTGGCGGCGTCGACCTTGACGATGGTCAGGCTGTGCTGGCGTTCGTCGACCACCGCCATCAGGCCATTTTCCATCACGGTCACGCCTTCCGGGTTGTCCCAGCCATTGAGCGGCATCTTGCGCAGAACATCGCCCTGCAGGCTCAACTCAACGAGAAACGGGTTTTTGCCCATGACGGAAAACAGCGTTTTGGTCTGCGGGTTGTAGGCGACGTCCGAGGCTTCGTCCTTCTCCATTCCCGGCAACACCTTGGCGTCGATGACCGCGTGGTAGTCCGGCAGCCATACGCTTTCACTGCGCTCGGTGGGCGTCTCGAAGCGCTCCAGTACCCACAGCACGCCGCGGTCATCCCAATGCAGGGCCCAAGCAACGCCATAGACGATCACCCCCGCCAGAAACAGCCAGGAATACCAGCGCAGGGCAAAACGAGAACGCGGCTTGGGTGTGGCGGAAGGCAGGGGCACGGCCATTGGGGGCTTTTTCCGGAAGATCAGCGGTAGGTGATAGCACAGGATCAACAGGCCCGCGCGCTGGAGGCTGAGGATTATCCGGATGAGGTGTGAAAAAAATGCAAAAGCCAATGCACGAGATGGACTCGGACCCAATGTGGGAGGGAGCTTGCCCCCTCCCACACCAGGTGCTTAGCGAACGCTGCTTTCGAAGCGGTTCACACCTGTCAGCTCCAACACCAGCTCATCACCCACATTCAACGGGCCCACACCGGCCGGGGTGCCGGTGAGAATCACATCACCAGCCTGCAGCGAGAAGCAGCCGGCCATGTGCTGGATCATCGGGATGATCGGGTTGAGCATCTGTGAGCTGTTGCCGTCCTGACGCACTTCGCCGTTGATGGTCAGGCGAATGCCAATGTCGGTCACGTCCGCGAAGGTGCTGCCGACCACGAACGGCGCAAGCACCGCCGCGCCATCGAAGGACTTGGCGATTTCCCATGGCAGGCCCTTGGCTTTCAGTTCGGATTGCTTATCGCGCAGGGTCAGATCCAGGGCCGGGGCGAAGCCGGAGATGGCATCCAGCACTTCTTCACGGCTGGGCTTGTTCGACAGCGGTTTGCCGATCAGCACCGCGATTTCCGCCTCGTAGTGCACCGAACCACGCTCGGTCGGAATGCTGAAACCGCCTTCCAGCGGGACGACGCAACTGCCCGGCTTGATGAACAGCAACGGCTCGGTCGGCACCGGGTTGTCCAGTTCCTTGGCATGTTCGGCGTAGTTACGCCCAATGCACACCACCTTACCCACGGGAAAGTGGATGTTGGTGCCGTCGACATACTTGTGCTGGTAGCTCATGAAACGACTCCTTCGGGGGCGGTTAAACAGCGAAGATCTTGCCAGGGTTCATGATCCCGTTCGGGTCGAACACCGCCTTCACTGCTTTCATGTATTCGATCTCAACCGGCGAGCGGCTGTAGGTCAGGTAATCACGCTTGGTCATGCCCACGCCGTGTTCGGCGGAGATCGAACCGTTGTACTTCTGAACGGTTTCGAACACCCACTTGTTCACGGTGGCGCACTTGGCGAAGAACTCATCCTTGCTCAGGTTTTCCGGCTTGAGGATGTTCAGGTGCAGGTTGCCATCGCCGATATGGCCGAACCAGACAATTTCGAAGTCCGGGTAGTGTTCGCCGACGATCGTGTCAATTTCCTTCAAAAATGCCGGCACTTTCGAGACAGTGACCGAAATATCGTTCTTGTACGGCGTCCAGTGGGAAATGGTCTCGGAGATGTACTCGCGCAGTTTCCACAGGTTGTGCAGCTGGGTTTCGCTCTGGCTCATCACGCCGTCCAGCACCCAACCCTGCTCGACGCAGTGCTCGAAGGTTTCCAGGGCGTGGTTGGCGACTTCTTCGGTGGTGGCTTCGAATTCCAGCAGCGCGTAGAACGGGCACTCGGTTTCGAACGGCGCGGGCACGTCGCCGCGACCGAGGACTTTGGCCAGCGCCTTATCGGAGAAGAACTCGAAGGCGGTCAGGTCCAACTTGCTCTGGAAGGCGTGCAGCACCGGCATGATCGAGTCGAAATCGGTGGTGCCTAGCACCATCGCCGTGAGGTTTTTCGGCGCACGGTCCAGGCGCATGGTGGCTTCGACCACAAAGCCCAGGGTGCCTTCGGCGCCGATAAACAGTTGGCGCATGTCATAGCCGGTGGCGTTCTTGATCAGGTCGCGGTTCAGCTCCAGTACGTCACCCTTGCCGGTGACGACTTTCATGCCGGCCACCCAGTTGCGGGTCATGCCGTAGCGAATGACCTTGATCCCGCCGGCATTGGTGCCGATATTGCCGCCAATCTGGCTGGAACCGGACGACGCGAAGTCCACCGGGTAGTACAGGCCTTTTTCTTCGGCGACGTTCTGCAATTGTTTGGTGACCACGCCCGGCTGGCACACCGCGGTGCGGTCAGTGAGGTTCACGTCGAGGATCTGGTTCATATAGTCGAACGAAACGACCACTTCGCCATTGGCCGCCACGGCAGCAGCCGACAGGCCGGTACGACCACCGGATGGCACCAGCGCCACCTTATGCTCATTGGCCCAACGGACAATGGCCTGCACCTGTTCGGTGGTCTTGGGGAACACGATGGCGGTCGGCGCGGGCGCGAAGTGCTTGGTCCAATCCTTGCCGTAAGCCTCCAGGGAGTCGGCGTCGGTCAGCACTTTGCCGGGCTCAACCAGGGTCTTTAGCTCATCAATCAGGGCAGGATGGGTCATCGACAGAACTCTCGAACAATTCATGGTCATCCTGAGAACGCTTCACGTCGCAGGAATAGGTGTTTAGCGGGGCGCGTATGCTAGCATACCGCCCCCGCAGGACAGAGCCCAAGGGCGTTTCTGCGGTGACGGCTTTCCTGCCGTCCGGGTCAGCTTGCGCTGCTCGATTCCCTGCCATTTTTCTCCGGGATACAGGTTTACGCAGATGAGCAAGACTTCTCTCGATAAGAGCAAGATCAAGTTCCTTCTTCTGGAAGGCGTCCACCCATCGGCCGTCGACGTACTGAAGGCCGCCGGGTACTCCAGCATTGAGTACATCACCAGTTCTCTGCCGGAAGCCCAGCTCAAGGAAAAGATCGCCGACGCGCACTTTATCGGCATTCGCTCCCGCACTCAGCTGACCGAAGAGATCTTCGACCACGCCAAGAAACTCGTGGCGGTCGGCTGTTTCTGCATCGGCACCAACCAGGTCGACCTCAACGCAGCGCGCGAGCGCGGCATTGCAGTGTTCAACGCGCCGTACTCCAACACCCGTTCCGTAGCGGAACTGGTGCTGGCCGAGGCCATCCTGCTGCTGCGCGGTATCCCTGAGAAGAACGCCTCCTGCCACCGTGGCGGCTGGATCAAGAGCGCGGCCAACTCCTTCGAAATCCGGGGCAAGAAGCTGGGTATCGTTGGTTACGGCTCGATCGGTACGCAACTGTCGGTACTGGCCGAAGGCCTGGGCATGCAGGTGTTCTTCTACGACACCCTGACCAAGCTGCCATTGGGCAACGCCACCCAGGTGTCGAGCCTGACCGAACTGCTGGGCATGTCCGACATCGTCACCCTGCACGTTCCGGAAACCGCTGAGACCCAGTGGATGATCGGCGAAAAGGAAATCCGCGCCATCAAGAAAGGCGGCATCCTGATCAATGCTGCACGCGGCACCGTGGTCGAGCTGGACGCCCTGGCCGACGCGATCAAGGACAAGCACCTGATCGGCGCCGCAATCGACGTGTTCCCGGTGGAGCCACGCTCCAACGACGACATCTTCGAAAGCCCGCTGCGTGGCCTGGACAACGTGATCCTGACCCCGCACATCGGCGGCTCCACCGCTGAAGCCCAGGCCAACATCGGCCTGGAAGTGTCGGAGAAGCTGGTCAAGTACAGCGACAACGGTACGTCGGTCTCGTCCGTCAACTTCCCGGAAGTAGCCCTGCCGGCTCACCCTGGCAAGCACCGTCTGCTGCACATCCACCAGAACATTCCTGGCGTGATGATGGAGATCAACAAGGTCTTCGCGGAAAACGGCATCAACATCTCCGGTCAGTTCCTGCAGACCAACGAGAAGGTCGGCTACGTGGTGATCGACGTCGATGCCGAGTATTCGGACCTGGCGCAAGAGAAGCTGCAGCACATCAACGGCACTATCCGTAGCCGCGTGTTGTTCTAACGCTGCAAACGCGGCACAAAAAAATGGGAGGCCCGTGTGGGTCTCCCATTTTTTTGTCTGAACACATCTTACTTGACGTTAACCGTGATGACTTTCGAGGCTACCGTCGGGTCGAACTGCATGTGCAGCTTGTCGCCGGCCACCAGTTGCAGGGTGTGTTTGCCTGGGGTGAGGGTCAGCTCGGTCTCGGTCTGGGCCTTGCCGTAGTGAATCACGGTGTCGGTGGCCGGGATCGGCACGCTGGCGTCAGGCAGCGCTTTCTGGTCGATCAGCAGGTGGTGGTGGCCGGTGCCTGCGGTTTGGTCAGTGGCCGGGGCCAGCTTCAGGCCTTCCATGCCGAATTTGACGGTGAAGGTTTTATCGACGGTGGCACCGTCTTTTGGCGAGACGATAAACACTTTGGCGCCTTCGGGTGGAGCGCTGCGCGGGATGCCGTCGGCGGCGGTCGCCAACATCGAGGCACCCAGCAACAGGCTGGCAATCGTTGCACGGGACAATAGGGCTTTCATTCGCTTCTCCAGTTTTTCTGTGAAATCTGTAGGGTTTCGACAACTTCGCGATAAATTGCTGTCCAAGGCACTCACCACCATAGCAAAGCGATGCTGAACGGCGCCTCGCACATTCGAATTCTCTAGGAGTGACCATGCGCTTTTCGCCTGGCCTGTTACTTTTGCTACCCCTTCTGAGCCCCCTGGCTCACGCCGAACTGATCGACGATGTAAATGATCGCGGCGAACTGCGCATCGCCCTTGAAGCCAACACCCCGCCCTACAACTTCAAGGAAGGCGACAAACTCACCGGCTTTGAAGTCGAGCTGGGTGAACTGCTGGCAAAAGAAATGGACGTGCGCCCCTCATTTATCACCACCGATGACGCCGATATGCTGCCAGGGGTCTCAACCGGCAAATACGATGTGGCCATCAACCATATCGCTATGACTGCCGAGCTTAAGGATCGTTTCGATTTCAGCGAGGCTTATCACGAGAAGCCTGAGTTGGTGATCCCGTTCCAGAAGGGCAACCCGGCCTTCAAGACGAGCTTGGACGGGGCACTGAAGCGGGTGAAGGACGATGGCCGATTAAAGGCGCTGTCGCAGAAATGGTTCGAGGGCGACGCCCCTACAGGCGCGCCAACGCCTGTGCCGCCTCAGGCAACTCCAGCTCACTGAACACCTGCACGCCATGGCGCTTGAGCAGCGCCGCCGTTACACCCTCGCCACTGACCTTTACACCGGTGAAGGTACCGTCATAGGTCAGCAGGTTGCCGCAGGACGGGCTATTGGCCTTGAGGATGGCGATACGGATGTCATGGCGCTGCACCAACGCCAGAGCTTGGCGAGCGCCGTCGAGGAAGGCGGCGCTGAAGTCTTCGCCCTCGGCAGTCAACACTTGGGCGCGGCCTTCCCACACATCGATGCCCTGCCCGCCCGGAATCTCGGCAGAGGGCCTGGGCGTCGGCAAACCGCCCGACACTTCCGGGCAGATCGCAACCACACGACCTTCAGCCTGCCACGCCGCCAACGGGTCGAACGGCCCGCTGGCCCCGCCGTCATAGCGCACCTTGTGGCCGAGCAGGCAGCGGCTGATCAGAATCTTTTGCATGGTTAAAACGGCTCGTTGCCGCGCCGGCGAAACCACCCGGTGAGGGACAGGCGTTCGCGCGTGGCTGGCATGACTTCGTGGGGCACCTCGCCCGACAGGAACACCACCAGGCTTCCGCCGGTGGGCACCACATCGTATTCGACGCCGTCCTTGAGGTACATGCGCAACTGGCCACCGTGCTCGGGCAGCCAGGCATCGTTCAAGTAGATCACCGCCGAGACCATGCGCCGGTCGTCGTCGCGAAAACGGTCGAGGTGCCTGAGGTAAAACGCGCCGGGCGGGTACATCGCGAAGTGGCTTTCGAAATCCTCCAGGCCGAGGAACAAACCACGGTTCATCGCCAGGCGCAGGCTGTCCATCACCGCCATATAGCTGTCGCAGACCACCGCGTCGCCCTCCTCCAGCCACTGGATATGGTCGCCTCGAATGCCCTCGCGAATCTCCTGGGCCGGTCCGCGCCCCACCGCCGCAGGGGCTAATTCACCCTCGGCCGCACGTTTACGGCACTCAGCCGCCAGTTCCAGGGTCAGAGCCTGGGGCAGGAAGCCGTTCTGCTGCGACCAGCCTTTTTCGGCCAGGTCATCAACGATGCGTTGCAGCAGGGGGTGATCGAGGGGTATTTGCATGGCGCGCATAGTATCCATACGCCTGTGAATCCGACAGAGCCGCCGAGCGTCTGAATACACTTTAGTCAGGTGACTGATAGGACTTCTCGACAAATCCTACGCCCGACACGGACAATAGTGGCCGACTGACAGGAGTCCATATGCGTCGTTTGTTTTTTTCCTTGCTGATGTTCTGCGTTTTGCCCGCCTGGGCAGACGGCCATGACCAGTTGTACAAGGTCGCCGGCTGGGCCGAACAACGTGCGCACTTCAATGACGCCCTCAGTGCTGCCCAGCAACGCTACCGCAATAGCCTGCCGCCGGCGGTGTACCAGGCGCTGGTGGACAACAGCAATAAACGCTTTGGCGCCCAGGCCATGGACCAACGTGCCGAGGCGCAACTGCGCAAGAACCTGGCGGACCCCAAGCCCGCCTTGGCGTTCTTCCAGTCGCCGCTGGGCCGCAAGATCGTCGCCGCCGAATTGCTGGCCACGCGCCGTGACCAACTGGCAAAAAATGCCCAGGGCCTGCCCAAGGTCGAAGCCGACGCCACCCGCAGCCTGATCATCGGCCACCTGGCCCAGGCCCTGCCGGCCCGTGAAGCCGGGGCCGAAGTGAGCCTGGCGATTGCCGGTGTAGCCGCCGACAGCTTGAGCCAGATGATCCCCGGTCTGCTGGGTGGTGGCCAGGCTCAGGGCATGTTGAATGGCCAGCGTGAGCGGCTGATGCAACAGATCGACAAGGACTTGAACAACACGTTGCTGTACGTCTATCGGGATTTGTCCGACCCCGAGCTGGAGGAGTTCGCGACGTTTGCGGAGTCGCCGGAGGGTAAGGCGTATTACAAGGCGGCGCTGGCAGCGATTCGTGCGGGGCTGGCGGTCGGCCAGAGCACTTCAAGCCTGACGCAGTAGAAAATGTGGGAGGGGGCTTGCCCCCGATGGCAGTGGGTCAGCTACAGATAAGCTGACTGATACACCGCTATCGGGGGCAAGCCCCCTCCCACATTTTGACTGTGTTATTTCAGATGGGCCGTCAAATACCGGAAGTACTCTTCACGAATCTCCGGAATCTCGTTCGCCAGGTGATGCCGGCCACGCGGCAGCATCAACACTTCGGGCTGGTCGAACTTGCCCCGCAGCACCTGCAAGTTGTGCTGCCAATCCACCGTCATGTCGTCCTCACCCTGCACAATCACCGGCCGCCGTGGGCTGCGCGGGGCGGCTTCGATGCGGTTGATCCAGCGCGCCAGCGCCCCTACCCAGGCGGTTGGCAATTGGCGCGGCTGAAGGGGGTCGGCCTCCAGGAACGGCTTGAACTGCGGGTCATTGGTGTTCTCGCTGAAACGCCGGGCGATGCCTTTGACGAACGGGCGCAGCAGGTAATAGCTGACCTGCGACCACCCCCACGCACGCGGCCGCACCAGCGGTGAGAGCAGGAAGGTCTTGCCTTGGGCCGGGCTCTCGGCCCCCTGGTTGAGCAGGTGGTCTACCACCACCGCGCCGCCGGTGCTTTGCCCGAACAAATGCCAGGGCTGCGGCAATTGCAGCGCTTGGGCCTGGACGAACAGCGCCTGCACCACATCCTGGTACACGGCAAAATCATCGATGCTGGCGCGCGCGCCGCTGGACAAGCCATGGCCCGGCAAATCGCAGGCGATCACCACAAAGCCCTGGTCCAGCGCCCAGTTCACTACGTGGCGATAAAGGCCCATATGGTCGTAGAAGCCGTGGAACATAAACATCGTCGCCACCGGCACGGGCGGCCACCACACCTGAGCGACCACCTCAAACCCATCCACCTCGAAACGCCCCAGCCGACTCACTGTCGGCACTTTGCGTGTGCTCAGGTCCAGTCCATAGAAACGCTGGTAGACCCGCGCTTCGGCTGAAAGCGGTTGCGCATCCACCAGGGGCCGCAGGCTTTCGCGAAGGTGATCAGGGTCAAAGGTCACGGGCATAAAGGGTTCCAGACTTGCGGCGAAGATGAATATCGAGCTGCGATATTCATCTGTCAGGACAAGCATGGCAAGCTACGCGACCTGCGAGGATAGATCCGAATGCGACAGCCTTACCGTAACGCCCTGTTCGCCAGCCTGATCCTTATCATCTGCGCCAGTGTGCTGTGGGCGGCGTATGACTGGTTCCAGGGCCGCTACCTGCGCGCTTTCAGTGAGCACACGGCAGTGTTTTCCGGCGATGCCCTGCAACTGCCCGCCGAACTCGCAGGCCCCGGGCCGATCCGCCTGGTGCATTTCTGGGATCCGGCTTGCCCGTGCAATGTCGGCAACCAGCAACACCTGGGCGAGTTGATCGAGCAGTACGCGCCCCAGGGCGTCGAGTTCTATGCCCTGCAAAAAGCCGGCAGCCACGGTCAGTTGCCCGATAACCTGCGCCAGATGAAAACCCTCACTGCCCTGCCCGGCGCCGACCAGGTGCCGGCCAGCCCGGCCGTGGGCATCTGGGACCGAACCGGCAAGCTCGCGTATTTCGGGCCGTACAGCGAAGGGCTGACGTGTAACGCCAATAACAGTTTTATCGAGCCGATCCTGAAAGCCCTTGAAGCTGGGCGAGAGGTGAATGCCACGCACACCCTGGCGGTGGGCTGCTATTGTTCGTGGTCGAAAGATTTGTAGCTCGCCACCCACTCTCGGTAAGGAATGTCCATGAAGCGCGTCTTGCGGGTTCTCGCGGTTCTGCTGGTGCTGATCGGCCTCGGTGCGGGCTGGTACGTCTACAGCAAGCAACCCACCCGCCAGGGCACGGTTGAACTGGCCAACCTGCAAGGCTCGGTCATCGTGCGCTACGACGACCGTGGCGTGCCGCATATTCGCGCCGAGAACGAGACCGACCTGTATCGCGCCCTGGGCTACGTGCATGCCCAGGACCGCCTGTTCCAGATGGAGGTCATGCGGCGCCTGGCCCGTGGCGAGTTGGCCGAGGTGCTCGGGCCGAAGCTGCTGGAGACCGACAAGCTGTTCCGCAGCCTGCGCATTCGCGACCGCGCCGCCACCTACGTGGCGCAGCAGGACCATGAGTCGGCGCACTGGAAGGCCCTGCAAGCCTACCTGGACGGGATCAACCAATATCAGGACAGCCACGCCCGCCCGATGGAGTTCGACGTGCTGGGCATCCCCAGGCGCCCGTTTACCGCCGAGGACACCATCAGCGTCGCCGGGTACATGGCCTACAGCTTTGCCGCTGCGTTTCGTACCGAGCCCTTGCTGACTTACGTGCGCGACCAATTGGGCAGCGATTACCTGAAAGTCTTCGACCTCGACTGGCAACCCAAAGGCGCCCTCAACCTGGCCGACAATGACTGGAAAACCCTCGACGCCCTCGCCGCCCTGAGCGAGCAGGCGTTGGCCGACAACGGCTTGCCGCAATTCGAGGGCAGCAACGCCTGGGCCATCAGTGGCAGCCGCACCAAGAGCGGCAAACCGCTGCTGGCGGGTGACCCGCATATCCGCTTCTCGGTGCCATCGGTGTGGTACGAGGCGCAACTGTCGGCGCCGGGGTTTGAGCTGTATGGCTACCACAACGCGCTGGTGCCCGTGGCGTTCCTGGGGCACAACCTGGATTTCGGCTGGAGCCTGACCATGTTCCAGAACGACGACCTCGACCTGATCGCCGAAAAGGTCAACCCGGACAACGCCAACCAGGTCTGGTACCACGGCCAGTGGGTCGACATGACCCGCAGCGAGCAACAGATCGCCGTAAAAGGCCAGGCACCGGTCAGCCTCACCCTGCGCCAGTCGCCCCACGGCCCGATCGTCAATGACGTGCTCGGCGAGAACGGCGGCAAGACGCCGATTGCCATGTGGTGGGCGTTCCTCGACACCCAGAACCCGATCCTCGAAGGTTTCTACCAGCTCAACCGCGCCGACACCCTGGCCAAGGCGCGCGCGGCGGCGGCCAAGGTGTCGGCACCGGGGCTGAATATCGTGTGGGCCAATGCCAAGGGCGACATCGGCTGGTGGGCGGCGGCGCAGTTGCCGATTCGCCCGGCCGGCACCAACCCAGGTTTTATCCTCGACGGCAGCACCGCCCAGGCCGACAAGCTGGGCTTCTACCCCTTCAGCGCCAACCCCCAGGAAGAAAACCCGGCGCGTGGCTATGTGGTGTCGGCCAATGCCCAGCCGGTATCGCCCACCGGCATGGAAATCCCCGGCTATTACAACCTCGCCGACCGTGGCCAGCAGTTGAACGCGCAGTTGAGCGACAAGAGCGTGAAGTGGGATGTGAACAACAGCCAGGCCCTGCAACTGGGCACCACCACCGCCTTCGGCCCGCGCCTGCTCGCGCCGCTGTTGCCGGTACTGCGCGAGGTGGTCACGGACCCGGCGCAGTTGAAGCTGGTGGAACAGCTTGCCAACTGGAAGGGTGACTACCCGCTGGATTCCACCAGCGCCACGCTGTTCAACCAGTTCCTGTTCAACCTCGCCGACGCGGCTTTCCACCCGAAACTGGGGGACGGTATGTTCAAGACCTTGCTCACGACCCGCGTAATCGACGCCGCCCTGCCCCGCCTGGCTGCCGACCCGGCCTCGCCCTGGTGGGACGGCAAGCGCGCCGACAGCGTCAAGCGGGCCTGGGACAACAGCCTCGCGCACCTCAAGGCCACCTTCGGCGATGACCCGACGCAATGGCAGTGGGGCAAGGCCCATACCCTGACCCACGGTCATCCGCTGGGCTCACAGAAACCCTTGGACCTGATCGTCAACGTCGGCCCGTTCCCGGCCCCCGGCACCCACGAAGTGCCGAACAACCAGTCGGCCGTCATCGGCCCGGCGCCGTGGCCGGTGACCTACGGCCCTTCGACCCGCCGTCTGATCGACTTCGCCGATGTGGCCCATGCACTGACGATCAACCCGGTCGGGCAAAGCGGTGTGCCGTTTGACAAGCACTATGGCGACCAGGCAGAGACCTATATCGAAGGCGGTTACGAGCAGGCGCATTTCAGTGATGAGGAAGTCACGGCGAATACGCGCGGCACCTTGAAGCTGCTACCGGCGCGGTAGCCCTATGCAAGCCAACGCCTACAGTTGGTCTACGCCGTTGCTGGGGGCGCAAAGTTGAGCCGAAACTGCTGCGGCGTCACCCCCAGGCGGCGATTGAACACACTGCGCATGTGCTGGGCATCGCGAAAACCGCATTGGTACGCCACGGTTTTCAATGGCGCGTGAGTACTTTCAAGCATCACCCGCGCCGCATCCACCCGCGCCCGCTCAACAAATTCCGCAGGCGTAACCTGCGCCTCACGGGCAAACACCCGAGAAAAATTGCGCGCGCTCATATTGGCGGCCCTTGCCAGGTCGGCGATGGTCAGATCCCCGGTCAAATTCGCCAATACATACAGCTGCACCAGCGCTACCGCCGATGTGGTTTCGGCGTGGGGTATAAGAAACGGGCTGAACTGCGACTGCCCGCCCGAACGCTGGGTGAACACCACCAGGCGCTTGGCCACGCTCAAAGCCACTTCCGGGCCGTGGTCCTGGGCCAGCAGGTACAGCGACAAATCGATGCCCGCCGTGACCCCGGCCGAGGTGTAAAGGTTGCCGTCCTGCACGTAGAGGCGGTCGGCTTCGACCTGAGCCGAAGGACACAGGCGCGCCAGGTCAGCGGCGTCGTTCCAATGGGTGGTGATAGTTTTCCCGTCCAGCAATCCGGCGCGCGCCAGCATGAAGGCCCCGTTGCAGATCGAGCCAAACCGTCGCGCCCGGGCGGTGGCGCCACGCAGCCAATCATCGAACGGAGCGCCGAAGTCCTCGAAGGGTAACTGCGGGCCGCCCGCGACCAGCAGCAGGTCATAGGCCTGCAGGGCTTCGCTGTAATGCTTATGGGCCTGGAGTGACAGGCCATTGGAGGCCGCCATCGTGCCCTGGCCTAAACCTATCACTTCCAACTGGTAATGATCTTCGGGCACCAGAAAGCGGTTGGCCTCGCAGAACACATCCATGGGACCGGTCACATCCAGTGACTGGACGCCGGGGAAGATCAGGATCGCGACGGTCTTGTGCATGCTCACAGACACCTTTTTCTAGCGGAATAAAATGCAAACCCTGTGGGAGGGGGCTTGCTCCCGATGGCGCTGTATCAGTCAGCAGATGCAGTGCCTGGTACTCAGCAATCGGGAGCAAGCCCCCTCCCACACTGGGATTTTCGCAGGCTTCCAGAGTGATATCGCCCGCTACACCCTAGTCGATTTCTGCTTGGCACGATGTGTCGGCACATTGGCCGGGATCGCGCCCTCACCGCGATGGTCGCTGCACCGACCAGCGACCAAACTGACTGCTTTCCAGAGGAGAGCCACCATGACCACCACCATCGCCGGCATCAAGATCCCGGACAGCGCCCTGGCCAAGGCCACCACCGAATACATCCGCGACATCGAATCCGACCTGCTCTACCATCACTCTCGCCGGGTGTTCCTGTTCGGCGCCTTGAGCGGTGAGCGCAAGCAGTTGGCCTACAACCCGGAGCTGCTTTACGTCGGCGCCATGTTCCATGACCTGGGCCTGGTGGAAGGCCATCGCAGTGACGACGAACGCTTCGAAGTGGACGGCGCCAACGCCGCCGCGGCCTTTCTCAAGCCTTACGGGCTGAGCGACGACGATATCGAACAGGTGTGGCTGTCCATCGCCCTGCACACCACGCCGGGCGTACCGCAGCACCTGCGCCCGACCGTGGCCCTGGTGACAGCCGGCGTCGAAATGGACGTGCTGGGCATGGACTACGCCGCGTTCAGCAGCGTGCAGCGCGACGCCGTGGTGCATGCGCATCCACGCGGTGAAGGCTTCAAGGAGTGCATCATCTGCGCGTTTGCCGACGGCTTGCGCCATCGCCCGCAGACCACGTTTGGCAACGTGAAGACGGATGTGCTGGTGGATCAGGAGCCGGGGTTCAAGCCGATGAATTTTGTCGAGGTGATTCGCAAGTCGCCGTGGTTGGCGTAGCGGAGTTGAAATGCGATCAAATGTGGGAGGGGGCTTGCCCCCGATTGCTGAGTGTCAGTCACTGCATCTATTGACTGACCCACCGCCATCGGGAGCAAGCCCCCTCCCACCTTTAGACCGGCGCCTGCGCCCGACGCACGTCCGGCTGTTTCCAGCCATCGGCAGCGGCTTCTTCGATGGCTTGCTGGATGGCCTTCTTGCGCATCTCTTCGGCACGTCGGCTGAAGAACCACACCAGGAAGGTCACCAGCGACACCGCCAGCAGAATCAGGCTGGCCACGGCGTTGATCTCGGGTTTTACCCCAAGGCGCACGGCCGAGAACACTTCCATCGGCAACGTCGTAGAGCCCGGGCCCGAGACGAAGCTGGCCAGTACCAGGTCATCCAGGGACAGTGCGAACGACATCATGCCGCCCGCCGCCAACGACGGCGCGATCATCGGGATGGTGATCAGGAAGAACACCTTCCACGGCCGCGCACCCAGGTCCATCGCCGCTTCTTCGATCGACAGGTCCAGCTCACGCAAGCGCGCCGATACCACCACCGCCACATACGCCGCACAGAACGTGGTGTGGGCGATCCAGATGGTGACGATGCCACGCTCCTGGGGCCAGCCGATCATCTGCGCCATGGCCACGAACAGCAGCAGCAGCGACAGACCGGTGATCACTTCCGGCATCACCAACGGTGCGGTCACCAGGCCGCCGAACAGCGTGCGGCCCTTGAACTGGCTGATGCGCGTCAGCACAAACGCCGCCAACGTACCCAGCGCAACAGCGGCCACCGCCGTGTAGCAGGCGATTTCCAGGGAACGTGCCACCGACCCCATCAACTGGGTGTTGTCCAGCAGGCCCACGTACCACTTGATCGACCAACCGCCCCACACCGTTACCAGCTTGGATTCGTTGAACGAGTAGATCACCAGGATCAGCATCGGCAGGTAGATGAACAACAACCCCGCCACCAGCATGAAGCTTGAGAAACTGACGCGCTTCATATCTTGCCCTCCATCTCTTTGGCTTGGCTGCGGTTAAACAGAATGATGGGCACGATCAGGATCGCCAGCATCACTACCGCCAGGGCAGACGCCACCGGCCAGTCACGGTTGTTGAAGAACTCTTGCCACAACACTTTACCGATCATCAGGGTTTCCGGGCCGCCGAGCAGTTCCGGGATCACGAACTCGCCCACCACCGGGATAAACACCAGCATGCAGCCGGCGATGATGCCGTTCTTGGACAGCGGCACGGTGATTTTCCAGAAGCTGTTGAAGGTGCTCGAACCCAGGTCCGATGCGGCTTCCAGCAGGCTCTGGTCATGCTTCACCAGGTTGGCGTACAGCGGCAGGATCATGAACGGCAGGTACGAATAGACCACGCCGATATACACCGCGATGTTGGTGTTGAGGATCTGCAGCGGCTCGTTGATCAACCCCATGGACATCAGGAAGCCATTGAGCAAACCGTTGTTGCTGAGGATGCCCATCCACGCATACACGCGGATCAGGATCGCGGTCCAGGTCGGCATCATGATCAGCAGCACCAGCACGGTCTGCATCTCTTTGCGCGCAGTGGCAATGGCGTAGGCCATCGGGTAGCCGATCAGCAGGCACAGCAGCGTGCTGAAGAACGCCATTTTCAGCGAGCCCAGGTACGCCGCGATGTACAGCTCATCACCTGCCAGCAAACTGTAGTTGGCCAGGTTCAGCACCACCTGCAGCTTCTGTTCGACGTAGGTGTAGATCTCGGTGTACGGCGGGATCGCTACGTCGGCTTCGGCGAAGCTGATTTTCAGGACAATGAAAAACGGCAGGGCGAAAAACAGGAACAGCCACAGGAACGGAATCCCGATGACCACCTGCTTGCCACTGGGGACGATGCGGTGCAAGCGCCGCTTGAGCTTCTTCATGTTCATGTGCGCAGTACCACGCCGCTGTCGTCTTCCCACCACACGTACACCTGGTCACCCCAGGTTGGGCGCTGGCCACGGCGTTCGGCGTTGGCGACGAAGGACTGCACCAGCTTGCCGCTTGGCAGCTCGACGTAGAACACCGAGTGGCCGCCCAGGTAGGCGATGTCGTGCACCTTGCCGCTGGACCAGTTGTGCTCGCAGGTCGGCATTTCGGTGGTGACCAGCAGTTTTTCCGGGCGGATGGCGTAGGTCACCGACTTGTCTTCCACCGAGGTGGCGATGCCGTAGCCCACGTAGATATCGCGGTCCAGGTCCGGGCACTTGAGCACCGCGTGGCCTTCGGCGTCGTCCACCACCTGGGTGTCGAAGATGTTGACGTTACCGATGAATTCGCACACCAGGCGGCTGGTCGGCGTCTCGTAGATGTCGATCGGGCTGCCGATCTGGGCGATCCAGCCCAGGTGCATGATCGCGATGCGCTCGGCCATGGTCATGGCCTCTTCCTGGTCGTGCGTCACCATCACGCAGGTCACGCCGACGCGCTCGATGATCTCTACCAGTTCCAGTTGCATCTGCGAGCGCAGCTTTTTATCGAGGGCGCCCATCGGCTCATCGAGCAGCAGCAGCTTCGGGCGCTTGGCCAGGGAGCGGGCCAACGCCACACGCTGACGCTGGCCACCGGACAACTGGTGCGGCTTGCGCTTGGCGTACTGGCTCATCTGGACCAGCTTGAGCATTTCGGCCACGCGGGCATCGACCTCGGCCTTGGGAATCTTGTCCTGTTGCAGGCCGAACGCGATGTTCTGCGCCACGGTCATGTGCGGGAACAAGGCGTAGGACTGGAACATCATGTTGATCGGCCGCTCGTAGGGCGGCATATCGGTGATGTCCACACCGTCGAGGTAAATCCGACCTTCAGTCGGGCGCTCGAAGCCTGCGAGCATACGCAGCAGGGTGGACTTGCCCGAACCCGAACCGCCGAGCAAGGCGAAGATCTCGCCTTTCTTGATTTCCAGGGACACATCGTCCACGGCAATCGTCTCGTCGAACTTCTTCGTGACCCGGTCGATTTTGACCAGCACCTTTTTCGGTGTCTGGTCGCCCTCGAGGGCTTTCTTATAGGCGCCGGAGGCAACTGCCATTTACGAAACTCCCAAAAAAGAGTGCAGTTCGCCCGAGGCGGGCGAACCCAGGATAGTGTGAGCCTTACTTACCCGTCTTGACCTTGGTCCAGCTACGGGTCATTAAACGCTGCACTTTCGGGGGTAGCTCGAAGTTGACGAATGTCCTGTCGAGAACCGCCTGCGGTGGGTAAACCGCTTCGTCGGTGCGTATCGATTGCTCCATCAGCTTGTCCGCCCCTGGGTTAGGGTTGGCGTAGCCGACGGTGTCACTGACCTGAGCGATCACCTCAGATTTCAGCAAATAGTTGATGAAGGCGTGGGCTTCCTTGACGTTGGTGGCATCCTTGGGAATCGCCAGCACGTCAAACCACAGGTTGCCGCCTTCCTTCGGAATTGCGTAGGCGATGTTCACGCCTTTGCCCGCTTCGCTTGCGCGAGCCTTGGCCTGGAACACATCGCCGGAGAACCCGGCGGCCACGCAGATGTTGCCGTTGGCCAGGTCGGAGATGTATTTGGAAGAATGGAAGTAGGTCACGTAGGGCCGCACTTTGAGCAGCTTTTCTTCAGCCTTCTTGTAGTCGTCCGGGTTGGTGCTGTTAGGGTCCAGGCCCATGTAGTTAAGCACTGCCGGCAGCATTTCGTCCGCCGAGTCCATGAACGACACACCGCAGGTGGCCAGCTTCTTCATGTTTTCCGGTTCGAACAACACGGCCCAGGAGTCGATCTTGTCGACGCCCAGCACTTCCTTCACTTTGTCGACGTTGTAACCGATGCCATTGGTACCCCACAGGTACGGCACGGCGTACTGATTGCCAGGGTCGTTCTTCTCCAGGCGCTTGAGCAACACCGGATCCAGGTTGGCGTAGTTCGTCAGCAGCGACTTGTCGAGCTTCTGGAACGCACCGGCCTTGATCTGCTTGCCGAGGAAGTGGTTGGACGGCACCACCACGTCATAGCCGGTACGCCCGGCCAGTAACTTGCCTTCCAGGGTTTCGTTGGAATCAAACACGTCATACACGGGTTTGATGCCGGTGGCCTTTTCGAAGTTGGCCAGGGTGTCGGGGCCGATGTAATCCGACCAGTTATAAATATGCACAGTCGGTGCAGCCTGCACGCTGACAGCCAGCGTGATACCTGCACCTACCAGCAAGGCTTGGCGAAATAAAGAAATTGGCAAGTGGAGGTCCTCTTAAATAGTTGGGCCTTAAAGTTGTTGCCCGGCAACAAAACCGGCGCGCAACTTACCCTCGATAAACCGATCCGGCAAAACTTTCTGTCATTTATTTGTTTCATTAACCACCGCGGGCTGCGCGGTGGTTAACAAAGACCGGTTTATTTACCGGACTTGATCTTGGTCCAGCTGCGTGTCATTTCACGCTGGGTGGCAGCCGGCAAGTCTGCAATGGCGTAGAGCTTGGCTTGCACATCCGCTGGCGGGTAGATGCCCGGGTCATTGGTGATGTCTTTGTCGACCAGTGCGGTGGCCTTCTCGTTACCGTTCGGGAAGCGCACGCTGTTGGTGATCGAAGCCATGACTTCCGGCTTGAGCAGGTAGTTCAAGAACTTATAAGCAGCGTCGACGTTTTCGGCATCTTTAGGGATGGCGACCATGTCGAAGAAGCTACCGGCGCCTTCTTTCGGAATGTCGTAGGCCACCTTGACCTTGCCACCGGCTTCAGCCGCGCGGGACTTGGCCTGCTGGATGTCACCCGAGTAACCCACGGCTACGCAGATGTTGCCGTTGGCCAGGTCGGAGATGTACTTGGACGAGTGGAAGTAGCCGATCGAAGGACGGATTTTCAAGAAGAGCGCTTCGGCCTGCTTGAGGTCTTCTTTCTTCTGGCTGTCGGTTGGCAGGCCCAGGTAATGCAGCGCGATCGGCAGCATTTCGGTCGGCGAGTCGAGGAAGCTCACGCCGCAGCTCTTGAGCTTGGCGATATTTTCAGGCTTGAGCAGCACGTCCCACGAATCGATCTTGTCCACGCCCAGCGCGGCCTTGACCTTGTCCGGGTTGTAGCCGATGCCGATCGAACCCCACATGTACGGGAAAGCATGCTTGTTGTCCGGGTCGCTGACCGACACGGCTTTAAGCAGGGAGGTGTTCAGGTTGCCGTAGTTGGACAGTTTGGACTTGTCCAGCTCCTGGTAGACACCGGCCTTGATCTGCTTGGCGAGGAAGTTGTTCGACGGTACGACGATGTCGTAACCGGACTTGCCTGCCAGCAACTTGGCTTCGAGTGTCTCGTTGCTGTCAAAAACGTCGTACACCACTTTAATGCCCGACTCTTTTTCAAAGTTGGCGATGGTGTCCGGTGCAATGTAGTCGGACCAGTTGTAGACGTGCAGCACTTTATCGTCTGCCTGGGCCGCGCCCGCCATTGCGCCCATCAGGGACAAGGCCAGGAGGGTCTTGCCAGCGTTCTTCAAACCTAATGCCTTCATTTGGTGATGCTCCAATTTTTCTTTTTTGGGCCACGTTCTTTTATGTTCAGCGACCCTTCCAGAGGGCAACAAAACAGGGCGACAGTCTGGCAAGTTCAGGGGCCGGCTTTCAACCAAAGCCCCTACATTTATAACTGCCCGGTGCGCTGCGCACTGAGCCTAGCACTTAGCCCTGCAATGCCGCCAAAGTCAGGTCCAGGCAATGACGAGCCTTGGTAACCAACTCGTCGATTTCAGCCTTGCTGATCACCAGAGGCGGCGAAATGATCATGGTGTCGCCCACGGCACGCATGATCAGGCCATTCTCGAAGCAGAAGGTTCGGCAGATCATGCCTACGCCCCGGCCCTCGTAACGCTTGCGCGTCGCCTTGTCCTGAACCAGCTCAATTGCACCGAGCATGCCGACACCGCGCACTTCCCCCACCAACGGGTGATCCGCCAGCTCCCTCAGACGTTTCTGCAAATACGGTGCCGTTTCGTCGTGGACGCGGTTAACGATTTTTTCATCGCGCATGATGCGGATGTTTTCCAGGGCCACTGCCGCAGCCACCGGGTGGCCGGAGTACGTGAAGCCGTGGTTGAAATCACCGCCTTCGTTGAGCACGGCCACCACGTCGTCGCGCACGATCAGGCCGCCCATGGGGATGTAACCGGAGGTCAGGCCCTTGGCGATGGTCATCATGTGGGGCTTGAGGTCGTAGAAATCGCTACCGAACCACTCACCGGTACGGCCGAAACCGCAGATCACTTCGTCGGCAACAAACAGGATGTCGTACTTGGCGAGGATTTCCTTGATGCGCGGCCAGTAGCTGTCTGGCGGCACGATCACGCCACCGGCGCCCTGGATCGGCTCGGCAATAAAGGCACCGACGTTGTCCACGCCCAGTTCCAGGATCTTCTCTTCCAGCTGGTTGGCGGCCCAGATCCCGAACTCTTCGGGGCTCATGTCGCCGCCTTCGCCGAACCAGTACGGCTGGGCGATATGGACGATGCCCGGGATCGGCAAGTCGCCCTGTTCGTGCATATAGGTCATGCCGCCCAGGCTGGCGCCAGCCACGGTGGAGCCGTGGTAGCCATTCTTGCGGCTGATGATGGTTTTTTTGTTCGGCTGGCCCTTGATCGCCCAATAGTGGCGGACCATACGCAACATGGTGTCGTTGCCTTCGGAGCCGGAACCGGTGAAGAACACGTGGTTCATGCCGGCAGGCGCGATGTCGGAAATCGCCTTGGCCAACTCCAGTACAGGTGGGTGAGCGGTCTGGAAGAACAGGTTGTAGTACGGCAGTTCTTTCATTTGCTTGGCGGCGGCGTCGGCCAGTTCATCGCGACCGTAACCGATCGCCACGCACCACAGGCCGGCCATGCCGTCGAGGATCTTGTTGCCTTCGCTGTCCCACAGGTAAACGCCGTGGGCTTTGGTGATGATCCGTGGGCCTTTCTCTTTCAATTGTTTGAAGTCGCTGAACGGCGCCAGGTGGTGATCACTGCTCAAGGCTTGCCATTCACGGGTTTGCGGGTTGTTGCTGGACATACCAATCTCCTAGACTTTTCAGTGAAGGGCGCACAGGTTTCCCCGTGCGCCCGGCGCATCAGACGGCGAAGAGCAGGAATTCCCGCTCCCACGAACTGATCACGCGCTTGAAGTTTTCATGCTCGGCCCGCTTGACCGCGACGTAGCCTGTGATGAATTTCTGACCCAGGTATTTCTCGATGGTCTTGCTGTTTTCCATACGCTCCAGGGCGTCTTCGATGGTCAACGGCAGGCGCAGGTTGCGGCGCTCGTAACCACGACCTACCACCGGGGCGCTCGGGTTATGGCCTTCGACCATGCCGATGTAGCCACACAGCAGGCTGGCGGCAATCGCCAGGTATGGGTTGGCGTCGGCGCCCGGCAGGCGGTTTTCCACGCGACGGTTCTGCGGGCCGGCATCCGGGACGCGCAGGCCGACGGTGCGGTTTTCTTCGCCCCACTCCACGTTCACCGGCGCCGAGGTGTCGGGCAGGAAGCGACGGAACGAGTTCACGTTGGGAGCAAACAGCGGCAGCAATTCAGGGATGAACTTCTGCAGGCCGCCAATGTGGTTGAGGAACAGTTGGCTCATGGTCCCGTCTTCGTTAGAGAAGACGTTCTTGCCGGTGGCGATGTCGATGATGCTCTGGTGCAGGTGCATCGCGCTGCCGGGCTCGCCGGTCATCGGCTTGGCCATGAAGGTGGCCGCCACGTCGTGCTTGAGCGCGGCTTCACGCATGGTGCGCTTGAACACCAGGATCTGGTCGGCCAGGGACAAGGCATCACCGTGACGGAAGTTGATTTCCATCTGCGCCGTGCCGTCTTCGTGGATCAGGGTGTCGAGGTCCAGCTCCTGCAGCTCGCACCAGTCATAGACGTCTTCGAACAACGGGTCGAATTCGTTGGCTGCTTCTATAGAGAAGGACTGGCGGCCGGTCTCCGGACGCCCGGAACGACCGATCGGCGGTTGCAGCGGGAAGTCAGGGTCTTCGCAGCGTTTGGTCAGGTAGAACTCCATCTCAGGCGCCACGATGGGCTGCCAGCCTTTGTCGGCGTAGAGCTTGAGGACTTTCTTGAGTACGTTGCGCGGCGACAGCTCGATCGGGTTGCCTTGCTTGTCGTAGGTGTCGTGGATCACCTGGGCGGTCGGCTCGATGGCCCAGGGCACCAGGAACACCGCGTTCTGGTCGGGGCGGCAGATCATGTCGATGTCCGCCGGGTCGAGCAATTCGTAATAGATGTCGTCTTCGACATAGTCGCCGGTCACGGTCTGCAACAGAACGCTCTCGGGCAGGCGCATGCCTTTTTCGGCGATGAACTTGTTGGTCGGCGAGATCTTGCCCCGGGTGATACCGGTCAGGTCGCCAATCATGCATTCGACTTCTGTGATCTTGTGGTCTTTCAACCAATCGGTGAGCTGGTCGAGGTTGTTACTCATAAATGCCTCTGGGCTGGGTTTCCTGACATCCATTAAAGGCCAGGCGTTGGTTGACGCAGCATCCGCGTCGTTTTTTCGTTCAGGGTAGGAGCTTACCTGCCATTTGCTGCAGCGTTGCATTCCTCAAGCCAAAGTCGTGCAGAATCATGAGCGGCCGCGCAGAAGAGAGCCGGTCAGTGGCAGTCGAAATGGCAAAGAGGAGAGCGGATGGGCCGTCAAGAATATTGGCCGGTGCGTGGGCACTCACGCGGGACGAACGGACTGCGGACAAAGCCTGGCTGAAGCAGGCTGAGACGCCGAGTGGCGGCAGGCGAGACATGAAGCACCCCGGTATTATTGCTGTTATGGGTTTGAATCGAGCTTAGCCTTGTTCATTTTTTTACACAACACCCCCGTAAAAAATACAACACGGCCCGCTCAAGCCTGCGAGTCCCAAGCCCGTCAACCCGAAAAAACCGCCCCAAAAAGCCCCAAAAATGCCGTCACGGCGCTTTTTTAGGGCAAAAAAGGCCTCGCTTGACTTCGGCATGCCGTTCGGGTTGACTGAAACCAGAAAAGATCAATGATTGATATTTTTAACAACAAAGGTGTTGCATCATGTCGGTACCCCCGCGTGCCGTTCAGCTTAACGAAGCGAACGCGTTCCTTAAGGATCATCCTGAGGTTCTGTACGTAGACCTTCTAATTGCGGATATGAATGGTGTGGTGCGCGGTAAGCGCATCGAACGCACCAGCCTCCACAAGGTTTACGAGAAGGGCATTAACCTGCCTGCCTCTTTATTTGCCCTGGATATCAATGGCTCGACGGTGGAAAGCACCGGCCTGGGCCTGGACATCGGTGATGCTGACCGAATCTGTTATCCGATCCCTGACACCCTGTGCAATGAACCTTGGCAAAAGCGCCCTACCGCGCAACTGCTGATGACCATGCACGAACTTGAAGGTGAACCTTTCTTCGCCGATCCGCGCGAAGTGCTCCGCCAAGTTGTAAGCAAGTTTGACGACCTCGGTCTGACCATCTGCGCCGCCTTCGAGCTTGAGTTCTACCTGATCGACCAGGAGAACGTGAACGGCCGCCCACAACCGCCCCGCTCGCCGATCTCCGGCAAACGCCCGCACTCGACACAGGTCTACCTGATCGACGACCTCGACGAATACGTAGACTGCCTCCAGGACATCCTGGAAGGTGCCAAAGAGCAAGGCATCCCGGCCGACGCCATCGTCAAGGAAAGTGCCCCGGCGCAGTTCGAAGTGAACCTGCACCACGTGGCCGACCCGATCAAGGCCTGCGACTACGCAGTACTGCTCAAGCGCCTGATCAAGAACATCGCCTACGACCATGAGATGGATACCACCTTCATGGCCAAGCCTTACCCGGGCCAGGCAGGTAACGGTTTGCACGTACACATCTCGATCCTGGACAAGGACGGCAAGAACATCTTTGCCAGCGAGGATCCCGAGCAGAACGCCGCATTGCGTCACGCGATCGGCGGTGTGCTCGAGACCCTACCCGCCCAAATGGCGTTCCTGTGCCCTAACGTCAACTCCTACCGTCGTTTCGGCGCACAGTTCTACGTGCCGAACTCGCCGTGCTGGGGCCTGGACAACCGCACCGTGGCGATTCGCGTACCGACCGGCTCGTCCGACGCCGTACGGATCGAACACCGTGTGGCCGGTGCCGACGCCAACCCTTACCTGCTGATGGCTTCGGTCCTGGCAGGCGTGCACCACGGTCTGACCAACAAGATCGAACCGGGCGCACCCGTGGAAGGCAACAGCTACGAGCAGAACGAACAGAGCCTGCCGAACAACCTGCGCGATGCCCTGCGCGAGTTGGACGACAGCGAGGTGATGGCCAAGTACATCGATCCTAAATACATCGATATCTTCGTCGCCTGTAAGGAAAGTGAGCTGGAGGAGTTCGAACACTCCATCTCCGACCTTGAGTACAACTGGTACCTGCATACCGTGTAAGCGGTTGCTGCATTGAAAAAACGCTGCGGGCCTTTGGCCTGTGGCGTTTTTTTATGGGTTTCTTCCGGTAGATCGAGTTGGCCTCATCGGGGGCAAGCCCCCTCCCACATTTGAATGTATTCACAGATCAAAGTGTGGGAGGGGTCTGGAAGACAACACTCCTTCCTGCTCATACAATGCCCGCTGCCTTGTAGGAGACTTCCATGCCCACCCGCCCCGCTGCCCCTCGCAAACCCCGTGCCCGCAGCCAGGCGCGGATCGACGCGATTCTCGATGCCGCCCGCACCTTGCTGGCCGCCGAAGGCGTGGCGAGTTTGTCGATCTACAGCGTGGCCGAGCGCGCGCAGATTCCGCCGTCGTCGGTGTATCACTTTTTCGCCGGTGTGCCGGCGCTGCTGGAGGCGTTGACGGCGGATGTGCATGCCGCATTTCGTGCGGCCATCCAGGCGCCCATCGACCACGATTCACTCAAGCATTGGCGCGATCTGTCCTACATCGTCGAACAACGCATGCTCACCATCTACGATCAGGACGCCGCCGCGCGCCAGTTGATCCTGGCGCAGCATGGCCTCACCGAAGTGACCCAGGCCGACCGCCAGCATGATCTGGAACTGGGCGATCTGATGTTCAAGGTGTTCAACCGCCATTTCGAAGTGCCGACACTGCCCAGCGATGTGGATGTGTTCGCCCTGGCGCTGGAGCTGAGCGACCGCGTGTATGCGCGCTCGGTGCATCAGCATGGGCTGATCACGCCGCGTATGGCGGAGGAAGGGATGCGGGTTTTTGATGCGTATGTGGGGCTGTATTTGCCAGCGTATCTGCCTAAGCGCTGAATCCTGGGTTGGCTGGGCCGGCCTCATCGGGGGCAAGCCCCCTGCCACATTTTGAATGTGTTCACAGATCAATATGTGGGAGGGGGCTTGCCCCCGATGACGGTCTCAAGAGCGACGCAAATCACAACTTGGCGATCGACACCTCGGTGGACTTCACGAAGGCAATCACTTCACTGCCGATCACCAGCTCCAGCTCTTTGACCGAGCGGGTGGTGATCACGGAAGTGACGATACCGGACGCGGTCTGCACGTCGATTTCCGACAGCACATCGCCGACTACGATTTCCTTGATGGTGCCTTTGAACTGGTTACGCACGTTGATGGCTTTAATAGTCATGGTGTTCTTCCTTCTCGGGACAAGTGAGTTATTGAGCCCAACGCAATTGCGTAGGCAGCGGTGAAACAGGTTCGGGGTCCGGCGGCGTGCCGGGCAACGACAGCACACGGTTGAGCACTTCGGCTTCCAGCGCGGCCAGGCGATGTGAACCACGGGCCCGTGGGCGCGGCAGATCGACGATCAGGTCGAGGCCGATTTCGCCGTCTTCGATCAGGATTACCCGGTCGGCAATGGCCACGGCTTCGCTGACGTCATGGGTCACCAGCAACACGGTGAAACCGTGCTTTTGCCAAAGGTTTTCGATCAGTTGCTGCATCTCGATGCGGGTCAGGGCGTCCAACGCACCCAGCGGCTCATCCAGCAGCAGCAAGCGCGGCTGGTGGATCAGCGCGCGAGCCAGGGCCACGCGTTGCTTCTGGCCACCGGACAAGGCCGCCGGCCACTCATTGGCACGTTCGGCCAGGCCGACCGCTTCCAGGGCTTCCAAGGCTTTAGGGCGCCAGTTGCCTTTGAGGCCCAAGCCGACGTTGTCGATGATCTTTTTCCACGGCAGCAGGCGCGCTTCCTGGAACATCAACCGCGTGTCTTCAATCGCCTCGCTCAGCGGCGCCGAACCGGCCAGCAGCTCGCCGCCGCTGGCTTTGTCCAGGCCGGCCAACAAGCGCAGTAACGTACTTTTACCGCAGCCACTGCGACCGACCACGGCCACGAACTGGCCCGCCGGAATGTGCAGATCGATTTCCTTGAGCACTTCCCGCGCGCCGAAGGCCTTGCGCAATTTGCGCACCGCCAGGGGAATCCCTTTCAGCAGGCGCGGAGGTTGTTGAGCGGTCATGCCGCACCTCCTTTATTGACTTGATACGCCGGGTGCCAGCGCAGCCAAACACGTTCCAGACCGCGAGCGGCCAGGTCGGCCAGTTTGCCGAGGATGGCGTACATCACGATGGCCAACACCACTACGTCGGTTTGCAGGAATTCGCGGGCGTTCATCGCCAGGTAACCAATGCCGGAGCTGGCAGAGATGGTTTCCGCCACGATCAGCGTCAGCCACATAAAGCCCAGGGCAAAGCGCACGCCCACCAGGATCGAAGGCAGCGCGCCCGGCAGGATCACTTGCCAGAACAGGCTGAAACAGGACAAGCCATAGCTGCGCGACATTTCCACCAGCGCCGGGTCGACGTTGCGGATGCCGTGGTAAGTGTTGAGGTAGATCGGGAACAGCGTGCCGAGGGCCACCAGGAAAATCTTTGCGGTCTCATCGATGCCGAACCACAGGATCACCAGCGGAATCAGCGCCAAATGCGGCACGTTGCGGATCATCTGCACCGAGCTGTCCAGCAGGCGTTCGCCCCACGTCGACAGGCCGGTGATAAATCCCAGCGCCAGGCCGATGCTGCCACCGATCACAAAGCCCAGGCCCGCCCGCCAGCCACTGATAGCCAGGTGCGTCCAGATTTCGCCGCTGCGCACCAGGTTGACCCCGGCCTCAATCACCGCGCTGGGCGCCGGCAGAATACGCGTCGACAACCAGCCCGCCGACACCGATAACTGCCACACCGCCAGCAATAGAATCGGCAGCACCCAGGGCGCCACGCGATGGCTCAATTTTTCAAAGTTCATGGCGCCGCCTCAGCTCTGTGACGCAGCTTTGGGAAGGATATCGTTGGCGACCATTTCGCCGAACGGGCTCACGTAACCGGCGCTTTTCGGCAACTCTGGACGTTCGATATCCAGGTGCGGGAACAGCAGCTCGGCAACCCGATACGACTCTTCCAGGTGTGGATAACCGGAGAAGATGAAGGTGTCGATGCCCAGCGCTGCGTACTCCTTGACCCGTTCTGCAACCGTCGGACCATCGCCCACCAGCGCGGTGCCCGCACCGCCACGCACCAGGCCGACGCCGGCCCACAGGTTGGGGCTGACTTCCAGGTTGTCGCGATTACCGCCATGCAAGGCCGCCATACGCTGCTGGCCGACGGAATCGAAGCGCGCCAGGGAAGCCTGGGCACGGACGATGGTGTCGTCGTCCAGATGGGAGATCAGTTTGTCGGCGGCTTTCCAGGCTTCATCATTGGTTTCGCGCACGATCACATGCAGACGAATGCCGAAGCGCACGGTGCGCCCGAGTTTCGCCGCCTTGGCCCGCACCTGTTCGATCTTCTCGGCGACCGCGGCCGGTGGCTCGCCCCAGGTCAGCACCATCTCCACTTGTTCGGCGGCCAGGTCCTGGGCCGCTTCGGAGGAACCGCCGAAGTACAGCGGCGGGCGTGGTTGCTGGATCGGTGGGTAAAGCAACTTGGCGCCTTTGACGCTGATGTGCTCGCCGTCGTAATCCACGGTTTCGCCTTCCAGCACGCGGCGCCAGATGCGGGTGAATTCCACCGAAGCCTGGTAGCGCTCTTCATGACTGAGGAACAAGCCATCGCCGGCCAACTCTTCCGGGTCACCACCGGTCACCAGGTTGAACAGCGCGCGGCCGCCGGACAGGCGGTCCAGGGTCGCGGCCTGGCGCGCCGCCACCGTCGGGGAAATGATCCCGGGGCGCAGTGCGACAAGAAATTTCAAACGCTGGGTCACCGGGATCAGCGAGGCGGCCACCAACCACGAGTCTTCGCAGGAACGACCGGTGGGGATCAGCACCCCGCCGAATCCCAGGCGGTCAGCGGCCTGGGCCACTTGCTGCAGATAACCGTGATCAACAGCGCGAGCGCCTTCGGCGGTGCCAAGGTAATGGCCGTCGCCGTGGGTAGGCAGGAACCAGAAAATAGTGAGGCTCATGGAGTTGTCTCCTGAAGAAATCGGATTACGGCGCTTTAGCCACGGCAGCAGGTGGCGTCCAGATCACGTCCTTGATGCTCAAGGGCTTGGGGATCAATTTGAGTTGGTAGAAGCTGTCGGCGATTTTCTGCTGGGCCGCCACCACTTCCGGGGTCAGGAACAGCGCGCCGTAGCCCTGGCGTTTTACCGAGGTCAGGGTGATGTCAGCCGGCAGGCCGAGCAGTGGTGCGACCTGCTCGGTCACTTCCTGAGGGTTGGCCTTGGACCACTCGCCCACCGCACGCACTTCTTCGATCAGCGCCTTGACCACTTCAGGGTGCTTTTCGGCGTACGGCTTGGTGGCCAGGTAGAACTGGTGGTTGTCGGCGATGCCGGTGCCGTCACGCAAGGTGCGCGCTTGCAGTTGTTTCTCGGCGGCGGCCTGGTACGGGTCCCAGATCACCCACGCATCCACGCTGCCACGCTCGAAGGCGGCACGGGCATCGGCGGGCGGCAGGAAGACGGTCTGCACGTCGGTGTATTTCAGGCCGGCGTCTTCCAGGGCACGCACCAGCAGGTAGTGCACGTTGGAGCCTTTGTTGAGCACGACTTTCTTGCCCTTGAGCTCGGCCACCGATTTGATCGTCGAGTCTTTCGGCACCAGGATCGCTTCACTGGTGGGCGCTGGCGGCTCGTAGGCCACATAGAGCAGGTCGGCACCGGCGGCCTGGGCGAAGACCGGCGGGGTTTCGCCGGTGACACCGAAGTCGATGGAGCCGACGTTCAGGCCTTCGAGCAGTTGCGGGCCGCCGGGAAACTCGGTCCATTGCACCTGCACACCTTGGGCGGCCAGGCGTTTTTCCAGGGTGCCCTTGGCCTTGAGCAGCACCAGGGTTCCGTATTTCTGGTAACCGATCCGCAGGGTCTCGGCGGCTTGAGCCTGAACGATGGCGCCGAAGGACACAGCCGCAGCAAACAGTGCGACCAGACCACGACGCAAGATGACAGTGCGCATGGCGCTCTCTCCAAATAGTGCGATGAGGGGGTTGGCTGCACCTGCTTGGCCGTTGGCGGCTGAGTAAGGTGAGTACATCTATATAGCGGTGAGGCTTACTTAAATGCTCCAGCGAGCACTCAACAAACGTTCATTCAACACATGCGGGTCCAGCGGTTTCGGACGACGGGCCATGGCGCCATAAAGCGTCTCCAGGGCTTCGTGCAAACGGTGTTCGAGGACCGGCACCAGTTGCGCCTGGGCACTGCCTTCGCCGTAGGCGATCTGGCTGTCTTCGGCGAAAATCCCGTGGAGCAGTTCCTGGGCTTTGAGGGCCGACAATACCGGCTTCAAGGCGTAATCCACCGCCAGCATGTGGGCGATGCTGCCGCCGGTCGCCATCGCCAGCACAACCTTGTGGGCCAGGGCGCGTTCGGGCAGCAGGTCCAGCACGGTTTTCAACGCGCCGGAGAACGACGCCTTGTACACCGGCGTGGCGATCACCAGGCCATCCGCGTTAGCCACCTGTTGCAGCAGGTCAATGACCTTGGGGCTGTCGAAGCGTGCATGCAGCAAGTCTTCAGCCGGGAAGTCACGTATCTGGTAACTCACCACTTCAACGCCTTTGTCTTGCAACCACTGACGGGTTTTTTCCAACAAGACCCCGGAGCGGGAACGCTGGCTGGGACTGCCTCCAAGTGTTACGACCAACATGCAGGAATTCCTTGAGCAAGTGCCGGCGGTTCGCTGTGTGGCGATGGCGCCAAGATGGACAGACCTTATCAGCAGATCAATATATCTATAAATCTTATTTTTTCATTTGTTTATTCTTTAAATGCATATCAGATTTGTAAGTCGCCAGGCGAAAAAAAGGCCGTAGAAACGGCCTGAAAACCCCTGCTGTGATTCAGTTTCACCGATTGGGTTGTGGAGTAAGCCGCAAGTAGGGCTTCACCGCCCGATAACCCTTCGGAAAGCGCTTCTTGATCTCTTCCTCATCCTTGAGCGACGGCACGATCACCACTTCATCACCGTCCTGCCAGTTGGCGGGGGTGGCGACTTTGTAGTTGTCGGTCAGTTGCAGCGAGTCGATGACCCGCAGGATTTCGTGGAAATTACGGCCGGTGCTGGCCGGGTAGGTGATGGTCAGGCGGACCTTCTTGTTCGGGTCGATCACGAACAAGGAACGCACGGTGAGGGTGTCACTGGCGTTCGGGTGGATCAGGTCGTAGAGGTCCGAAACCTTGCGGTCGGCGTCGGCCAGGATCGGGAAATTGACGACGGTGTCCTGGGTTTCGTTGATGTCTTCGATCCACTTGTGGTGCGAGTCCACCGGGTCCACCGACAGGGCGATGGCCTTGACGCCGCGCTTGGCGAATTCGTCCTTGAGCTTGGCGGTAAAGCCCAGCTCAGTGGTGCACACCGGGGTGAAGTCCGCCGGGTGGGAAAACAACACACCCCAGCTGTCGCCCAGCCATTCGTGAAAACGAATCTTGCCGGCGCTGGAATCCTGTTCGAAGTCGGGGGCGATGTCGCCCAGTCTTAGGCTCATGGTGTGGCTCCTGGTGAGTGCTTATGGAGCCCACTGTGCATGGATTACGGGTTATTTAAAAAGAATAAATATCGATTTATCTAGACGATAAAGGAATATTAAAAATGTGTTCATTGGACGTGGGAAATGGAGAGGCGCACCATCGGTTCCAAGGTTCGAGAAGGCCTTGAGACGCTGTACAAAGAGGGGTTCAGGAAGGGCTTGCGGGGGTTTAGCCCGACTTGATTGAACGTGAGAAAAACCTCGCGATAACGCGAGGTTTTCCTTATCCAGCCTTACAAGAAGCTGTAAGTGTAGTTGAAGATCAGACGTGTCTGATCCTGGTCCTGGATACCGGTACCGCTGCCACGGTACGCACCGTGCCGCAGAGTGGTGCCAAAACCTTTGAGTGCGCCTGCCTGAATGGTGTAGTCGATACGCATATCGCGCTCCCACTCGGACTGATCACTGCCACCGCCCACGGCTTTGATGTTGTCGCCGTGCAAGTAGGCAATCGAGGTTCGCAGGCCTGGAACACCCAGTGCAGCGAAGTCATAAGAGTACTGACCGAAGGTGGTGTTTTCACCCGCACGGACGAAGGAGTTGATCATGCTGTCGGTGAACAGGTAGAAGCTCGACCCGCCAGCACCTTCGTTACGACCATTACCATCCAAAACGTTACCCTGGTTCACCCAGACGAAACCACCGTCATCGCTGACACGCTGATGGCCGAGCATAACGGCGCTGCCACCCAGGGTGTAAGTGAACATGGCACTCCAGGTTTTGTTATCAACCTCACCCGTGTTCTTCGCGTAGCCACCGTTGTTGTTGAAGCGATACCCAGCCTGACCGTTCTTGCCATCAGAACTGCTGTCGAAGTAGCGCAGGTCGGTCTTGAATGACTGACCTTCGCTGATCGGGTATACGTGCAACAAGCCCAGGAAGTGCTGCTTATAGTAGTCTTCGAGGTTTGCGTAGTAGTACTGCAGGGTCAAGTCTTTGGTGACTTTCCAATCAGCGCCACCAAAACGGAACTTATTGCTTTCCTCGGTACCGCCGGCGACGGCCAGGCCAGTGCTGTTGCTTGAAGCACGACCAGTGGCATGTTCGAGTTGACCGGCGTTAAAGGTCACGTTGTCGATTTCTTTGGAAGTGACAGTGCCGCCTTCAAAGCTTTGCGGCAACAAACGGCCGTCGCTCGCGATCAGGATTGGAAGGTTCGGCGCCAGGGCACCACCCAAGTGTGCCTCGGTCTTGGAGAAGCGGGCCTTGGCGTTGGCACTCGCACTGCTCCAACTGCTTACCGCAGAACCGTCGGTGTCACTTGGAACGAAGGAGTTGCTGTTTGGGTGATGACCGCGGCCACCATCCAGGTGAACACCTACCAATGCCTGGGCGTCGATACCAAAACCAACGACACCTTGAGTGAAGCCAGACTTGTAATCGAACTTCAGACCGGTAGCTGTTTCGCGTTGATCAGCACCGCCATCACGCTGATCGTTATCGAAATACAAGGTACGCGAGCTGACACTGGCCTTACTGTCTTCAATGAAACCGGCTGCTGCAGCTTGCTGGGCGACTGCCGCCAACGCTATAGCCAACGCCAAGGTGGACTTCTTCATGTACCGCTCCTCTCATTTCTAATTTTTGTATTTCTTTGGTCTCGGGTCTGACGCCCTTGATCCACAGATGCGCGATTAGCACCGGATAGTGACTGCCAAGTCAATCGTAACCTTGTGTGTCTACTACCTTCGTCTAACCACCGTTGATTTGGTCCCTGCAGGGTAATGAGTTTTTCATACACCCAAAAAGAATTATTTCATTCTTTTTAATACGATTCAGGAATAAGCCATTCCGTGATGCGGACAGGCGAGCATAGACCATCTGCTCCACAAGCTAATTCCTAAAGGGTATTTATTAGCGCTTTTTTAGAACGATTAGTGTTGACGCTCTGCCGCATACGTCACCCACGATCAAAAAGGCGACGCCATCATGGCCAAAGGCACATCCTCTCGTCAATTTGTTACAGTTTTTGTGTCACTAATAGTTTCTTTTGCTGTCCAAGCCGCCCCTTCGACGATTCAGGTGTGTGTGGAACTCCCACAATCTACCCATAGCCGCCATCCTGTTATCGGCGTCAGATCAAGAATGCTTAAACTTTAGTCGTGCGTGACGGCACGCCAGATTGGCCTGCGACGCGGGCAGGCTCTTACACGAGCCTGCTCATTGACTTGGGAGGTAGGGCTTTACAAGGCCTTCTCGAAAATCTTCGAGTTACGCTGGTAGTTGTACAGCGAGGCCCGCGCCGACGGCAGGCGATCAACGCTGCTCGGCACAAAGCCGCGCTCACGGAACCAGTGGGCAGTCCGCGTGGTAAGTACGAACAAGGTCTTCAAACCCTGCGCCCGGGCACGGGTTTCGATACGCTCCAGCAGCTCATCACCACGCCCGCCATGGCGGTACTCCGGGTTCACCGCCAGGCACGCCAGCTCACCCGCGTCCGAATCGGCGATCTGATACAACGCCGCACAGGCGATGATCATGCCTTCGCGCTCCACCACGCTGAACTGCTCGATCTCACGTTCGAGCACTTCCCGCGAACGGCGTACCAGGATGCCCTGCTCTTCCAGCGGGCTGATCAGGTCGAGCAAACCGCCGACGTCTTCAATCGCCGCCTCGCGCACCAGTTCGAATTGCTCCTGAGCCACCAGCGTACCGCCGCCATCGCGGGTAAACAGCTCGGTGAGCAAGGCGCCATCTTCGGCGTAGCTGACGATATGGCTGCGCCCTACCCCACCCCGGCAGGCCTGGGCGGCCGCATCGAGCAATTCGGACTGGTAGTTGCTGCTGCCCAGGCGTTGCAGATGCGCCGGTACTTGTTGCGGGCGCAGTTCGCGCACCAGACGGCCGTTTTCATCGATCAGGCCGAGATCCGCGCCGAACAGCAGCAGCTTGTCGGCCCCCAAGTCGATGGCGGCGCGGGTGGCGACGTCTTCGCAGGCCAGGTTGAAGATCTCACCCGTAGGCGAATAGCCCAGGGGTGACAACAGCACAATGGAGCGCTCATCCAGCAGGCGGTTGATGCCCTTGCGGTCGACCCGGCGCACTTCGCCGGTGTGGTGGTAATCCACACCTTCAAGCACGCCAATAGGCCGCGCGGTCACCAGGTTGCCGCTGGCCACCCGTAGGCGCGAGCCCTGCATCGGCGACGAGGCCATGTCCATCGACAAGCGCGCTTCGATGGCGATACGCAGGTGGCCAACCGCGTCGATCACACACTCCAGCGTCGCGGCATCGGTGATGCGCATGCCTTCGTGGTAAGTCGGGATCAGGCCGCGCGCTTCAAGGCGCGCTTCGATCTGAGGGCGCGAACCGTGCACCAGCACCAGGCGCACGCCCAGACTGTGAAGCAGCACCAGGTCGTGGACGATATTGCCGAAGTTCGGATGATCCACGCCGTCGCCGGGCAACATGACCACAAAGGTGCAGTCGCGGTGGGCGTTGATGTAGGGCGAAGCATGACGAAGCCAATTAACGTAGTCGGGCATGGAACCTGGGCCTGTAATAAAAAGCAGCCGAAAAAGGATGAGTCGTGAAAACGCACAGCGGGCTGATGGTTATCGTCGGAACAGGCTTGGCGACACGCTCGCTCTCCTTATGTACGAATGGACAGGGGTTAATTTACGCAGGTTTCAGGCAGTAATGTTCGATCAGTTCCCGCAATAGAAGCACTGTAGGCGTCAAGCGTGACATTTCGAGGTACTCGCCCGGTTGATGGGCACAGGCGATGTCGCCAGGCCCCAGCACCAGGGTTTCACAACCAAGGCGCTGAAGATAAGGCGCTTCGGTGCCGAACGCTACTGCTTCGGCACGATGACCGGTCAATCGTTCCGCGACCCGCACCAACTCGGCGTCTTCGGCCTGTTCGAACGGCGGCACTGCGGGGAACAACGGCGCGTAGTCGATCTTGACTTTATGGCGCTCGGCCAGCGGTTCGAGCTTTTGCCGGATAGCCGCACGCAGCACTTCGGGATCCATGCCCGGCAAGGGCCGCAGGTCGAATTCCAGGGAGCACTGGCCACAGATGCGGTTGGGGTTGTCGCCGCCATGGATACAGCCGAAGTTCATGGTCGGTTGCGGCACGCTGAATTGTGCATTGCGGTACTCGCGCTGCCAGGCCAGGCGAAGGCCGCGCAGTTCGCCGATGGCGTCGTGCATGGCTTCGAGGGCGCTATGGCCCAGGCTTGGATCCGACGAATGACCACTTTGGCCGAGAATGTCGATGCGCTCCATCATCACGCCTTTGTGCAGGCGGATCGGCTTGAGACCGGTCGGTTCGCCGATCACCGCCGCGCGGCCCAGCGGGCGCCCGGCTTCGGCCAATGCCCGGGCACCGGACATGGAGCTTTCTTCATCGCAGGTGGCGAGGATCAGCAACGGCTGCTTGAACGGCTGATCCAGCAGCGGCAACACCGCTTCAATCGCCAGCGCGAAAAAGCCCTTCATGTCGCAACTACCCAATCCTACCCAACGGCCGTCGACTTCCGTCAGCTTGAGCGGCTCGGTCTTCCACAACGCCGCGTCATAAGGAACGGTATCGCTATGGCCGGCCAACACCAGACCGCCGGGGCCAGTGCCGAAACTGGCCAGCAGGTTGAATTTGCCGGGGCTGACGGACTGGATGTCGATGGAGAAACCCAGGTCGCCCAACCAACTGGCGAGCAGATCGATCACCGGGCGGTTAGTCTGGTCGAGAGACGCTTGGGTGCAACTGACCGAAGGCGCGGCAATCAGCGCGGCGAACTGCTCTTTCATGGACGGTAACGGCATGCGCGGTCTCCCTACTTCCCGGATGAGCCCCACTATAGAGCCATCTGCACGACACAATAAACCGTTGCGGCGCGTTGCCGGGCTCAGTCCTGTACACTGCACGACCTTGGCAGCCACTCTTTTTCCCGGCTGCGCTCCCGATTCTGGATTTTCCGGCCATGCAGAAAGAAACCGAAATCAAGCTCCGCGTCAGCCGCGAAACACTCGCCGCGCTGCGTGAGCACCCGTTACTGAAAAAACGCAACAAAAGTGGCTGGGAACGCCGTGAGTTGATGAACCAGTACTTCGACACCCCCGACCGCGACCTGGCCCAGGCCAAAGTCGCCCTGCGCCTGCGCAAGGACGGTGACGACATTATCCAGACCCTCAAGACCCGTGGCCAAAGCGTCGCTGGTTTGTCGGAACGCAACGAGTACAACTGGGACCTACCCAAAGCCAAGCTCGACGTAAAGAAACTCGACGGCGAGTGCTGGCCCGAGCAGCTGGCCGAGTTGGACAAAAAAACCCTCAAGCCGATCTTCACCACCGACTTCGTGCGCGAACGCGCCGAAATCGCTTGGGGCCGTGGCAAGGCCAAGGTGGTGATCGAAGCCGCCCTGGACCTGGGCCATGTGGTGGTCGGCAAGCAGAAAGAAGAAATCTGCGAGCTGGAACTGGAACTGCGCGAAGGCGAACCGGCTGCCCTACTGGAGTTGGCCGCCGAGCTGGCCGCCACCCTCGCACTGATGCCGTGTGACATCAGCAAGGCCGAGCGCGGCTACCGCCTGTACGACGCCAGCAGCTACTCCTTGAGCCTGCCGGCCCCGCAGATCCACGCCGAAATGCCGCTGGACGACGCCTTCGCCGCAATCATGTGGCACCTGCTCGGCAGCAGCCAGCGCCTGGCCGAGCAATACCGCTTCAATGGCCACTGGCGTCTACTGCAGGACTGGGTCGACAACCTCGGCGAACTGCGCGCCCTGATCGGCAGCCTCGGCCAGGCCGCACCACGTCAATCCACCAGCGAACTGCGCAGCGCACTCGATGCACTGCTGGAAGACTGGCGCCCGCTGGTCCAGGCCGGTGACGACGACGAAGACATTCGCAAAGCCGCGCCCGAGCAATTCGCCGAAGAATTGGATGACGTACGCTGGGGCTTGTTCTCGCTGAACACATCCCGCTGGCTAATGGCCCGCACCTGGACCTCCGACCGCACCGTGCGCGGCAACCGCCAGGGCGCTGCGCAAATCACCAACTGGCTGCCGCGCCTGCTGGCCGACGATGCCGTCGCCCTGCAACTGCCGCGCTACCAGCAGCAGCCGGAAGACCTGGCAGAGCAACTGCCACGCATCGAGCGCATCCAGGCCTGGCTGCACCATGCGCGTAACGTGGTGGATATTCCGGAACTGGATCGTTTGTACGGCGAGCTGAACAAGCTGGTGCAACTGGCCAACCAGCCGATCACCGATGAGTCGCTGGATGCGCGTATGCATCAGGCGATTGCGGTGTACCAGAACCGTGCCTGGAAGACCCTCCTGCGTCTGTAATATCGCCATCGGGGGCAAGTCGAATCGTCGCGGTACGACGATTCGACTTGCCCCCGATGAGGCCGGTCAGCGCAATACTGGCAGGCTGGTGGTCGACTTGATCTCAGACAGCGCCACAATCGAGTTGACCTCCTGAATCCCCGGCACCATCGACAGCTTCTCGAAAAAAAACCGCTCGTACGCCTCAATGTCCGACGTCACGATGCGCAGCAGAAAATCCACCGCCCCCATCAGCACATAGCACTCCAAGACTTCCGGAAACCCACGAATCGCTTCGGTGAACTCGGTGAAGTTGGATCGGCCGTGGGCGTTGAGTTTGACCTCGGCGAAGATCTGCGTATTGAGGCCGATCTTCTTGCGATCCAACAGGGTGACCTGGCCGCGAATCACCCCTTCGTCCTTGAGCCGCTGGATGCGCCGCCAGCACGGCGACTGGGACAGGCCCACTTGCTCGGCGATCTGCGCGCTGGACAGCGAGGCGTCCTCTTGCAACAGGGCCAGGATGCGGCGGTCATAGGCGTCCAACTCGCTGTGCATAGAAATACCTTTAATTCTGGCTATTCTGAATTGATTGATTCGATTAATCGCAAATCAGGCTCATCTTAGATAAGAAATCTCCCGAGGCGAATGTAAAAATTTCTCCAGTCGAATCTGGAGAATCAGCATGCATGTCGTCGAAACCACCCACCCCCTGACCCGCGTCGATGTGTGGGCCGCCAACAGCGCCCATTGCCGAGCGCATTACCAGATCGTCGCCGAAGCGGAGCCCGATGTGTTGTGTCGGGTACTCAACTATTTTGCGTTGCAGTTCTTAACACCGAGCCAGGTCACCGTGAGCCGCCAAGAAGACCTGCTGAACATCGATATCGTGATGGAAAGCCTGAGCTGGCATCGCGCCCAAGTGATCGGTGAAAAGATTCGAAACCTGATCAGCGTGTGCACGCTGCACGTGTGGCCGGTTGATTCCGTAGGGCCCGCAGCAGTGGCGGCAGCAGCTCAGTAAAGGCCTGCAACATACGCTGGGAGGAGGATCTTCGAGGGCCGGCTAGCCTGAAGTTTCGTCCGAGGCTACCCAGGAAAACCTTCATGTCTGTTGATCACCGATTGGAACTGCATCAGTTGCTCCCGGCCTTGGTCGAGGGCGGCTTGATCACTGCCGACATCGCGCAGCGCTTATCGGCGCTGCCAGGCGGTAACGCCCAGCACCCGCTGGAGTGTATCGCCGCCTATGGGCCGGCACTGGAAACCCTGACCCAGTGGCTTGCCCAGCATGCCGGGCAACCTTATTGGCGTATCGACCCACTGCAAATCGATGTCGCGGCGGTGGTGCAGCTGATGTCCCAGGCGTTTGCCCAGCGCCACAGCATCCTTGCAGTGGCCGTGGACGCGCAGACCGTCACCGTTGCCAGCGCCCAGCCCCATGTCACCAGCTGGGAGTCGGGACTGGCACAGGTACTCAAACGCTCGATCAAGCGCGTGGTTGCCAACCCCCAGGACATTCAGCGTTGTATCAGCGAGTTTTACCGGTTGGCGAAGTCCGTCAGCGGGGCGGATCAAAAGGTCGCGGCGCCTGGCAACTTCGAGTTGCTCAACCTCGGCGCCGGTGACCAGGAGCCGGATGCCAACGACGCGCATATCGTCAATATCGTCGATTGGCTGTTGCAGTACGCCTTTGCCCAGCGGGCCAGTGATATTCATATCGAGCCGTGCCGTGAACAGGGGCGCATGCGCTTTCGCATTGATGGGCTGTTGCACGACGTCTATCAATTTCCACCCCAGGTGACGATGGCGGTGGTCAGCCGCCTGAAAAGCCTGGGCCGCATGAACGTGGCGGAAAAACGCAAACCCCAGGACGGCCGGATCAAGACCAAAAGCCCCACAGGCGCAGAAATCGAGTTGCGCCTGTCGACCTTGCCCACCGCCTTTGGCGAAAAACTGGTGATGCGGATTTTCGATCCGCAGGTGCTGCTCAAGGACTTCGACCAGCTCGGTTTGTCCGCTGAGGACCAGCAGCGATGGCACGCCATGACCCGCCAGGCCAACGGCATCATCCTGGTCACGGGCCCTACCGGTTCAGGCAAGACCAGTACCCTCTACACCACGCTCAAGCAACTGGCGTCCCGAGAAATCAACCTCTGCACCGTGGAAGACCCGATCGAGATGGTCGAGCCGGCCTTTAACCAGATGCAGGTGCAGCACAACATCGACCTGACGTTCGCCAGCGGCATCCGAGCCCTGCTACGCCAGGACCCGGACATCATCATGATCGGCGAAATCCGCGACCAGGAAACCGCCGAAATGGCGATCCAGGCCGCACTGACCGGACATTTGGTGCTCTCGACGCTGCACACCAACGATGCGCCCAGCGCCATCAGCCGCTTGCAGGAACTGGGTATTGCTCATTATTTGATCAAGGCCACATTATTGGGGGTAATGGCGCAGCGCCTGGTGCGGCTGCTGTGCCCTCATTGCAAGCGGGCGGCAGGCGATGTCCACGAGGCGGTGGGGTGTGCGGAATGTCGAAACAGCGGGTTTCAGGGGCGTGCCGGGGTCTACGAGATCATGGTGTTGAATGAATCGCTCCGTGCGCTGATCACCCCAGGCACCGACGTGCAGTCCCTGCGCAGAGAGGCGGTTGCGCAAGGCATGTGCAGCCTGCGCCTGGCCGGTATGGGAAAAGTAAAGGCGGGGCTGACGACGATGGCCGAGGTGTTGCGCGTGACACCTGGGGATTCGGTAACAAATGCTTTGATTACCGCGGGCTGAAACCGTTCTTATCGGTGACAAGACCGTTACAATCGGCCGAACGTCGTTTAACTGACACCATCAGATAGGGAATCGCTATGCAGATCGGAACCGTACTGCTTCTTTTCGTGGGTTTGGCCATTGCCATCCTGTTCATGGGCTTCAAGGTGGTACCCCAGGGCTATCAGTGGACCGTCGAGCGCTTCGGCCGTTACACCAACACCCTCAAGCCGGGTCTCAACATCATCATCCCGGTCATGGACCGCATCGGCCGCAAGATCAACGTGATGGAAAGCGTGCTGGATATTCCGCCCCAGGAAGTCATCACCGCCGACAACGCCACCGTGCAGATCGATGCCGTGTGCTTCTTCCAAGTGGTCAATACCGCCCAGGCCGCCTACGAGGTCAACAACCTCGAACACGCTATCCGCAACCTGCTGCAAACCAATATCCGTACCGTGCTCGGCTCCATGGAGCTGGATGCCATGCTCAGCCAGCGCGACGGCATCAACGAAAAACTGCTGCGTACCGTCGATGAAGCCACGGCGCCGTGGGGCATCAAGATCACCCGGATCGAAATCAAGGACATCAGCCCGCCCGCCGACCTGATGGCCGCCGTGTCCGGCCAGATGAAAGCCGAGCGGATCAAGCGCGCACAGATCCTGGAAGCCGAAGGTCTGCGGGCATCGGCGATCCTGACTGCCGAAGGCAAGAAGCAGGCACAGATTCTTGAAGCCGAAGGTGGACGCCAGGCCGCGTTCCTGGAGTCTGAAGCCCGTGAGCGCCAGGCAGAGGCAGAGGCCCGCGCGACCCAGGTGGTTTCCGAAGCGATCGCCACCGGCAACGTGCAGGCCATCAACTACTTCGTCGCGCAGAAATACATCGATGCCCTCGGCAAACTGGCATCGGCCAATAACAGCAAAGTGATCCTGATGCCGCTGGAAGCCAGCCAGGTGATCGGCGCTGTCGGCGGCATTGGCGAAATCGTCAAGGCGACCTTCGACAACAAGAAAGCCTGAGGCGATCGACATGTGGGATTTCCTGCAGCATCTTTCGTTCTGGGACTGGCTCGCGCTGGGTACGGTGCTATTGATTCTTGAGGTATTCGGCGCCGGTGGTTACCTGCTGTGGATGGGTATAGCTGCGGCAGCCGTGGGCGTGATCAAGTTTCTGGTGCCGCCGCTCGGGTTGGAGTGGCAACTGTTGCTGTTCGCTGTGCTGTCGATATTGACAGCGGTGTACTGGTGGAAACGCCAGCGCAGCAGTGCCAAAGCCAGTGACCAACCGGGGCTCAACGAACGTGGCTCGGAGCTGGTCGGCCGCGTCTTCGTGGTGCATCAGGCGATTGTGGATGGCCGGGGCAAGGTGAAAGTCGGTGATGGCGTATGGATGGTGACCGGTCCTGACAGCCCTGTAGGCGCTCAAGTGCGTGTGGTAGGCCTGGATGGCGTCATTTTAAAGGTAGAAACTGTTTAGTCAGGGATGGAACTCGGTTGGGCTAACTACAATCAAACGGTACAGATCACCCACCCGGAGTCACCCATCATGCGTCTTAAATATGCTGTCGCAACCCTCGCTGTGCTTTCCCTTCCTGTCGGTTCAGCCATGGCCGATAGTTTCTGGCGCAATGTCATTTCGTCGGGCGCCACTACCGGCTCGACGTACCTGACCTTCAAGGACCACAAGCTGGTGGTTGCCGCACAAGACGACGCAGGCAGCTTTGTTGCCAGCGACGGCGGCATCCGCGGACCGTACCTGGAAGCCGCCATGCAGAAAGTCCGCGCCGATAACCCTGGCCTGCAGGCCACGGATATGGAACTGGCCAACGCCATCCTCGCGAAGAACGCTGTTACCGAGTGATTCCCGCACGCTGAAGAATGCCGCTTTTGAAGCGGCATTTTTTTGCCCGCAATGTGACGATTCATTCACAGGCGACAGGCTATATTCAGTCTTACCGTGCCACCATGCTGGTACTGAATCCTCGCTTACTCATCGCCAATCTGAAACGGACTCCTTCGTCGTTATGAGCCAACAGCCCTTTCTGCCGTTCTCCAAACCTACCATCGATGAAGCCACCATCTCGGCGGTCGGCGATGTACTGCGCTCGGGATGGATCACCAGCGGGCCGAAAGTGCAGGCTTTCGAGGCGCAACTGTCGGAATACTTTGGCGGCCGGCCGGTGCGCACGTTCAACTCTGGCACCTGCACCATGGAAATCGCCTTGCGTATCGCCGGTATCGGGCCTGGGGATGAAGTCATCACCACACCGATCTCCTGGGTGGCCACGGCCAACGTGATTTTGGAGGTGGGGGCCACACCGGTGTTCGCTGATATCGATCCGATCACGCGCAATATCGACCTGGCCCAGGTGGAAGCCGCAATCACCCCGCGCACCAAGGCGATCATCCCGGTGTACCTGGCCGGCCTGCCCCTGGACATGCCGATGCTGTACGCACTGGCCAACAAGTACAACCTGCGCATCGTCGAAGACGCCGCCCAGGCCCTGGGCTCCAGCTGGGATGGCGAACGCATCGGCGCTACCGGGGACTTTGTATCGTTCAGCTTCCAGGCCAACAAGAACATCACCTCTTCCGAGGGCGGCTGCCTGGTGTTGAACAATGCCGAAGAAGCCCGCCTGGCAGAAAAATACCGCCTGCAGGGCGTCACCCGTACCGGCTTCGACGGCCTCGACGTGGATGTACTGGGCGGCAAGTTCAACATGACCGACATCGCCGCCGCCATCGGCCTGGGGCAGTTTGCCCACATCGAGAAGATCACCGCCCATCGCCAGCTCCTGGCACAGCACTACTTCAAATGTTTCGGCGATGATTTCGAGGAAAAGTACGGCGCGCAACTGCCGCCGGCCGACTTCGAAAACAGCAACTGGCACCTGTTCCAGTTAGTGCTGCCGGAGCGCCAGGACGGCCTGCCCGCCCGCGCGACCTTCATGGAGAAAATGCAGGCACAGGGTGTTGGCATTGGCTATCACTACCCGCCTATTCACCTGCTGAGCCTTTATCGGGCACAGGGATTCAAGGAAGGTATGTTCCCGGTAGCGGAAAAGGTTGGACGTTTGATCGTGTCGTTGCCGATGTTTACGGCAATGACAGAGGCAGATGTCGAGCGTTCGGTGGCGGCGGTAAAGGCAGTCCTGAAAGCGAACTGAACACTCACGGCTCCCGACGATTGAATGTGGGAGGGAGCTTGCTCCCTCCCACAGGGGTCTTGCGGTTACTCGCCGATGGCGGCTTTGTAGCCAGCCGCATCCAGCAGTTTTTCCAGATCAGCCGGGTTGCTTGGCTTGAGCTTGAAGATCCACGCGCCGTAAGGGTCGGAGTTCAGCAACTCAGGGCTACCACTCAGCTCTTCGTTGACGGCAATCACTTCGCCGGCAACCGGGGCGTAGATATCCGAAGCGGCCTTCACCGACTCAACCACACCCGCCTGGCCTTCGGCTTCAAACGTAGCGCCAACTTCGGCCAACTCAACAAACACCACATCACCCAGAGCTTCCTGTGCATGGTCGGAGATCCCGACGGTGACAGTACCGTCAGCTTCCAGACGCGCCCATTCGTGACTTTCGGCAAAACGCAGGTCGGCAGGGATATCGCTCATAGTCTGTGTCCTCAAGAAGAAATGTCAGCAGCCATTGGCCTGCCGGAAATAGTTAGATCAAGGTTTTGCCATGACGCACGAAGGTCGGTTTGACCACTCGAACCGGGTACCACTTGCCGCGGATTTCCACTTCGGCCCGATCGGCAGTCGCCGTCGGTACACGCGCCAGGGCAATGGATTTGCTCAGCGTAGGTGAGAAACTACCACTGGTGATCTCCCCTTCGCCAACATTGGCGATACGAACCACCTGGTGAGCGCGTAAAACCCCACGTTCTTCCAGTACCAGCCCGACCAGTTTGAACTGCACACCGGCGGCCAGCTCTGCTTCCAGCGCCGCACGCCCGATGAAATTGCGCTCGGCAGGTTCCCAGGCAATGCTCCAGGCCATGTTGGCCGCCAGGGGCGAAACGTTCTGGTGGATATCCTGGCCATACAGGTTCATGCCGGCTTCCAGCCGCAGGGTGTCCCGCGCGCCGAGGCCTATAGGTGAAATACCCGCACCTACCAGGTCGTTGAAAAATCCCGGCGCCTGATCGGCAGGCAGGACAATTTCCAGGCCGTCTTCGCCGGTGTAACCCGTGCGCGCGATAAACCAATCACCGTCGGCATACCCTTCAAAGGGCTTGAGCTGGTGGATCAGGGTGCCGCGAGACTGGGTGACCAACTCGGCAATCTTCTGCCGGGCGTGGGGACCTTGAATGGCGAGCATGGCCAACTCGGGCCGCTCATGCAGTTGCACTTGATAGCTGCCAAGTTGCGCCTGGATCCAGGCCATGTCCTGGTCTCGGGTGGCGGCGTTGACCACCAGCCGGTACCCGGCCTCGGTGCGGTAGACAATCATGTCGTCTACCACGCCACCCTGCTCGTTGAGCATAGCGCTGTACAACGCACGGCCACAGCCGTGCAAACGCTCGACATCATTGGCCAGCAGGTACTGGAGCCATTCCTTGGCCTGGGGGCCGGTGATATCGATCACGGTCATATGAGATACATCGAACACCCCGCAGTCGCGCCGCACCTGATGGTGCTCCTCAACTTGCGAGCCGTAATGCAAAGGCATATCCCAACCGCCAAAATCGACCATTTTCGCGCCGAGGGCGAGATGCAGGTCATACAGAGGCGTACGCTGTCCCATGGGTTTCTCCTTCCGGGCTTGGCGAAGGTGCGCAGGCCGTTGCCCGTGCCGGACACCTTGAATTACAAGGCCTGCGGCGACGTACAGCGACTCGATCCGAAGGACGGAGCGCACCGAATGCCGCGCATTGTAGCCGCAAGCCGTAGGACTGGCACCTAACCGATGGGGCGGGCGGAGCGTCGGATCAGCCCGATAACCGGCAGCAGCCCCACCAGCACCAGTGTCAACGCTGGCAGAGAAGCCCGCGCCCACTCGCCTTCGCTGGTCATTTCAAAGATCCGCACCGCCAGGGTGTCCCAGCCGAACGGGCGCATCAGCAGGGTCGCGGGCATTTCCTTGAGCACGTCTACGAACACCAGCAGTGCTGCACTCAGGGTGCCGGGTAGCAACAGCGGTAGATACACTTTGCAAAACAGTCGCGGCCCACTCACGCCCAAACTACGCGCAACTTCCGGCAACGAAGGGCGGATGCGCGCCAGGCTGTTTTCCAACGGCCCGTAGGCCACGGCCAGAAAGCGCACCAGATACGCCAGCACCAGCGCCGACAGACTGCCCAGCAACAATGGCTTGCCCGCCCCTCCGAGCCAGCCGGACAGCGGCACCACCAGCTCACGGTCCAGGTAACTGAACGCCAGCATGATCGACACCGCCAGCACCGAGCCCGGCAAGGCATAGCCGACATTGGCCAGGCTGATACCGGAGCGAATCGTCCGGGTCGGCGCCAGACGGTTGGCGAAGGCCAGTACCAGCGCCACGCTGACCGTGATCAGCGCCGCAATGCCGCCCAGGTAAAGGGTGTGGACGATCAGGCCCGAATAGCGCTCATCCAGATCGAACCGTCCACGCTGCCAGAACCAGGCCACCAGTTGCAGCACCGGGATGACAAAGGCGCAGGCGAACACCAGGCCACACCACCCACTGGCCGCTACCGCTTTGATCCCCTTCAAGTGGTACAGCGCCTTACCCCGGGGACGCTCGTTGCTGGACCGGCTGGCGCCCCGGGCACGCCGCTCGCCGTACAGAACCAGCATCACCACCAGCAGTAACAGGCTGGCCAGTTGGGCCGCGCTGGACAGGCTGAAAAAGCCGTACCAGGTCTTATAGATGGCGGTGGTGAAGGTATCGAAGTTGAACACCGAAACCGCACCGAAGTCCGCCAGGGTCTCCATCAGTGCCAACGCTACCCCGGCCCCTATCGCCGGCCGCGCCATGGGCAGGGCCACATGCCAGAACGCCCGCAAGGGTGACTGCCCCAGCACCCGCGCCGCCTCCATCAAGCCCTTGCCCTGGGCGAGGAATGCGCTGCGCGCCAGCAGGTACACATAGGGATAGAACACCAGCACCAGCACGATGATCACGCCGCTGGTGGAGCGCACCCGTGGCAGGCGCAAGCCGGTACCGAACCATTCACGCAGCAGGGTCTGCACGGGGCCAGAAAAATCCAACAGGCCGACAAACACGAAGGCCAGCACATAGGCGGGAATGGCAAAGGGCAGCATCAACGCCCAGTCAAGCCAGCGCCGGCCGGGGAATTCGCAGAGGCTGGTGAGCCAGGCCAGGCTTACGCCCAACAGGGTTACACCGACGCCGACCCCCAGCACCAAGGTCAGGGTGTTGCCCAGCAGGCGGGGCATCTGGGTTTCCCAGAGGTGGGACCAGATTTGCGCGTCGATGCTTTGCCAGGACAGCAACAGTACGCTCAACGGCAGCAGCACCAGGGCGGCGACGGTGAAGACCGGCAGGTACCAGCGGCGTTGGGCGGGGTGGGCCAAGGGTTGGTTCTCAATAATGAATATCTTCAAATCACAACAATTCAATGTGGGAGGGGCGGGGGGGGGGGGGGGGGGGGGGGGGGGGGGGGGCCCCCCCCCCCCCCCCCCCCCCCCCCCGCCCCTCCCACATTTGGACCTGCGGCGTCCTACAAATTGTACTTAGTTCCAGCCCGCCCGATCCATCAGGCGAATGGCTTCAGCCTGGCGCTTGCCCGCCACTTCCACCGGCAATGTATCCGCCACGAACTTGCCCCAGGTCGCCACTTCAGCCGACGGCGGTACCGCCGGGTTGGCCGGGAACTCCTGGTTCACATCGGCAAAGATCTTCTGCGCCTCAGGCGTGGTCATCCACTCCACCAGCGCCTTGGCGGCTTCCGGGTGTGGCGCGTGCTTGGTCAAGCCGATGCCCGACAGGTTCACATGCACGCCACGGTCGCCCTGGTTCGGCCAGAACAGCTTCACCGCCAGGTCCGGCTTCTGTTTGTGCAGGCGGCCGTAGTAGTAGGTGTTGACGATACCCACGTCGCACTGCCCGGCGTTGATCGCCTCCAGCACCGCGATGTCATCGGAGAACACGTCGGTGGACAGGTTATTCACCCAGCCCTTGACGATTTCTTCGGTCTTGGCCGCACCGTGGGTTTCGATCAGGGTGGCGGTCAGCGATTGGTTGTAGACCTTTTTCGCCGTGCGCAGGCACAGGCGGCCTTCCCACTGTTTGTCGGCCAGGGCTTCGTAGGTGGTCAGGTCACCCGGTTTGACCCGGTCGGTGGAATACGCGATGGTCCGCGCACGCAGGCTCAAGCCGGTCCAGGCGTGAGCCGAAGAGCGGTACTGCAGGGGAATGTTCTTGTCGATCACCGGGGAGGTGAAGGGTTGCAGGATGCCCATTTGCTCGGCCTGCCAGAGGTTGCCGGCATCCACGGTGAGCAGCAGGTCGGCGGTGGCGTTTTCGCCCTCGGCCTTGATGCGCTGCATCAGCGGGGCTTCCTTGTCGGTGATGAACTTCACCTGTACACCGGTCTTTTGGGTGTAGGCGTCGAACACCGGCTTGATCAGTTCGTCGATGCGCGAGGAGTAGACCACCACTTCGTCGGCGGCCTGCACGGTGGTGCTGCCGATCAGGGTGAGTGCCAGGGCAGTCAGGAGGCGCTTGGGTGCCAACATGGGTGCGGTCTCTCATTTGCAAAGTAGGCGCAAATGATAGGGACTCACATTTGGTAACGCTCGACTGAGGCGTTACCAAATGTTGCGCGGACCTGTCAGGGCTTGGCCAGCTCCGGCAGATCCCCGGTCAACCCGAGGGCCTGGCGCACAAACACGGCCTTGGCTTCGGGCATCTGGTCGACCATCTTCAACCCGGCATTACGCAACCAGCGCAGCGGCAGTTGATCGGCCTGGAACAAGCGCTCAAAGCCTTCCATCGCCGCCATCAGGGCCAGGTTATGCGGCATGCGTCGGCGCTCGTAACGGCTGAGCACTTTCACATCGGCCAGGCGTTCACCGCGTTCGGTGGCCGACAACAACACTTCGGCCAGCACCGCCGCATCGAGGAACCCCAGGTTGACGCCCTGCCCGGCCAATGGGTGGATGACGTGGGCCGCGTCGCCGATCAACGCCAGGCCCTCGGCCACATAGCGTTTGGCGTGGCGCTGGCGCAAAGGCACGCAAACGCGCGGATCAGCGCTGATCACGCTGCCAAGGCGCCCTTCAAAGGCGCGCTCCAGCTCACGGCAGAAGCCTTCATCATCCAATGCCATCAGGCGTTCGGATTCAGCCGGCGTAGTCGACCAGACGATCGAGCACCAATCCTCCTGCCCGTCCCGCACCAGCGGCAAAAACGCCAGCGGGCCGGTGTCGGTAAAGCGTTGCCAGGCCGTGCGCTGGTGCGGCTGGCTGCTGCGCACGCTGGTAACGATGGCGTTATGCAGGTAGTCCCATTCACGGGTCGCGGTGCCGGTCAGGCGGCGCACGGCGGAGTTGGCACCATCGGCGGCCACCACCAGCGGCGCGCGCAATGTGCGGCCATCGGCCAGGGTCAGCAGCCAGTCATCGCCGGAGCGACGCATCTGCTCCAGGCGCGCATTCGCCAGCAGGCCCAGGTCGCAGTCGTGCAGACGGTCGAGCAAGGCATCCTGGACCACACGGTTCTCGACGATATGCCCGAGCACTTCGGCATGCACACTGGCCGCCGAAAAGTGGATCTGCCCGGTGCCGCTGCCGTCCCACACCTGCATCTCGCCGTAAGGGCTGGCGCGTCGTTCAACGATGCCATCCCACACACCGAGGCGCTCGAGGATGCGCTGGCTGGCAGCCGACAAAGCGCTTACACGCGGTTCGAAGGCCGCCTCGCGGTCGAAGGGTTTGACGCTCAGCGGGCTACCGTCCAGCAGCAGCACCTGCAGGCCACTGCCCTGCAACGCCAGCGCCAGGGCGCTTCCGACCATTCCGGCCCCGACAATCAGCACATCTGCGCGCATGTCCATGCTTTAAGCCTGTCTCGCTGGCGGCTTGCGCCGCACGTAAAGGGTTTTGTCGACCCGCGCCACCAGGGTGCCGGAGCCGTCATGAATCTGCACCTTGAGGTGGGGCAAGTACTTCTCGCCACCTTCGGTCTGTCGACGCACCTCATCCAGCAAGGCCTCGTCGATGGAAAATTCGGCATACACCGGGCCCTTGCCCGGCGAGATGAAGTCGATGCTCGCGGCCTTGTCCCACACGATGTAATCGCGGCCCAGGTTCTCCATCAACATCAGCATGTAGAACGGATCGACCATCGAATACAGGCTGCCGCCAAATTGCGTGCCGACGTAATTGCGGTTGTACCAACCCAGGCCCATGCGCACTTTGACGTGACGAAAATCGGCGCTCATATGCTGTACGCTCACCCCGGCACCCAAGTACGGCGGGTACAGGGTCATGACCCAGCGCAACAACCGCGCCTTGCCCAACCGTTCAACCAGCCACTTACGCATCGGGACGGGTACCCAGGCCCATGGCCTGACGGGCGAACCAACGCTTGGCCGGCGGCAACAAATCCAGGCCCAGCAGGCCCATATTGCGGCCCAGGGCGACCAGCGGTTGCGCGCTGCCAAACAGTCGCGTGACCTGGTCGGAGAAACCCACGGTCAACTTCTGATCCATGCGCTGGCGCTCGCGATAAGCCTGCAACGTCGCCAGGTCACCCGGCACCGCCGGCCCGGCCAGCAAGGCCTCGGCCAAGGCATGTGCATCACGCAGGGACAGGTTGAACCCCTGCCCGGCAATCGGGTGCAGGCTGTGGGCGGCATTGCCGAGGATCGCCAGGTGCGAGCGCACTTGCTCTTCGGCTTCCACCAGGGTCAACGGATACAAATGACGGGCGCCCACTTGCTTGAGGGTGCCCAGGCGGTAGCCGAACACGCCCTGCAATTCACTCAAGAAGCTACGTTCATCAAGATTGGCCAGGCGCTGTGCGTCCATGCCGATACGGGTCCACACCAGCGCGCAGCGGTTGTCCGGCAGCGGCAGCAGGGCCATCGGGCCTTCATCGGTGAAACGCTCGAACGCTTCGCCGTTGTGGGCCTCGCTCGGGGTGATGTTGGCGATCAGCGCGCTTTGGTTGTACGGGCGGGTTTTCACGCCAATGCCCAGTTGCTCGCGCAGGCCGGAACGGCCGCCGTCGGCCAGCACAGCAAGGTCGCATTCCAGCACGGTTTCATCGTTGAGGGTCAGGCGGTAGCCATCGGGCAGCGGCTCCATGCGCGTGACTTCCGCCGGGCAACGCCAGCTCACCACGTCCTTGTCCAGGCCTTGCCACAGGCATTGGCCAAGCCAGGCGTTTTCCACCACGTAACCGAGGGCCGGCACGCCCTCCTCCATGGCGGACAACCGCGCGGTGGAGAAGCGCCCACGGTCCGACACATGGATCTGCTTGATCGGTTCGGCGCGGCGCGAGATTTGTTGCCACAGGCCCAGGCGCTGATAAATCTGCCGGGCGCCGTAGGACAGCGCCGAAGACCGCGCATCGTAGCTCGGCTGGTAGCTGTCGCCGGGCGCGAAGGGTTCGATCAGCACGATTTTCCAGCCACGCGCCTTGGCCCCGGCCTGCAACGCCAGCGCCAGGCTCGCGCCCACCAGGCCGCCGCCGATAATTGCCAGGTTGACCCGACTCATCGAGCGGCCGCCATCAGGGCTTCGATTTCGGCGACGCCCTTGGGGGCGCCGCCGGTCAGAATTTCACAGCCTTGCTTGGTCACCACTACGTCGTCCTCGATGCGTACGCCAATACCACGCCATTTTTTCGCGACGGCCTGGTTATCCGGCGAGATATAAATGCCCGGCTCCACGGTCAATGCCATGCCAACTTCCAGCACACGCCATTCGCCGCCCACCTTGTACTCGCCCACGTCATGCACATCCATCCCCAGCCAATGGCCGGCGCGGTGCATATAGAAGGGTTTGTAGGCTTCACTGGCGATCAGTTCATCGACGTCACCCTTCAGCAACCCCAGCTTCACCAGCCCGGCGGTGATGACCCGCACTGTCGCCTCATGGGCCTGATTCCAATGTTTGTTCGGCGCGATCTCGGCAAAGGCCGCCTCCTGGGAAGCCAGCACGATTTCATAGATCGCCTTCTGCTCCGCTGAAAACTTGCCGTTGACCGGCCAGGTGCGCGTGATGTCGCTGGCGTAGCAGTCGATTTCGCAACCGGCATCGATCAGCACCAGGTCGCCGTCCTTGAGCACGGCGTCATTCTGCTGGTAATGCAGGATGCAGCTGTTGCGCCCGGTGGCGACGATAGAGCCATAGGCCGGCATCTTCGCGCCGCCCTTGCGGAATTCGTAGTCCAGCTCGGCTTCCAGGCTGAACTCATGCAAGCCGGCGCGGCTGGCCTGCATCGCCTTCACATGGGCCGCGCAGGAAATTCGCGCAGCCTCGCGCATCACCTTCACTTCCGCCGCCGATTTATACAGGCGCATGTCGTGGAGCAGATGATCCAGGGCAACAAATTCGTTCGGTGGCTGGGCGCCAAGGTGCGCTTTAGAGCGGATGACGTTGATCCACTCCATCAAGTGCCGATCGAATTCGGCGTTACTGCCCATGGCTGAATACACCCGATCGCGGCCTTCGATCAGGCCGGGCAGAATGTCGTCGATATCGGTGATGGGGAAGGCATCGTCGGCGCCGTATTCGCGAATCGCGCCTTCGGTACCGGCGCGCAGGCCGTCCCACAATTCGCGTTCGGCGTTGCGCTCGCGGCAGAACAACACGTACTCGCCATGCTGGCGACCGGGCATCAGCACGATCACCGCTTCCGGTTCGGGGAAACCGCTCAGGTACTGGAAGTCGCTGTCCTGACGATAGACGTGCTCCACATCGCGATTGCGGATGGCCACGGCGGCGGCCGGCAGGATCGCGATGCTGTTGGGTTCCATCTGCGCCATGAGCGCCCTGCGGCGCCGGGTGTATTCCGCTTTGGGGATATGGATCATGGGCAGATGGGCTTCCTTTCTCTTTTAATGCAGCGAAGGCTTGGGGGCAGCAGGCTCAGCGGACTTTTTGGTCTCGGTGAACAGCAACAGCGGCGCGACGCGCAGGTATTCCATGACTTCCATGTAGTCGCCTTCACCGTCTTCGGACTCTTCCAGGGCATCTTGCACCTGGGAGATGGCCGCCAGGTCCTGCAGCACTTCCTTGGCGTCGGTACTCAACTCGAGGCCGCCGGCGTTCACGCCAAAACCGTGGAGGAAACCCTGGCACCACTGGCCCAGCGCGGCGGCGCGTTCGGTGAGCGGCGCGTCGTCGGTCGGCAGCAGCAGGACCACGGTGACGTCATCACCGGTCAGTTCGCCCTTGACCATCTCTTGCAGGCCGATCAGCGCGTTACGCACGTTGTCGGTCGGTTCGGTTTCCAGCAGTTCGGCCACATCGGCCAGCCAATTGTCGGCATCAAAGCCAACGCCGGTGCAACTGCGGCCGAGCAACACGCCGTGCAGTTCGGCAGCCGAGCAAGGATGACCGCTGGTGCTCAGCAGTTTGGAAAAAGCATCGTACGGGGAGTTCTGAATGGGCATGGTGAGCTAGGCGCCAGACGGCGCAATGTCTAGAATGGAGCGCTGTATCCTAGCACCGGCAGACGTACCAAGACTATCGAGGGCGTCAGATCGTTTATCCTGCAGTTGCCATTCATCAGACAAATCCAGTGGAACCCAATGGAAGACACCGACCTGCAAGCGCTGATGGCCAGACTCGAACTGCTAATTACTCGGGTCGAGCAACTTAAGAGTCAAAACGGACTCCTATTAGCTCAGGAAAAGACCTGGCGCGAGGAACGCGCTCACCTCATTGAAAAAAACGAAATCGCCCGGCGTAAGGTCGAATCGATGATTTCGCGCCTGAAGGCCCTGGAGCAAGACTCATGAGTTCAAGCAATAGCGTCACCGTGCAGATCCTCGACAAAGAATATTCGATCATCTGCCCCCAGGAAGAGCGCAACAACCTGGTGAGCGCCGCCCGCTACCTGGATGGCAAGATGCGTGAAATCCGCAGCAGCGGCAAAGTCATCGGTGCCGACCGCATTGCCGTGATGGCCGCGTTGAACATTACCCACGACCTGCTGCATAAGCAGGAGCGCCCTGACGTGCAGGCCAGCGGCTCGACGCGCGAACAGGTGCGTGACCTGCTCGAACGTGTGGATCTGGTACTTTCCAGCGATTCGGAAGCTCCCAAAGGCTGATTGCTGCGACTGTTTAAGGTATACTCGCCCCACTCCCTGGCGTGCTTGCCAGTCGGCGATGTCCCGGAGCCGATTCGCACTACCCTGGAAGTTGCACGTTGGGCTGGTGTGCATGTCCGCTAGACGGAAAGCCTTAAAGCCTACTGCTTCTTCCACCTTGAACTTTCGGGTTCAAGGGCTGAGTCGACAGCGGCGCTGTCGGGGAGCCTGAATACCAAACTCAATGCCAGTCTCCATGACTGGCATTGTTTTATGAGCTGAAATCATGACCGAACCTGCGCCGCCTTCCCGTCCGCAACTTCGACGCATGTTGCGCAACGCCCGCCGTGCCCTCACGCCGAGCCAGCAGCGCCAGGCTGCCCACGGCCTGTATCGGCAACTGGCGCAGCACCCGCTGTTTCGCCGGGCCAAACATATTTCCTTATATCTACCGACGGACGGTGAAATCGATCCGCGCCTGCTGCTGCGTGCGGCTCAGCGCCGGGGCAAGGCCACCTATCTGCCGGTGCTCAGCGCCTGGCCCCGGACCAAGATGGTGTTCCAACGCGTGCGACCGGGGGAAAAGCTGCGGCCCAACCGGTTTCGCATTCTTGAGCCGCAGGTAAATATCAGCCGGCAACGCGAGGTGTGGGCGCTGGACCTGGTGTTCTTGCCATTGGTGGGGTTCGACGAAACAGGCGGACGCCTGGGCATGGGCGGCGGCTTCTATGATCGCAGCCTCGCTTACCTGTCCCGCCGCCAGCGTTGGCGCAAGCCGACGCTACTGGGCCTGGCCCATGAATGTCAGAAAGTCGAACGACTGGTGCAGGCGAGCTGGGATGTGCCGTTGGCTGGCACAGTGACTGACAAGGGATGGTATATCGCACAGACGCCACTGGGATCAGCGGCGTCTTGAAGAAGGGTTAACGCTTGAACGGTTGCTGCTGCTGTTGAGCAAGCTCAACGGGCGCATCGGTCTTGTTCGACCACAAGCTTTGCGCATACCCGGTGGTCACGACGCCCAGACCAAACAAAATCACCAATATCCATAGTAAATCCGGTTTACGTTGCATCGATTGCCCCCCTTCAGGCACCTCGTACACGATGTTAACAACGTTCCACAGTAGTCCGTTGCAGCTGTGTCAAGCTTAAAACCCGCGCATTCTGCGGTAACGTGAACCAACACGCAAACCTTGGCGCCAACCGACTGTCGGTTTGTCATCAAATTGCCTGACAACTTGCCCAACGCCTTTTTCAGGAGTCCAAAAATGGCCTACTGGCTGATGAAATCCGAACCCGATGAACTCTCCATCAAAGGCTTGGAAAAGCTTGGCGAAGCGCGCTGGGACGGGGTGCGCAACTACCAGGCGCGCAACTTCCTGCGAGCGATGGCGGTGGGTGACCAATTTTTCTTCTACCACTCCAGTTGCCCCGAGCCGGGCATTGCCGGCATCGGCAAAATCATCGAGGCCGCCTACCCGGACCCTACCGCGCTGGAGCCGGACAGCCACTACTTCGACGCCAAGGCCACCCCGGAGAAAAACCCGTGGAGCGCGATCAACGTCGCGCACATCCAGACCTTTCCCAAGGTGCTGGGCCTGGGCTACCTGAAACAGCAAACCGCCCTCGCCGAATGGCCCCTGGTACAAAAAGGCAGTCGCTTGTCCGTGATGCCGGTCACCGCAGAACAATGGGCGGCGGTGCTGGCACTGCACTGACGAGAACCCTGCGGTCACGTTCCCGGCGCATGCATCTGCGCCTGAACAGGGTTAGGCTTGCGCTTCATTTGACCGGCATCAACGCCCCCTCGGGCTGCCTCGGTCAAACTAGGAAGCTAACGCTGCAGGATGCCCCCATGTCGATCACGCCACGCTCCTCCCACCTGTTTGCCGTTTTGTTGATTGCCTTGCTGCTCGCCGCCGGCGGCTTCGGTTACTGGAAGTCCACCCAGGACCGCCTGCCCGAAGGCTTGGGCATGGGCAACGGCCGCCTGGAATCCACCGAAGTACAGATCGCCGCCAAAATCCCCGGACGGCTGGCCGAGGTGCGGGTGGATGAAGGCGACAAGGTGCTCAAGGGCCAACTGCTGGCACGCATGGACACCCGCACCCTGGAAGCCCAGCGCGCCCAGGCCGAAGCCGAAGTGCTGCGCGCCAAGGAAAACTTCGCTGCCGCCGAGGCCAACGTGCAGTTGCGCCAAAGCGAGCAACTGCTGGCCAACCAGGAACTCAAGCGCACCCAGGAGCTGTACAAGCGCGGCTTTGCCAGCAGCCAGTTGATCGACCAGCAGCAGGCGCGCCAGAACACCGGCAACGCCGCCGTGATCGCCGCGCAAGCCCAGGTCAATTCGGTAAAGGCCGCCATCGGTGCCGCCCAGGCCCAGGTCGCCCAGCTGACCAGCGAAATCGACGACAGCAGCCTGCGCGCGCCCATCGACGGCATTATCCAACTGCGCCTGGCCGAGCCCGGCGAGGTCCTCGGTGCCGGCGGACGTGTGCTGTTGCTGATCGACCCCGAGGATCAGTACATGAACCTCTACCTGCCCGCCTCCGTCACCGGTCGCCTGACGGTTGGCAGTGACGCACGCATCCTGCTCGATGCCCTGCCCCAGCAACCGCTACCGGCCAAGATCAGCTTTGTTGCCGCCAAGTCGCAGTTCACCCCCAAGGAAGTGGAAACCCGCGACGAACGCCAGAAACTGGTGTTTCGCGTCAAGCTGCGCCTGACCCAACCCAGCGCCGTGCCCCAGGCCAAACCGGGCATGCCCGGCGCCGGCTACGTGCGCATGGCTGACATCGACTGGCCGGCCAACCTGCAATGACCGGCCTGGCGCTGCACGCCACCGCCATCAACCACCGTTACGGCAAGCAGCAGGCCTTGATCGACATCGCCTTCAGCCTGCCCACCGGCACGCGCTGCGGGCTGATCGGCCCGGATGGGGCGGGCAAGTCGAGCCTGTTGGGGTTGATCGCCGGGGTTAAAAAGCTCAAGGACGGCCAACTGGAGGTGCTCGGCGGCTCCATTCAGGACCGTCGCCATCGCAACAGCCTGTACCCACGCATCGCCTTCATGCCCCAGGGCCTGGGCGGCAACCTGTATCCCGAACTGTCCATCAGCGAAAACATCCGCTTCTTTGCCACGCTGTTCGGCCTGTCCAAAGCCGACTGCGACCAGCGCATGCACAACCTGCTGCTGGCCACCGACCTCGCGCGCTTCGCCGAGCGCCCGGCCGGCAAGCTCTCCGGCGGCATGAAGCAGAAGCTCGGCCTCTGCTGTGCGCTGATCCACGACCCGGACCTGTTGATCCTCGACGAGCCCACCACCGGCGTCGACCCGCTGTCGCGGCGGCGCTTCTGGGAACTGGTCGAGACCGTACGCAATGAGCGCCCGCAACTGACGCTGCTGGTAGCCACGGCCTATATGGAGGAAGCCGAGCAATTCGAACATTGCCTGATGCTCGACCGTGGCAAGCTGATCGCCGACGGGCTCAGCAGCGAACTGGCGGCAGCGACCCCCAGCGGCAAACTGGATGAGGCCTTCACCCACTTCCAGGGCGACAGCGCCCATGACAACCAGCCACTGGTGATCCCGCCAAGGGAAAACGCCAACACCGATATCGCCATCGAAGCCCACGACCTGACGCTGCGCTTCGGGGACTTCACGGCAGTGAACAAGGTCAGCTTTGCCATCGGCCGTGGCGAGATCTTCGGCTTCCTCGGCTCCAACGGTTGCGGCAAGACCACCACCATGAAAGTCCTCACCGGGCTGATGCCGGCCACTGAAGGCAGCGCCACGCTGCTGGGCAACCCGGTGAACGCCAAGGACCTGGCCACCCGCAAGCGCGTAGGGTTCATGTCGCAAAGCTTCTCGCTGTATGGCGAGCTCAGCGTGCGCCAGAACCTGGTGTTGCACGCGCAACTGTTCGATTTGCCCAAGGCCGACAGCGGCCCGCGCATCGATGAGCTGATCCAGCGCTTCGACCTCGGTGAAGTGGCCGAGCAGCCATCCGGGGAGCTGCCCCTCGGCCTGCGCCAACGCTTGTCATTGGCCGTGGCGGTGCTGCATCGCCCGGAAGTGTTGATCCTCGATGAGCCCACCTCGGGCGTCGACCCGGCGGCGCGGGATGATTTCTGGCGGCTGCTGATCGAGTTGTCCCGCGAACAAGGGGTGACGATCTTCCTGTCCACCCACTTCATGAATGAAGCCCAGCGCTGTGACCGCATCTCTTTGATGCATGCCGGCAAGGTACTGGCCTGCGACACGCCGAACGCACTGCAACGGCAATTCAACGGCGACACCCTGGAAGCCGCGTTCGTCACCTGCCTTGAACAAGCCCAAGGCGATGCCGAACCCGCCACGTCGGCCAAAACCGTCAGCGAAACCCATGCGCCACCCATCAGCAAGCGTGGTTTCAGCCTGTCTCGCCTGCTGGCCGTGGCCAGCCGCGAAGGCAAGGAGTTGCTGCGCGACAAAGTGCGCATGGCCTTCGCCCTGCTCGGCGCGATGTTCATGATGGTGATCTTCGGCTACGGCATTTCCCTGGACGTGGAAAACCTCGCCTTTGCCGTCTACGACCAGGACCAGACGCCACAAAGCCGCGCCTATCTGGAGGCCTTCCGCAGCTCGCGCTACTTCGCCGAGCAGGCGCCGATCCAGGACGCCCATGAATTGCACCGACGCCTGCAACGCTCGGAAATCAAACTGGCCCTGGAGATCCCGCCCGGCTTTGGTCGCGATCTCTATGCCGGGCGCCAACCCACCGTGGCCGCGTGGCTCGATGGCGGCATGCCGTTTCGTGCGGAAACCAGCCGCAACTATGTAGAGGCGGTGCACCAAGGCAACCTGCAGCAACTGGCTGAACTGAGCAGCCAACCCCGCAGCAACCAGGCCGCCGCCAAGCTCGAGACTCGTTTTCGCTATAACCAGGACGTGGTCAGCGTGAATGCCATCGGCCCGGGCGTGATGGCACTGATCCTGGCGTTTATCCCGGCAATGCTCACCGCCCTGGGCATCGTGCGCGAGAAAGAGCTGGGCTCGATCACCAACTTCTACGCCACACCCCTGACGCGCCTGGAATTCCTGCTCGGTAAGCAGGCGCCTTACCTGGCCGTGAGCCTGGTCAACCTGGCGGTTCTGGTGGCGATGAATCGCTGGCTGTTCGGTGTGCCGTTCAAGGGCAGCGGCCTGACGCTGGCGTTTGGCGGGCTCCTGTATGTGCTGGCCACCACCAGCATGGGCCTGCTGATTTCCGCGTTCACCCGCACCCAGATCGCGGCCATCCTCGGCACCATGATCATCACCAGCCTGCCAACCATTCAGTTCTCCGGGCTGATCGTGCCACGCTCGTCCCTGGAAGGCGCCGCCGCCTTGATGGGCGCACTGTTTCCAGCCGGGCACTTTTTGGATATTGCCGTGGGCACCTTCACCAAGGCACTCGACCTGCGCCAGTTGTGGCCACAATGCCTGGCGCTGTTCGGCTTCTTTATCGGCTTCACCGGGTTGAGCCTGGTCATGCTCAAGAAGCAGGAGGCCTGATGCACAAGCTCGCACACCTTTTCCGGCTGGGCATCAAGGAACTCACCAGCCTGCGTCACGACAGCGTATTGCTGCTGTTTCTGTTCTACGCCTTCACCGTCGCCATCTACATGCCCGCCGCCGGCTCGGTGATCGGCGTGCACAACGCCAGCGTGGCGTTTGTCGATGAAGACCACAGCGCGCTCTCACGGCAAATGGCCGAGGCGCTGCAACCGCCCGAGTTCCAACCACCGGCGCCGTTGGCCTACGACCAGTTGGACAAGGTGATGGACAGCGGCCAGTACACCTTCGTAATCAACGTGCCCGCCAACTTCCAGGCCGACCTGTTGGCCGGTCGCCAGCCTGGCGTGCAGGTGAACGTCGACGCCACGGCGATGAGTCAGGCGTTCATGGGCGCGGGCTATATCGGGCGGATCTTCCAGCGCGAGTTGCTCAACTACAGCGGGCAAACCGATGCCGCAACCCAGGCGCCCGCACTGCTCACGACCCGAGCACTGTTCAACACCAACCTGGAGGGCGGCTGGTTCCTGGCCGTAATCCAGATCGTCAACAACATCACCATCCTGGCCATCGTGCTCACGGGCACCGCGTTGCTGCGAGAGCGCGAGCACGGCACCCTCGACCACCTGCTGGTGCTGCCGCTGACGGCGCTGGAAATCATGCTGGCGAAAATCTGGAGCAACATGCTGGTGGTGGTGCTGTGCACTTGGCTATCGCTGGAGGTGGTGGTCAAAGGGCTGCTCGGCGTGCCGCTGGCCGGGTCGCTGGGGTTGTTCCTGTTTGTGACCGCCCTGTATCTGTTTGCCAGTACGGCACTGGGGATCTTCCTCGCCACCCTCGCCCGCTCCACGCCGCAGTTCGGCTTGCTGGCGATCCCGGTGATTATCCCGATGCTGCTCTTGTCAGGCGGCAGCACGCCGCTGGACAGCATGCCCGAGTGGTTGCAATGGGTGATGCAGGGCTCGCCGTCGACGCACTTTGTGAGCCTGAGCGCAGCGATTTTGTTTCGCGACGCAGGCATCGGCGTGGTGTGGCCGGACTTGCTGGCGCTGGCGGGGATTGGGCTGTTGTTTTTTGCAGTGGCGTTGGCGCGGTTCAGGAAGAGTTTGGCGTCTTGAGCGTGATGAGCCCGCTGATTGTGGCGAGCGGGCTTGCCACAACAAGCCCGCTCGACACAGTTACTGGATGATCAGGTTGTTGAACAACAGGTCTTCCACCATGGGCTTGCCAGTCTCGTCGTTCATCACTTGCTGGGTTTGCTTCAGCGCTTCCTGGCGCAGTTTTTCCTTGCCCTCGACAGTGCTCATCGTCTCGTTGGTCTGCTGGGTGAATAGCGCGACCAACTGGTTACGGATCAATGCGTCATTGGCCTTGACCGCTTTGGCGGCTTCCTCGCCGGTCACGCGCAGGGCGATGTCGGCCTTGAACACTTTGAGCTTGGCCGTGCCATCCAGGCCGTAGTTACCCACGAACGGCGGGCTCAGGCTGATATAGCTGACCTTCGGCGGCGCCCCTTCTTTGGCTTCTTCGGCCTGGGCTGCCATCGGCAAGGTCAGGGCCAGCATCAACAGGATCCACGCTTTCACAGTTCATTCCTCACATTCGGTTGCCGGGTAGCATAACGCTAGCAAGGCAGAGCACAAGCTTATGGCGACTTATCAGGGCCGAGCATGCTCGTTGACCCACACGGCTACCCTCCTACACTTATCGGCCACGACACCAAAAGGAATAGCCCGATGAAAGCTGTGCTGTGCAAAGCCTTCGGCCCCGCCGAAACCCTGGTGCTGGAAGAGATCGCCAGCCCGGCGATCAAGAAAAACGAAATCCTGCTGGATGTGCATGCCGCCGGGGTCAACTTCCCCGACACCCTGATCATCGAGGGTAAATACCAGTTCAAGCCGCCCTTCCCATTCTCGCCGGGTGGCGAGGCATCGGGCGTGGTCAGCGAAGTCGGGGAAAAGGTCAGCCACTTGAAAGTCGGCGACCGGGTCATGGCGCTCACCGGCTGGGGCAGCTTTGCCGAGCAGGTCGCGGTGCCGGGCTACAACGTGCTGCCGATCCCGCCGAGCATGGACTTCAACACCGCCGCCGCCTTCAGCATGACCTACGGCACCTCAATGCACGCGCTGAAACAACGCGCCAACCTGCAACCCGGCGAAACCCTGCTGGTCCTCGGCGCTTCCGGCGGCGTGGGCCTGGCCGCCGTGGAAATCGGCAAGGCCATGGGCGCACGGGTGATCGCCGCCGCGAGCAGCGCCGACAAACTCGCCGTGGCCAAAGCCGCCGGCGCCGATGAACTGATCAACTACAGCGAAGCCAGCCTCAAGGACGAGATCAAGCGCCTGACTGACGGTAACGGCGCCGATGTGATCTACGACCCGGTAGGCGGCGACCTGTTTGACCAGGCCATCCGCGCCATCGCCTGGAATGGCCGCCTGCTGGTGGTGGGTTTTGCCAGCGGGCGCATCCCGGAGCTGCCGGTGAACCTGGCGCTGCTCAAGGGCGCGGCGGTGGTCGGGGTGTTCTGGGGTTCATTTGCCCAGCGCCAGCCGCAGGACAACGCGGCGAACTTCCAGCAACTGTTCACTTGGTACGGTGAGGGCAAGCTCAAGCCATTGGTGTCGCAGGTCTATCCGCTGGAACAGGCCGCCCAGGCAATCAATGACCTCGGCCAGCGCAAGGCGGTGGGCAAGGTGGTCGTTCGAACCCGCTGACCGACCTGAAATGCAATCAAATGTGGGAGGGGGCTTGCCCCCGATGGCAGTGGGTCAGCTACAGATAAGCTGGCTGACCTACCGCTATCGGGGGCAAGCCCCCTCCCACATTTGTTCTCCATTGGTCTGAGAAACGCTAAGCGACCACCATTTATCTATTAGCGACATGTTCGTAAGAGAACACGCGCTTGCTCTCATTTCCTTTGTTTGCGCATAAGAGGCGATGCTATTTTCGGTAACGAAACTGTAACATTCGCATCCGCAGTCAAAACAAGAAATCTGGAGCTCTTGAATGTTTGCTTTCTTTCGTCCTGCCGCGCACCAGGCGCCCCTGCCTGAAGAAAAAATCGACAGTACCTATCGACGACTGCGCTGGCAGATCTTCGCCGGTATTTTCTTCGGTTATGCCGGGTACTACCTGCTGCGCAAAAACTTCTCTCTGGCCATGCCCTACCTGATCGACGAGGGTTACACCCGAGGTGAGCTGGGCTTGGCGATGTCGGCGATCGCGATCGCCTACGGCCTGTCCAAGTTCCTCATGGGCCTGGTGTCCGACCGTTCCAACCCACGCTACTTCCTGCCCTTCGGCCTGCTGGTTTCAGCGGGGGTGATGTTCATTTTCGGTTTCGCACCTTGGGCAACGTCCAGTGTGACCATGATGTTTATTTTGCTGTTCATCAACGGCTGGGCCCAGGGCATGGGCTGGCCGCCCAGTGGCCGGACCATGGTGCACTGGTGGTCGCAGAAAGAACGCGGCGGCGTGGTGTCGGTGTGGAACGTGGCGCACAACGTCGGCGGCGGCCTGATCGGCCCGCTGTTCCTGCTGGGGATGGCCTGGTTCAACGACTGGCATGCCGCCTTCTACGTGCCGGCCACGGTGGCCTTGGCGGTGGCGGCGTTTGCCTTCATCACCATGCGCGACACCCCGCAATCGGTGGGCCTGCCACCGATTGAGAAATACAAGAACGACTACCCGGAAGGCTACGACGCCAGCCACGAAGACGAATTCAGCGCCAAGGAAATCTTCGTCAAGTACGTGCTGCGCAACAAAATGCTCTGGTACATCGCCTTCGCCAACGTGTTCGTCTACCTGCTGCGCTACGGCGTACTGGACTGGGCACCGACCTACCTCAAGGAAGCCAAGCACTTCACGGTGGATAAATCGTCCTGGGCGTACTTCTTCTACGAATGGGCAGGTATTCCAGGCACGCTGCTGTGCGGCTGGATGTCGGACAAGATCTTCCGTGGCAACCGTGGCCTGACCGGCATCGTGTTCATGGCGCTGGTGACCGTGGCGACCCTGGTGTACTGGCTCAACCCGCCGGGCAACCCGATGGTCGACATGATCGCGCTGTTCTCGATCGGCTTTTTGATCTACGGCCCGGTGATGTTGATCGGCCTGCAGGCGCTGGAGCTGGCACCGAAGAAAGCCGCCGGTACGGCTGCGGGCTTCACCGGTCTGTTCGGCTACCTGGGCGGTTCGGTGGCAGCCAGTGCGGCCATGGGCTACACCGTGGACCATTTTGGCTGGGACGGTGGTTTCGTGCTGCTGATCGGCGCGTGCCTGCTGGCCATCGCGTTCCTGATCCCAACGCTGTGGCACACCAACAGTGTCAGCTCGGCGCGTTAATCGCCTGAGCAATCCTTGGCACAACGCTTGAGCCGCGCCTCCAGATTCTTGTCTGGCATGGCGTGGCTACGCAGGGCGTTGACGGTCTGCTCGACGTAATCGCGAGTAGTGCCGTAACGCCCGCAAGCGCTTTGCAGCACATGGTTCAGCACGATATCGGGCAAGTTGCCGGCGTAGCTGGGCAAGTGCCGCTCCAACACAAACCCCAACGCCTGCACCTGACTGCCATCTTCAAGACGACAGCTGAGCCAGTGCGGCCGGTACGAGGGGTAAGGCATCTCGCGCTGCCACAAGGCGTAAAGCGAGGCCTCCAGTTGATCTTCCGGCAAGCGATAGGCGAACCCGCTGCACGAACCTCCGCGATCCAGGCCAAAGACCAGGCCCGGTAACTCCGGCGTGCCCCGATGCTCATGGGACCATAGGTACAAGCCGCGGTGATAACCGTGCACCCGTGCCCGCACCCGTTCGGTCGACGAGCATTCCGGGCGCCAGATCAGCGAACCATACGCAAATAGCCAGACCGGCCCACCCTTGTGCCGGCACATGGTGGCCTGCATCGAGCTCATTAACTGTTCGTGAGTGAGTTGCGGCCCAAGATCGAGCCGCGGAGGGTAAGCCAATTGCAAAAGATCGGATTCAATGGCGGTCATGGCGAAAAGCGGTGCGCCTCCTGTGTGTTACCAGTTGTAAGCAACTTTACCGTAATAAAACGCGCCGCTGTAACCGTACGGCGAAAAAGTGCTATGGCGGTTGCCGCCACTGCTTTGGCGGCGCAGTCCCGTTCGTCAGGATTGAACGGGACAATCCCACTACTTTCAGCCCAGGTTCAGCCTGGGAACACGTCACGCCGTCAAACTGGCGCGCACATCACGACCCACCTAGCCGCCCATCAAACCGACTATTGAGGTCGCACCCATGAAGAAAATTCGACTGCCGGGCCTGCTGTTCCTGGCACAAGCCACCACCGCACTGGCTGGCGAAACGCCGCCCGCCGACGACGACAAAGGCTTCTGGTACGCGCAGACCAGCGTCTATACCCGGCACTTCGCGCCGGACAAAGACCACAACAACAACCAGGACCTGATCGGCCTGGAGCGCAATGAGGCATCAGGATTGGTGTATGGCGGGGCGACGTTTCGCAACTCGTTCAGCCAGCGCTCGTACTACGCCTACGCAGGCAAGCGCTATGACATGGCCGACTCTGCGGTGTACCTGAAGGTCACAGGCGGGGCGATCCAGGGCTATCGCGGCAAATACCGCGACAAGATCCCCCTCAACCGTTTCGGCGTGGCGCCGGTGATCATTCCGTCGGTAGGCACCCATTACGGGCCGGTGGCAGCGGAGTTGGTGCTGCTGGGGTTCAATGCGGCGATGGTGACGACCGGGGTACGATTCTGAGCGGGCGCAAGCCCCCTTCCAAAGCTCGGTTTCGTCAGGGCCGCGGCGCGTAGGCGAATACGTCGGCGCGCATCTGGTGCGCATCCATGCCGGCGTCGACCAACGCATCCAGCGTGCCGTAGATCATCGCCGGTGAACCGCTGGCGTAGACATGCACCGCCTTGAGGTCGGCAATGTCTTCGCACACCGCTTCATGCAGCAGGCCGCAGCGCCCCTCCCAACCACACAGGTCGCTGACCACCTTGTGCAGGAACAGGTTGGGCAGTTGCAGCCATTGGTCCCAGTGCTCGATCTCGTAGAAATCTTCCGGGCGACGCACACCCCAGTACAGGTGCACCGGATGCTTGAAGCCGGAAGCGCGGCAATGCTCGATCAGGCTGTGCATCTGCGCCATGCCGGTACCGGCGGCGATCAGCACCAATGGCCCGTCCGGCAGCTCGGCCAGGTGGGTGTCGCCAAAAGGCAGCTCGATGCGCGCCATCTGGTTGCGCTGCAATTGCTCCAGCAAGTTGCGCGCGCTGTCCTCGCGGGCCAGTACATGCAGTTCCAGTTCGCGACCGGCGTGGGGTGCCGACGCCAGGGAAAATGCCGACTTCTCGCCATTCTCCCGCTCGATCATCAGGTATTGCCCGGCGTGGTAACGCACCGCCTTGCCGGCCGGGGCCCGCAGGCGCACGCGCCACACGTCGCCACCCACTTCCACGCACTCACTCAATTGGCACGACAACTTGCGCAACGGCAACTCTCCCGGCGCCAGCACGCCATCCCACAACACAATGCAATCTTCCAGCGGCTCGGCGATGCAGGTGTAGAACTCACCATGATCGCGCACTTCGCCGGCTTGCTGCACCCGGCCTTCCACCAGCAGTGCGGCGCAAACGTGGCACACGCCATTGCGACACGCCTGGGGGCACTCGTAGCCCAGGCGGCGCGCGCCTTCGAGGATTCGCTCGCCGGGTTCCAGCTCCAGCACGGCGCCGGAAGGTTGCAGGGTTACACGCATCAATCTATTCCCAATTCTTTCCAGATCGCATCGACACGTGCCGTGACGGCCTCATCCTTGACGATCACCCGGCCCCACTCGCGGGTCGTTTCACCCGGCCATTTGTGGGTAGCGTCCAGGCCCATCTTCGAGCCCAGGCCCGACACCGGCGACGCGAAGTCGAGGTAGTCGATCGGTGTGTTGTCGATCATCACCGTGTCGCGCTTGGGGTCCATGCGCGTGGTGATGGCCCAGATCACATCGTTCCAGTCCCGGGCGTTGATGTCGTCGTCGGTGACGATAACGAACTTGGTGTACATGAACTGTCGCAAAAACGACCACACACCCAGCATTACCCGCTTGGCATGGCCCGGGTACGACTTCTTCATCGTCACGATGGCCATGCGATACGAGCAGCCTTCCGGCGGCAGGTAGAAGTCGGTGATCTCCGGGAATTGCTTCTGCAGGATCGGCACGAACACTTCGTTCAGCGCCACACCCAGAATCGCCGGCTCATCTGGCGGACGGCCGGTGTAGGTGCTGTGGTAGATCGGCTTGATCCGATGGGTGATGCGCTCGACGGTGAACACCGGAAAGCTGTCGACTTCGTTGTAATAGCCGGTGTGGTCGCCGTACGGGCCTTCATCGGCCATCTCGCCTGGATGAATCACGCCTTCGAGGATGATTTCAGCGGTGGCCGGTACTTGCAGGTCGTTGCCACGGCACTTCACCAGCTCGGTGCGGTTGCCACGTAACAGGCCGGCGAAGGCATACTCGGACAGGCTGTCGGGTACAGGGGTCACGGCGCCGAGGATGGTCGCCGGGTCAGCGCCCAGGGCCACGGAGACCGGGAACGGCTTGCCGGGATGCTTCTCGCACCACTCACGGAAGTCCAAGGCACCGCCACGGTGGCTCAGCCAACGCATGATCACCTTGTTGCGGCCGATCACTTGCTGGCGGTAGATACCGAGGTTCTGGCGGTCTTTGTTCGGGCCCTTGGTGACGGTCAGGCCCCAAGTGATCAGCGGGCCGACATCGCCGGGCCAGCAGGTTTGCACGGGGAGCATGGCCAGATCGACGTCATCCCCTTCGATGACCACTTCCTGGCACACCGCGTCCTTGACCACCTTGGGTGCCATGGCAATGATCTTGCGGAAGATCGGCAGCTTCGACCAGGCATCCTTAAGGCCCTTGGGCGGCTCGGGTTCCTTGAGGAACGCCAGCAGCTTGCCGATCTCGCGCAATTCGCTGACCGCCTCGGCGCCCATGCCAAAGGCCACACGCTCGGGGGTACCGAACAGGTTGCCGAGCACCGGAATATCAAAACCGGTGGGGTTCTCGAACAGCAGCGCCGGCCCCTTGTTACGCAAGGTGCGGTCGCAAATCTCAGTCATTTCCAGCACCGGGGAAATCGGCATCTGGATACGTTTCAACTCTCCGCGCTGCTCAAGTTGCTGCACGAAATCCCGAAGATCCTTGAATTTCATTAACCATGCCACCCGTAAAATAGGCGTACATCCTACCTGCTCTGAGGGCTGCTGGCAGCTTATCGCGGTGCATTTGGACCGGGAACATGCTTAAAAAACGCGCAAAAAAAAAATGGCGCCCCCGAGGGCGCCATTCTTTTGGACCTGAAACGTCGTTATTACTTACGTTTCATCGACAGGAAGAACTCGTCGTTGGTCTTGGTGGTTTTCAACTTGTCGATCAGGAACTCGATGGCCGCCACTTCATCCATCGGGTGCAGCAGCTTGCGCAGGATCCACATGCGCTGCAGTTCGTCGTCGGCGGTCAGCAACTCTTCGCGGCGGGTGCCGGAGCGGTTGATGTTGATCGCCGGGAACACGCGTTTTTCCGCGATGCGACGGTCCAGGGGCAGTTCCATGTTGCCGGTACCCTTGAACTCTTCGTAAATCACTTCGTCCATCTTCGAACCGGTTTCAACCAGTGCGGTGGCGATAATGGTCAGCGAGCCGCCTTCTTCGATATTCCGCGCGGCGCCGAAGAAACGCTTCGGTTTCTCCAGGGCGTGGGCATCGACACCACCGGTCAATACCTTGCCGGAGCTCGGGATCACGGTGTTGTAGGCACGGGCCAGACGGGTGATGGAGTCGAGCAGGATCACCACGTCCTTCTTGTGTTCGACCAGGCGCTTGGCCTTCTCGATCACCATTTCGGCAACCTGCACGTGGCGGGTTGGCGGCTCATCGAACGTCGAGGCAACCACTTCGCCGCGCACGGTGCGCTGCATTTCGGTTACTTCTTCCGGACGCTCATCGATCAGCAAGACGATCAGGTGAACTTCAGGATTGTTACGTGCGATGTTCGCTGCAATGTTCTGCAGCATGATGGTCTTACCGGCTTTCGGCGGAGCGACGATCAGGCCACGCTGGCCTTTGCCGATCGGGGCGCACAGGTCGATCACGCGACCGGTCAAGTCTTCGGTGGAACCGTTACCGGCTTCCATCTTCATGCGCACGGTCGGGAACAGCGGTGTCAGGTTCTCGAAGAGAATCTTGTTTTTCGCGTTCTCGGGACGATCGAAGTTGATCGTGTCGACCTTGAGCAGGGCGAAGTAACGCTCGCCTTCCTTCGGTGGGCGGATCTTGCCAACGATGGTGTCACCGGTGCGCAAGTTGAAGCGACGGATCTGGCTCGGCGAGACATAGATATCGTCTGGGCCGGCGAGATAGGAGGCGTCTGCAGAGCGGAGGAAGCCGAAGCCGTCCTGGAGAATCTCCAGCACGCCATCACCGGAGATTTCCTCGCCGCTTTTCGCGTGCTTTTTCAGCAGGGAGAAAATCACGTCCTGCTTGCGCGAACGGGCCATATTTTCTATGCCCATTTCTTCGGCCAGTTGGAGCAGGTCGGTAATCGGCTTTTGCTTGAGTTCAGTCAGATTCATATAGGAATGACGTAATCATTTATGGAGGGGGGGAAATTAAGCTTTTGGCTTAATGAGGCCGCGCCGCAGAGAAGGCGACAGGATCGCGTACTAATCGAAAAGGAATGCGTCGGCGACGGCTTGCAGGGGGCAGTGGAGAAACCAGTGCGGGGCCGAATGTACCACCTGAGTTTCGGAGCGTCTAGCCCTGTTTCACGAAAAAGCCCCGCTATTTGCGGGGCTTTTTTGATGACACTCAGATGTTGGCGTCGAGGAAAGCTTGCAGCTGCGACTTCGACAGCGCGCCCACCTTAGTGGCTTCGACGTTGCCGTTCTTGAACAGCATTAGCGTAGGAATACCGCGCACGCCATGCTTGGCCGGGGTTTCCTGATTGTCGTCGATGTTCAGCTTGGCAATGGTCAGCTTGCCTTCATAGGTGGTTGCAATGTCGTCCAGGACCGGAGCGATCATTTTGCAAGGGCCACACCATTCAGCCCAGTAGTCAACCAGCACCGGGCCAGCAGCCTTGAGTACTTCGGCCTCAAAGGTCGCGTCGGTGACGTGCTTGATAAGATCGTTGCTCATGGATGTCTCCGGATTGTAAGCAAAAAAAACGTTGCCCATCATAGCCGCCCTTCCCCCGTTCAGGAAGCCGCCTCTGATTGAGTCTTCCTATGATGGCGCATGAGTTTGGGTATAGCCCAACTCAGGGCGCAACGGGAGTCACGAAGGCAATACCCGTGCGCAACGCCGCATTGCGTACATGCTCCTGCATGGTTTTCTGCGCCGATGCGCTGGCCCGCCGGGCCAGGGCGCGCAGGATTTTGCGATGCTCCTGCCAGGTTTCCATGGCCCGCTCCGGTCGGATGAACGGTAGTTTCTGACTTTCCAGAAACACCTCGGCACTGGCACTCAGGATGCTCACCATCGCCCGGTTACCACTGGCCAACAGGATGCGCTGGTGGAACTCGAAGTCCAGCCGCGCAGCCGCTTCGAAGTCACTGGCCTTGAGCACCTTGCGCATCGCTTCGACGTTGTCTTCCAGGCTGTCCAGCGCATCGATCGTCAGCGTCACAGCCGCCAAACCCGCCGCAAACCCTTCCAGTGCGTAACGCAACTGAAAGATTTCGAGCGGCGTGGCCTGGGCGGCAAAAGGCCAGGCAAAGCCCGGTGCGTCCTCCACCGCCTGCACGAACACACCTTTGCCCGGCTGCACACTGACCACCCCCAAAGCGCTCAAGGACGACAGCGCTTCGCGCAGCGACGCCCGGCTGACGCCCAACTGCACCGCCAGGTCGCGCTGGGACGGCAGTGCATCGCCCGGCCCGAAGCCTTGCTCCTTGATCAGTTTGCGGATGGCCTGCAGGGCCGCCTCCGGTACGGCTTGGGCGATGGAATTCATAAAAAACTCAAGATTTGCGTCAACAGAGCGGCTAGTTGTAAAGCTATTCGGGGGCCGCGGCAAGCCACGCCCCAAAGGGGCTCGCGGAGTTTTACCGACGCTCGAAAAGGGTGCAAAAACGCGCAGCACTGTTCAGACCAGTAAGACCACTGAACCTCAACAAACTCGAGCCTCACAGACAATCCGAGCAGTACTGGCATGGGCTATGCACTGAGCAAATCCAGAAAATTCCTTCGCCCTTCTCGGAGAGTTGCCATGACCAAGCGCTTCAGCGCCCTGCTCACTGCCCTGTTTGCCAGCCTGATGCTGAGCCAGGCACCCGCCCAGGCCAACGGTCTGGACGATATCGTCGCCCGTGGCACCCTCAAGGTCGCCGTGCCCCAGGACTTCCCGCCGTTCGGCTCGGTCGGCCCCGACATGAAGCCACGTGGCCTGGACATCGACACCGCCAAGCTGCTGGCCGACCAACTTAAGGTCAAGCTGGAGCTGACCCCGGTCAACAGCACCAACCGCATCCCGTTCCTCACCACCGGCAAGGTCGACCTGGTGATCTCCAGCCTGGGCAAGAACCCCGAGCGCGAAAAGGTCATCGACTTCTCCAAGGCCTACGCACCGTTCTATCTGGCCGTGTTCGGCCCGCCTGATGCCGCCATCAGCAGCACCGACGACCTCAAGGGCAAGACCATCAGCGTGACCCGTGGCGCCATCGAAGACATCGAGCTGACTGCTGTAGCGCCGAAGGAAGCCACCATCAAGCGCTTCGAAGACAACAACTCCACCATCGCCGCCTACCTGGCCGGCCAGGTCGACCTGATCGCCAGCGGCAACGTGGTGATGGTGGCAATCAGCGAACGCAACCCGAAACGCGTGCCAGCGTTGAAAGTGAAGCTCAAGGACTCGCCGGTGTACGTGGGCGTGAACAAGAACGAGCCGGCGCTTCTGGAGAAGGTCAACCAGATCCTGGTCGCGGCCAAGGCTGACGGCAGCCTGGAAAAGAACGCGATGCAGTGGCTCAAAGAACCATTGCCTGCTGATCTCTGAAGCGGAGCTGATTGATGGCCTATCAATTCGACTTTGTGCCGGTGCTGGCCAATACCGACCTGCTGTTGCGCGGCGCGCTGTTCACCCTTGAGCTGACTGCCATCGGCGCAATCCTGGGCGTCGCCCTGGGCACTGTCGGCGCCGTGGTGCGGGCGTGGAAGATCCAGCCATTTGCCTGGTTCTTCGGTGTGTATGTCGAGTTGATCCGCAACACACCGTTCCTGGTGCAGTTGTTCTTCATCTTCTTCGGCCTGCCCTCCCTGGGATTGAAAATTACCGAGTGGCAAGCAGCCGTATTGGCGATGGTGATCAACCTGGGAGCCTACTCCACGGAGATCATCCGCGCCGGTATCCAGGCCATCCCACGTGGGCAACTGGAAGCCGCCGCTGCGCTGGCGATGACGCGCTTCGAAGCGTTTCGCCATGTGGTGCTGCTGCCGGCGCTGGGCAAGGTGTGGCCGGCCCTGAGCAGCCAGATCATCATCGTGATGCTCGGTTCGGCGGTGTGTTCGCAGATCGCCACCGAGGAGCTGAGCTTTGCCGCCAACTTTATCCAGTCGCGCAATTTCCGCGCGTTCGAAACCTATGCCCTGACCACCCTGGTGTACCTGTGCATGGCGTTGATGATTCGCCAGTTGCTCAACTGGATCGGCCGCCGCTTTGTGATGAGGAACAGCCGATGAGTGATTTTTCCTTCTGGGACATCGTGCGCAACCTGCTTACGGGCCTGCAGTGGACGCTGTTGCTGTCGCTCGTGGCGTTTATCGGCGGCGGCCTGATCGGCTTGCTGGTGATGACCCTGCGCATCAGCCGCAAGGCATTCGCGCGCAATGTTGCGCGCACCTATATCGAACTGTTCCAGGGCACACCGTTGTTGATGCAGCTGTTCCTGGTTTTTTTCGGCATTGCCCTGCTCGGCGTGGATATTTCGCCCTGGCTGGCGGCCGCGATCGCCTTGACGCTGTTTACCAGCGCCTACCTCGCCGAAATCTGGCGCGGCTGCGTCGACTCCATCGCCCACGGCCAGTGGGAAGCATCGGCCAGCCTGGCGTTGAATCCGCTTGAACAACTGCGCTACGTGATCCTGCCCCAAGCCCTGCGCATTGCAGTGGCGCCCACCGTTGGGTTCTCGGTGCAAGTGGTCAAAGGCACCGCTGTCACTTCAATCATCGGTTTTACCGAACTGACCAAGACCGGCGGCATGCTCGCCAACGCCACCTTCGAGCCCTTTATGGTCTACGGCCTGGTGGCCCTCGGTTACTTCCTGCTCTGCTACCCCTTGTCCCTCAGTGCGCGCTACCTGGAAAGGAGACTGCATGCCTCTGCTTAGAATTTCCGCTCTGCATAAGTATTACGGCGATCACCACGTCCTCAAGGGCATCGACCTGACCGTTGAAGAAGGCCAGGTGGTGGCAATCATCGGCCGCAGCGGCTCGGGCAAGTCCACCTTGCTGCGCACCCTCAATGGCCTGGAGTCGATCAATGACGGCGTGATCGAAGTCGATGGTGAATACCTCGATGCGGCCCGGGCCGACCTGCGCAGCCTGCGGCAGAAAGTCGGCATGGTGTTCCAACAGTTCAACCTGTTCCCGCACCTGACGGTGGGTGAAAACGTCATGCTTGCACCACAGGTCGTGCAGAAAGTGCCCAAGGCCAAGGCGGCCCAACTGGCCAGGCAGATGCTGGAACGCGTGGGGCTGGGCGAGAAATTCGACGCTTTCCCCGATCGCCTGTCCGGCGGCCAGCAACAGCGGGTTGCCATCGCCCGCGCCCTGGCCATGTCGCCCAAGGTGCTGCTGTGCGATGAAATCACCTCGGCCCTGGACCCGGAGCTGGTCAATGAAGTGCTCAGCGTGGTGCGCCAACTGGCCAAGGACGGCATGACCCTGATCATGGTCACCCACGAAATGCGATTCGCCCGGGAAGTCGGCGACAAGCTGGTGTTCATGCACCAAGGCAAGGTGCACGAAGTCGGCGATCCCAAGGTACTGTTCGCCAACCCGCAAACCCCCGAGTTCGCCAACTTCATCGGCTCAGTGGAACAGCCGGACTGACCAGTTCGAAACTGCCGCGCCCCTCCAGCACCACTTGACTGCTGACTTGCAGGGCGTTGGCGGGCAGGTCGGTGTCGACTTCAACCTGGGCAGTCAATCGCTTTCCCACCGCCCGAGCGACCAGGACCTGGCCCGGCAATAACTGCCCGTCGAACGCCTTACCCGGAAGGTGGGCCTGCGCCCATTCGACGGCACGCCCATTCACCTGGGCGTGCTTGAGAGTCAGGCTGAATCGCCCATGACGCCCAAACCGATAACCTTGCCCGTCGGCCACGCCGGTAAATCGCAACGCGATAGCTGCCGGCTCTGCGCACAGTACGTTCAGGTGCACCCTGCGCGTACCCAGCGCGATTGAACGGCTCTCGACAAGCGCCTCCCTGCGAATGACGCCATAGTCGATATACGGCTGGCTGACGGACAGCTGGCAGTTTTCGGCGCGAACTCCACCGGCCATCGACAGCGTGCAGAGTACTGCGAAAAAACCCGCGTTTTTCAGCTTAACGAGCATGGCACACCGCCGATGTTGTCTCATAGAACTTGTCATGGTCGGCCTTGGTCTCGGGAGCAAGGTTGAGCAGGCAAGAGGAGGAGTCCGGCAATGCAACGCGCAGGTGTTGCGAGTCATTGAAGTCGTTCAGAAAGATCATGCCGTCACCCACCACACTGGTCAGGAAGCGATTGTTTTTGTCGAACACCGAAGCACCCTGAGGCAGTGTTCGCCCTTGTTGATCAGTGGCCGTGACTAACACACGACGCACTGTCACCACATCGAATGCGACGGTATTGACGGCCCCTCGCCCAGGGGCAAGCACCCGGGTGCCGTTCTTCAGGTCAACGCGCTTGGGCAAGGACTGGGTCTGCACTTCGATGCGGCTGTTCGTGTAGGCGGGCAAGCCTGGGATCACGGCCTGCCCGCTGAAGTCGGTCCACACCGGACCGTAGGGCGTGTCGAGTTTGGCAGAGCCGATATCCCCTACCGATGCGATGCCAAAGGTGTCCTGGATGGCATACGGCGAGAAGGTCACGCCGCCCGCGTGAGCCACCACGCCACCTTGCAGCTGCCCCGTGTAACTGGTGCCCGATGGGTCGCGACTGACCCCCAGGCCCACGCGGATGTAGCGTGGCATCAGGTCCACCTGGCCGCGTATCGATTGCTCCCGGGCGCTGAGGTCGCGTTCGACACCGACCTCGTAATTCACATACTCATTGACCCGCTCACTGAGCGCCGTACCGGCTCGGGACTGATTGCCACGCTTGCTGACATAGCTGTTCACCCGCCGGTCGCTGCCCAGGGGTACGCTGACCTGCAGTCGCACGGACAGATCACTGTCCTCGACTGTAACGCGCCGACGGCCCTCACTCAGGGCATCGCGGCGTGCCGAAGTACCGCCTACCTGAGAGTCAGCGACCAATGCGACGTCCGCATAGCGGAACGACTTGTTCCATGCCGCAAACACATGGTCGGCCGACTGCCCATCAAACTGGGAACTGCGGGTATACCCCACGGAAAATGCACCCAGCGTGTTGTCGACCCAGCTCACACCCGCCGTGTACTGACGCTTGAAGCGTGCATCCAGCTCGTCGGTCCTGGCCGATCGGCCCGCTTCAAGGACCTCGCGATAGCCATGGCTTTGCGTAGTGACACTGAGATTAAGATCGATGTTGGCGCTCACCGGGCTGCTCGCGGACACGCTGCTGCGTGATCCGAACACCGTATTACGGCTGTCCCGGGAAACGTTGTGACGTGCGCCAACAGAAACCCGCTGGAAAAACACGCTGCTCAGGGTGCCTCCTGCCGCCCCATACTCATCGGAGCCCAACAAGCCGAAGCCCGCAGAGGAGTCTCGCCCCAAACCCCAGGTGCCGCTGCCCATGGCAACGACCGGAGTCGGGCCTTCCTCATGCGCATTTCTACGCACCTTGCCCAAGGAGAGATAGTAGCCAGGCTCCGCCGGGGCGCTCCCGGCAAATGAGGCCGCAGGTACCACGAAGCTGCGCTTGGCACCTCGCACATCGATGACGCTGACCTCCAGGTCGCTGGTGCCGTTGAGCAATGGCAAGCCCGTCAGCCGGAACGGTCCCTCGGGCACCAGTATGCTGTGGATCAACACTCCCGATTGACGTACTTCAATCCGCGACTGGCTCTGCGCCAGCCCCTCCACCACAGCATTGTTACTGCCCGCCGGCGTGCGCGACTGACCATCGGGGGAAAACTGCACACCGGACAGCTGAACACCGCCAAACAGCGGGTTGTTGCTGGAGAGCTGACCTACCTGAAAGGTCGATTGCAACGCGGCAATATCCCGCTGCGCATAAGCATAAAGATGCTCGTTGCGTGTCACTCCATTGTCGGACACATAAAATTGGCGGCTGCGGACAATCCAATCGCCCAGGTTGAAACCCGCCTCGGTATAGGCCGAAACAAAACGATTGCTTCCATTGTTCGAATAACTGTCGAATCCCTGCACGTCATAGTTGAACAACGCCGCCGCCCCGCCCCGGGCAAACTGGCCAGCCTCCCACTGCGGTTCACGCAGTGATCCGGTCGGCACTACCAGCGCCACTTCGTCATTTCCTGGGCGCAGCCGCACCATCGTGGCCGGGAAAGCACCCAGGAAGTCGTGGCAGGCCAGGTCTGCAGTAGCGCCCTTGCGGATAATGCCTTCGGGCTTCACCAATCCGGCTTTATCGAGCAGCCCCGGGGTGAAACACAGCTGCCCTTGCGAGTCGAACCGGGCATCGACCAACCCGAGCGGGTTGCCATTGACCCGCAACCCCACCACATGAACACCTTCGCGAAAGCGCGCCGCACTGCGAAAGTAGTCGGAGACCTTCGGATCAATGCCGTGGGTAGTCAGTGCAGCCAGGTCGAAACCCTCCCCCAGCTCCACTGCGGGGGCCAGGCCAGGCAAGCCCCATAGTGTCGCAACCCCCATCAGCAGAGTGGGCCGACACGGCCGCAAAGAAGCCACTCGTTTGTTATTCGACAGGTTGGCCATGGGTCGATTAACCCCTGTCGGCATTGATCGGAGCCCGGAAGCTGTCCGCCGAAAAGCCGTAGAGCGTGGCCGGCTGGATCTCGACGTCTGTTACCCCTTCCAACGCGCCATCCACCTTCAGCGTCAGCGTTTCCCCCGGCAACACGTAAGTGCGCGGCAAGGTCGCCAAGGCTCCTTGTGGCAGCAGCCGCACCTCCGGAATCAGGCGCACTACGTAGGCACTGTCGTTGTGAACCGTCAGCCCCGCCCCTGCGCGCGCCCACTTCAGCAGTTCCCAGGGCGTGTGATGAACCGGCAGATCTTTCGGGTGAAGGATCAACGGCAAATTCTGTCGCAGCGTGATGCCGATAGTCGCACCGCCTGCGGCGCGCGCCTGGGGGATGCCTTCGAAAGACACGCGTTTCAACCGCTGGGTCTTCAGTGGCTCCTTCAAGGTGCTGATGAAACGCACCAATTGAGTTTCCCCCGCCTCCACGCGGGTAATGGGTGGCGTCACAATCAACAGCGACTCCATATCCTCGGGCACATTTTCCACGACCGAGTGAAGCAGCGCTGGCACCGCGTCGGTATTCTTGATGTTCAGCGTGGCTTCGCCCTGGGCTTCATAAAGCACAACCACCGTAGTTTCCGGCAACATACCGTCGGCTAATGCAATACCGGTAAAACACAGACACGCGCCCGCACAAAACAACCGTGCATTATTTATTAATGAAAGACTAAACACTCAGTGCTCCCCACGAACTTGAAGTTGTTTGTTTATCCAGACGACCACATAAAAACAGCCGACAAGAAGCACGCAGCTTCTTTATCGGCTGCAGTTTGATCGCTTAGATGTAACTCAACTCAAGTGTCGCGCGCCCATCCAGGGTAATGTCACGACTCAGGTCCAGATCCTGCCCCCTGTTAATCACCGCCCGCACCGCGATAGTTCCGGTCAACTGAGCGATTGAGGCCGGGGTGATGGTTGTGCCACTGCGCCATGAATACTGAGTGGGCGATTGGGCGACCTTGCCGTCGCTGTTCTGCCAGGCACCGTTACCGACACGCATGATGGGCGACAGTACTGTACTCGACGACCTGAGGTCCCTGAGGGTGACCGCAAAGCCGCCGGTTCGCCGGCCGTTCGCAGTACCCAGGCCATAATTGTGCACCTCGGTATAGCCTGAGCCGAGCACATTGAGGATGCCCGGGACCTTACTGGCCGCCTGCAGGTCGACGAATTTCAGTCCGAACGTAGCAGGCGTGGTGCCGCAAGTGACGGTCAACGGGGCGGTTCTTTCCGCCAATGGGTTGAATGCCGTTGGCAGCAATTGGCCAGAGGGAATGTCGCCGTAGTTGATGATGCCACCACCGGTCATGCTGAGGTTGCAGGCGGCTGGTTTGATCGTCCCCCTGACGATCAGCTCGGCACTGGTGGATGCATGGACGTTGAGGGCGGCGGCCAGCCAAGCAATACCGAGAGTCAATCCAACAATTTTTTTCATAGTCGACCTGTCACTTAAAGTTATCAGGCGTACTTATTTTTGCCTCGAAGACACAAGCCATAAATAAATAGCGCCACGGCACGATTGCCGAATGACAGTCTGTCGCCTCAAGGCCCGAATAAAGAATAAGGCAATACCGTGTTTATTGTGGGAGCGATAAAAACAAACTGTCGGCCCAACCCACCAAGACAGTAGTCCTGAACATAAAAACCAATAGCGAACCGCCTCCAAAGTTGTAGGCGAAATCATATTTCGCCTTATAAAAATCTGAAGTTAAATGCCCCTACAGAACTACGCGAATGCGTCAACAGAAGCATGAAAAGACACCCTACACTTTCCACAAAAATCCCCTACAGACGAGCGCAGAGAAATTCACGGAGCACTACGCGTTGGCGTCAGCGGTCGATCGTGGCACGATGGTAAGGTTATCGACCGAGACCCCCTAACCATGCCGCAATCCCAAGCCAAGAATCTGTCCCTGATCGCCGCCATCGACCTGGGCTCCAACAGCTTTCACATGGTCGTGGCCAAGGCCCAGAACGGCGAAATCCGCATCCTTGAGCGGCTCGGAGAGAAAGTGCAGCTGGCTGCCGGAATCGACGACGAACGCCAGCTCAATGAAGAATCCATGCAGCGCGGGCTCGATTGCCTCAAGCGTTTTGCCCAACTGATCAACGGCATGCCCCTGGGCGCCGTGCGAATCGTCGGCACCAACGCCCTGCGCGAAGCCCGCAACCGGGGCGAATTCATCCGTCGCGCCGAGGAGATCCTCGGCCACCCGGTGGAAGTCATTTCCGGCCGTGAAGAAGCACGCCTTATCTACCTCGGCGTGTCGCATACCCTCGCCGACACCCCCGGCAAGCGCCTGGTGGCGGACATCGGCGGTGGCAGTACCGAGTTCATCATCGGCCAGCGCTTCGAACCGCTGCTGCGTGAAAGCCTGCAGATGGGCTGTGTCAGCTATACCCAGCGCTACTTCAAGGACGGCAAGATCACCCCGGCACGCTACGCCCAGGCCTACACGGCGGCGCGGCTGGAGATCATGAGCATCGAACACGCCCTGCACCGCCTGACCTGGGATGAAGCCATCGGCTCGTCCGGCACTATCCGTGCCATCGGCCTGGCGCTCAAGGCCGGCGGCCATGGCACCGGCGAGGTCAACGCCGAGGGCCTCGCGTGGCTCAAGCGCAAGCTGTTCAAGCTGGGCGATGCAGAGAAAATCGACTTCGACGGCATCAAGCCCGACCGTCGCACCATCTTCCCGGCCGGCCTGGCGATTCTCGAGGCGATCTTCGATGCCCTCGAACTGCAACGCATGGACCACTGTGACGGCGCCCTGCGCGAAGGCGTGCTCTACGACCTGCTGGGCCGTCATCACCACGAGGACGTACGTGAGCGCACCCTCAGCTCGTTGATGGAGCGTTATCACGTCGATCTGGAGCAGGCAGCCCGCGTGGAGCGTAAGGCCCTGCATGCCTTCGATCAGGTCGCCGAGGACTGGGACCTGGAAGACGGCGTGTGGCGAGAACTGCTGGGCTGGGCCGCCAAGGTGCATGAAGTGGGCCTGGACATTGCCCACTACCATTACCACAAGCACGGCGCCTACCTGATCGAGCACTCCGACCTGGCGGGCTTCTCCCGTGAAGACCAACAGATGCTCGCACTGCTGGTGCGCGGCCATCGTCGCAATATTCCCAAGGACAAGTTTGCCGAGTTCGGTGATGAAGGCATCAAGCTGATCCGCCTGTGCGTCCTGCTGCGCTTCGCGATCCTGTTCCACCACATTCGCGGCACCCAGGAAATGCCCCAGGTGAGCCTGCGCGCCAATGGCGACAGCCTGGATGTGGTGTTCCCGAAAGGCTGGCTGGATGAGAACCAACTGACCCAGGCTGACTTCGCCCAGGAAGCGGAGTGGCTGACACGGGTGGGGTTCAGCCTGAACCTGCGCTGAGCAGATCTAAAGAACACTGCAAAAACACATGTGGGAGGGGGCTTGCCCCCGATGGCGGTGGACCAGTCAATGAATCTGTTGACTGACACTCCTTCATCGGGAGCAAGCCCCCTCCCACATTTTCAGACCGCGTCGGTGTTTAGTTCACCGTGAGAATCGGGCTACCCAACTTCTCCAGCAACGTCGCCTGGGCACTGCGCGGGTTCTGGTTGCCGGTCGGCGTGTTACGCACGTAACGGCCATCCGACTGCAGGCTCCAGCTATGGGTGTTGTCGGTGAGGTAGCTTTCCAGCTCTTTCTTGACCCGCATGATCAGCTTCTTGCCCTCGACCGGGAAGCAGGTCTCCACACGCTTGTCGAGGTTGCGCTCCATCCAGTCGGCACTGGAGAGGAACATCTGCTCTTCGCCGCCGTTGAGGAAGTAGAACACCCGCGTGTGTTCCAGGAAGCGGCCGATGATCGAGCGCACATGGATGTTATGCGACACGCCGACAATGCCCGGACGCAGGCAGCACATGCCACGCACCACCAGGTCGATACGCACGCCGGACTGGCTGGCCTTGTACAGCGCGCGGATGATCTTCGGATCGGTCAGCGAGTTGAACTTGGCGATGATGTGCGCCGGTTTGCCCTCGAGGGCGAACTGGGTCTCGCGGGCAATCATGTCGAGCATGCCCTTCTTCAGGGTGAACGGCGCGTGCAGCAGCTTCTTCATGCGCAATGTCTTGCCCATGCCGATCAATTGGCTGAACAACTTGCCAACGTCCTCACACAAGGCGTCGTCGGAAGTCAGCAGGCTGTAGTCGGTATAGAGCTTGGCGTTGCCGGCGTGGTAGTTGCCGGTACCCAGGTGGGCGTAACGCACGATCTCACCGGCTTCGCGGCGCAGGATCAGCATCATCTTGGCGTGGGTCTTGAAGCCCACCACGCCGTAGATCACGACCGCACCGGCCGCTTGCAGGCGGCTGGCCAGTTGCAGGTTGGACTCTTCATCAAAGCGGGCCCGCAACTCGATCACCGCGGTGACTTCCTTGCCGTTGCGCGCGGCGTCTACCAACGCGTCGACGATTTCCGAGTTGGCGCCGCTGCGGTACAGCGTCTGGCGTACAGCCAACACGTGTGGGTCCTTGGCGGCCTGGCGCAGCAGGTCGACCACCGGGGTGAAGGACTCGAACGGGTGCAGCAGCAGGATGTCCTGCTTGCTCACCACGCTGAAGATGTTCTCGCTGTTTTGCAGCAGTTTCGGGATCTGCGGGGTGAACGGGGTGTATTGCAGTTCCGGATGACTGTCCAGGCCAGTAATGCTGAACAGCCGCGTGAGGTTCACCGGACCGTTGACCTGGTACAGCTCGGACTCGGCGAGGTTGAACTGCTTGAGCAGGTAGTCCGACAGATGTTTGGGGCAGGTATCCGCCACTTCCAGGCGCACCGCGTCGCCGTAGCGCCGCGAGAACAGCTCGCCGCGCAGGGCACGGGCCAAGTCTTCGACGTCTTCGGAATCCAGCGCCAGGTCGGCGTTACGGGTCAGGCGGAACTGGTAGCAGCCCTTGACCTTCATGCCTTGGAACAGGTCATCGGCGTGGGCATGGATCATCGACGACAGGAATACATAGTTATCGCCAGCGCCCCCCACCTCTTCCGGTACCTTAATGATCCGTGGCAGCAAGCGCGGCGCCGGGATGATCGCCAGGCCCGAATCGCGACCGAAGGCATCGATCCCTTCCAGCTCGACGATAAAGTTGAGGCTCTTGTTCACCAGCAACGGGAACGGGTGCGTCGGGTCGAGGCCGATTGGGGTGATGATCGGTGAAATCTCGTCACGGAAGTAACGGCGCACCCAGGTTTTGATCTTGGTGGTCCAGTGACGACGACGAATGAAGCGGACCTGATGTTTTTCCAGTTCCGGCAGCAGGATGTCGTTGAGAATCGCGTATTGGCGGTCCACATGGCCATGCACCAGCTCGCTGATGCGCGCCAGGGCCTGGTGCGGCTGCAGGCCGTCCGCGCCGGCTTGTTCACGGGCAAAGGTGATCTGTTTCTTGAGGCCGGCGACACGGATTTCGAAGAACTCGTCCAGGTTGCTGGAGAAGATCAGCAGGAACTTCAGGCGTTCCAGCAACGGGTAGGACTCATCCAGCGCCTGCTCGAGCACGCGGATGTTGAATTGCAGTTGTGACAGCTCGCGGTGGATGTACAGGCTGCTGTCATCCAGGTTGGTCACTACGGCGGCCACCGGGACTGGGGCTGGGGCTGGCGCTTCGGCTACCACCACAGGCGCGACCGGCTCGTGCTCCGGCGGGGTCTCGGTGACTTGTTCCACCACCGGGTGAGCGTCTTTTACGGCAACTTCGGAGAGTCCTTCGGTATTCATCGAATGTTCCTGTGAGGGCTATTGTTGCTCTCTAAGCAATTGGGCGGCGCGGACGGCGAAATAGGTCAGGATGCCATCAGCCCCGGCACGTTTAAAGGCCGTCAAGGATTCAAGGATTACCCCTTCACTCAACCAGCCATTTTGTATTGCAGCCATGTGCATGGCGTATTCGCCACTGACCTGATACACAAAGGTCGGCACCTTGAATTCCTCTTTGACCCGGTAAAGGATGTCCAGGTACGGCATCCCCGGCTTGACCATCACCATGTCGGCGCCTTCGGCCAAATCCGCCGCCACTTCGTGCAAGGCTTCATGGCTGTTGGCCGGGTCCATCTGGTACGAAGCCTTGTTGGCCTTACCCAGGTTGAGGGCCGAGCCCACCGCATCGCGAAACGGGCCGTAGTAGGCGCTGGCGTACTTGGCCGAGTAGGCCATGATCCGCACATTGACGTGGCCGGCCAGTTCCAGGGCTTCGCGAATCGCCTGGATGCGGCCGTCCATCATGTCCGACGGCGCAACCACCTGGGCGCCTGCTGCCGCGTGGGACAACGCCTGCTTGACCAGCGCATCGACGGTGATGTCGTTTTGAACATAGCCTTCTTCGTCCAGAATGCCATCCTGCCCGTGGGTGGTGAACGGGTCCAACGCCACGTCGGTGATCACCCCCAGCTCAGGGAAACGCTCGCGCAGCGCGCGGGTGGCGCGCTGGGCAATACCGTCCGGGTTCCAGGCTTCGGCAGCGTCCAGGGACTTGAGTTCAGACGGCGTGACCGGAAACAACGCCAACGCCGGTATCCCCAACTCGACCCAACCGGCTGCTTCTTCAAGCAGCAGATCGATGGTCAAGCGCTCCACTCCCGGCATCGATGCCACCGCTTCCCGGCGATTTTCACCGTCGAGCACAAACACCGGCAGGATCAGATCGTTCGTCGTCAGTACGTTTTCACGAACCAGGCGGCGAGAAAAATCATCACGGCGATTACGGCGCAGGCGGGTAGCAGGGAACAGGCGATTGGCAGGGGTAAAACTCACGACAGACTCCTGAGCCCGGGTTCACGGGCGAGCGTTGCAGTTATAAGCGGGCATTATGACGAAGGTATGACAGTTGTGCTTAACGATGCGACCTGTAGTCGCATTCGTCGCTTAATGTAGGAATTGTTCACTTCGTGACACATCTCGATACTTTCATGAATGTTCACGAAGGCGTAGGCTGCGCGTTCATTTCGCCAGCACCCAGACCATGCTTCAACAATTTCTGCATGACTTCGGCTACTTTGCCCTCTTCCTAGGCACGTTCTTCGAAGGCGAAACCATCCTGGTTCTCGCAGGCTTCCTGGCGTTCCGTGGGTACATGGATATCAACCTGGTGGTAGTCGTTGCCTTCTTCGGCAGCTACGCCGGCGACCAGCTTTGGTATTACATGGGCCGCAAGCACGGCCGCAAACTGTTGGCGCGCAAGCCGCGCTGGCAATTGATGGGCGACAAAGCCCTGGAACATATCCGCAAGCACCCGGATATCTGGGTGCTGAGCTTCCGCTTTGTCTACGGATTACGCACGGTAATGCCCGTCGCGATCGGCCTGTCAGGCTACCCGCCAGTACGCTACCTGATCCTCAACGGTATTGGTGCTGCAATCTGGGCTGCGGCCTTGGGTGCTGCGGCTTATCACTTCGGTGCCGTGCTGGAAGGCATGCTGGGCAGCGTCAAGAAATACGAGCTGTGGGTACTGGGCGCCTTGCTGCTGCTGGGCTTTGGCCTGTGGCTGCGCCGCCGTTTCAAGAACGCCCGTATCGCCCGCCAGGCCTGTGCCGATGCCAAGGCGCGGCTCGCCGCCGCCGAGCCCGCTCCGGTAGAAGCGCCTAAGACACCAGTCGAGTAAGCCGGCCTCTGCAACAGTAGAGGCCAATCACGCTGAGCAGGCTGTAGCTCACCAGGCCCAACCATCCCAGGTTGCTCGCCGGCCACAGCCCGACCAGCGGCGCCAGCCACACCAGCGGCACATTCAGCGCCAGGCGCATCAGTTCGGCCTTTAACGCCCACGGGCGATTCTCCAGGGCCACGCCCAGGGTAAACAATCCAAGCGCCATCGCACTCCAGCCGAGAATCAGCGCTGCGGTGGGCAGACCCTCGCCGACATTCATCAAATAGCTGCCAAAACCCACATACGCCGCGAACTGCAGGGCGATGTAGACCTGTTGGCGCGCGTCCAGCGGCACTTCGAATTTGCGGAACTGACTCAAATCCGGCTTGGCCAACGGGTACTTGGCCTTCACGTCCGCCGGGCGCCAACCAGTGCGCATGAACCAGATGCGCAGCTTGTCCCACTTACTTTCGGTACGCCGTGCATCACGCCAAAGCTGTGCATAAAACTGCAGGTTGGCCCACAACGGATTCCAGCTGGCCAAGGGCGTGGTCACGCCGAAAATCACCGGCTCGTTGTCGTCTTCTTCCTGGAAGGTGCCGAACAGCCTGTCCCAAAGAATGAACACCCCGCCGTAGTTGCGATCCATGTAGAGAGCGTTCTGTGCATGGTGGGCCCGATGATTGGATGGCGTGACGAAAAACCACTCGAACCAGCCAAGCTTGGGCACGTGTCGGGTATGCACCCAGAATTGATACAGCAGGTTAAGGGACGCCACACTGATAAACACCACCAGCGGCACGCCAAGCACGGCAAGGGGCAGGTAGAAAATCCAGCTCAGCAGGAAGCCGGTGCTGGTCTGGCGCAGGGCGGTGCTGAGGTTGTAGTCCTCGCTCTGGTGATGCACCGAGTGCGCGGCCCAGAGGATATTGCGCTCGTGCCCCATTCGATGCAGCCAGTAGTAGCAGAAGTCGTAGAACACAAAGGCGAATACCCAGGTCCAGACACTCTGGGCAGACAGTTCGATCAGCGCCAGGTGCTTGAGGGCAAACGCGTAGGTCAGCAGCCCCACACCCTTGGTCAACAGCCCGGTGGTGGTGGACAGTACGCCGGTGCTGAGGCTGTTGATGGCGTCCGCCACGCGATAGTTGCGCTGGCCACGCCAACGGTCGGCGAGCAGCTCCACTACGATCAAGGCAATGAAAAACGGTACCGCGTAAGGCACGAAGTCCATGGTCTGGTCCGATCTATTTTTGTTACATCAAGATTAGGTGCAGCGGTGCGAGATCCCATTGGCAACAGGTTACAAATTAGTAGACATTTAACGCCAAGACCCCAGGAGAAATGCCCATGAGCAAAAAGATTGCAGTGATCCTTTCCGGCTGTGGCGTGTACGACGGCGCAGAGATCCACGAAAGCGTGATCACCTTGCTGCGCCTGGATCAGCGCGGCGCTCAGGTCCAATGTTTTGCACCGAATATGGCGCAGTTGCACGTGATCAACCACCTGACGGGCGAGGAAATGCACGAGTCGCGCAATGTGCTGGTGGAATCGGCGCGCATTGCCCGAGGTGCCGTGCAGGACATTGCCGAGGCGAGTGCCGCAGACTTCGATGCGTTGATCGTACCCGGCGGGTTTGGTGCGGCGAAGAACCTGTCGGACTTTGCCCTGGAGGGCGCCGCTTGCAGCGTCAACCCGCAGGTACTGGCGCTGGCTGAAGCCTTTGCAGAAGCCGGCAAGCCGGTGGGGCTGATCTGCATTTCGCCGGCTCTGGCCGCGAAGATCTACGGCCCGGGAGTGACCTGCACCATCGGCAACGATGCCGGCACCGCCGCCGCCCTCGACAAAATGGGCGCCACCCACCACGAATGCACAGTGGAAGACATTGTCGAGGACAAAGCACGCAAGTTGGTAAGCACGCCGGCCTATATGCTGGGCAAGAACATCAGCGAGGTGGCGTCAGGCATCAACAAGCTGGTGGATCGGGTGCTGGAGCTGACCCACGAGAACGATTGATGAGGGAGCCGTGAACTTAACGGTAGTAAGCCGGCCTGGTGTGGCGAGTACCCTCGCCACAAGGTCAGGCCTGGCGCATCAATTTGGTCAGGATGCGGTCAAGTGAGTTGGCAAACGCCTGCTTGTCCTTTTCCCCATGGGGTGGGGGACCACCGCCCATTTGACCTTGCTCGCGCAGGTCAGTGAACAAGTTACGCACCGCCAACCGTTCGCTCATGTTCGCCGGGCTGAACTCCTTGCCCCGTGGGTCGAGGGCGGTGACGCCCTTCTTCACCAGACGATCAGCCAGCGGTACATCGCTGCAGATCACCAGCTCACCGGGTACTGCGTGCTCGACCAAATAATCGTCTGCGGCGTCCGGTCCACTGGGCACCACGATCAACTTCACACACGAGAAGCTCGGCTTGATCTGGCTCTGCCCGGCCACCAATACCACTTCGAACTGGCGCTTGAGGGCGAACTTCACCACTTGGTCCTTGGCGGCCCGAGGGCAGGCGTCGGCGTCGATCCATACCCGCATGGTCAGGCCACCACCCGGCGTTTTTCAGCCAGGCGACTGCGGCCATACAACACCATAATCGCCAGGATCGCCAAGGCCTGTGCACTCAACGAGTACGCATCGGCGTGGATGCCCAGCCAGTCGAAGTCAAAGAACGCCACCGGCCGTGTGCCAAAGATGCCGGCTTCCTGCAACGCTTTGACGCCATGGCCGGCAAACACCACCGACAGCGCGCACAGCAGCGCCGCGTTGATGCCGAAAAACAGCGCCAGCGGCAGTTTCGCCGAACCGCGCAGGATCACCCAGGCCAGGCCCACCAGCAGCACCAACGCCGTGGCACCACCCGCCAGCACCGCGTTGTGCCCGGCCGGGCCCGCTTGCAGCCACAGAGTTTCGTAGAACAGGATCACTTCGAACAGCTCGCGGTAGACCGAGAAAAACGCCAGCATGGCAAACCCGAAACGCCCGCCCCCGCCCACCAGGCTGCTCTTGATGTAGTCCTGCCATGCCGCAGCATGGCGGCGGTCGTGCATCCATACGCCAAGCCACAGCACCATTACACTGGCGAACAGCGCCGTGCAGCCTTCGAGCAATTCGCGCTGGGCGCCGCTGACGTCTATCACATACGCCGCCAGTGCCCAGGTGGCCAAGCCGGCCAATAGTGCCAGGCCCCAGCCGACGTTGACGCTGCGCACCGCCGATTGCTGGCCGGTGTTGCGCAGGAAGGCGAGGATCGCCGCCAGCACCAGGATCGCTTCCAGGCCTTCACGCAGCAGGATCAGCAGACCGGAGATGTAGCTCAACGACCAGCTCAAGCCATCGCTGCCCAGCAAGCCTGCGGATTCAGCGAGCTTGCCCTTGGCCACGTCCAGGCGCTGCTGCACCTGCTCGATCGGCAGGCCGTCCTGCAACGACTGCCGGTAAGCCATCAGGGCCTTCTCGGTGTCCTTACGTACATTGGCGTCGACGTTATCCAGAGAGCTTTCCACCAACTCGAAGCCTTCGAGGTAGGCCGCTACCGACAAGTCATAGGCCTGGTCGTGGTCACCATTGCGGAACGCCGCGAGGCTTTTGTCCAGGGTGGTGGCGGTGTAATCGAGCAATTGCGCCGGGCCACGCTTGACCTGCGGCGGTTGCGCACGCTGGGCGCGGAAGGTCGTGGCAGCCGCCGCGCCGCTTGCGGCCAGCACTTCATCAGGTGTCTGACGGGCCAAGTCGGCGAGATTGAAGGGTTGTTCGCTTTTCGCGGCGGCCGGGTCGGCGGTGAAACCGGCGATGTAGGTGGCCAGGTCCCAGCGCTGGCGGTCGTCCAGTTGGTCGGCGAAAGACGGCATGTCGGTGCCTTCGACACCCAGGCCCAGGGTGTTGTAGATCGCGTAGAGGCTCAGGCGGTCCAGGCGTGCTGCATCCGTCAAGTTGGCAGGTGGCGGCGTCATCCCCACGCCGGCCGGGCCATCGCCAGCACCGGCAGTACCGTGGCACACCGAGCAGTGCTGGGCGTAGAGCGGTGCGCCGCGCGTCGGGTCGGGCGTGATGGCCGGGGCTTGGCTGACTTCATACGCGACTGCCAGCTTGGCCCCCAACTGGCGGGCCTGGCGAGCAACGGTCGCGCCATCTGCGTGAGCGGTGACAGCGGCCAGTAGTTCATTGACGCCCTTCACCAACTCCGCACGCTCGGGCCTTTGCGGCAAATCCGCCACCAACCCCTGCAATACCCCGAGAAACTCCACCTGCTCACGGTATTCCGAATCATCCACCACCTTGCCCGCCTGCACCGTCGGCGGGTAGTCAGCGCCAATGTAGTCCAGCAAATGCAGGGCCTGTGGGGCGCCCTCGGCGGTCGCGGCCAACAGGTTGAAGCTGCACGACATCAACGCCGGCAACAGCAGCCAGGCGAGAAAACGGAAGGGGCCAGTCATGAATGAATCTCAAGTGGAAATACGAAGTAACACATTGTTAAGCCTTAAAGGGTTTGACTCAAGGCGTTAGTGATTTGTCGTTTGAGCGGGAGGGGAATTTCAGCCGCGCGGTAATGGCATCTATGTCGACCAATCAAAGCAAAAAGCCATTGTTTTGCCATTAACGGTGCTTATAATGCCGCGCCCTGTTAGTGCGAAAGGGAATTTCGTTCCTCGTTTTTATGAGGAATTACCACATCGGTCGGCTACTTTCAGGGAAGAAGTCACATGGCTTTTCGCGCCTTAACTCCGCTCACGCTCGCGGCAGTCACCTTGCTCTCCGGCTGTTCAATGTTCCGCAGCTACGACTCAGAGCTGCAAGCTACCAACCAGCAACTGGCCACCGGCAATGTCGACGCCGCCCTGACCCTGCTGGAAAAGAACAACACCGGCGAAGACAAAGACCTGCTGTATTTCTTCGAAAAGGGCGAGTTGCTGCGGGCCAAGGGCGACCTGACCGGCAGCCAGACCGCCTGGCGCAGCGCCGACCTGCAAGTCTACAAGTGGGAAGAGTCGGTCAAGTTCGACGGCGCAAAGTACCTAGCCCAGTTCGGCAGCTTCCTGGCCAACGACAAGGTGCGTCGCTACGAAGGCTATGACTACGAAAAAGTCATGCTGACCACGCAGATGGCCCTGAACCTGCTGGCCTTGAACGACTTCGACGGTGCACGCACCGAAATCAAGAAGACCCACGAACGCGAAGCGGTGATCGCCGACCTGCGCGACAAGGAATACCTCAAGCGCGAAGACGACGCCGAGCGCCAGGGCGTGACCACCCAGCTCAAGGACCTGCACGGCTACCCGGTGCAAGCCCTCGACGCGCCGGAAGTGGTCGGCCTGAAGAACAGCTACCAAAGTGCGTTCAGCCATTACCTGGCCGGCTTCGTCTACGAAGCCCTGGGCGAAAAAGACCTGGCCGCCCCCGGTTATCGCAAGGCCGTCGAGCTGCGTCCTAACACACCACTGCTGGAAAAAGCGTTGCTCGACCTGGATAAATCCAAGGTCGGCGCCGATGAAACCGACGTGCTGATCGTGGTGCAGAGCGGTCTCGCACCCGCCCGCGACTCGATCCGCCTGCCGCTGCCCATCCCGATCAATGGCAACCTGGTGATCACCCCGCTGTCGTTCCCGGTGATCAAGGCCGACACCTCCACGGCGACCTTCGCCCAGATCGGTGTCGATGGCCAGCAACAGAACCTCACGGCGCTCAACAGCACCACTGCCATGTCCCGCCGCGCCCTGCGGGATGACATGCCAGGGATCATTCTGCGCACCACCGTGCGTGCGGTAACCCGTGGTGTGGCGCAGAACAACCTGAACAAGACCAACCCCATGGCAGGCCTGGTACTGGGTATCGCCTCGGCCGTAACCGAGGGCGCCGACACCCGCACCTGGCGCACCTTGCCGGACATGACCCAAGTGTCCCGCCTGCGCCTCAAGCGCGGCGAGCACCAGGTCAGCCTGCCCAACGCCCTGGGTGGCACGCGGGTGACGATCAAGGCTGATCAACGCTACCAGGTGATCACGCTGCGCGTGGTCGGCAACCAGGTGTTCGCCGGTGGCCTGGCCGCCCATGTGGTGCCGAACAATCCGCCCCAGGCCATTGCCACCCTCAAACAACCTTAAGGAGCACGCTATGCGTCACTTCATCCTCGGCGCCCTGGCGCTGGTCCTGCTTGCCGGCTGCGCCACCCCGCCACCACCGGAACCTGGCAGTGCTGCGAGCAAAATCGTGGTGATGGGCAAGTTCAAGGGCATCGCGGTCGGCGCCATTCGTGTGGCCCGCGAGAACGGTTTCCTTACCGCCAAGGTGCAACTGAGCAACATCACCAGCAGTAACCAGATGATGTATTACCGCTTCGCCTGGCTGGGCGCCGATGGTTTCCCCGTAGGCGATGAAGAGCCCTGGAAGGTGCTGAACCTGTACGCCAACCAGGCGACCTTCCTGCCCGCCATTGCCAATGTGCCCCAGGCCGCGGACTTCCGCCTTGAAGTCAAAACCCCTTGAGCCGTTCATTCTTTTTGCTGCTGAGAGATTTCCCCATGTTTGTACGTTTCTCGATTCTCGCCGTGGTTGCCGTCCTGGCCAGCGGTTGCGCGAACACCTCCCCGGTACTGGGCGGTAAAAATATCAGCTACGGCGACACCAAGGCCGTGGAACTGGTGACCAACGAGTTCGGCTCCACCGACCTGCAGATGATTGCCGAAAGCATGACCCGCTCCCTGGCCCAGTCCGGCATCCTGCAAGGCCGCCCGGTGGTGCAGGTGTATGACGTAAAGAACAAGACCAGCGAGTACATCGATACCCGTGAGATCACCACGTCGATCAAGACCCAACTGATGAAGACCGGCACCGCACGCTTCGCCAGTGACAACACCGACATGCAGAGCCAGGTCGACCAGCTCAAGCTTCAGAACCAGAGCGGCTTGTACAAGAAGTCCACCGTCAGCAAAACCGGCAACATGGTCGCCGCCAAGTACCGCCTGGAAGGCTCCATCAGCTCCATCGTCAAGCGCAGTTCGGACTACAAGGACGTGTTCTACAAGTTCAGCCTGCAGCTGATCGACGTCGAGAGCGGCCTGGCTGAATGGATGGACGAAAAAGAAATCCGCAAGACCACGGAGCGCTAAGCGATGCGTGCATGGATTGGTTTGATCGGCCTGCTGTGCGCCTTTGGCGCCTCGGCCGCGCCCAAAATCGCGGTGACTGACCTGGCCTACCAGGCGCGGGTCGAGGAGTACATCCACCACGTTTCGGCCAGCAACAACTTCCAGGCAAGCAGCTACAACGCCAGCGGTGCATCGAACTACAGCGAGTACGAGAGCCGTAGCAGCTACATCGAACAGACCGAGCTGCGTAAATTCAGCGGTGATATCAAGGGCGAAATCCTCAAGTCTCGCCAGTTCCAGCTGGTGCAGGGCACGCCCTACACCGCCGATGCCAAAGGTGACGTCTATGACGTGATCAAGCGCATCAAGGCCGGTAACTTCAAGGGCGCGGACTACGTGCTGTTCGGCACGCTGTCAGACATCGACTTCACCCAGGACATCAACGCCCTGGACCACACCAACAGCTACTCGGCGGTGCTGGGCCTGACGCTGGTGGCGGATTTCAGCCTGATCAACACCCGCACCTACGAAATCACCTCGGCGTTTACCGCCATGGGCGAAGGCCAGGACACCAAGCTGGTGAACAGCCGCGACATACGCGTGAGCCTGAACCGGCCGCGCGTGGTGAAGGAGGTATCGAAGGCGCTGGGTGAGGACGTGGCACGGCAACTGGCGGAACAGTTGGGCGGCGGCTATCAAGAGCCTGGCCAGCCGGCGTTGCGTAATAACCTGCCAAGGGATGAAGCGCCGAAGATCCTGCGCTGAAGGGTAATCCTTTGGAAACACATAACCAATGTGTGAGGGGGCTTGCTCCCGATAGCAGGGTGTCAGTCAGCTTAGCTGTAGCTGAGACACCGCCATCGGGGGCAAGCCCCCTCCCACACTTTTAATTCGGTTTCTTCAGAGGTTCCGAGGTTTACGCCGTTGCGCGATGCAAGCTGGCCAGGAAACCCGCAGCCCCCACGAACAACCCGGCAAACGTACGGTTCACGCGCTTCTGCTGCTTGGGCGTGCGCAACAGGCGCAGGACTTTGGACGCCAACCCCGTATACCCCGCCATTACGACCATATCGACGCTGATCATCGTCGCACCGATGATCAGGTACTGCACCAGCAGCGGCGCCTGCGGATTCACGAACTGCGGCAGCACCGCGAGCATGAACACCAGCGCCTTGGGGTTGCTGGCGTTGACCAGGAAACCCCGGAACATCATCGCCATCGGCTTGCCGAGCGGGCGTATCGCCGCGTCATCGGCCATGTCCATGGGCAAGGCACGCCATTGCTTGACGGCCAGGTACACAAGGTACGCCACACCAAACCATTTGATCGCATAGAACGCGGTCGACGACGCCGCCAGAATGGCACCCAAACCGCCCGCCACCACGGCAATCTGCATTGCCAGGCCCAGTTGCAGGCCAATGGCGTTCCAGTAACCGCGCAGGAAACCGTATTGCAGGCCGCTGGACATTGAAGCGATGGCGCCGGCGCCAGGGGACAGGGAGATGATCCAACTTGCCAGGAAAAAGGCCAGCCACGTGTCGAGTGCCATTGCACACCTCGGGAAAGAGTCAGCGATTGTTGTGCCTTAAGCTAACTCCGCCGACCAGAGGCTGGCTATAGATTTTTACAGGATGTAAACGCTAGCGGTCGCCCGAGAACACATGGGTACCTGGCCAACGCCGCACCGAGCGCTGGAAGAACAAGCTGTTGGGCACCTGTACGATGGCGCTGTCGGTGCCTGCTGCTTCCACTTCGATCAGCGTGGTGTAGAGCAAGTTGATCGCCACTACCCTGCCCTTCACTCCTGGCTTGTCGACGGTATCCACCAACTCGACGATGTCACCGAGGCGAAATGGCCCGACGGTAAAGATCAGGATCGCGCACAGCAGGTTGGACAACACCGACCACATGGCGAAGAACGCCACTGCCGCCACCGCGACAAACCCCGACAGTGCGGTCCACAATACCGTGGCGGACACACCCAGCCGGCCCAGCACAAAGATCAACGCACTGCCCATGATCAGCCAACGCAATCCACCACGCAGCGGCATCAGCAATTGCGGCGGGAACGGGTAGCGCTCACCCAGGCGTGTCAGGCCCTTGGCGACAAACCGCTGGGCGAGGTAGCCGGCCAGCAGGATCAGCAGGATTTGCACGCCGATCCATACAGGCTCGATCCATTGCGCAGGCAACGGCAGTTGCAAGGCTTCCATCAGGACAGCGCCTCCAGCTCCGCTTGCAGGGTTTCCAGCAGTTCGAGGGCTTCCATCCAGGTTTCCTCCAATTGCCCTTCGCGGACCTTGAGCTTGGCCTGTTCAGCCAGCAGGTCGCGCAGCTCATCCTTGCGTGCCGCCTCGTACACGGCGCTGTCACCCAGGCTGGCTTCGATCCTGGCCAGGCGCTCGTGCACCTTGCCCAACTCGGCCTCAAGCTTGTCGGCTTCGCGCTTGTGCGGTGCCAACTGCTGGCGCAGTGCGGCAGCGGCCTGGCGCTGGGCTTTCTTGTCGGTCTTGTCCGGGTTGACCGGGGTGTTGCTGACCGGCGCATTGCGCAGGCGGTAATCCGTGAGCCAGCGCGCGTAGTCGTCCAGGTCACCGTCGAACTCTTCGACTTTGCCATCCGCTACCAGCAGGAAGTTGTCGGTGGTGCTCTTGAGCAAGTGGCGATCGTGAGACACCACCAGTACCGCACCGCTGAACTCCTGCAAGGCCATGGTCAGCGCCAGGCGCATTTCCAGGTCGAGGTGGTTGGTCGGTTCGTCGAGCAGCAGCAGGTTCGGGCGGTCCCAGGCAATGAGCGCCAGGGCCAGGCGGGCTTTTTCGCCACCGGAGAAGTTCAGCACCGGCTCATCGATGCGCGCGCCACGAAAGTCAAAGCCACCGAGGAAGTCGCGCAGGGTTTGCTCGCGCTCGGTCGGCGCCAGGCGTTGCAGGTGCAGCAACGGGCTGGCCTTGGCGTCGAGGGAGTCCAACTGATGCTGGGCGAAATAGCCCACCACCAGGTTCTCGCCACGGGTCAGGCGACCGGCCAGGGGTTGCAGCTCGCCCGAGAGGTTCTTGATCAGCGTTGACTTGCCCGCGCCGTTAGGGCCGAGCAAACCAATGCGTGCACCCGGGGTGAGCTGCAGCTTGACCTTCTCCAGGATGGTTTTCTCGCCATAACCCAGGCGGGCATCCGAAAGATCCAGCAAGGGGCTGGAGATCTTCACCGACTCGCGGAACACAAAGTCGAACGGCGAATCGACGTGGGCCGCCGACAGTTCTTCCATGCGCTCCAGGGCCTTGATCCGGCTCTGGGCCTGGCGGGCCTTGGTGGCCTGGGCCTTGAACCGGGCGATGTAGCTTTCCATGTGCGCACGCTGCGCCTGCTGCTTCTCGAACGCCTGCTGCTGCTGGGCCAGGCGCTCGGCACGCGCACGTTCGAACGCGGTGTAGCCGCCACGGTAGAGGGTGATTTTCTTCTGTTCGACGTGGGCGATGTTGTCGACCACGGCGTCAAGGAAATCCCGGTCGTGGGAAATCAGCAGCAAGGTGCCCTGATAGCTCTTGAGGAAGTCTTCCAGCCACAGGATCGCATCGAGGTCCAAGTGGTTGGTCGGTTCGTCGAGCAGCAACAGGTCCGAGGGGCACATCAGCGCCTGGGCCAAATTAAGGCGCATGCGCCAGCCACCGGAGAAGTCGGCGACCGGGCGGTCCATCTGTTCGTTGGTGAAGCCAAGGCCGGCGAGCATCTTGCGGGCGCGGGCGTCGGCGGTGTAGCCGTCGGCACTGTCGAGTTCCGCATGCAGGCGGGCCTGGGCGGCGCCGTCCTGGGCTTTCTCGGCTTCGGCCAGGTCGTGTTGCACCTGGCGCAGACGCAGGTCGCCATCGAGGACGTAGTCGATCGCGATGCGGTCCAGGGTGTCGATCTCCTGGCGCATATGGGCGATGCGCCAGTCGGCCGGCAGCAAGCAGTCCCCGGAATCAGGGGTCAGCTCACCCAGCAGCAGGGCGAACAACGTGGATTTGCCGGCGCCGTTGGCACCGATCAGGCCGGCTTTGTGACCGGCGTGCAGGGTCAGCTCGGCGTCTTCGAGAAGACGTTGCGGGCCACGCTGTAATGTTAGGCTTTGAAGTCGGATCATAATGGCGGCGGAGTCTACCAGCTTCGTTGGCCGCTGGCTTGGGTGTGAATATGTGCGCTGACCTGTGGAGCTTTGCCCTCTCGACTTACGCCCGGCCGGGCGTCGAAACCGTCTGCCTGCGCTTGCAAGAGCAAGGGGCGGACGTGTGCCTGTTGCTTTGCGGCGCGTGGCTGGAACAGCGGGGTGCGGCATTTGAGCCTGAACGTATGCGAACGCTTCAACAGCTGGCCCGTCCGTGGCAGGCACAGGTGATCGAACCGTTGCGGCAGTTGCGTGTGCAATGGCGCGCCATGGCGCAACAGGATGAGCCCCTGGCGGCGTTACGCGAGCGGGTCAAAGCCCTGGAACTGGATGCCGAACGGCAATTGCTGACGCGCCTGGAAGCGTTGGCGCAGGCATGGCCGAAAGGGGAGACGACTCAACAGAGGTGGTTGGAAGGACTGGCGGCTGAGGATGCCGCCAACCTTGACCATGACGCACTGCAGCAGCTGCGCGTCATGATCACCGGCACTTAGGAAGCGCTGGTTGGGGTGGTGCCTGGCGCTACCGGTGCAGGAGTGCTGCTGGCCGATGCGGTTGGAGCGGTGGACGCTGCGGGGGTTGCAGCAGGTGCAGCTGGCTTGGCCGGTGCTGGTTTTGCAGCAGCAGGCTTTGCAACTGGCTTGGCGGCTGGCTTGACAGCAGCAGGTTTGGCAGCCGGCTTGGCGGCTGGTTTTGCAGCAGCGGTTTTGGCAGCTGGCTTCGCGGCTGGTTTTGCAGCGGCGGTTTTGGCAACTGGCTTCGCGGCCGGTTTTGCAGCAGCAGTTTTGGCAGCTGGCTTCGCGGCTGGTTTTGCTGCAGCGGTTTTAGCAACTGGCTTCGCGGCTGGTTTTGCAGCAGCAGTTTTGGCAGCTGGCTTCGCGGCTGGTTTTGCAGCAGCAGTTTTGGCAGCTGGCTTCGCGGCTGGTTTTGCAGCAGCGGTTTTAGCAACTGGCTTCGCGGCTGGTTTTGCAGCAGCGGTTTTAGCAACTGGCTTCGCGGCTGGTTTTGCAGCAGCGGTTTTGGCAACTGGCTTCGCGGCTGGTTTTGCAGCAGCAGTTTTGGCAGCTGGCTTGGCGGCTGGTTTTGCAGCAGCGGTTTTGGCAGTTGGCTTGGCGGCTGTTTTTGCAGCAGCAGTTTTGGCAACTGGCTTGGCGGCAGCTTTAGCCGGTGCACGAGCACCCAGCACTTTCGCTACGGCTTCCTTCACACGACCAACGCCCTGGGCCAATTTCAGGCTTTCTTGAGCATCTTTTTTGAGTTGGGAAATGTAGGTGCGGGTTTCAGCTTGACGATCCTTGAGAGCATCCAGCAGGTCTTCGAGTTCTTTTACCGCGTCTTTGGCTTTGGCTTGTGCCTTGGCCTTGCCGGCAGTAGCAGCGTCTTGCAGTTTGGTGCGGGATTTATGCAGCTTTTCTTGCGCTTTACCGCGTTGTTTTTCCAGCTTGGCGAGCAGTTTTTCTGCATCGGCCAACGCTTGGGAACATGCGCTTTCCAGATGTTCGAGCAAGCTGCCCGAAAGTTGTTGGAGTAAATGCAACGGGGTATTTACAGGCTTCTGTTTGGCCGACATGGTTTACCTCCTGGCTGACGTGGGTGCGGCTCATACTAGCCCTCTGCTCTTACCGCCGCTAGGGCATGTTGACAGTATCGTTTGCGTTGCGTTGCAACGTGCGAAAATTCTTATCGATATAACGAAAACAAGCGGCACTTTTTACGCACCGGCACTGGCATAATCCGTCGCACTTTCGGCAGGAGAATGCCCATGTCGCGTTACCTTTTTCTTGTGCTGGGCCTGGCGATTTCTGCGGCCAATGCGAGCGAGCAATCACCGTCAAAAACCACGCCCCAAGACCAGCACGACCTCGCCTACAGCCTGGGCGCCAGCCTCGGTGAGCGTCTGCGCCAGGAAGTCCCGGGCCTGCAGATCCAGGCCTTGATCGACGGCCTCAAACAAGCCTATCAAGGCAAGCCGCTGGTGTTGGATAACGCGCGCATCGAACAGATTCTTGCCCAGCATGAGGCACAGGCCGAAGCCGACGTCCAAACCCCAAAAAGTGAACAGGCGCTCGCCGCCGAGCAGCAGTTTTTAACCAAGGAAAAAGCCGCGAAAGGGGTACGCGAGTTGGCCGATGGAATCCTGCTCACGGAACTGACACCCGGCAGTGGTAACAAGCCTGGCGCGAATGATCAGGTTCAAGTGAACTACGTTGGGCGATTGCCCGATGGCACGGTCTTCGATCAGAGCACACAACCCCAGTGGTTTCGCCTGGACAGTGTGATCAGTGGTTGGAGCAGCGCGTTGCAGCAGATGCCGGTCGGGGCCAAATGGCGCCTGGTGATCCCATCGACCCAAGCCTATGGTGCCGACGGTGCCGGTGAGTTGATCCCGCCCTATACGCCTCTGATATTCGAGATCGAATTGCTCGACACCCGTCACTGACCCAATAAAAAAACGGCGCGCCATGCGCACCGTTTTTTATCTCGCCAGCAATGATCAAGCCTGAGTGGCAGCTTCTTCCTTATGAGCGTTGTGGAGCACTTCGATCAGGCAATCTTCCAGTTCGAAACGCTCATGGAGCAGGCCACCCAACTCCTTGAATTTCTCAGCAACGCACTGGCCGGCATCACACAGGTCGGTGAACGCCAGCAGTTTCTCGGTAATGACATCGATGCGCGGATAAATAGTCTCGGCCAAGTCAAGACCACGCTTATCATCGAAGGCTTCCGCCTCTTTGGTCAGCTGCTCGTAGACACCGAAATGGCCAGCAGACACATAGTCCACCAACACTTCACAGAACTCCTGCAACGGCTTGCGATTCTCAGCCAGCGCCTCGGGCTTGGCGCCAAGAGCATCAAAGGCCCGAACCAGTTCGTGACGTGCCTTCAACCAGCTGTCGATCAGCTTGTGCACCCCACCCCAGCGTTCCTGAGCATTCTGACAACTTTCCAGCATGATGATCTCTCTTCCCTATAGGGGCGCTGCCGCCTGATGCCCACGCAACACTTCAAGGATAAAACAGCAGCGGGACAAGGCCGCGTCTGACAAACGGTTTCGATAACGCGTGCGGGCCAGATTATGCCCCCACGACTATGGCTTCAAGGTACGCAGGAGAGAAAGTTCATACAAGTGTTTAATCCCTTCCTACAAACTGCGGCCTCCGCTCAGCGCCTTGCTGAGCGCAACGGACGACTCAAAAACAGTCGGGAAAACTGCATGACACCGAGGATCAACATGCCCAGGAAGAACAGCAGGCTCCACTCGGGAAGACTCAGGTCAAACAGCGTCCAGCTTATTTCCATGCAATCGACAGTGCCTTTGACCGTCAATTGCAACGCCTGCCACAGCGACAGGTTTTCGATCATGTGACTGAGACTGGGCCAACAATCGGCGGCTTGATCCGGTGCGGCATTTTGCAGCAGCACCTGCCGTACGGCGGTGATGGCACCCAACAACGCACATGCCATGCTCGTAAACCCATACAGGTAAAAAGTGGAGCGCCTGGGGTTGTGGAGGGCGGCGACCAGATTGATCAGCGTGAAGGCAGCCAGAAAGGCCCGCTGCATCTGACACAGGAAACAAGGGCGTAACGAGGCACCGAACTCAAGATAGAAGGACGCACCCAACGTCAGCGCACCCGCCATGAACGCAAGGAAAAACAAGGAGCGTGAAGGGGCCAAAGACATGCTTTATCCGCATCGCGAGAGGTAGGTCGTTACGTTAGAGGAAAGGCCTGACCCCTTTCAATACGCGCCAGAGCAGACGATTCCGTGAGAACGTAGGGACATCCCGTCAGAGGATGGAAGACTTGAAGCGCATTAGCGTAGGAGTATGCTTCAAAGCCTCTCAGGGCCGGCATATGCGCAGCATTGAAGGGCTGGCTGTCAGACGGATCTGAGCCAGCCCTCGACTTCTTTCCTACATCAAACTCGGGCAGGAGCTGGCAGCGGAGACGCCAACAAGCGGTTATCCAATAAGCCCAGGCCTTCCTGGAACAGTTGGTTACTGCGCTCAGTGTCGCCCAACTGGGCCAACAGCCGCGCCAATTCGGCACAGGCCTCGGGATTACGCTGTACCTGCAGGCTGCTTTCCAGGTAATCCCGCGCCTTGCCCCACAGGCTGTTTTGCAGGCACAGACGACCCAACGTCAACAGCAGGCTGGCATCGCCCGGATGGTCCTTGAGCCAGCCTTCGGCAAATTTCAATTGCCGGGCCGGGTCACTGCCGCGCAGCAGGCCGTAGAGACGAATCAGGTGGCTGTCGTAGCCGCGCTTGATAGCACCGCGCAACGCCTCCTCCGCCTTGGTATCGGCGCCCAATTGACGCAGTTGTTCGGCATAGGCCAAGACCAGTTGCGGCTCCTGGCGCTGGGCGGAAGTGAGTTGTTGCCAAGCCCGCTCAAGAGATTGCAAGCCGGCTTCGCCCTGCTCTTCGCGCTGGGCCGCCAGGCTCAGGTTCTCCCCCCAGGCACGACGCTCCAGTTCGGCCAATTCGCCGGCAGGCAACACCTTGTCCTTGCGCAGCTCCGGCAACAGGCGGATCACCGACGACCAGTCGCCACGCTGCTGGTGCAGGCGCTGCAATTGGCGCAGCACTTGGCCGTTGTGGGGATGACGCTCGTGCATGGCCTGCAAGGTGGTGAGCGCGCCGTCAGTGTCGCCACGGTCCAACTGCAACTGCGCATGGCTCAAGGCAACCGCCAGCTCGGCTTGGGGCTGACGCTCCAGAGCGCGCTCAAGCAAACCGTCCGACTCTTCATAACGGCCCTGCTCATTCGCCGCCCGGGCCGCGCCCAGGTAGTACAGCAATGGCTGGCGCTCGGCTTCGGCGGCACGGTGCAGGTGACGTTCCGCACTGGCCCAACGGCCTTCGGCGAGGTCCATCTGGCCCTGTTCGATGGCAATCTGCACGCGGCGACTGCGGTTACGTCGCGACCACGGGTTAACCACGCCACCCGAGGTGGTGACCAGGCTCAACAATACGCGGATCAAGTAGATGGCCAGGCCGAAGACAAACACAGCAACCACGGTAGCCCACAGGCTCGACTCGTAGTGCAGCACATGAGGGTAGGTAATCAGCACGTAGCCGGTGTGTTTCGAAATGCCCACAGCCAGTGCCAGGGCGATTGCAATCGCCAGCACCAGGATCACATAGAAACGCTTCATCGGTTCTACTCCTGCTTCGCCGACGTGGCCGCCGGCGTGGACGCTGCCTTGGCTTCGTCAGCAGACAAATGACGACGCTCGAGGTACGCCTGCACTGCGGCCAGGCTCGCCGCCAAATCGGGTGTCACTACCGAGACAGCTTTGGGCTCAAGCTCGGCGATACGCGCCAGCATCGCCTTGCTCTGCGGGTTGTCCTGGTTGAAGTTGTCCTGCAACACGCTGCGTGCTTCACCCAGCGAACGGCTGTACACCGCCGACTCACCATTGAGCGCCGCCCATTGCGCTTGTTCCAGGGCCAGGCTCAGGGCCAGGCGCACTTGGTTCAAGCCCTGGCCGGCAAGCAGCGGCCGGATGTTGTCATCAGGGTTGAAGTCGATGCGGAAGTAGCGGGAGATCTGTTCCCACCACTGGCTCCATCGGTTGTCGGTATCGGTGCTCGGGCGCCCCTGGGATGCGGGCTCGGTCAGTTGATACTCGGGGGCAATGGCCGCCAGTTGCACGACCTGATCACGCAAGGCCGCCAATTGCAGATACAGCCCGGTGCGGTCCGGCTGCTCAGTACTGCGCAACGCGGCAAGGCTCTTGGCCAACTGTTCGCGGGCAGCGTAGGAGCCTGGATCGCTTTGCTCGCGAAGAATCTCGTCGGCACCCTGGACCAGCGCCTGGGCGCTGTTGATGTCCTGCAAGGCAGACAAGCGCAAACTCGCCAGGCGAATCAAGTGTTCGGCCTCAGCCAAGCGCCAATCCTTGCGGCTGGCACCCAGCACGGTTTCCAGGCGCTGGCTCAAGCGCTGCTGGTCACCCTGCAACTGGGCCACCAGGCGACGGCGCTCCTCCAGCTCATCCGCGCCCGGCAACTGCGCCAAGCGCGCCGCCAACTGCTGCTGACTCTGCTTGAGGGACTGGGATTGGTCATCGAGGGTCTGTACCTGGCCCAACTGCTGCTGGCTGCTGGCTTGCAGGGCACGGACCTGCCAGATCCCCCAACCGCCGGCGGCAACACCCGCAGCGCCAAGCAGCAGGGCGACAACTGCCAGGCCATTGCCGCGGCGCGGCGCGGTGACCGGTGACTCAACCGGCGCATCAAGTGCGGGTTGGGTTTCATCTTTAGGCAAGGCTGTTTCGCTCACGTATCCGTCCTTTGCGTATCAGAGAGTGGGAACGGCATGACTCCGTAACGCCACTAACAAAGCCGCGGCGCTCGCGCCGCGACAATCCACAACTTTTTCTGCGCCAGCGGCCCGCGCCATCTCGGCGACTCGGGGGCTGGGCACGAACAACGGCAGCTGTGCCACCTGTGGCCAATCGGGTCCGGCCAAGGCTTGCAGGTGCAAAAAACCCTGCCCACTGCTGACCACCAGGCCGTTCAAGCGTTCCAACTGGATGCGCCGGGTCAGTACACCCGTGTCGTAAGTCGGCAGGAAACGGCGATACAACTCCAGGTAGTCGACACTAGCACCTTGCTCGCGCAAACGCTCAGCCAGCAGCTCCCGCCCCCCCTCGCCGCGCAGGATCAAAACCCGCGCACCGGGCCGTGCGATAGCCTCGCGCAACGCAGGCAATTGAAGCAAGGCCTCGCTGTCGTCGCCGGTTTGGGGATAGTGAACGCAGAGGCCGTGATCAGCCAGGACCTGCGCGGTGGCCGCACCGACGCTGAACCACGACAGTTGCGGCCAGGCTTGATCCAACTGTTGCACGGCAAGCCGCGCGGCCGGTTTGCTCACCACGATCACCGCACAATAGCGGCCAAGATCGCCGAAGATGGCCTGTTGTTCGGGGGTAACGGGTAACGGCTCGATGTCCAGCAAAGGCAGGCTGCTGCTGAAGATACCGGCTTCGGACAACGCCGCCGCCAGGGCCGCCGATTCCTCGGCAGGCCGTGTCAGCAGCACTCGCCAGTCGGTCACTGCGGGCCGGCCTCGCCGTAGACCTTTTGCAGAATGGCGCCAGCCCCCTTGTCCAACAGCTCTTCAGCCACCTGGACACCCAGGGCGACGGCATCACGTTGCGGACCACGGACTTCGGCAGTCAGCAGAGTGCCCCCTTCCGGATCCCCAACCAGGCCACGCAGCCACAGGTTTTCACCTTCGAGCACGGCGTAACAGGCGATCGGCACCTGACAGCCACCGTTGAGGTGCTTGTTCAGGGCGCGTTCGGCCGTGACGCGCACTTCAGTATCGTGGTGATCCAGGGGTTTGAGCAGAGCGTGGATTTCACTGTCGGCGGTGCGGCATTCAATGCCCACGGCGCCTTGCCCACCAGCAGGCAGACTGTCTTCGACGCTGATGGCCGAGGTGATGCGGTCTTCGAAGCCCAAACGGATCAGGCCGGCGGCAGCGAGGATGATCGCGTCATACTCACCGGCATCGAGCTTGGCCAGGCGGGTGTTGACGTTGCCACGCAGGAAGCGAATCTGCAGGTCCGGACGACGGGTCAACAATTGTGCCTGGCGACGCAGGCTGGAGGTGCCGACAATGCTGCCCAGAGGCAAGTCATCCAAGGACGCGAAGGTGTTGGAAACGAAGGCATCACGCGGGTCTTCACGTTCACAGATGCAAAACAGGCCCAGGCCTTCGGGGAAGTCCATGGGCACGTCTTTCATTGAATGCACAGCGATGTCGGCTTCGTTTTCCAGCAGCGCTGTTTCCAGTTCCTTGACGAACAGGCCCTTGCCGCCGATCTTCGACAGCGGCGAGTCCAGCAGCTTGTCGCCGCGACTGACCATGGGCACCAGGGTCACCTTGAGGCCGGGATGGGCCTGCTCAAGGCGTGCTTTGACGTATTCGGCCTGCCACAAGGCCAGGGCGCTTTTACGGGTGGCGATGCGGATTTCGCGAGAGGACATGGATCAATCCGTACTGAATAGATACGGCAGATAATAACAGCTCAGGCAAATACGCTTTGATTTGAATCAGCAAGTGCGGGGCCTCCCTGGCCACGTCGCACCGGGATAATGAATACAGTCTCGCCAAAACCCCCGGGCTAAAGCTGCTGCATCATCTTGCGCACGCCGGCGACATGGCGTCGGCTGACAATTAACGCATCCCCGTTAAGCCCTTTGAGGAACAACTGAAAGTGCCCGAGGGGCGTGCGCTGCAGGCGCTCGATCCGCTCGCGGGCCACTAGCGCGTTACGGTGAATACGCACGAAGCGGTCACCGAACTCATCCTCAAGGGCCTTGAGCGGCTCATCTAGCAACACTTCACCGGCCTCATGTCGCAAGGTCACGTACTTGTGATCGGCAATGAAGTAGACCACCTGGTTCAAAGGGATCAGCTCGATGCCTTTGCGTGTGCGGGCACTGATATGGCTGCGCGGCCCGTTACCACTTTGGGCGGCCGGCTGGGTCAGGGCAGCAAGCTGGGTGCGGTTGGGGCGTTCAGCTTTCTTCAGGGCCCTGAGCAAGGCTTCGGCAGTCACCGGCTTGACCACGAAGCTGACACCACTGGCCTCCAGTGTCTGCGCGGCAAACTCTTCCTGCGCCGCAAATAACACCACGGCGGGTGGCGATTCGCGCTCACTCAGTCGGGCGGCAACTTGCAGGCCATCAAGGCCCGGCATGCGGATATCGAGCAACACCACGTCCGGCTTGAGGCTGTCGATCAACGTCAACGCCTCCTCTCCGCTGGTGGCACTCGGTTCAAGGACTGTATAACCCTCGAGATCACTGACCAAACGGCTCAGTCGCTCGCGGGCTTGGGGTTCGTCATCAACGATCAGGACATTCATATAGCGCTGGATTCCTGCGTGAGTCTCGCACAAGGATAGCGTAGACAGGTGCGGTGACTTGCGTCACAGCGATCCACGCTAAGACTAGCGCGAGCGGCAAAAAGTGCCCTGACAGCGGCACCCATATTTACCCGGACCTGTTCAATAGCGCCCAAGACCTGCTGCCTTCGGGCATCGTCGTAGGGTTTGCTGATGCACAATCCGAATACCCCCCTTTTAAATGGATAGTCAGGCTCTGACCGCATTACCCGACTTTGGTGCATTCACACACTATCAGTCCAACTGTAGACGCTCGCCGAGACGATATTGCTCAATCGTCAAATATCGTATCAATAAGCAGCTGCCTCCAGTCTCGTCCTGGACGCGGTCGGCGGCAAGGCACTTAGCCATCCTTTGCACAAATAAAAATGCCGACGACCCGCAGCACCGCCTCCAAGGGCAACCCTGTTATTATCGCCGCCACACTTTCATGCCTCTTAATAAGCAGACCACGAGCGAATCCATGAGCACCGACAAGACCAACCAGTCCTGGGGCGGCCGCTTCAGTGAACCCGTCGACGCCTTCGTCGCCCGCTTCACCGCCTCCGTCACCTTTGACCAGCGCCTGTACCGCCACGACATCATGGGCTCCATCGCCCATGCGACGATGCTGGCCAAGGTCGGCGTGCTGACCGACGCCGAGCGCGACAGCATCATCGATGGCCTGACCACCATCCGCGGTGAGATCGAAGCCGGTACGTTCGACTGGCGTGTCGACCTGGAAGACGTGCACATGAACATCGAGGCCCGCCTCACCGACCGTATCGGTGTGACCGGCAAGAAACTGCACACCGGTCGTAGCCGTAACGATCAGGTGGCCACCGACATCCGCCTGTGGCTGCGCGACGAAATCGACCTGATCCTGGCCGAAATCACCCGCTTGCAGAAAGGTTTGCTGGAGCAGGCTGAGCGTGAGGCGGACACCATCATGCCCGGCTTCACCCACCTGCAAACCGCACAACCGGTGACCTTCGGTCACCACCTGCTGGCCTGGTTCGAAATGCTCAGCCGCGACTACGAGCGCCTGGTGGATTGCCGCAAGCGCGCCAATCGCATGCCGCTCGGCAGCGCCGCCCTGGCCGGCACCACGTACCCGATCGACCGTGAGTACACCGCACAACTGCTGGGCTTCGACGCCGTCGGCGGCAACTCTCTGGACGGCGTATCGGACCGCGATTTCGCCATCGAATTCTGCGCCGCCGCCAGCATTGCGATGATGCATCTGTCGCGTTTCTCCGAAGAGCTGGTGCTGTGGACCAGTGCGCAATTCCAGTTCATCGACCTGCCGGACCGCTTCTGCACCGGCAGCTCGATCATGCCGCAAAAGAAAAACCCCGACGTGCCCGAGCTGGTGCGTGGCAAGAGCGGCCGTGTATTCGGCGCACTGATGGGCCTGCTGACCCTGATGAAAGGCCAGCCTTTGGCCTACAACAAGGACAACCAGGAAGACAAGGAACCGCTGTTCGACGCCGCCGACACCCTGCGCGATTCGCTGCGCGCGTTTGCCGACATGATCCCGGCGATCAAGCCCAAGCATGCGATCATGCGTGAAGCGGCCCTGCGCGGTTTCTCCACGGCGACTGACCTGGCGGACTACCTGGTACGCCGTGGCCTGCCGTTCCGCGACTGCCACGAGATCGTTGGCCATGCGGTGAAGTACGGCGTGGACACCGGCAAGGACCTGGCGGAAATGAGCCTGGAAGAACTGCGCCAGTTCAGTGACCAGATCGAACAGGACGTGTTTGCCGTGTTGACCCTGGAAGGCTCGGTGAATGCCCGTAACCACGTGGGCGGTACCGCGCCGGCGCAGGTGAAGGCAGCCGTCTTGCGCGGCCAGGCCCTGCTCGCCAGTCGCTAAAAAAATGTGTGAGGGGGGCAAGCCCCCCTCACACACTTGATCACTTTTTGGCCGCATTCATCGCCATGAACGCCGGCATCGCTGCTTCCCTGTCCGCCGCCACCTTCTGCGCATTGGGCATGGCAGGCAGCCTCTCCAGAAACAGCTTCTCGCCCACCGCACAGGCGAGGTTCACGCTGAACATGAAGCCGCTGCAAGCGTTATAGCCCGCCTGGCCAGCAGCATCACCTGCCTGAATGGGGGTAGACTGGCGCCCTTTCCTTGAGGAGCCTGCCATGAGCGAGCCGACCGATATCGACAGCGACGAAGAAGAGTTCACCGAAAACACCTTGATCGAAGCGATCGAAAACCAGATCGAAAGCGACAACCCACCTGCCGCCAAGGCCACTTTCAACAAACTGACTCTGGTGGGTTATGAGCGTGAGGAGATCCTGAATCTCATGGCTCATGTGTTGGCTTTCGAGATCGACGCGATGCTGGATGATGACCGCGCATTCAATACCGAATGGTATGAAACAGCGCTGCGGGCACTGCCTGAGCTGCCTCCCGAAAAGGAATAATCCCGGCACACCGCAACACGCTGGACAGTTCGGCAAAGTGCGTTCACCTTATGGTCTGCTAGCCTCTAATAAATTTTAGAAAGTCTGGAGTCCTTATGTCGTATACCCCTGAGTTGGTTGCCGAACTGGAAATCCTTGCACTCTTCAACCTGGGTAGCTCCCAGGAAGGTCTGAAAGTCCACCAGACCGCCGCTCCCACTGCCATCGCTGCTGCCCGGCGCCTGTATGACAAAGACTTGATCGACCAGCCAGATGGCGGTTATCTGACCAGCCTTGGCCGGGATGCTGCCGAGCACGCACAAAGCCTGCTGACTATTCTGACGACCGCCGCGACCAAAGAAGCCGCCTGATACTTGATACCGCCCATGGAGTCCGCCCCGTGCGGATTCCGAGGGCGTTGCTGTGGGAACGAGAAAATTCTGACGTCAAAAACCATTTCCCTCTAAACCTCCTGCACTACTGAATGTAAACTCCTACATGGCCGCCCATGTCGGGCCCTGCGAGCCACCGAGTTCGACATGACCCGCACCCATGAAATCCGCCCTGACCTGGACGAAGGCATCGACCGCAAGGTGCTGGCCCAATTGCGCGCGCGCTTCATGGCCCTCAATGAAGGTCGCATGGCTCGTGCCGTCGAAGGGCTGACGCCGCGCCAGCAAAGCGTGCTGACCCTGCTGCCGCTGTTTTTTCACGTCAATCATCCGCTGTTGCCAGGTTACGTATCGGGCAGCACGCCAGCCGGGCTGTCGAACTTCGAGCCCGACGCCCAGGCCCTGACCGAAGCCCAGCGCTTGACCCGCTCGTTCTCTTACAAGCCGCGTCCGGTTAATCAACCCAAACCGATCCATGGCCTGTTCCTGATGGGCAGCCTCGGCACCCTGGCCCAGGCCGATCAGAGTGACATGGATGTGTGGGTGTGCCACGCCCCCGACCTGGGTGAAAACGAGCTCGCGGAGCTGCGCAAAAAATGCCAACTGCTGGAAGCCTGGGCCCTCACGATGGGCGCCGAGGCACACTTCTTCCTGATCGAGCCGACGCGCTTCGTACTCGGCGAGCGCGATACGCAGCTGAGCTCCGACGACTGCGGCACGACCCAGCACTACCTGTTGTTGGACGAGTTCTACCGCACAGCCATCTGGCTGGCCGGGCGCACGCCGATCTGGTGGCTGGTGCCGGTGTATGAAGAAACCCGCTATGCGGAATTCACCCACACACTGATCTCAAAACGTTTTATCCGCGCCGATGAAACCCTCGACCTCGGCCACCTGGCGCGCATCCCTCCCGGTGAATTCATTGGTGCCGGGCTGTGGCAACTATTCAAGGGCATCGAGTCGCCGTACAAATCGGTACTCAAGCTGCTGCTGACCGAGGTCTACGCCAGCGAGCACCCGAACGTGCATTGCCTGAGCCTGCGCTTCAAGCGCGCGGTGTTCGCCAACCAGATGGACCTGGATGAGCTGGACCCGTACATCGTGGTGTACCGCCGTATCGAGGAATACCTCAGGGCACGCAACGAGCCCGAGCGCCTGGAACTGGTGCGCCGCGCCTTGTACCTGAAGGTCAACCGCAAACTCAGCGCCGGCCAGCGCAATGCCAGCTGGCAACGGCTGTTGCTGGAACGCCTGGCCCATGAGTGGGGCTGGGACCAGCGCCAACTGGCGCTGCTGGACAGCCGCAGCCAGTGGAAAGTACGCCAGGTGGCCTCCGAGCGTCGGGCCCTGGTCAGCGAGCTGAACTACAGCTATCGCTTCCTGACCCAATTCGCCCGTACCGAACAGACCGTCAGCCTGATCAACAAGCGTGACCTCAATGTGCTCGGTCGGCGCCTGTACGCTGCCTTTGAACGCAAGGCGGGCAAAGTCGAATTCATCAACCCCGGCATCGCCCCGGACCTGGCCGAAGACACCCTGACCCTGGTGCAATCGCCCAACCGCAAGGAGCCCGGCCAGCACCACTGGGGCCTGTACAACGGCAACCTCACGGCCCTGGAGTGGGAGCACTTCGCGCCGATCAAGCGCAGCCGCGACCTGCTGGAAATGCTCACCTGGTGCCACCGCAACGGCGTCATCGACAGCAGCACCCGCCTGGCGCTGCACCCCGGCACCAGCGACATGACCGAATTCGAGCTGTTCAACCTGCTGGGCAGCCTGCAACAGACGATCGCCCTCCCCCTGGCCAGCGTTGATGAAGCGCGCCTGCTGCGCTCGGCGGTGCCCGAGGAAGTGTTGCTGCTGATCAACGTCGGCGTCGACCCACTCAAGCATCATCGCGACCTCAATATCCTGATGACGACGGAGCGCACCGACTCCCTGAGTTATGCCGGTGTGCGCGACAACCTCGTACTGACCCTGGACCAGGTCACCCTCAACAGTTGGAACGAGGTGATGGTCAGCCGCTACGACGGCCCGCACGCCCTGCTCGATTGCCTGCGCGACTACCTCAATCAACTGCCGTCAGATCACTTGCCACGCCTGCGGGTACGCTGTTTTTGCCATAACCGTGCGCAATTCATTGCCCAGCGCGTGGAAGAAGTCTTCGATACCGCGCAAAACCTGCTGCTGGGTCAAGGCAATCACCGCTACTTGCTCCAAGTGCAGCAGCACTATCACGTGATGGAGTTGATGCCGGGCCAGGCCACCCACGTATCGCTGGCGACCCAGGATGCACTGGTCGCCTATCTCAGTGAGGAGCTGGCCAGCTACAGCCCGCTGCATCTGGATGCCATGGCCCTGGAAGACCACGACCTGGCGCTGTTGCTGCCCATGGGCATGGCCGATTGCGTGCAGGTGTTCTACCGGGTCAATGAAGGCTTCGCCGAGCTGTATGTGCTGGATGAGTTCAACGCGCTCTGGCAGCAGAGCTTGCCGTTTCATGATGAGCAGAGCCTGTTGGCACCGCTGCAGCGCTTTTTGCAGTCGATCATCTATCGCCGGGAAGCGCTGTCGCCTTTGGATACGCAACAACCGTTGGGCGAGGTGCAAACCTTGTACTACCAACTGTTGCCGTCGGGAGGCACGCGCGCGCGCGGCGTCGAGCCGCGGCCGGCCCCGCAAAATCCCGCCAACAAACCGTTTTATGACGTGCAGGCGATTATCGGCAAGGCGGCGCAGGGCCAGGTGGGCATTACCCTGTACTGCAATCAGCGGGAGTTTTCAGAACTGGAATTCGGCGACCAGCTCTTTGCCGTGGTCGCCCAGGAGATCGTCGGTCAACGCCGGGAAGCCGAGCGCTACCGCTGCTACATCACCGACCTCGACCTGTCGGGGCTGCTCGGTGATGTGCAAAGCCCAAGCAATTTGTATCTGCGCTACAAGGCCGAGCTGGAGCTCGCGCTGAATGAAGCGCTGAGCCAGATTTAGAGAGGGAAGGCACCGCCATCTTTCGGCTGGCCTTCAACGCTGAGCAGTTCAAGCTTGAGGGTCTTGCCACCCGGTGCCGGCCAATCGATGTGCTGCCCTACCTGCAAGCCAAGCAAGGCACTGCCCACCGGGGCCAGGACCGAAATCTTGCCCTCATCTGCATTCGCATCTTTCGGGTAGACCAGGGTCAGGTGGTAGTCCTTGCCGCTGCCTTGCTCACGGCAATGCACGCTGGAGTTCATGGTCACGACCGTTGCAGGCACTTCATCGTGGCCAACCACTTCTTCGGCGCGGTCGAGTTCGGCTTGCAGCGCAATAACGCCCGGCTGCGTCTCGTCCATACGGTCGATCAATTGCTCAAGACGCTGCACATCAAGACGGGTGAGGATGATGGAAGGTGCGGTCATGATTCAGGCAGACTCCTTTTTTCTGCACAAAAAAGCAAAACCCCGCCAGGAAAAGGCGGGGTTCTCACGGGCCTCGATGAGTTGAGGCGTACCCGGACACTATCACAGCAGCGCAAATAAACAAGACGGGCTCAAGACGCCGCCTTGCGTTGCTCGGCCTGGGCCACGATCACTCGGCGCCGCTGATCATCGGCGGAGCGCCATTCACGGATGTCTTCCACATGGCGGAAGCAGCCGAGGCAGACTTTTTGCTCGTCCAGGCGACACAAACTGATACAAGGTGACGGCACCGCCGGGCTGACGTTACTGAACAGCGGCTTGGGCGGGCGTACGAGTGCAGGCTGGCTCACGATCAGATCTCGTCAAAGTCCAGCTCGGCGCCGGTATATTCGTGGACCAGGCGCGTGAGCATCTCGCCCAACAACTCTTCACTCTTGTCGCACTGCCATTTGCCGCTTTCTTCGTCGTAGTCGAAGTGAACGCCACCGGAGCGCGCCGCCAGCCACAGCTGACGCAGCGGTTCCTGGCGACTGAAGATCAGTTGCTGGCCACTCTCGAACTTGACGGTCAGCACGCCGGCCGAGTTTTCCAGGTCCACATCCAGGCCGCTATCGTCAAAAATATCTTCCAGCGCCTGCTGGGTCGCATCCACCAGGTCGTGAAAACGGGCTTCGGTCAAACTCATTGTGGCAACCTCAAAAGTGTCTGGTTTTGCTCAAGCGCCGCACGATACGGGCGAGCCTCCCCGATTGCAAAGGATACCGATTTCAGCACGATTGACGGCGTGAAATATCCTCAACCAGCGTAGTCCGCTTCCCGACCATCTCGGCAAACCCCCGCCGGACGGGTATTTCAGCGCATAGGCAAGCTGGCGGGTGGTCGGTATACTCGGGCGCAATTAATGCATATTCAAGGATTTCGCCATGAAGCGCCTGATCTCTTCCCTTGCTGCGCTCGTCGCGGTCGCTTGCCTCGTTAGTGCCTGTGGTCAAAAAGGCCCGCTGTACCTGCCCGATGACAGCAAAGACCCGAATGAACAGGCGCAATCGTCGCAAAAGCCATCCAAAGCGCATAAGCACGACACCTACGAATAAGGGAACTCCATGGACGCTTTTAACTACCGGGACGGCGAGCTGTTCGCGGAAGGCGTGGCGTTGTCCGCGATTGCCCAGCGCTTTGGTACCCCGACCTACGTGTACTCCCGTGCGCATATCGAAGCCCAATACCGCTCGTTCGCCGACCCTCTCGAGGGCGTACCGCACCTGGTGTGCTACGCAGTCAAGGCCAACTCCAACCTGGGTGTACTGAATGTCCTGGCGCGTCTGGGCGCCGGTTTCGACATCGTCTCCCGTGGCGAGCTGGAACGGGTCCTGGCCGCCGGCGGCCAGCCCGACAAGATCGTGTTCTCCGGCGTCGGCAAGAGCCGCGAGGACATGCGCCGGGCCCTGGAAGTCGGCGTGCATTGCTTCAATGTCGAATCCACCGACGAGCTGGAGCGCCTGCAAGTCGTCGCGGCCGAGATGGGCGTTCGTGCGCCGATCTCCCTGCGCGTCAACCCGGACGTCGATGCCGGCACCCACCCGTACATTTCCACCGGTCTCAAAGAGAACAAATTCGGCATCGCCATTGCCGACGCCGAAGACGTGTACATCCGCGCCGCCCAGCTGCCGAACCTGGAGGTGCTGGGTGTCGACTGCCATATCGGCTCGCAACTGACCACACTGCCACCGTTCCTGGATGCCCTCGACCGCCTGCTGGCATTGATCGACCGCCTGGGCGAATGCGGCATCTACCTGCACCACATCGACCTCGGCGGTGGCGTGGGCGTGCGTTATCGCGATGAAGAGCCCCCGGCGATCGCCGACTATATCCAGGCCGTGCGTGAGCGCATCGAAGGCCGCGACCTGACGCTGATGTTCGAGCCGGGCCGCTATATCGTCGCCAACGCCGGCGTGTTGCTGACCCAGGTCGAGTACCTCAAGCACACCGAGCACAAGGACTTTGCCATCGTCGACGCGGCGATGAACGACCTGATCCGCCCTGCGCTGTACCAGGCCTGGATGAATGTCACCGCGGTGACGCCTCGCAACAGCGAAGTGCGCGCCTATGACATCGTCGGCCCGATCTGCGAGACCGGTGACTTCCTGGCGAAGGATCGTCAACTGGCCCTGGAAGAAGGCGACCTGCTGGTCGTGCATTCGGCCGGTGCCTACGGGTTTGTCATGAGTTCCAACTACAACACCCGCGGGCGTACCGCCGAGGTGCTGGTGGACGGTGATCAAGCGTTTGAAGTGCGTCGCCGCGAGACGGTAGCCGAGTTGTATGCTGGCGAAAGCCTGCTGCCGGAGTAAGCCATGCTGCTGCGTTTTACCAAGATGCACGGGCTGGGCAACGATTTCATGGTCCTCGACCTGGTCAGCCAGCACGCGCACATCCTGCCCAAGCACGCTAAACAGTGGGGCGACCGGCATACCGGGATTGGTTTCGACCAATTGTTGATCGTCGAGGCGCCAAGCAACCCGGAGGTGGATTTCCGTTATCGGATCTTCAACTCCGACGGCTCCGAAGTGGAACAGTGCGGCAACGGTGCGCGCTGCTTTGCACGCTTTGTGCTGGACAAGCGCCTGACCGCCAAGCGGCAGATTCGCGTCGAGACCAAGAGCGGTGTGATCGAGCTGGATATCCGCAGCGACGGCCAGATCAGCGTTAACATGGGCGCGCCACGCCTGGTGCCGGCGGATATTCCGTTCCAGGCCAGCGAGCAGGCCACCAGCTATGCAGTGGATGTCGACGGCAAGATCGTCGACCTGGCGGCCGTCTCCATGGGCAACCCCCATGCCGTGCTGCGGGTCAACGACATCAACACTGCGCCCGTGCATGAACTGGGGCCGAAGATCGAACACCACCCGCGCTTTCCGGCGCGGGTCAATGTGGGCTTCCTGCAGGTGATCGACCGTTCCCGCGCGCAATTGCGTGTGTGGGAACGCGGCGCCGGCGAAACCCAGGCCTGCGGTACAGGTGCTTGCGCCGCTGCCGTGGCCGCGATCAGCCAGGGGTGGATGGATTCGCCGCTGTTGATCGACCTGCCCGGTGGACGCTTGTCCATCGAATGGGCAGGCCCTGGCCACCCGGTGATGATGACCGGGCCGGCCTCGCGCGTATACGAAGGACAGGTCCGTCTATGAGTGAGCCAAGCCAATGACCGATAAGCCTCAAGTGCCCGCACAAGCAACCCCGAGCGAAAGTCTGGAGGCCGCTGCCGTCGCGGCGTACCTTGAGGCTAATCCGGACTTCTTCGTCGAACACGAAGAACTGCTGCCGGCCCTGCGCATCCCCCACCAGCGTGGCGATACCGTATCGCTGGTGGAGCGACAGATGAAGATCCTGCGCGAGCGCAATATCGAAATGCGCCACAAGCTCTCGCACCTGATGGATGTCGCCCGCGACAACGACCGTCTGTTCGAGAAAACCCGCCGCCTGATTCTTACCCTGATGGACGCCGGCAGCCTGGAAGAAACGGTGATTGCCGTGGAAGACAGCCTGCGCCAGGACTTCCAGGTGCCTTTTGTCAGCCTGATCCTGTTCAGCGACAACCCGATGCCGGTAGGTCGCTGGGTCAGCGGCAACGACGCACAAACCGCGATCGGCGGCCTGCTTTCCGAAGGCAAGACCATCAGCGGCACCTTGCGCGAGCATGAACTGGACTTCCTGTTCGGCGCCGAACAGCGCAAGCAGATCGGCTCTACCGCTGTAGTCGCCCTCAGCCATCAAGGCCTGCACGGCGTACTGGCCATTGCCAGCCGCGATCCCGCGCACTACAAAAGCTCGGTGGGCACGCTGTTCCTGACCTACATCGCCGAAGTGCTGGGCCGCGTATTGCCGCGCTTCACCACCGCCCTTCGCGCGGTGCGCTAGCATGGAACGGCAACTGGACGCTTATTGCGCTCACCTGCGCAACGAGCGCCAGGTGTCGCCCCATACGCTGGAAGCTTACCGACGGGACTTGAACAAGGTCCTGGCCTACTGCGAAAAACAGCAGATCGCCAGTTGGAAGGCCCTGGATATCCAGAGCCTGCGCAGCCTGATCGCAAGGTTGCACCAGGCGGGCCAGTCCTCACGCAGCCTGTCGCGCCTGCTGTCGGCGGTGCGTGGCCTCTATCACTACCTCAATCGCGAAGGCCTCTGCGACCACGACCCGGCCAATGGCCTGGCTCCGCCGAAAGGCGAGCGACGCCTGCCCAAGACCCTGGATACCGACCGCGCCTTGCAATTGCTCGATGGCGCCGTGGAGGACAACTTCCTCGCCCACCGCGACCAGGCGATCCTCGAACTGTTCTACTCTTCAGGCCTGCGCCTGTCGGAGCTGACGGGGCTGAACCTCGATCAACTGGACCTGGCCGACGGCCTGGTGCAGGTGCTCGGCAAGGGCAGCAAGACCCGGGTGCTGCCGGTGGGCAGGAAAGCCCGCGAAGCCCTGCAAACCTGGCTGCCGCTGCGCGCCCTGGCCAACCCGGTGGACGACGCGGTGTTTATCAGCCAGCAAGGCCGGCGCCTGGGGCCACGGGCCATCCAGGTTCGGGTCAAGGCCGCGGGCGAGCGCGAGCTGGGGCAGAACCTGCACCCGCATATGCTGCGGCACTCCTTTGCCAGCCATATGCTGGAATCGTCCCAGGATCTGCGCGCCGTGCAGGAACTGCTCGGCCATTCCGACATCAAGACCACGCAGATCTACACCCATCTGGACTTCCAACACCTGGCAACGGTCTACGACAGCGCCCATCCACGGGCCAAACGCATCAAGGGCGGCGACTCATGAGTATCAAGCTGATCACCTTCGACCTGGACGACACGCTCTGGGACAACGTACCCGTCATCATCGGTGCCGAAGCGTCGATGCGCGAATGGCTGGCCACCCACGCCGCCAAAGTTGGCGACCTGCCCCTGGAGCATTTTGCCAGCCTTCGCCAGCAGGTACTGCAACGTCATCCCGAACTCAAACACCGCATCAGCGTCCTGCGCCACCGAGTCTTGATGCATGCGTTTGAAGAGGCCGGTTACCCACAGCCTGAGGCCACGGAAATGGCCGATGTGTGTTTCGAAGCGTTCATTCACGCCCGCCATCAGCTCACGCCATTCCCAGAAGCCGAGCCGATGCTGCAAGCACTGCGCCAGCACTTTCTGCTGGGTGTGATCACCAATGGCAATGCCGATGTGCAGCGTGTTGGCCTGGCGGACTATTTTCACTTTGCGCTGCGCGCTGAAGATATTGGCATCGCCAAGCCGGATGCGCGGCTGTTCCAGGAAGCGCTGCAGCGCGGCGGAGTAGATGCCAGTGCGGCGGTGCATGTTGGCGACCACCCCGGGGACGACATTGCTGGGGCGCAGCAGGCGGGGCTGCGGGCGGTGTGGTTTAACCCGTCGGACAAGGTGTGGGAAGGGGATAAACTCCCGGACGCACAGATTCGCAGCCTGACGGAGTTGCCGGCGTTACTTCGTAGCTGGCAGTAATACGGGTGAGAAAAATGTGGGAGGGGGCTTGCTCCCGATAGCGGTGTATCAGTCTCCCGATGTATTGACTGACCTACTGTAATCGGGAGCAAGCCCCCTCCCACACTTGATTGGGGGGTGACCTGTAGCCGGTTATTACAGGCATGAAAAAACCCGCAGCGACGGCGGGCTTTTTCTTGCAAGCAGGTGGCTGACCTTAGATAGGTCGGCTGCCGTACTTGTTATCCGGCTTCTTGGGCGGGTCTGCAACCACATTGGGCTCGACTTCAACCACTTTGCCGCCTTTGGCAAGAAACTCTTCCATCGCACGGGCCAGCGCATCGCGCTCTTTATTCTTGGCTTCAACGCTCGGCAATTCATCTACCGAAACAGCAGCCTTGGCTTTGCCCTTGGCTTTGGGAGCCGCGTCATCGCCACCACCGTCATCGGCCTCGTCAGCAACGTCGTCAACTGCTGCCGCATCAAGACTATCTTCGGCCTCGTCGTCGTCACCTACTTCGAGGTCGTCGTTTTCCAGATCATCGTCGCTCATGTTCTACCTCATGACTTGCGAAAAGCAGATTAGTTATAGCCCAGCTTCATCCTCTGTCGAGGTCACCGGGGAAAAATCAACATCCACCGGATAACCAGTGGCTTATGCCCCATCACCGTGCAAGGTGGCGAGGACTTTACGAGCACCGCCATGATCACGGTGCTCGCCCAGATAAACACCTTGCCAGGTCCCTATCGCCAAGCGGCCGGCCTTGACCGGCAAACTCAGCTGGCAGCCCAGGAGACTGGCCTTGAAGTGCGCCGGCAGGTCATCCGGACCTTCGTCGTTGTGTTCGAACCCGGCGCGGCCCTGCGGCACCAGCGAGTTGAAAAAACGCTCGAAGTCACGACGAACCGCCGGATCGGCATTCTCGTTGACGGTCAACGAGGCCGAGGTGTGCTGCAGCCACAGGTGCAACAGGCCCACGCGGCAGGCCTTCAGTTCAGGCAAACCGGCAAGCAACTCGTCAGTCACCAGGTGAAAGCCCCGGGGCTTGGCCCGCAGGGTAATCAGGGTCTGTTGCCACATACAGTTCTCCGCCCATCGGCGCGCATTCTAGCGCGCTCTGGGAAAAAACAAAGTGCCGAATACGCCTACATGCCTGTAAGACATTCGCACGGTGGAAAGTGCATGACAAACTCTGCGCAAAAACCGGCACAGCTTGTTATGACTGACAAACGCCAGGCAAAAAAATGCCCGGCAAGCCGGGCATCTTTTTTTCGCGTACTTACAGGTTGTAGCCGCGTTCGTTGTGTTGCGCCAGGTCGAGGCCGACAGCCTCTTCCTCTTCGGTGACACGCAGGCCCATGACCATGTCCAGCACCTTGAGGATGACGTAGGTGACGATGGCCGTGTAGATCACGGTGAAGCCGACACCTTTGCACTGGATCCAGACTTGAGCTGCAATGTCAGTCACGGTGCCGAAGCCGCCCAATGCAGGGGCTGCAAACACACCGGTGAGGATCGCACCGACGATACCGCCGATACCGTGCACGCCGAATGCGTCCAGGGAGTCGTCATAGCCCAGTTTGCGCTTGAGGCTGGTGGCGCAGAAGAAGCAGATCACACCGGCCACCAGGCCGATCACCAGAGCGCCCATCGGGCCAACAGTGCCCGCGGCCGGCGTAACGGCTACCAGACCAGCCACGACACCCGAGGCGATGCCCAGTGCGCTTGGCTTACCGTGAGTGATCCACTCGGCGAACATCCAGCCCAGTGCTGCAGCAGCGGTAGCAATCTGAGTCACCAGCATCGCCATACCGGCGGTGCCGTTGGCCGCAGCCGCAGAGCCGGCGTTGAAGCCGAACCAGCCAACCCACAGCATGGCAGCACCCACCAGGGTGTAGCCCAGGTTGTGAGGCGCCATTGGTGTGGTCGGGAAGCCTTTACGCTTGCCGAGCACGATGCACGCCACCAGGCCAGCAACACCGGCATTGATGTGCACCACGGTGCCGCCGGCGAAGTCCAGCACGCCCCAGTCCCATAGCAGGCCACCGTTGCCGCTCCACACCATGTGGGCGATTGGCGCATAGACCAGAGTGAACCAGATAGCCATGAAGATCAGCATGGCGGAGAACTTCATGCGTTCGGCGAACGCACCGACGATCAGTGCCGGTGTGATGATGGCGAAGGTCATCTGGAAGGTGATGAACACTGCTTCCGGGAACAGCGCAGCCGGCCCGGTGATGCTGGCCGGGGTCACACCCGCCAGGAACGCCTTGCCCATGCCGCCGAAGAAGGAGTTGAAGTTGACCACACCCTGTTCCATACCCGTGGTATCGAACGCGATGCTATAGCCGTAGACGACCCAAAGGATGCTGATCAGGCCCGTGATGGCGAAGCACTGCATCATTACCGAAAGAATGTTTTTGGAGCGCACCATGCCGCCGTAGAACAGCGCCAGGCCTGGAATGGTCATGAACAGCACCAGCGCAGTGGATGTGAGCATCCAGGCGGTGTCGCCGGAATTGAGGACTGGAGCAGCCACTTCGTCTGCCGCCATGGCCAGGCTTGGCATTACGATGGACAACAGGGCTCCGAGCCCTGCGAATTTACGCAGAGTCATATTGTTTTCTCCTGGGGCGTTGGGGTTTGGCGGCTTAGATTGCGTCGGTATCGGTTTCGCCGGTACGGATGCGAATAGCCTGTTCCAGATTGACCACGAAGATCTTGCCGTCACCGATCTTGCCGGTGTTGGCGGCCTTGGTTATCGCCTCGATAACCCGGTCAAGATCCTTGTCGTCAATAGCGACATCAATCTTCACCTTCGGCAGGAAATCGACTACATATTCCGCGCCGCGATACAGCTCGGTGTGACCCTTCTGCCGACCGAAGCCCTTGACCTCAGTAACGGTAATGCCCTGCACGCCGATCTCGGACAACGACTCGCGTACATCGTCCAACTTGAACGGCTTGATGATGGCAGTGACTAGCTTCATGAAAACTCTCTCCCGAATTGGTGGACTTGCCCCAGGAAAACAAACCCGTCTCAAGTCTAAGCGCAGTGCCTGGCTTTGTAACGCATCGTCGCAGGGCAGTTGCCATTGCGACGCCAGCGAACCACTGGTGACGAAACCTGTACCCCTGATCCGTCGGCGCACTGCATTCGTCACAGCGACTGCATCAGTGCATGGGTCATGATCGTCTAAGCAGAAACCTTGCCAGCTCCGTAAAAATCACTGAAATCAGTCCTTTGCCCACTCAAGCCCACCAGCGGGGCTATCTGGCGACGGCAATGCGCACTAAAACAGCGCATAGCCGCCCAGCCTGATGCGCGAAAAGCGTGCGACTCAGGCCGTAAAAAAGACTATAGACGCTGCGTGATACACTGCCCGCCAACAGTTTTCCGGAATATTCCCCATGCTCGCGCCCAAAGACCTCCTCGACGCCCTGAGCGGCCACGCCTCTCGTCTGTTCAGCGGCGACACCCCGCTGCCCCGCAATGAAATCGAAAGCCAGTTCAAGGCCTTGCTGCAAAGCGGTTTCAGCAAGCTCGACCTGGTGAGCCGGGAAGAGTTTGATAGCCAGATGGTGGTTCTTGCCCGCACCCGTGCGCGGTTGGAGAGCCTGGAGGCGAAAGTTGCAGAGCTGGAAGCGCGGTTGACCCCTCCTGCTGAATAAATGCGATCAGTGTGGGAGGGGGCTTGCTCCCGATGGCGGTGTATCAGCCGGTATCAATGCTGACTGAAACATTGCTATCGGGAGCAAGCCCCCTCCCACATTTGCTCAACCTTTTGTTCTGGATACGTTCTGTAAAACCTCCCCGCCTCGCTCTTCCCCACCTCGTCTACCCTTGAAAAACCGCAGGAAGCGGCCTCCCCTTTTCAAGGAACGAGCATGTCCCTCGCCATCGTCCACAGCCGCGCCCAGATCGGCGTCGAAGCCCCTGCCGTCACCGTCGAGGTGCATATGGCCAATGGTCTGCCGTCCCTGACGCTGGTGGGGCTGCCGGAAACCGCGGTCAAGGAAAGCAAGGACCGCGTACGCAGCGCCATTCTCAACTCCGCGTTGCAATACCCTGCCCGCCGGATCACCCTCAATCTAGCGCCCGCCGACCTGCCCAAGGACGGCGGCCGTTTTGACCTGGCGATTGCCCTGGGAATCCTGGCGGCCAGCGTGCAGGTGCCGGCGCTGATGCTCGATGACGTGGAATGCCTGGGGGAACTGGCGCTGTCCGGCGAGGTGCGCGCCGTGAAAGGGGTGTTGCCGGCGGCGTTGGCGGCACGCAAGGCCGGGCGCACCGTGATAGTGCCGCGGGCGAATGCCGAGGAGGCGTGCCTGGCGTCGGGGTTGAAGGTGATTGCGGTGGACCACCTGCTGCAAGTGGTGGCGCACCTGAATGGGCATGTGCCGATCGAGCCATACAAGTCCGATGGTTTGATGTACTTGAACAAGCCCTATCCGGACCTGAGTGAAGTCCAGGGCCAGCTCGCGGCCAAACGAGCGTTGCTGATTGCGGCAGCGGGCGCGCATAACCTTTTGTTCAGTGGGCCGCCCGGCACCGGCAAGACCTTGCTCGCCAGCCGCCTGCCAGGTTTATTACCGCCGTTGAGCGAACAGGAGGCGCTGGAGGTTGCCGCGATTCAATCGGTTGTAAGCCTGGCACCGCTGAGCCACTGGCCTCACCGGCCGTTTCGCCAACCGCACCATTCGGCATCAGGCCCGGCACTGGTGGGCGGCGGCTCAAAACCACAGCCAGGAGAAATTACCCTGGCTCATCATGGGGTGCTGTTTCTCGATGAGCTGCCGGAATTTGATCGAAAGGTGTTGGAAGTGCTGCGTGAACCGCTGGAGTCGGGGCATATCGTGATTTCCCGCGCTCGCGACCGAGTGAGTTTCCCGGCGCGCTTCCAACTGGTCGCGGCGATGAACCCCTGCCCTTGCGGCTATATGGGCGAACCCAGCGGGCGCTGTCGCTGTACGCCGGAGCAGATTCAGCGGTATCGCAACAAGCTCTCAGGACCGCTGCTGGACCGGATTGACTTGCACCTGACCGTGGCGAGGGAAACGACAGCGCTGAACCCGATCCAACAGATGGGCGAGGATACCGCCCATGCCTCAGCGCGGGTCGCCCAGGCTCGCGAGCATCAGCAAAAGCGCCAGGGCTGTGCGAATGCCTTTCTTGATCTGCCGGGGCTGCGCGAGCACTGCAAGCTCGCGAAGGTGGATGAAAGCTGGCTGGAAACGGCCTGTGAACGACTGACCCTATCGCTGCGCGCGGCCCATCGACTGCTCAAGGTGGCACGCACCCTGGCGGATCTGGATCAGGTAGATACCATTACCCGCGACCACCTGAAAGAGGCCCTGCAATACCGCCCGGCGGCGATCACTTAAGCTTGGCGCAGAGCCAAATGTGGGAGGGGGTAAGCCTCCCACATTTTGTACAGCGGTGGCTCAGCGAAACCGATCCACCTCATGGCGCAGGCTCGCCGCCAATGTCTCCAGTTCCTTGGCGGTAATCGCCAGGTTGGACACCACTTCCCGCTGCTCGCTGTTGGCAAGCGCGATGCTCTGCAGGTTGCTGCTGAGCAAGGTCGCGGTGCTGCTCTGCTCTTGGGTGGCGGTGGTAATCGCGGCGAATTGCTGGCCGGCCGAGCGACTTTGCTCGTCGATACGTGCCAGGGCCGAGGCCACGTCGGCGTTGCGCGACAGGCCTTCCTGCATCAGCGCGTTGCCTTGCTCCATGGTGCTGATAGCGTTGCCGGTTTCCTTCTGAATGCTCTGGATCATGCCGGAAATTTCATCGGTGGCTTCACGGGTACGCGACGCCAGGTTACGTACTTCGTCGGCCACCACAGCAAACCCACGGCCTTGCTCCCCTGCGCGGGCGGCTTCAATGGCGGCGTTGAGCGCCAGCAAGTTGGTCTGTTCGGCAATCGAGGTGATCACGCCGACGATCCCGCCGATTTCCTGGGAGCGCTGGCCGAGGGTGTTGATCACCGTGGCCGTGCTGTTCAGGGCGGTGGCGATGTGTTCCAGCGACGACGACGCTTCCTGCATCGAGGTGCGGCCAATGCGGGTCTGCTGGGCGTTTTCCTGGGCCAGGCGTTCGGTATTGCCCATGTTGTCGGCGATATTCAACGACGTGGCGCTGAACTCCTCTACCGCGCCGGCCATGCTGGTGATTTCGCCGGATTGCTGCTCCATGCCCTCATAGGCACCGCCGGACAAACCGGATAAGGCCTGGGCGCGGCTGTTGACCTCTTCGGCTGCGTTACGGATATGCGAGACCATGGTCGACAGCGCTTCGCCCATCTGGTTGAAGCTGCGCGCCAGTTGGCCGATTTCGTCATGGCTGGACACGTTCAAGCGCGCGCTCAGATCGCCCGCCCCCAGGGACTCGGCCTGACGCACCAGGTCACTCAGGGGCTGCAACTTGCTGCGCAGCAGCCAGACCGTGGCGCCCACCGCCAGCAACATCGCCAGCACGCTGCCGATCACCAGGCGAATACCCACCGCCCAGGTCACAGCGCGGATTTCAGCTTTCGGCATGCTCGCGACTACAGCCCACGGACCACCTTCGAATGGTACCGAAACGCTATAGAAATCTTCGTTCTTGTCGCTCCAGAAGCGGCCTTTTCCTGGGGTCTTGGCCAGGTCCAGCATCACCGGCACCGATTGATCCAGCGCCTGCACGCCGGCGGGTGGCACCAGCCAGTGCTTTTGCTCATCCAGCAGCGCAAGGGAACCGGTCTGGCCAATTCGGAAACGCTTGAGGTTTTCGAATTGGGCGTTCTGCGCATCGGTGTAGTCAAAACCGATGAACAGCACGGCGATGACCTTACCGCCGCTGTCACGCACCGGGCTGTACTGGGTCATGTAGGAGCGATCGAACAACACCGCCCTGCCGATGTAGGTCTGCCCACCCACAACGCGCTGATAGGCCGGGCCCTGACGGTCGAGGACGGTGCCGATGGCGCGGTTGCCATCCTGCTTGGTCAGGGACGTGCTGATCCGGATGAAGTCGTCGCCACTGCGCACAAATACGGTGGCCACGCCGCCGGACATTTGCTTGAACTCATCCACTTCATCAAAGTTGTTATTCAGCACCTCGCTGCCCAGGTACAGGCTGGGCGTCTGAACACCGGCTACGGTCACGGGTTGGTCCGCATGCACGCTCAACCCGGCGCCGAAGCGCTTTTCAAACAGCCCGCTCAAACGCTGAGTGCTCTCGCGCAAGGTGCCGTGGAAGGTATTGAGCTGGTCGGCGAGCAGACGCGCCTCACTGGCCAGGTGTTCCTCGCGGGTGTCGAGGTTGGCGGAGTCGAGGGAACGCAAGGCAAACACCGTACTGCCGCTGATAACGACAGCCAGAATCACGGCTAACGCGAGGCCTAACTGGGAGGCAATCCGGGCGCGAGGTTGAGACATGACAGCTCCTGGCCGAGGCCAGGATCATCCTGATCTCATAGCGCTGCTCGGCAAATTATCTGATGGGAAACGTTGGTGCACGATAGTTCCAACACACCTACTTCGGCTGGCCGCAGCAATACTTGAGCGATTCACAGGGGTATGACGCAAACGGTTGCGAACCAACGCTTCCACCTCTTCAGTCGAGGCGCTCTACCGCAGGCAACACCATCGCCTGCACCTCGCCTTGCAGAAAATCCGCCAACCGTCGCAAGCGCTCGCCGCCAGGGCGGGTTTTTGGCCACACAAGGTAGTAATTTTCCCCACTGGCCACCGCCGTCGGCCACGGCAGGCTCAATCGTCCCTGGGCGACGTCTTCAGCCACCATCAGCAAATCGCCCATGGACACGCCGTAGCCCCGCGCAGCAGCGATCATGCCCAGCTCCAGGGTGTCGAACACCTGCCCACCCTTGAGTGACACTTGGGACGACAGCTGCATGCGCTCCAGCCAATTGCGCCAATCTCGCCGGTCGGGCGTGGGGTGCAGCAATTCGGCGGTGGCCAGGCGCGCGGCATCCCAAGGTCCATCCTCCAGCAGGTTCGGCGCACCGACAGGAATCAACAGCTCCGGGAACAGGTAACGGGCCTCCCAATCCGCTGGAAAATGCCCATCGCTCAGCAGCACCGCACAGTCGAAAGGCTCCTGATTGAAGTCCACCTCGTCCACGCTCATCCAGGCGCTGGTCAGTTGCACCTCATTGCCCGGCTGCAGCGCCCGGAAGCGGCTGAGCCGCGCGAGCAGCCAGCGCATGGTCAATGTGGAGGGGGCCTTCATGCGCAGGATGTCATCTTCGGCATTCAAGGTATGGCAGGCCCGCTCCAGCGCCGCAAACCCTTCCCGCACGCCGGGCAACAACAGGCGCGCCGCCTCAGTGAGCTGCAAGGCGCGGCCGTTGCGCTGGAACAGGCGGCAGGCGAAATGCTCTTCGAGCGTGCGGATATGTCGGCTCACCGCACTTTGGGTAATCGACAGCTCCTCCGCAGCGCGGGTGAAGGAGCTGTGCCGGGAGGCCGCTTCAAAGGCACGCAACGCATAAAGAGGAGGAAGACGACGAGACATTGGGAAAGCTCCGACAGCACAGTGCTGAAACCCTACCAGAATCAATCAGACATGAGTTTTAATCATGCAAACGATCGCATTTATCCCTTTGTGCAATGGGCTGGAAGCGCCGAGAATCAAACCCTCCCCAACCCTCTGACTTTTTGAGCGTGATGATCATGCAGCATCCGGCACGTACCGAACTCTGGGCCATTCTGCGGCTGTCAGGGCCGTTGATTGCCTCACAGTTGGCACACATGCTGATGGTGTTGACCGACACCCTGATGATGGCGCGCCTGAGCCCCGAAGCCCTGGCCGGTGGCGGCCTGGGCGCGGCGAGTTATTCGTTCGTCGCGATTTTCTGCATCGGCGTGATTGCCGCCGTGGGCACCTTGGTTGCGATCCGCCACGGCGCGGGTGATATCGAAGGCGCCACCCGCCTGACCCAGGCCGGGCTGTGGCTGGCCTGGCTGATGGCCTTGGCGGCGGCCCTGCTGCTGTGGAACCTCAAGTCGGTGCTGCTGATGTTCGGCCAGACCGAAACCAACGTGCACTCGGCAGGGCAATTTCTGACCATGCTGCCGTTCGCCCTGCCTGGCTACCTGAGCTTCATGGCCCTGCGCGGTTTCACCAGCGCCATCGGCAAGGCCACTCCGGTGATGGTGATCAGCCTCGGCGGCACGGTGGTCAACTACCTGCTCAACCACGCGCTGATCGAAGGCATGTTCGGCCTGCCCAAGCTCGGCTTGATGGGCATTGGTTTAGTCACGGCCATTGTCGCCAACAGCATGGCGCTGGCATTGATGTGGTACATCCGCAGCAACCGGGCTTATGCAGCCTACCCGCTGGGCACCGGGCTGCTGCGCCTCAACACCCAGTACTTGCGCGAGCTGTGGCGCCTGGGCCTGCCGATTGGCGGTACCTATGCGGTGGAGGTCGGGCTGTTTGCCTTTGCTGCACTGTGCATGGGCACCATGGGCAGCACGCAGTTGGCAGCGCACCAGATCGCCCTGCAAATCGTGTCGGTGGCCTTTATGGTGCCCGCGGGGATGTCCTACGCGGTGACCATGCGCATCGGCCAGCACTACGGCGCCGGGCAATTGCTGCATGCGCGCATGGCCGGGCGCGTCGGCATAGGCTTTGGCGCGGCAATAATGCTGGGATTTGCCGCCGTGCTGTGGCTGTTTTCAGACCCGTTGATTGGACTGCTAATCGACCACGACAACCCGGCGTTCCACGATGTGATCGTCCTGGCCGTCAGCCTGCTCGCCGTCGCCGCCTGGTTTGAGCTGTTCGACGGCGTGCAAACCATCGCGATGGGTTGCATTCGCGGGCTCAAAGACGCCAAGACCACCTTCCTGATCGGTGCAGGCTGCTACTGGTTGATTGGCGCGCCTTCAGCCTGGTTGATGGCCTTCACGTTGGGCTGGGGTCCCACCGGCGTGTGGTGGGGCCTGGCGCTGGGCCTGGCCTGCGCCGCGATTAGCCTGACCTGGGCGTTTGAAGCGAAGATGAAGCGGATGATTCGCCGGGAAGGCCAGGAGCCCGAAGCCGACACCGGCTTTCAGGCTGCACAGGTCGACTAGAGCCCCTCGCTCACGCAGGTGCGCTGGCCATTGCCGAAGGTCAGGTATTCCACCAACTCCGGCAACGGCAGCGGCTTGCTGATCAGGTAACCCTGGGCCTGGTCGCAGCCGAACAACCGCAACAGTGCCAGTTGCTCGGGAGTCTCGACACCTTCGGCCACCACTTCCAGATTGAGGTTGTGCGCCAGGTTGATCATGGCGTGCACCAGCTTGCGGTTTTCCTCACGCTCTTCCATGCCGCCGACGAAGCTCTTGTCGATTTTCAGCAACGCAATCGGCAGGCTATTGAGGTGCACGAACGAAGAGAAACCGGTGCCGAAGTCATCCAGGGAAAACCGCACGCCCAAACGGCCAAGGGCGTCCATGGTCTGCTTGACCAGGTCACTGCGGCGCATCACGGCGGTTTCGGTCAGTTCGAATTCCAACCATTGCGCTTCCACGCCGCGCTCGCTGATCAGCCGGCTCAGCGTAGAAAGCAGTTGGCTGTCCTGGAACTGGCGAAACGACAGGTTTACCGCCATATGCAGCGGCGGCAGGCCGCGTTCGCGCAGGTCTTGCATGTCACGCAAGGCCCGGGAAATCACCCAGTAACCCAACGGTACAATCAGCCCACTCTGTTCGGCCAGTGGCACGAATTCACTCGGCGGCAACAGGCCACGCTCGCCGTGGCGCCAACGCACCAGGGCTTCCAGGCCAACGATATGCCCGTCGTCCAGGTCGAGGCGCGGCTGGTAATGCAGCTCCAGCTCATCGCGGCGCAAGGCACGGCGCAGCTCGCTTTCCAGGTCGGCCAGGCTGCGCGCGTTGCGGTTGATGCGTTCGTTGAAGATATGAAAGGTACAGCCCTGGGTGCTCTTGGCTTGCTGCATGGCGATATGGGCGTGCCACATCAGCGGGTCGGCGCCGGCACGCGCCCGGGCATGGGCCACGCCCAGGCTGCAGCCGATCAGCAGGCTTTCGCCATCCACCCAATAAGGCTCGGCCATGGCTTCGGTGATGCGCTCGGCCATCCACTCCGCACGCTGGGGCGCGCGACGCGTATCGATCAGCAGGGCGAATTCGTCGCTGCCCAGGCGCGCCAGTTGATCGCCGGCTTCGAGCTGGCTCTTAAGCCGCGAGACCACTTGCAGGATCAGGCGGTCGCCGGCCTGGTGGCCGAGGGCATCGTTAGCATGGCGGAAATTATCGAGGTCCAGGTGACCGAGGGCCAGGCCGCGACCTTCGTTCTCGGCCAACCGTGCGGCCAGCAGGGTCTGGAAGCCCTGGCGGTTGGCGATGCCGGTGAGCGGGTCCTGTTCGGCCAGGCGCTGCAGAGTGTTTTCCAGCACACCACGCTCACGCACATGGCGCAGGCAACGACGCAGGGTGTCAGCGTCCAACGCATTGCGGATCAGCCAATCACTGACGCCCAGCGGCGAAACCAGCGGTTCCTGCTCCAGCAACAACACGCACGGCAAGCTGCAACGGCCAGGGCCGGGTTGCAGGCTGGGCGTGGTCAACAGCACGGCGCTGTCGTCGTCGTCGAACAGACGACTCACCGAGTCCCAGTTTGGCGCGCTGATCAGCACAGCCCCATCGCCCATCGGCGCCAGGCACTCGCGCAACAACGCTGCCCACTCAGGCGTATCGGCCAGTAGCAGCAAACGCAAGGGTTCGACAGGCGTAGACAAGCTAGCTCCCTAGACTCTGCAAAAATTCGTTGGCGGCGGGCATTATGACGTGCGGCCTGATAATCACCAATGATAGGGGCTATCAAATACGCAGGCTGTAAGCAATTGTCTTAAAAACCCAGACATCCTGCGGCAAAGTATCAAAAGCGGCAAATTTAGATCGAGTGGTACGTCACACCGTCGATCCAGGGCAGCAGAATCTTGCCAGCCTGTTAAAATGCCCGCCCTTTTGAACAACGACTCCCTGAATTCCGTATGTCCCGACTCAATCCCCGGCAGCAAGAAGCCGTGAACTACGTCGGCGGCCCTCTATTGGTGCTCGCCGGTGCAGGCTCCGGCAAGACCAGCGTGATCACCCGCAAGATCGCGCACCTGATCCAGAACTGTGGCATCCGCGCCCAGTACATCGTCGCCATGACCTTTACCAACAAGGCGGCGCGGGAAATGAAAGAGCGCGTCGGCACCCTGCTCAAGGGGGGCGAAGGCCGTGGCCTCACGGTGTGTACCTTCCACAACCTGGGCCTGAACATCATCCGCAAGGAGCATGTGCGGCTGGGCTACAAGCCGGGCTTCTCGATCTTCGACGAGACCGACGTCAAGGCCCTGATGACCGACATCATGCAGAAGGAATACGCGGGCGACGACGGCGTCGACGAGATCAAGAACATGATCGGCGCCTGGAAAAACGACCTGATCCTGCCGCCCGAAGCCCTGGAAAATGCACGCAACCCCAAGGAACAGACCGCCGCCATCGTTTACACCCACTACCAGCGCACGCTCAAGGCGTTCAACGCGGTGGACTTCGACGACCTGATCCTGCTGCCGGTGAAGCTGTTCCAGGAACACGCCGACATCCTCGAAAAGTGGCAGAACAAGGTGCGCTACCTGCTGGTGGACGAATACCAGGACACCAACGCCAGCCAATATTTGCTGGTGAAGTTGCTGATCGGCACGCGCAACCAGTTCACCGTGGTGGGCGACGACGACCAGTCGATCTACGCCTGGCGCGGCGCCCGCCCGGAAAACCTGATGCTGCTCAAGGACGACTACCCGTCCCTGAAAGTGGTGATGCTGGAGCAGAACTACCGCTCCACCAGCCGCATCCTGCGTTGCGCCAACGTGCTGATCTCAAACAACCCCCACGAGTTTGAAAAACAACTGTGGAGCGAGATGGGCCACGGCGATGAGATCCGCGTGATCCGCTGCCGCAACGAAGACGCCGAAGCCGAGCGCGTGGCCGTGGAAATCCTCAGCCTGCACCTGCGCACCGACCGGCCCTACAGCGATTTCGCGATCCTCTATCGCGGCAACTACCAGGCCAAGCTGATCGAACTGAAGTTGCAGCACCACCAGGTGCCGTATCGCCTGTCAGGCGGCAACAGCTTTTTCGGACGCCAGGAAGTGAAAGACCTGATGGCCTACTTCCGCCTGATCGTGAACCCGGACGACGACAACGCCTTCCTGCGCGTGATCAACGTGCCGCGCCGCGAGATTGGTTCTACCACCCTGGAAAAGCTCGGCAACTACGCCACCGAACGCAAGATCTCGATGTACGCCGCCACCGACGAAATCGGCCTGGGCGAACACCTGGACACGCGCTTCACCGATCGCCTGTCGCGCTTCAAGCGCTTCATGGACAAGGTGCGCGAGCAGTGCGCCGGCGAAGACCCGATCAGCGCCCTGCGCAGCATGGTCATGGACATCGACTATGAAAACTGGCTGCGCACCAACAGTTCCAGCGACAAGGCCGCGGATTACCGCATGGGCAACGTCTGGTTCCTGATCGAAGCGTTGAAGAACACCCTGGAAAAAGACGAAGACGGCGAAATGACCGTCGAAGACGCCATCGGCAAGCTGGTGCTGCGCGACATGCTCGAGCGCCAGCAGGAAGAGGAAGACGGCGCCGAAGGTGTACAGATGATGACCTTGCATGCGTCCAAGGGCCTGGAATTTCCCTATGTGTTCATCATGGGCATGGAAGAGGAAATCCTCCCGCACCGCTCCAGCATCGAAGCCGACACCATCGAGGAAGAACGGCGTCTGGCCTACGTGGGCATTACCCGCGCACGTCAGACACTGGCCTTCACCTTTGCCGCCAAGCGCAAGCAATACGGCGAAATCATCGATTGTGCCCCCAGCCGGTTCCTGGACGAACTGCCGCCGGATGACCTGGCCTGGGAAGGCAATGACGACACCCCGACCGAGGTGAAGGCCGTTCGCGGCAACACCGCCCTGGCGGATATACGCGCGATGTTAAAGCGCTAGAATCGACTACTTTTTAATCTACTTTCGGCGCACAACCCGCCATTAGAGGAAGCTTTCCGTGGAAGCACTGCACAAGAAAATTCGCGAAGAAGGCATCGTGCTTTCCGATCAGGTACTCAAGGTCGACGCCTTTCTGAATCACCAGATCGACCCGGCGCTGATGAAACTGATCGGCGACGAATTCGCCGCGCGGTTCAAGGACGCGGGCATCACCAAGATCGTCACCATCGAAGCGTCGGGCATCGCGCCGGCAATCATGACCGGTCTTAACCTTGGCGTACCGGTGATTTTCGCACGCAAGCAGCAGTCCCTGACCCTGACCGAAAACCTGCTGTCGGCGACGGTGTATTCCTTCACCAAGAAAGTCGAAAGCACCGTGGCGATCTCGCCGCGTCACCTGACCAGCAGCGACCGCGTACTGGTGATCGATGACTTCCTGGCCAACGGCAAGGCATCCCAGGCGCTGATTTCGATCATCAAGCAGGCCGGTGCGACCGTTGCCGGTTTGGGGATTGTGATCGAGAAGTCGTTCCAGGGTGGCCGTGCGGAGTTGGATGCGCAGGGTTATCGGGTTGAGTCGCTGGCGCGGGTGAAGTCGCTGGCCGGTGGCGTCGTCACCTTCATCGAGTAATTTGCTACGAGGTGAACACGGATCAAAATGTGGGAGGGGGCTTGCCCCCGACAACAGTGGTTCGGCCAACACATTTGGGACTGATACGCCGCTATCGGGGGCAAGCCCCCTCCCACATTTGGCTTTGTGTTGGTTTTTAGTGTGCGGTTGCTTGTAAGCCAGCGAGCAATAGGCGCTGATAGAGATCCTCTTTCAGCCCCTCCGGTTTATCCAACCGCATCCGCCTCAAATGCGCTGGAAACGCCTCCGGCTCCGGTGCATCCAGTGCCGCCTTGCCCAACTCCAGAATCTCCGTCAGCTTGAATTTGCTCTTGAGCCAGTTCAAGGCGCGCAACAGATCCCGCTCTTCGTCCGTGAAATCGCTGCCCAGCGGATACTCCGGGAACAGCCGCCGATGCCGCGCTTGGATACCCTGGAGCCGCTCCGGGGTGTTGTCGCTGAAGCGAGGATCGAGCTGGAAATCCTTGGGCAACTTGCCAGCCTTTTGCGCTTGTTCGATCAAGTCGGCCTGGAAGCGTGAATCGGTGATGTTGAGCAACGCCTCGATCACCTTGACATCCGTCTGCCCACGCAGGTCGGCAATGCCGTACTCGGTGATGACGATGTCCCGCAGGTGGCGGGGAATGGTGCAATGCCCATACTCCCAGACGATGTTGGAACTGACCTCCCCCGCCGACTCACGCCAACTGCGCAGGATCAGGATTGAGCGCGCGCCCTCCAGCGCATGCCCCTGAGCCACAAAGTTGTATTGCCCACCTACGCCGCTGAGCACGCGACCGTCCTCCAACTGGTCGGCCACGCCTGCGCCCAGCAACGTCACCGTGATCGCGCTGTTGATAAACCGTGCATCCTGGCGCTGCAGGCGCTTGAGCGCTTCCTGGCCGTACAGCTCGTTGATGTAGCTGATGCGGGTCATGTTGAATTCCAGGCGCTTGGTGTGGGTCATCTCCTGCAAGCGCTGGTAAAAACTGCGCGGCCCCAGGAAGAAACCGCCGTGGATCGAAACGCCGTCGGGCTGCGCCGCATCGTCCAGCAAACCGGCGTTGGCTTGTTCCTGAGTGGCCACATCCGGGTAGACCTTGCGCCGGATAATCCCCGCATCCGCCAGCACCAGCAGGCCGTTGACGAACATTTCGCTGCAACCGTAGAGCCCACGAGCGAAGGGATCGACACCACCTTCACGACTGATCAGCGGGGCCCATTGGTACACATCCAGGTCAGTCAGTAGCAGGCGATAAGCTTCGTTATCGGCCTGGCGCGCCAGCAAAGCGGCGGTCAGTGCGTCGCCCATGGAGCCAATACCGATCTGCAAGGTGCCTCCATCGCGCACCAGGGTGCTGGCGTGCAAGCCGATGAAATGGTCCTGGAACCCCACCGGCATGTTCGGCGTGGAGAACAACGTGCTGCTGTCCTTTGCATCGATCAGGTAGTCGAACGCGTCCATGCCCAACTCGGAGTCGCCCGGCATGTACGGCAACTCGGTGTGGACCTGGCCAACGATCAAAACGGTTTCGCCCGCTTCACGGCGCTTGGCGATCATGGGCAGCAGGTCGAGGGTGATGTCGGGGTTGCAGCTCAGGCTCAGACGGTCCGGGTGTTCCGCGCTGCTCGCAACCAGTTGTGCCACCAGGTTCAGGCCAGCGGCGTTGATGTCGCGGGCGGCGTGGCTGTAGTTGCTGCTGACGTAATCCTGCTGGGCCGACGTGCTGTGCAGCAAACTGCCGGGCTGCATGAAGAACTGCTGCACATGGATATTCTTCGGGAGGCTGTCTGAGTGCAGCGCGGCCAGAAACTCCAACTCTGGGTAATCACCAAACACCCGCTCGATAAAGGGTTCGAGAAAGCGCTTCTGCAAGCCATCGCCCAAGGTCGGGCGGCCCAGGCTCAACGCGGTGTAAATCGTCAGCGCCCGCTCCGGCAGCTTGGCGATACGCCGGTACAACGCATTGGCGAACAGGTTGGGCTTGCCCAGCCCCAGGGGCATGCCCATGTGGATATGCGCCGGTAGCCGCGCGAGTACGTCGTCAACTGCTTGCTCGATTGAACACAACTGCACCATCCGACCCTCCTGAACATTCCATGATTAGGGGTTGGACAGAGAGTGGCGGGTCTTTGCTGCAAAGAACAGCCTCGAAACACAAATTACGGGCACAAAAAAGCCGCTCGTAAGCGGCGTTTTTGGCGAAGATCGACGGTTACAGGCCGGACATCTTCTTGATTGCACCTTTAAGCTCATCATCCGAGCAATCAGCACAGGTGCCTTTTGGCGGCATGGCGTTGAGACCGGTGATTGCCTTGGCCAGGATGCCATCGAGGCCGCCCTGGTGGTCGGCGCGCTCTTTCCAGGCCGCGGTGTCGCCAATTTTCGGCGCGTTCAACAGGCCGGTGCCGTGGCACGCGTTGCAGTGTTTGGCGATCACTTCATCTGGCGTTTTCGCTCCGCCGCCGCCGCCCGCTGCCACAGCGACTTCCATCCCCTTGCATTCCTGCCCCTGGACGCACACCTGGCCCACAGGCTCCAGGCGCTTGGCAATGTCGTCATTAGTCGCAGCTTGAGCGCTGACAGCCCATAGGGCCAGTACGGTTGCTGGTGCAGCCAGCATTTTCATAATTAGATTCACGCGTTCACCCTCAATGGTGGCTATTCACGCCTGCGGCCACGGTTTCGCAGGCGGCGAAAGTATAACGGTTAGCCCGTCCGGCCGAAACAACCCTATTAAACAAAGGGAGATTCAGTCTCGCGGAATGCTGCTCGGGTGTCTCTGCAACGCTGGCAGGACGCCTCTTTTGTTAAAAGTTCGCGGGTGTGGCTGCGCTGATTAGTCGCGCCGGCACATCGAACGGATTACGGAAACGATGGGGCTTGGTGCTTTCAAAGTAGTAGCTATCGCCGGCTTCGAGCACAAAAGTTTCAAGACCGACCACCAACTCCAAACGGCCTTCCACCAGAATCCCGGTTTCTTCGCCCTCGTGGGTGAGCATTTCTTCGCCCGTATCGGCGCCCGGCGGGTAGATTTCGTTGAGAAACGCGATCGCCCGGCTCGGGTGAGCACGACCCACCAGTTTCATGGTGACGGCGCCATCAGAGATGTCGATCAGCTCATTGGCTTTATAGACGATCTGCGTCGGTATTTCCTGGAGGATCTCCTCGGAAAAGAACTCGACCATGGACATGGGGATGCCGCCCAGCACCTTGCGCAAGGAACTGATCGAGGGGCTGACACTGTTTTTTTCGATCATCGAAATGGTGCTGTTGGTGACGCCCGCGCGCTTGGCGAGCTCACGCTGGGAAAGACCCTTCAGCTTACGGATGGATTGCAGTCGTTCGCCGACGTCCAATGCGGGAGCCTCCTAGGATTCTGGCTTTGTTGTAATTGAGCGTTATCATGGCGACAGCGTTCAGTATTTACAACACTTGGGCCTAAATCCCAGGGAGCGGTGTTCGTACCTGACGGTCAAGCGCCGGAATAGAGCCTTGGCACACGACGCAGGTTGCAGAAGATCTGGTACGGGATGGTCTCGGCAGCGACGGCGACGTCACTGGCGAGGATGGTTTTGCCCCACAGCTCCACGGTGGAACCAAGACCCGCCTCAGGGACGTCCGTCAGATCGATGCACAGCATGTCCATGGACACGCGACCCAGCAATTGGCTGCGCTGCCCCGCCACCAGCACCGGCGTGCCGGTGGGCGCATGGCGCGGGTAGCCGTCGGCATACCCCATGGCAACCACACCGATACGCATCGGTTTGGGCGTGATGAACCGGGCGCCGTAACCCACCGGCTCGCCGGCTGGCAGTTCACGCACGCAGATCACTTTCGATTCCAGGGTCATCACCGGCTGCAAACGCGCGGCCAAGGCCTGGTCCTCACCAAACGGTGTGGCGCCATAAAGCATGATGCCCGGACGCACCCAGTCGCTGGATACGCTCGGCCAGCCCAGCACCGACGGCGAGTTGCGCAGGCTGACCTCAGCCACCAGCCCTTGGCGCGCCGCATCAAACACCGCCACTTGCTCGTCGCTGCTGACGCAATCGAGCTCATCGGCGCGGGCAAAATGGCTCATCAACACAATCTTTGCGACTTTGCCGCTGGCCAGCAGGCGCTGGTAAGCCTCGTGGTAATCCTTGGGGTGCAGGCCAACGCGGTGCATTCCCGAATCCAGCTTGAGCCAGATGGTCAGCGGCTTGAGCAGGCTGGCCTTTTCGATGGCCTCCAGTTGCCACAGCGAATGCACCACGCACCAGAAATCATGCTCGACGATCAGCGGCAACTCGTCGGCTTCGAAAAAACCTTCCAGCAGCAGCACTGGCGCGCGAATACCGGCGGCGCGCAGCTCCAACGCCTCCTCGATACACGCCACGGCAAACCCATCGGCCTCGGCTTCCAGCGCCTGGGCGACGCGCACGGCACCATGGCCGTAGGCGTCGGCCTTGACCACCGCGAGGGCCTTGGCGCCCGTGACTTCACGGGCCAATTGGTAGTTGTGGCGCAGGGCTTGGAGGTCGATCAGGGCACGGGCAGGACGCATGGCGGCAGGCTTCTAGGCGGCAAAGTGAAGAAAAAACCGGCACCGATCAACAACCTCAGCACCGGAAGAGGGATCGTTGTTTAAGGCAGCGCGGCCACGACGGACAGCTCTACCAGAATTTCCGGTTCGCACAGCTTGGCCTCAACCGTGGCGCGGGCCGGGGCGACACCTTTGGGCAGCCACTTGTCCCACACCGCATTCATACCCGCGAAGTCGGCGTCGATGTCCTTCAGGTAGATCGTCACCGACAGCAGCTTGGTTTTGTCGGTGCCGGCCAGGTCCAGCAAACGCTCGATATTGGCCAGGGTTTCACGGGTCTGCTGTTCGATCCCGGCGTTCATGTCGTCACCGACTTGCCCGGCCAGATACACGGTACCGCTGTGAACAACGATCTGGCTCATGCGCTCATTGGTGAGCTGGCGCTGGATTGACATGCTTTGCGGACTCCTGGTGGTTGCCATAACGGGAAATATCGAGGCCTTCGGCGCTGATCTGCGGCGTTTTCTTCGCCATCAGGTCGGCCAGCAAGCGACCAGAGCCACACGCCATGGTCCAGCCGAGGGTGCCGTGACCAGTATTCAGGAACAGATTCTTGAACGGCGTGGCACCGACAATCGGCGTGCCGTCGGGTGTGGTCGGGCGCAGGCCGGTCCAGAAAGTGGCTTCGGTCAGATCGCCGCCCTGAGGATAAAGGTCGTTGACGATCATCTCCAGGGTTTCACGTCGCCGCGGGTTAAGCGACAGGTCAAAACCGGCTATTTCGGCCATGCCGCCGACGCGGATGCGGTTGTCGAAACGGGTGATCGCGACTTTGTAGGTCTCATCCAGAATGGTCGAGGTCGGGGCCATTGCCGGATTGGTGATAGGCACCGTCAGCGAGTAACCCTTGAGCGGGTACACCGGCGCCTTGATCCCCAGCGGCTTGAGCAGCTTCGGCGAATAACTGCCAAGGGCCAGTACGTAGCGGTCGGCGGTTTCCAGCTTGCCGTCGATCCACACACCGTTGACGCGCTCGCCCGCGTAGTCGAGGCGCTGGATATCCTGTTCGAAGCGGAATTCCACGCCCAGTTGCTTGCACATTTCTGCCAGGCGGGTGGTGAACATCTGGCAATCGCCGGTCTGGTCATTCGGCAGACGTAAAGCACCGGCAAGGATATCGGTGACGCTGGCCAGGGCAGGCTCAACGCGGGCGATACCGGCGCGATCGAGCAGTTCGAACGGCACGCCGGACTCTTTCAAAACGGCAATGTCTTTAGCGGCGCCATCAAGCTGGGCCTGGGTGCGGAACAGCTGCGTAGTCCCCAGGCTGCGGCCTTCGTACCCAATACCGGTTTCCGCACGCAGTTCGTCGAGGCAGTCACGACTGTACTCGGACAGGCGGACCATGCGCTCTTTGTTCACCGCATAACGGCTGGCGGTACAGTTGCGCAGCATCTGCGCCATCCACAGGTATTGGTCGATATCGGCGGTGGCCTTGATCGCCAGCGGCGCGTGGCGTTGCAACAACCACTTGATGGCCTTGAGCGGCACGCCCGGCGCGGCCCATGGCGAAGCGTAGCCTGGGGACACCTGGCCGGCGTTGGCGAAACTGGTTTCCATGGCAGCGGCGGGCTGACGGTCGACTACGACGACTTCAAAGCCGGCCCGCGCCAAATAGTAGGCACTGGTCACACCAATGACGCCGCTACCCAAGACCAGAACGCGCATTTTTATATCCTCATCGCGGGCTTGGCCGCTGACGTGTGTTATTCGAGCAATGATGGGCGCAGTATAAAAAGCAATCGCCAGTGCATTTCACTATATAAATGCCTATATTTGGCGACAATTCTCGGCAAAAACCCTTTTCACAGAGGCGTATCCCCTATGCGTACCAACACCCAGACCAAGCGGGAGCTGGACAAGATCGACCGCAACATCCTGCGCATCCTGCAAGCCGACGGGCGAATTTCGTTCACGGAACTGGGGGAAAAGGTCGGGCTGTCCACCACGCCGTGCACCGAGCGGGTGCGGCGGCTGGAGCGCGAGGGGATCATCATGGGTTACAACGCGCGGCTCAATCCGCAGCATTTGAAGGGGAGTTTGCTGGTATTTGTCGAGATCAGCCTCGATTACAAATCCGGTGACACCTTTGAAGAGTTCCGCCGCGCCGTGCTGAAACTGCCCCATGTGCTGGAGTGCCACCTGGTCTCGGGGGACTTCGACTACCTGGTGAAAGCGCGCATTTCCGAGATGGCCTCGTACCGCAAATTACTCGGCGACATCCTGCTCAAGTTGCCCCATGTGCGGGAATCGAAGAGCTACATCGTGATGGAAGAGGTGAAAGAGAGCCTTAACCTGCCTATTCCTGATTAAACCAGCACCTGTCGGGTACTCGCCATGTACTCATGGATCTGCTTCTCCACCCGAGGGTGAATCAACTCTACGGGCCCCCGCCCATTGGGGCATGGCAAGGTCTTCGTGGTGCCGAACAGCCGACAGATCAGCGGCCGTTCGTCATATACGGTGCAGCCGTTGGGGCCCAGGTGTACGCAGTTCAGCTCGTCCATCGCCGCGTCCTGCTCGGCGGCGGTCTTGCGTGGCAGGCGCGACATTTCCTCCGGCGAAGTGGTGACCGGCCCACAGCAGTCGTGGCAGCCGGGGACGCACTCGAACGAAGGAATCTGACGGCGCAGCGCGCTGATTTTCTGACTATTGCAACTCATCGAAACACGTACCGAACGGCGAATAGAGGTGGATTCTGAAGCAAAACGCCCTGCGCAGACAGCTTCGTCCGACCGCTGTATCCTGCGTCAAATTTTCCAAACAGGGATGCTCCCCATGACTGCCAGCGCCCGGCACACCGCTTCCTACTACGCCGCCAGCAGCGTACCGCAACCCGATTACCCAGCGTTGACGGGCGAAGTGAGCGCCGATGTGTGCGTGATCGGCGGCGGTTTCTCCGGGCTCAACACGGCCCTGGAGCTGGCGGAGCGCGGCTTCAGCGTGGCGCTGCTGGAGGCGCGCAAGATCGCCTGGGGCGCCAGCGGGCGCAATGGCGGCCAGTTGATTCGCGGTGTCGGTCATGGCCTGGAGCAGTTCACCAACGTGATCGGCACCGATGGCGTGCGCCAGATGAAGCTCATGGGTCTGGAGGCCGTGGAAATCGTGCGTGAACGCGTCGAACGCTACCAGATCCCCTGCGACCTGACCTGGGGCTACTGCGACCTGGCCAACAAGCCCCGCGACCTGCAAGGCCTGGCCGAAGACGCCGAAGAACTGCGCAGCCTGGGCTATCGCCACGAAGTACGTCTGTTACAAGCGAGCGACATGGGCAGCGTCATCGGCTCCGACCGCTATGTGGGTGGCATGATCGACATGGGTTCCGGCCACCTGCACCCGTTGAACCTGGCTCTCGGCGAAGCCGCCGCCGCGCAGCAATGGGGTGTGCAGTTGTTCGAACAGTCGGAAGTCACGCGTATCGACTACGGCCCCGAGGTCAAGGTGCACACCACCCAAGGCACTGTGCGCGCCAAGACCCTGGTACTGGCTTGCAATGCCTATCTCAATGGACTGAATCCGCAATTGAGCGGCAAGGTGCTGCCCGCCGGCAGCTACATCATCGCCACCGAGCCCTTGAGCCAGGCACAAGCCGCCAACCTGCTACCGCAGAACATGGCGGTGTGTGACCAGCGCGTCACGGTAGATTACTTCCGGCTGTCCGCCGACCGCCGTCTGTTATTCGGCGGCGCCTGCCACTACTCCGGACGCGACCCCAAGGACATCGGCGCCTACATGCGGCCAAAGATGCTGCAGGTGTTCCCACAGCTGGCCGACGTGAACATCGACTACCAATGGGGCGGCATGATCGGCATCGGCGCCAACCGCCTGCCGCAAATCGGCCGCTTGGCGGACCAGCCCAACGTGTATTACGCCCAGGCCTACGCAGGCCATGGCCTCAACGCCACGCACCTGGCGGGCAAGCTGCTGGCCGAAGCCATCAGTGGCCAGCAGCAGGGACGTTTCGACCTGTTCGCCCAGGTGCCGCACATCACCTTCCCCGGCGGCAAGCACCTGCGCTCGCCGCTGCTGGCCTTGGGAATGCTCTGGCACCGCCTCAAAGAGCTGGTCTGATCAATCACGCCAGAAAGGCTTCAGGCCTTCCTGGCGGGCTTGCTCGGGGGTCAACCCGACATCGCGCAATTGCTCGCGGCTCAAGTGCAGCAAGGCCTTGCGCGTATGGCGGCGGTGCCAGAACAGACCCCAGCGGCTGATCTCGCGCGGCGACGTCGCCCGCTCTTGCCCAGCCTGCAATTCCTGACTGTGTAACATCAGCCGCACATCGCTCATGCCGTTCATTTTGCTGCCCCTCATTTGCTTGTTGCCATGAGTGACTAGAATGGGCGAGCAGGCAAAACCATTACAGATTCAACCCACCTTTATTAAATCCATACAGACACTGCCTGTACGCGGCTGAATCCTGTATTTTCCCCTTATCTGTACTGGTCCCCCGGGAGCGACCGCCATGACGCTTTACGTCAACCTCGCCGAATTGCTGGGCACGCGCATCGAACAGGGGTTCTATCGCCCCGGTGATCGACTGCCGTCCGTACGCGCCTTGAGCGTCGAGCACGGGGTCAGCTTGAGCACCGTGCAGCAGGCGTATCGATTGCTGGAAGACAATGGCCTGGCGATGCCCAAGCCCAAGTCCGGCTACTTTGTACCGGTTGGCCGGGAGTTGCCGGCGCTGCCCGAGGTCGGCCGCCCGGCCCAGCGCCCGGTGGAAATCTCACAGTGGGACTTGGTTCTGGAGCTGATTCGCGCCGTTCCGCGCAAGGACGTCATACAGCTGGGTCGCGGCATGCCGGATGTATTGTCACCCACCCTCAAGCCCTTGCTGCGCAGCCTGGCTCGCGTCAGCCGGCGCCAGGATCTGCCGGGGCTGTATTACGACAATATTCTCGGCTGTATGGAACTGCGCGAGCAAATCGCCCGACTGTCACTGGATTCCGGCTGCCAGCTGACTGCCGAGGACATCGTGATTACCACCGGCTGTCACGAGGCGCTATCCGCCAGCATCCACGCCATCTGCGAGCCTGGCGATATCGTCGCGGTGGACTCGCCCAGCTTCCACGGAGCCATGCAGACCCTCAAGGGCCTGGGCATGAAAGCCTTGGAAATCCCCACCGACCCGATCACCGGCATCAGCCTCGAAGCCTTGGAACTGGCGCTGGAACAGTGGCCGATCAAGGTCATCCAGTTGACCCCCAACTGCAATAACCCGCTGGGCTACATCATGCCGGAAGCGCGCAAACGCGCGTTGCTGACCCTGGCCCAGCGCTTTGACGTAGCGATCATCGAAGACGATGTGTATGGCGAACTGGCCTACAGCTACCCGCGCCCGCGCACCATCAAATCCTTCGACGAAGACGGTCGCGTGCTGTTGTGCAGCTCATTCTCCAAGACCCTGGCGCCGGGCCTGCGCATTGGCTGGGTCGCGCCCGGCCGGTACCTGGAGCGGGTACTGCACATGAAGTACATCAGCACCGGCTCCACCGCCACGCAGCCGCAGATCGCCATTGCCGAGTTCCTCAAAGGGGGCCATTTCGAACCCCATTTGCGACGGATGCGCACACAATACCAGCGTAATCGCGACCTGATGCTCGACTGGGTCAACCGCTACTTTCCTGCCGGCACACGCGCCAGCCGCCCACAAGGCAGCTTCATGCTGTGGATAGAACTGCCGGAAGGTTTCGACACCCTCAAGCTCAACCGCGTGCTGGTGGAACAAGGCGTACAGGTGGCGGTGGGAAGCATCTTTTCCGCGTCAGGCAAGTACCGTAACTGCCTGCGCATGAACTACGCTGCCAAGCCAACCGCCCAGATTGAAGAGGCCGTGCGCAAAGTCGGTGCTGCCGCGATCAAGATGCTGGCCGAAGTGGTGGACTGACCTTTCGCGAGAAATCGCCGTCATATGTCGACTACCGCCCTGACCTGGAAGCGACTCCCTTGATGATTCGACGGCTTTTACCGTTTTTCCTGTTGGGAGCCCTGGCCTTGAGCGGCTGCGCCACGGTGAGTACGCCGCGCATATCCAGCGATGCCCTGCCGGCCGCCCAGTCGTCGTTCGGCCGCTCGATCCAGGCCCAGGCCGCGCCGTATCAAGGACGCTCGGGCTTTCGCCTGCTACCCAACAGCAGCGAAGCCTTTATGGCCCGCGCCGAGTTGATCCGCAACGCCCAGACCAGCCTCGACCTGCAGTACTACATCGTGCACGACGGCATCAGCACACGGATGCTGGTGGATGAACTGCTCAAGGCCGCCGACCGAGGCGTGCGCGTGCGCATCCTGCTGGACGACACCACCAGCGACGGCCTTGACCAGATCATCGCCACCCTCGCCGCCCACCCCAAGATCGAGATTCGCCTGTTCAACCCTCTGCATCTGGGGCGCAGCACCGGTGTGACACGGTCAATGGGCCGTCTTTTCAATCTGTCGCTGCAACACCGGCGCATGCACAACAAGCTGTGGCTGGCGGACAACAGCGTGGCCATCGTCGGCGGGCGCAACCTGGGGGATGAGTATTTCGACGCCGAGCCCAACCTGAACTTCACCGATATCGACATGCTCAGCGTCGGGCCGGTGGCAGAACAACTCGGGCACAGTTTCGATCAGTACTGGAACAGCGCCCTGAGCAAACCCATTGATGACTTTGTCTCCAATATGCCCTCCAAAGGTGACCTGGCCGCCGCGCGCCTGGGCCTGGAAGCATCGCTGGCCGAGTCGCGCCAGCAGAAGCACGCGCTGTATGCACGCTTGCGCACCTACCAGACCCAGCCACGCATGGACACCTGGCGCCGCGAACTGATCTGGGCCTGGAACCAGGCACTGTGGGACGCGCCGAGCAAGGTCCTGTCCAAGGCCGACCCGGACCCGCACCTGCTGCTGACCACCCAACTGGCCCCGGAGCTGGAAGGCGTCAACCATGAGCTGATCATGATCTCGGCGTACTTTGTGCCAGGGCAACCTGGGCTGGTGTACCTCACCGGCCGCGCCGATGCGGGTGTGTCGGTAAGCTTGTTGACCAACTCCCTTGAGGCTACCGACGTTCCGGCGGTACATGGCGGCTATGCACCGTACCGCAAGGCGTTGCTGGAGCACGGCGTGAAACTCTACGAATTGCGCCGCCAACCGGGCGATCCGAGCGCAGGCAGCGGGCCGCACCTGTTTCGTCGCGGCACGTTCCGTGGCTCGGACTCGAGCCTGCACAGCAAGGCGATGATCTTTGATCGGACGAAGTCGTTTGTGGGCTCTTTCAATTTCGACCCTCGCTCCGTGCTGTGGAACACCGAAGTCGGCGTGCTGGTGGACAGCCCGGAGCTGGCGGAACACGTGCGCAACCTGGCGCTGCAAGGCATGGCGCCGGCCTTGAGCTACGAGGCGAAGTTGCAGGACGGCAACGTGGTGTGGGTGACCGAGGACAACGGCCAACTGCATACCCTGACCCGTGAGCCGGGCAGTTGGTGGCGGCGGTTCAATGCCTGGTTCGCCACCTCGGTCGGCCTGGAGCGCATGCTCTAGGAACAGCGAGGATCAAGCCGGCTGAGCGGCACCAAATGCACCTTGGCGCAGCAACAGCACCACCAAACCCAAGGCCCCGACCGCCATCAGCAACGGCAGCGCGTGCCCGCTGATCCATTGGCTGCCGGCGCCGGCCACCAGCGGACCGATCAGGCAGCCGATTCCCCATAACTGCGCGATGTGGGCATTGGCACGCACCAGCGCATCGTCACGATAACGCTCGCCGATCAGAATCAGCGATAACGTGAACAACCCGCCAGCACTGGCGCCGAACAGCACCCATAGTGGCCAGATGAGCAGCGTGTGCATCAGCAATGGAATCGCCAGGCTCGATGCCAGCAACAGCAGTGCGCAACTCAAAAACAGCGTGCGTCGTGGCAGATAATCCGCCAGCGCACCGATGGGCAGTTGCAGCAGGGCGTCACCGACCACCACCGTGCTGACCATCGCCAAGGCAATTTCGGCAGTGAACCCCTGTTGCAGGCAATACACCGGCAGCAGCGTCAGGATCATCGCCTCAAACGCGGCGAACAGCGCCACCGCCCAGGCAATCGCCGGCAGGCTCAGGCAGAAGCGCCACAAATCCGCGAAGGTCACGCTGAACGATTCGGCACTGGGCGCACCGGAGCGACCCAGCAATGCCAGCGGAGCCACCACCAGCAGGCCAACGCCGACCCAGAAACCATAGTCATGGCCGGTACCGATCACGCCCAGCAGCAACGGACCCGAGAGCTGGCTCAAGGCATAACTGCAGCCATACAGTGCCACCAGCCGGCCACGCCACTGCTCCACCACCAACTGGTTGATCCAGCTTTCACCAAGGATAAACACGATGGTCAGGATCACCCCGATCATCAGGCGCAGCACCAGCCATATCGGGTAGCTGGGCAGAATGGCCAGCAAACCGATGGACACCGCACCGGCCCAAAGGCACAGACGCATGAGGTTCGCGGTGCCGAGCCAGGCGGCCAGGCGGCTGGAGACCTTGGCGCCAAGCAATACGCCAAAGGCCGGCATGGCGGCCATTACGCCAATAGCGAAACTGCCGTAGCCCCAGCCCTCAAGGCGCAGGGAGACCAGAGGCATGCTGACACCCAGGGCCAGGCCGACACTGAGCACCGAGGCCAGGACGGCGAAATAGGTCGCCCAACGCATTGCCACGCTCCTGTGGATAATCATGGGTTCACACAAAACAGTGTGGGAGGGGGCTTGCTCCCGATTGCGGTGGATCATTGAGCACTGTTAGTGCCTGACACACTGCTATCGGGGGCAAGCCCCCTCCCACATTTGCCTGCGGTGTTGCTTACAGCTTGATCCAGGTCGCCTTCAGCTCGGTGTACTTGTCGAACGCATGCAGCGACTTGTCGCGACCATTACCCGACTGCTTGAAGCCGCCAAACGGTGCGGTCATGTCGCCGCCATCGTATTGGTTGACCCACACGCTACCGGCGCGCAGGGCCTTGGCGGTGAGGTGCGCCTTGGAAATGTCCGATGTCCACACCGCAGCGGCGAGGCCGTATTGGGTGTCGTTGGCGATCTTGATCGCTTCTTCGGCACCGTCAAAGGTGATCACCGACAGCACCGGGCCGAAGATCTCTTCCTGGGCGATTCTCATGGCGTTGGTCACACCGTCGAAAATCGTCGGCTCGACGTAGGTGCCGCCCGTCTCTTCCAGGATGCGCTTGCCACCCGCCACCAACTTGGCGCCGTCGGCGTGACCCGCTTCGATATACGAGAGCACGGTGTTCATCTGCTGGGTGTCCACCAGCGCACCAACGGTGGTCGCCGGATCCAGCGGGTTGCCGGGTTTCCAGCCCTTGAGGGCCTCGATCACCAGCGGCAGGAAGGTGTCCTTGATCGAACGCTCCACCAGCAGGCGCGAACCGGCAGTGCAGACTTCGCCCTGGTTGAAGGCGATGGCGCTGGCAGCGGATTCGGCGGCAGCCTGCAGGTTCGGAGCATCGGCGAACACGATGTTCGGGCTCTTGCCGCCGGCTTCCAGCCATACACGCTTCATGTTCGATTCGCCGGAGCGGATCAACAGTTGCTTGGCGATCTTGGTCGAACCGGTGAACACCAGGGTGTCGACGTCCATGTGCAGCGCCAGCGCATTGCCGACGGTGTGGCCGTAGCCCGGCAGCACGTTGAACACGCCTTTCGGAATACCGGCCTCAACAGCCAGGGCCGCGATGCGAATGGCGGTGAGTGGGGATTTTTCGGACGGTTTGAGGATCACCGAGTTACCGGTGGACAGCGCCGGGCCGAGCTTCCAGCAGGCCATCATCAGCGGGAAGTTCCACGGCACGATGGCCCCCACAACGCCGACCGGCTCGCGGGTCACCAGACCCAACTGATCATGCGGGGTGGCAGCGACTTCGTCGTAGATCTTGTCGATTGCCTCACCGCTCCAGCTCAGGGCATTTGCCGCGCCGGGTACGTCAATGTTCAGGGAATCGCTGATCGGCTTGCCCATGTCCAGGGTTTCGAGCAGCGCCAGCTCTTCGGCATTGGCCTTGAGCAGCGCGGCGAAACGGATCATGGTGGCTTTGCGTTTGGCCGGCGCCAGGCGCGACCACACACCGGAATTGAAGGTGGCGCGGGCGTTTTCTACGGCGCGCTGGGCATCGGCGGCGTCACAACTGGCCACGCTGGCCAGCAGGCGACCATCGACCGGGCTGATGCATTCGAAGGTGTCACCGGAAACAGCAGCGGTGTATTCGCCATTGATGTAGGCGCGGCCTTCGATTTTCAGATCCTTGGCACGTTGTTCCCAGTCGGCACGGGTCAGGGTGGTCATGCGAGTGTCCTCCTCTTATTGAATATAAGGGCCAGGCGATGTCCCCCGGCAGCCTCAAAGAATGCTTGCCCGCCAGCCAGCTGTTCGGCTCAAAGGCAGCTGCCACCCTAAACCAGCGGCCGGGGATGTTTCAATATATTTGACATAACACCGGTAAACGCCCTTGCGATGTTCATTTTAATAAACATAGACTTTGGGCTCTCCAACCCCAGGCCAGACGGGACACGCACATGAGCATCCAGGACATCGTCGACTTCAGCCAAGCCAACACCGCCCCAGACCGCTACCGCCCTGCCGCCGAAAAAATCCTCAAGGGCGATCCCGAACAAACGGTGTACAACCATTACAACAGCCCGTGCGGCCAGATGAACGCCGGAGTCTGGGAAGGTGAAGTTGGGCAATGGAAGGTCAACTATACCGAGCATGAGTATTGCGAGATCGTGCAGGGCGTCTCTGTATTGCGCGACACCGAGGGCAATGCGAAGACCTTGCGTGCTGGCGACCGTTTTGTAATCCCCGCCGGCTTCAGCGGCACCTGGGAAGTGCTGGAGCCGTGCCGTAAGATCTACGTGGTGTTCGAGCAGAAAGCCTGATCAGTAAATCCGACGCAAAAAAAAGCCCGTATCGTGAGATACGGGCTTTTTCACAAGGAGGAAAATCAATTACTTGATTTTGCCTTCTTTGTAGATCACGTGCTTGCGAACGCGCGGGTCGAACATTTTCTTTTCGAGCTTGTCCGGGGTAGTACGCTTGTTCTTGTCGGTAGTGTAGAAGTGACCAGTACCGGCGCTAGAGATCATTCGAATCAATTCACGCATGATAGAGCTCCTTAGATCTTGCCAGCGGCGCGGATTTCGGCCAGCACGACAGTGATGCCACGCTTGTCGATAATACGCATGCCTTTGGCAGATACACGCAGGCGAACAAAACGTTTCTCTTCTTCAACCCAGAAGCGGTGATGCTGCAGGTTCGGCAGGAAACGACGACGGGTTTTGTTATTTGCGTGGGAAATGTTATTCCCAGTCACCGGACCCTTACCGGTAACTTGACAGACTCTCGACATGCCTCAGCCCTCTAAAACCACATGCCCAACCCGGCATGGGTTGGCCGCTTAATCTCTCAGTCATTTGGCGCCAGGCGCCGCGTTTCTTTAGGGTCTTACCGGCTACACCTACAAGCGAAGGAACCGGGCCCCTAGAAAAGAGCGCTGCTTTATACCAGAAAGACCCATGTGCAACAACAGCCCGTGTATTTTTACCGGCGTAAATCTCGGCGACAGACGTCCGAACCGTTGCCAGGAGGGGCCGCTGTAACAGCCGACCGCTCGTCGCACAGATTGATTTACAGCGCTCGCGCACGCAGTTAAGCGCACGGCGAAACGCGCTGAGGCGCCATCAAAACAGCATTTAGGGCAAAAGCACAGGCAAAAATGGGCTAGTCATTTATCAATCAGACCACTACGGTAGGACTTTTCCAGACTGCACTCGCAGATGGGCCTTCGATCTGCAAAGGAAACCGAACATGCGCCTCGCTGCCCTACCGCTATTGCTAGCCCCTCTATTTATCGCGCCGCTGGCCTCTGCCGCCAGCAACTTGAGCGTCTGCACCGAGGCCAGCCCCGAAGGGTTCGATGTGGTGCAATACAACTCGCTGACCACCACCAACGCCTCGGCAGACGTGCTGATGAACCGCCTGGTGGACTACGACGCGGCCAGCGGCAAACTGGTGCCAAGCCTGGCGGACAGTTGGGACGTCTCGCCGGATGGCCTGACCTATACCTTCAAACTGCACCCGGACGTGAAATTCCATCGCACCGAGTATTTCACCCCAAGCCGCACCCTGACCGCCGAAGACGTGCGCTTCAGCTTTGAACGCATGCTCGACCCGGCCAACCCTTGGCACAAGATCGCTCAGAGCGGCTTCCCCCACGCCCAGTCCCTGCAATTGCCAATACTGGTCAAGAAGATCGATGCCCTCGACCCGCTGACCGTGCGCTTTACCCTCGATCACGCCGACTCCACCTTCCTTGCGGCCCTGAGCATGGGCTTCGCCTCGATCTACCCGGCGGAATACGCCGACAAACTGCTCAAGGCCGGCACGCCGGAGAAGCTCAACAGCCAGCCGATCGGCACCGGGCCGTTCATCTTCAGCCGTTTCCAGAAAGATGCCGTGGTGCGCTACAAGGCCAACCCGGACTACTTCGCCGGCAAACCGGCTGTGGATAACTTGATCTTCGCCATTACCCCGGACGCGAACGTGCGCCTGCAGAAACTGCACCGCAACGAATGCCAGATCGCCCTGTCGCCCAAGCCCCTGGATGTGAGCGAGGCTGAAAAGGACCCCGCACTCAAGGTAGAAAAAACCGCAGCATTCATGACCGCATTCGTGGCCATCAACAGCCAGCACCCTCCACTGGACAAGCCCGAGGTGCGCCAGGCCATTAACCTCGCCTTCGACAAGGGCAGCTACCTCAAGGCCGTGTTCGAAGGCACCGCCGAAGCGGCCAACGGCCCTTACCCGCCCAATACCTGGAGCTACGCCAAGGACTTGCCGGGTTATCCACAGGACCTCGCCAAGGCCAAGGCCTTGCTGGACCGCGCCGGCCTCAAGGACGGCTTCAAGACCACCCTCTGGACGCGCCCCACCGGCAGTCTGCTGAACCCTAACCCGAACCTCGGCGCACAACTGCTGCAGGCGGACCTGGCCAAGATTGGCATCCAGGCCGAGATCCGCGTGATCGAATGGGGCGAGCTGATTCGCCGGGCGAAAGCGGGTGAACACGACCTGCTGTTCATGGGCTGGGCCGGCGACAACGGCGACCCGGATAACTTCCTGACCCCGCAGTTTTCCTGTGCGGCGGTTAAATCCGGCACCAACTTCGCCCGCTACTGTGATCCGGCGCTGGACAAGCTGATCAGCGCCGGCAAGACCACCAGCGAACAAGGCGTACGCAGCAAGCTGTATCAGCAGGCCCAGGCGCAGATCCAACAGCAGGCGCTGTGGTTGCCGCTGGCGCACCCGACGGCGTTCGCCCTGGCGCGCAAGAACGTCGAGGGCTATCAGGTGAGCCCGTTCGGGCGCCAGGACTTCTCGAAGGTCAGCGTCAAGCCCTGAGAACCAGTCCCGCCCCCAGGGGGCGGGCTTACATCCAGCCATACTCCGCCATCGACAACGGATCACCGTCCCCCACGATGATGTGATCCAGTACCCGCACATCCACCACTTCCAGGGCCTTTTGCAGCAGCTTGGTCAATTTTCGATCAGCCGCGCTGGGCTCCGCGATCCCTGAAGGATGGTTGTGACACAAAATCAACGCCGCTGCGTTATAGGCCAGGGCGCGCTTGACCACTTGCCGGGGGTAGACCACGGCTGTGTCGATGGTCCCTTCGGACAACGCCTCGAACCCCAGCACACGGTGCTTTGAATCAAGAAACAGACAGCCGAAGATCTCGTGAGGCTCATGACGCAACAACGCCTTGAGGTAGTCGCGCACCGCCACCGGGTTTTCCAGCACCGAATCGCTGCGCAGGCGTTCGGCCAGATGGCGCCTGGACATTTCCAGCACCGCCTGCAACTGCGCGAACTTCGCCGGCCCCAAGCCCAATTGCTGGCTGAAAAGCGCCTGGCTGGCTTCCAGCAGCGGGCGCAAACCGCCAAATTGCGCCAGCAGATGGCGCGCCAGGTCCACCGCGCTCCTGCCGGTTACCCCGGTGCGTAGGAAGATCGCCAGCAATTCAGCATCGGACAGACTCGCCGCGCCCCACTCCAAAAGCTTCTCTCGCGGCCGCTCTGCCGCCGGCCAATCACGAATACTCATCCCACCTCCCTGTGCATGTGCGCCGCTGTTGCGGGGCGGACGCTGTGTTATCGTAGGCCCTCTTTTTTGCGTGCGATTTCACCTGGGGAGGGGGCATCGCAGGCGTCACTGAACTGGCTTCACTGAACTGGAAAGGCAAACCAATGCAGCGTCTGTATCGGAAACGCATCGTTCTCGGCGTCGGCGGCGGCATTGCCGCCTACAAGAGCGCAGAGCTGGTCCGCAGGCTTCTCGACCAGGGCGCCGAAGTGCGCGTGGTCATGACCCGCGGCGGCAGTGAGTTCATCACCCCGCTGACCATGCAGGCCTTGTCCGGACACCCGGTTCACCTGGACCTGCTGGACCCGGCAGCCGAAGCCGCCATGGGCCATATCGAACTGGCCAAGTGGGCCGACCTGGTGCTGATCGCTCCTGCCACCGCCGACCTGATCGCGCGCCTGGCGCAGGGCATTGCCGATGACCTGCTGACCACCTTGGTACTGGCCACCGACGCCACCGTCGCCATCGCCCCGGCCATGAACCAGGCCATGTGGCGTGACCCTGCGACCCAGGCCAACACCCAACTCCTGCAAAGCCGTGGCCTCAAGGTGTTCGGCCCGGCCTCCGGCAGCCAGGCCTGCGGTGACGTCGGCATGGGCCGCATGCTCGAAGCCACCGACCTGGCACTGTGCGCCGCCGAGTGCTTCCAGCACCTGGCCCTGACCGGCAGGCACGTGCTGATTACGGCAGGCCCGACCCAGGAAAACATCGACCCGGTGCGCTACATCACCAACCATAGTTCAGGAAAAATGGGCTTTGCCTTGGCCGAAGCAGCGGTCGAGGCAGGCGCACGCGTGACCCTGATCACCGGTCCGGTGCACTTGCCGACCCCCGATCGCGTCACGCGAATCGACGTAGTCAGCGCTCGGGACATGCTGGCCGCCTGTGAGGCCGCCATCCCCTGTGACCTGTTTATCGCTTCGGCAGCGGTTGCAGACTACCGCCCGGAAGTCGTCGCCCCGCAAAAGCTCAAGAAAGACCCCACAAGCGGTGACGGCCTGCTCCTGCAAATGGTGCGCAACCCGGATATCCTGGCCACCATCGCCACGCGTCCGGACCGCCCGTTCAGTGTCGGCTTTGCCGCCGAGACCGAGCACCTGCTGGACTACGCCGCACGCAAACTGAAAGACAAAAACCTCGACCTGATCGTTGCCAATGATGTCGCCAACCCGAGCATCGGCTTCAACAGCGAGGAAAACGCCTGCAGCGTGATCGACCGCGAGCTGCACGCCACTCTTTTCGCCCAGACCAGCAAAGGCAAGATTGCCCGCCAACTGATCTCTTTTATCGCCCAACGGCTGAACCAGGTTTAATTTCCATGCACGCTTTGCAAGCCAAGATCCTCGACCCCCGCATCGGCACCGAATTCCCGCTGCCGGCCTACGCCACCCCAGGCTCCGCCGGCCTGGACCTGCGTGCGATGCTCAAGCAAGACACCGTCCTTGAACCGGGCCAGACCCTCCTGATCCCCACCGGACTGTCGATCTACGTCGGCGACCCAGGCCTGGCGGCGCTGATCCTGCCGCGCTCCGGCCTGGGCCACAAACACGGCATCGTGCTGGGCAACCTGGTGGGCCTGATCGATTCGGACTACCAAGGCGAGTTGATGGTGTCGTGCTGGAACCGTGGCCAGACGGCGTTCAACATCGTTGTCGGCGAACGCATTGCCCAGCTTGTACTGGTGCCGGTGGTGCAGGCGCACTTCGAACTGGTGCAGGATTTCGACGAAACCCAACGCGGCGCAGGCGGTTTTGGGCATTCCGGCAGTCACTGACTAAGCTGAGCCTGGCCGGGCGCTTTTGTCCGGCTCGACGCCCCCCGCAAGGCTTTTCAGGATGAAGAATGCGCGGACTTTATCAGCGAGATTTCCCCATTGAAATCAAAGTATTACGCAGACAAAAAGACAGGAGCCAAGCTCCGATGGCACTTTTGCACCACGAACTCTCTGCCGAAAACACCGTCATACCCTTCAGTTTGAGCCTGCCGGTCAGCCACATTAAGGCCAGCCTTGCCCCCTTGAGATGGAGTTTCCCCCCGCGATGAGTACCGCAGCCCGAGTAGCCCCGACATTCCCCGACAGCATCTTTCGCGCCTATGACATTCGTGGCGTAGTACCCAAGACCCTGACCGCCGAAACCGCCTACTGGATTGGCCGCGCCATTGGTTCCCAGAGCCTGGCCCAGGACGAGCCGAACGTTTCGGTCGGTCGTGACGGTCGCCTGTCCGGTCCGGAACTGGTGGAACAACTGATCCAGGGCCTGGCCGACAGCGGCTGCCATGTCAGCGATGTGGGCCTGGTGCCCACCCCCGCGCTGTACTACGCCGCCAATGTACTGGCCGGCAAATCCGGGGTGATGCTGACCGGCAGCCATAACCCGTCGGACTATAACGGCTTCAAAATCGTCATCGCCGGCGACACCCTGGCCAACGAGCAGATCCAGGCCCTGCACACCCGCCTGAAGACCAACGACCTGACGAGCGGCAAAGGCAGCATCACCAAAGTTGACATCCTGCAGCGCTACTCTGACGAAATCACCCGCGACGTCAAACTCGCACGCCGCCTCAAAGTGGTGGTGGACTGCGGCAACGGCGCGGCCGGCGTGATCGCCCCGCAGCTGCTCGAAGCCCTGAACTGCGAAGTGATCCCGCTGTTCTGCGAGGTCGACGGCAACTTCCCCAACCACCACCCGGACCCGGGCAAGCCAGAAAACCTGGTGGACCTGATCGCCAAGGTCAAGGAAACCGGCGCTGACGTCGGCCTGGCCTTCGACGGTGACGGCGACCGTGTGGGCGTGGTGACCGAAACCGGCGAAATCGTATTCCCGGACCGCCTGCTGATGCTGTTTGCCCGCGATGTGGTGGCGCGCAACCCGGGTGCCGAGATCATTTTCGACGTGAAGTGCACCCGCCGCCTCACCCCGCTGATCAAGGAATATGGCGGCCGTCCGCTAATGTGGAAGACCGGTCACTCGTTGATCAAAAAGAAAATGAAGGAAACCGGCGCGCTGTTGGCCGGCGAAATGAGCGGCCACGTGTTCTTCAAGGAGCGCTGGTTCGGATTTGACGACGGTATTTACAGCGCCGCCCGTCTGCTGGAGATCCTCAGCAAGGAAAAATCCACCGCGGAAGAGCTGTTTCAGACCTTCCCGAATGATATTTCTACGCCAGAGATCAATATCCATGTGACCGAAGAGAGCAAATTCAGCATCATTGACGCACTGCACGATGCGCAATGGGGTGAAGGCGCCAACCTGACCTCCATTGATGGTGTGCGAGTCGATTACGCCAAAGGCTGGGGCCTGGTTCGCGCGTCCAACACCACACCGGTGCTGGTGCTGCGTTTCGAGGCGGATACCGAGGCTGAGTTGCAGCGCATCAAGGACGTGTTCCACGCCCAGTTGAAACGTGTTGCCCCTGATCTCCAATTACCGTTCTGATTTTAACCGGAGCCCTGAATGACCCTCGAACGCGAAGCCGCTGCCAACACCGCCAAGGTCCTGTCCGAAGCGTTGCCTTACATTCGACGCTACGTCGGCAAGACGCTGGTGATCAAGTACGGCGGCAATGCCATGGAAAGCGACGAGCTGAAAACCGGCTTTGCCCGCGACATCGTGTTGATGAAAGCCGTGGGGATCAACCCCGTGGTGGTCCACGGCGGCGGCCCGCAAATCGGCGACCTGCTCAAGCGCTTGTCGATCGAGAGTCACTTCATCGATGGCATGCGCGTCACTGACGCGCAGACCATGGACGTGGTGGAGATGGTCCTCGGCGGCCAGGTGAACAAAGACATCGTCAACCTGATCAACCGTCACGGCGGCAGCGCCATTGGCCTGACCGGCAAGGACGCCGAGCTGATCCGTGCGAAAAAACTGACCGTTACCCGTCAGACGCCGGAAATGACCCAACCGGAAATCATCGACATCGGCCAGGTGGGCGAAGTGATCGGCATCAACACTGACCTGCTGAACCTGCTGGTCAAGGGTGACTTCATCCCAGTGATCGCGCCGATCGGCGTGGGTGCCAACGGCGAGTCCTACAACATCAACGCCGATCTGGTGGCGGGTAAAGTGGCCGAAGCGCTGAAAGCTGAAAAGCTGATGCTGCTGACCAACATTGCTGGCCTGATGGACAAGCAAGGCAAGGTGCTGACCGGCTTGACCACTCAACAAGTGGACGAGCTGATCGCCGACGGCACCATCTACGGTGGCATGCTGCCGAAGATCCGTTGCGCACTGGAAGCAGTGCAAGGCGGCGTCGGCAGCTCGCTGATCCTGGATGGCCGTGTGCCGAATGCGATCCTGCTGGAAATTTTCACCGATACCGGTGTGGGCACGCTGATCAGTAATCGCAAGCGCCCTTAAAGCACTAAAAAGCCCCACCCCTTGTAGGAGCGAGCTTGCTCGCTCCTACAAGGGGTGGGGCTTTTTTATGGTTCAGCGGTTACTGAACGCCGAACTGCTCGCGATACGCCTTAACTGCCGGCAAGTGCTGCTTGAGCTGCGGATCATCCTCCAGGAACTGCAACACCTGGTTCAACGACACGATGCTTACCACTGGAATACCGAAATCACGCTCCACTTCCTGGATCGCCGACAACTCACCGTTGCCTCGCTCCTGGCGGTTCAGTGCGATCAATACACCGGCGGCCTTGGCGCCGTCCTGGGACGCAATGATCTGCATCACTTCACGGATAGCCGTACCGGCCGTGATCACGTCATCGATGATCAATACATCGCCGGTAAGCGGCGCGCCCACCAGGCTACCGCCTTCGCCATGAGCCTTGGCTTCCTTGCGGTTGAAGCACCATGGCAGATCGCGCCCATGATGTTCCGCCAGGGCCACGGCTGTTGCAGCTGCCAGGGGGATACCCTTGTAGGCCGGGCCAAACAGCACGTCGAAGGAAATACCGCTTTCAACAATGGCTGCCGCGTAGAAACGACCCAACTGAGCCAGGGCCGAACCCGAGTTGAACAAGCCTGCATTGAAGAAGTACGGGCTGGTGCGCCCGGACTTGAGGGTGAACTCACCGAAGCGCAAAACCCCGCGATCGATGGCAAAACGAATGAAATCGCGTTGATACGCCTGCATGAAAAAAGCCTCAGATACCACGGATTTAGCTAATTAGGTAGACGGCGTGTATCATACACGCACGCGATTTTTGGGGCCATTTATGCGGATCATCAGTGTGAACGTTAATGGTATTCAGGCTGCAGTCGAGCGTGGTTTGCTCAGTTGGCTGCAAGCTCAGAATGCCGACGTCATCTGCCTGCAGGACACCCGCGCCTCCGCCTTTGAACTGGACGACCCAGCCTTCCAACTGGATGGCTACTTCCTTTATGCCTGCGATGCCGAAGTGCCCACCCAAGGTGGCGTGGCTTTGTACTCGCGGTTGCAACCCAAGGCGGTCATCAGCGGCCTCGGCTTCGAGACAGCCGACCGCTACGGGCGCTACCTGCAAGCCGATTTCGACAAGGTCAGCATCGCGACCTTGCTGCTTCCTTCGGGGCAGAACGGCGATGAAGACTTGAACCAGAAGTTCAAGCTAATGGACGATTTCGCCCGTTACCTGGATAAACAGCGACGCAAACGTCGCGAGTACATTTATTGTGGCTCGCTGTACGTGGCGCAACAGAAGCTGGATATCAAGAACTGGCGCGACAGCCAGCAATCCCCAGGTTTCCTGGCGCCGGAACGGGCCTGGATGGACGAGATTGTCGGCAACATGGGCTATGTGGATGCCCTGCGCGAAGTCAGCCGCGAAGGCGACCAGTACAGCTGGTGGCCAGACAATGAACAGGCTGAGATGCTCAACCTGGGCTGGCGCTTCGACTACCAGTTGCTGACACCTGGTCTGCGCCGGTTCGTACGCAGTGCACGTTTGCCGCGCCAGCCGCGCTTCTCGCAGCACGCGCCGCTGATCGTGGACTACGACTGGACACTGACCATCTAAGGTTTTTATCCAGACACAAAAAAACCGACATCGCTGTCGGTTTTTTTGTGGGTGTTCATTATTTGACCAGGCGCCAGGTCCACGGGTAGCGATAGGCAGTGCCGTTGTTGGCCTTGATGCCACCGATGATCGTCAGCACCAGCGCTGCCACCACGAGGATCAACATCAGCAGAAAGCCGATCACCACGAACCCCAGCACCATGCAGACCAGCCAGGCGATGGCCACCGTGATCTGGAAATTCAGGGCTTCCTTGCCCTGATCATCGATAAGCGGGTCCATATCCTTCTTGATCTGCCATACGATCAGCGGCCCCAACAGGCTGCCGAAGGGGAATACCAACCCCAGGAACGCCGCGAAGTGACACAACATCGCCCACTGGCGAACTTCCTTGGTCGGTGCCGGAACCGGCAATTGACTGTCACTCATGGCGCTTCTCCTTGAAGCCGGCTTAGTCAGCCAGTGCGGCGTTCTGCAGTTCGAAGATCTCAGTCATGCCTTTCTGAGCGAGGGCCAGCATGGCGTTCAGCTCGGCCGGCTGGAATGGCGCACCTTCGGCGGTGCCCTGCACTTCGATGAAACCACCGGTGCTGGTCATCACTACGTTCAGGTCGGTCTCGGCAGCCGAGTCTTCCAGGTAGTCCAGGTCCAGCACCGGCTCGCCCTGGTACATGCCCACCGATACGGCGGCGATCATCTGCTTCAGCGGGTCGCCGCCTTTCAGGCCGCCACGCTTCTTGATGACTTTAAGCGCGTCAACCAGCGCCACCATGGCGCCGGTAATGGACGCAGTACGCGTACCGCCATCGGCCTGGATCACGTCGCAGTCGACGTAGAGGGTCACGTCGCCCAGCTTGGTCATATCCAGGGCCGCGCGCAGAGAACGTCCGATCAGGCGCTGGATTTCCAGGGTGCGGCCGCCTTGCTTGCCACGGCTGGCTTCACGCTGGTTACGTTCGCCGGTGGCGCGCGGCAGCATGCCGTATTCGGCGGTCAACCAACCCTGGCCCTGGCCTTTAAGGAAACGCGGCACGCCATTTTCAACGCTGACGGTGCAGATAACCTTGGTATCGCCAAACTCGACCAGTACGGATCCCTCGGCGTGTTTGGTGTAGTTGCGGGTGATGCGGATCGAGCGGAGCTGATCGGCAGCGCGACCACTTGGACGTTTCATAGGGGATACCTGTACAGAGGACGAAAAACTGCCGAGCATTATAGAGCCGCGAGTCGATTCGGGGCACTGCTAAAAATCTGGTTACGAATGGTCAGCCTATCGCCCATTGCTTGGGCGCACTCGCCCCACTGCGCTACAATCCCGCGCCTTCGCAGCCTGTCGGCTTCAATTTACCCATCAGCCCGCTTTCGCGGGACTGCATCGCGAGGTACCTCCATGGTGCACAGCATGACCGCCTTCGCCCGCGTCGAAAAAGCCGGCGCCCAAGGCACCCTGAGCTGGGAGCTGCGCTCGGTCAACAGCCGCTACCTGGAGCCGCACCTGCGCCTGCCGGAATCCTTCCGTGACCTCGAAGGCGCCGTGCGTGAGGCACTGCGCCAGGGTATCTCCCGCGGCAAGCTGGAATGCACCCTGCGTTTTACCGAAGAAACCACCGGCAAGCCGCTGCAGGTGGATCGCGAACGCGCTGCGCAACTGGTCGCTGCCGCCGAAACCATCGCCGGCCTGATCAAGCAACCCGCTGCGCTGAACCCTCTGGAAGTGCTGGCCTGGCCCGGCGTGCTGGTGGCTGACGCCACCGATCCGCAAGCCCTCAATGCCGAAGCCCTCGCCCTGTTCACCCAGGGCCTGAAGGAACTTAAGGCCGGCCGCGAGCGCGAAGGCGCCGAACTGGCCCGCCTGATCAACGAGCGCCTGACCTCGATCGAGGAAGACGTGGTGATCCTGCGCGAGCTGGTGCCGCAGATGCTTGCAACCCAGCGCCAGAAGGTCCTCGACCGCTTCACCGACATGAAGGCCGACCTCGACCCTGTGCGCCTGGAACAGGAAATGGTCCTGCTGGCACAAAAGAGCGACGTCGCCGAAGAGCTCGACCGCCTGAGCACCCACATTCTTGAAGTGCGCCGCGTGCTCAAGTCCGGCGGCGCCGCCGGTCGGCGCCTGGACTTCCTGATGCAGGAACTCAACCGCGAAGCCAATACACTGGGCTCCAAGGCTTTCGATCCGCGCAGCACCACGGCTGCGGTCAACCTCAAGGTGTTGATCGAGCAGATGCGCGAACAAGTACAGAATATTGAGTAAGGCAACCTCCATGACCCACAGCACCGGTACCCTTTACATCATTTCCGCCCCTTCGGGCGCGGGCAAAAGCAGCCTGGTCAAGGCGCTGACCGACACCAACGATCAGATCCGTATTTCGGTGTCCCACACCACCCGCGCCATGCGCCCGGGCGAGGTGAACGGCGTGCACTATCACTTCGTCGAGCGCACCGAGTTCGTCAAGATGATCGAGCATGGCGACTTCCTGGAGCGCGCCGAGGTGTTCGGCAACCTCTACGGCACCTCGCAAAGCCACCTGCAGCAGACCCTGGACGAAGGCCACGACCTGATCCTGGAAATCGACTGGCAGGGCGCCGAGCAAGTGCGCCAACTGATGCCCAAGGCGCGCTCGATCTTCATCCTGCCGCCATCGCTCGAAGCCTTGCACCAGCGCCTGACCAACCGTGGCCAGGACAGCGACGAGATCATCGAAGGCCGCATGCGGGAAGCTGTCAGCGAAATGAGCCACTATGTCGACTACGACTACCTGATCATTAACGACGATTTTTCCCACGCGCTGGATGACCTGAAGGCGATTTTCCGCGCCAATCAGCTCCAGCAGAAGCGTCAACAGCAGCGTTTCGGCAAATTACTCGCCGAATTGCTCGGCTGATTGGCCCTTCCCAAAACCGCTGCAAGGGCTTTACATTGGCGCTTGCAGCGGTTTTGCGAGGGCCTGCGAAAAATCAGCGCTTCCCTAAACGCTGGTGATTTTTTAAACTGCTCAGTCCGCTCGCCCAACCGGGCAGCGCGCATCTTGCATTCGCTCCGAGGAATATCATGGCCCGCGTAACCGTTGAAGACTGCCTAGACCACGTGGCAAACCGCTTTGAGCTGGTCATGCTCTCTACCAAGCGTGCCCGTCAACTGGCCACTGGCGGCAAAGAGCCCCTGGTCCAGTGGGAAAACGACAAGCCTACCGTTGTAGCCCTGCGTGAAATCGCTGAAGGCCTGATGAGCTACGAGTTCATCGCCAACGCTGAAATCGTTGAAGACGAACCGCTGTTTGCAGCGTTCGAGGACGAGTCCAACGAGGCCGTCTAAGCCTATGCCTGGTCGACGTAGCACGGCGCGGGGTCACAGCCTTCGGCAGGAGTTCACACTTTGCCGAGCATAGACGCCCTCGCCGATCGCTTATCGACCTACCTCGGCCCCGACCAGGTCAACCTGGTCCGCCGAGCGTATTTCTACGCCGAACAAGCCCACGACGGCCAACGCCGCCGAAGCGGTGAGGCGTACGTCACCCATCCTCTTGCGGTGGCAAATATTCTCGCCGACATGCACATGGACCATCAGAGCCTGATGGCCGCGATGCTGCATGACGTGATCGAAGACACAGGTATTGCCAAGGAAGCGCTCAGTGCGCAATTTGGCGAAACCGTGGCCGAACTGGTCGACGGGGTCAGCAAACTGACCCAGATGAACTTCGAGACCAAGGCCGAAGCCCAGGCGGAAAACTTCCAGAAAATGGCCATGGCCATGGCCCGGGACATCCGGGTGATCCTGGTCAAGCTGGCCGACCGGCTGCACAACATGCGTACGCTGGAAGTGCTGTCCGGCGAAAAACGCCGGCGCATCGCCAAGGAAACCCTGGAAATCTACGCGCCCATCGCCAACCGGCTGGGCATGCACGCCATTCGTATCGAGTTCGAAGACCTCGGCTTCAAGGCCATGCACCCGATGCGCTCGGCGCGTATCTACCAGGCGGTCAAGCGCGCCCGGGGCAATCGCAAGGAAATCGTCAACAAGATCGAAGAATCCTTGAGCCATTGCCTGGCGATCGACGAGATCGAGGGCGAGGTCAGCGGCCGGCAAAAACACATCTACGGCATCTACAAGAAGATGCGCGGCAAGCGCCGGGCCTTCAACGAGATCATGGACGTGTACGCGTTCCGCATCATCGTGGACAAGGTCGATACCTGCTACCGCGTGCTGGGCGCTGTACATAATCTGTACAAACCCCTGCCGGGGCGCTTCAAGGACTACATTGCCATCCCCAAGGCCAACGGCTATCAATCGCTGCATACCACGCTGTTCGGTATGCACGGGGTGCCGATCGAGATCCAGATCCGCACCCGCGAAATGGAAGAGATGGCCAACAACGGCATCGCCGCCCATTGGCTGTACAAATCCAGCGGCGACGAGCAACCCAAAGGCACCCATGCCCGTGCCCGCCAGTGGGTCAAGGGCGTGCTGGAAATGCAGCAACGTGCCGGCAACTCCCTGGAATTTATCGAAAGCGTGAAGATCGACCTGTTCCCGGACGAGGTCTACGTGTTCACGCCCAAAGGCCGGATCATGGAGCTGCCCAAAGGCTCCACCGCGGTCGACTTTGCCTACGCGGTGCACACCGACGTCGGCAACAGCTGCATTGCCTGCCGGATCAACCGTCGTCTCGCGCCCCTGTCGGAACCGCTGCAAAGCGGCTCCACTGTGGAGATCGTCAGCGCACCGGGCGCGCGCCCGAACCCGGCGTGGCTGAACTTCGTAGTTACCGGCAAGGCGCGCACACACATCCGCCACGCGCTGAAACTGCAGCGCCGCTCCGAGTCCATCAGCCTGGGCGAGCGCCTGCTGAACAAAGTACTCAACGGTTTCGACAGTGCCTTGGACAAGATTCCGCAGGAGCGCGTGCAAGCGATGCTCCACGAGTACCGCCAGGAAACCATCGAAGACCTGCTGGAAGATATCGGCCTGGGCAACCGCATGGCCTATGTGGTCGCCCGCCGTCTGCTGGGTGAAGGCGAACAACTGCCAAGCCCGGAAGGCCCGCTGGCGATTCGCGGCACCGAGGGCTTGGTGCTCAGCTACGCCAAATGCTGCACGCCGATCCCTGGCGACCCGATTGTCGGCCACCTGTCGGCTGGCAAGGGCATGGTCGTTCACCTCGACAACTGCCGCAACATCACCGAAATCCGTCACAACCCGGAAAAATGCATCCAGCTCTCGTGGGCCAAGGATGTCACCGGCGAATTCAACGTCGAGCTGCGCGTTGAGCTGGAACACCAGCGCGGTCTGATCGCCCTGCTGGCCAGCAGCGTCAACGCGGCCGACGGCAATATCGAGAAAATCAGCATGGACGAGCGCGATGGTCGCATCAGCGTGGTCCAGCTGGTGGTCAGCGTGCATGACCGCGTGCACCTGGCCCGCGTGATCAAGAAACTGCGCGCCTTGACCGGTGTGATCCGCATTACCCGCATGCGTGCGTAGCCCATCCATTACAAGGAGTCATTCATGACCAAGACCGTTATCACCAGCGACAAGGCCCCAGCCGCCATCGGTACTTACTCCCAGGCTATCAAGGCGGGCAACACCGTCTACATGTCCGGCCAGATCCCGCTGGACCCAAAGACCATGGAACTGGTGGAAGGCTTCGAAGCCCAGACCGTACAGGTCTTCGAAAACCTCAAGTCCGTGGCCGAAGCTGCCGGCGGCTCGTTCAAGGACATCGTCAAGCTGAACATCTTCCTCACCGACCTGAGCCACTTCGCCAAGGTTAACGAGATCATGGGCAAGTACTTCGAACAACCTTACCCAGCCCGTGCCGCCATTGGCGTTGCAGCCCTGCCAAAGGGCGCGCAGGTTGAGATGGACGCAATTCTGGTCATCGAGTAAAACACCCGGCGCAGCCTCCACAGGCTGCGCCGACTTCGTTTTAAAAGGATTTCATGATGCGCAAAGCGCTTGTAGCCTCTTCGTTGCTCGCCCTGCTCCTCGGCGGCTGTGCCAGCAACCCTGCCGATCTGGATGTGAGCGGCACCTGGATCAACCAGGTCGCCATCGATGCGGCAGCCAAAGGCGGCCCTTTGCGTGAATCGTTGCAAAGCTATGGTCCGAACCTCGAATGGGAGGTCAACCCCAAGGCCTCGCAGGCGCGCTACTACAACGGCTTTGAAGTGGCCGAAGGCAAGTTGCTGGGCGAGAAATCCGGTGCCTGGAGCGTGGATTTCTACGGCAGCTCCGCCACCGAACTCAAGCGCAAAGGCAAGCAACTGCTGCAGTCCGCCAACGACAATGAGCCCGAGCAACTGTTCGCCCGCGCCAAGGACCCTGCACCGGAAGGTGCGCCACTGGGTGCCAATTTCGAACGCGCACTCTACGCAGCCTATATGGGCGGCGACTGGAAGATCACCGACGGCTTCGGCAACGGCGCCACTGTCCAGTTCCAGCCTGACGGCAAGGTCGCCGGTTTGCCCAATGCTGATCGGTACTCACTGTGCCTGGCCGGCGATTGCGCCTCCATGAGCGGTGGCTACGACAGCATGTGGCTGCAACTCAACGGCGTGGGCAACCCCTGGATCTTCGTGCGCAAGGGCAAGCAGCTGGAGATCTTCCAGGCGGTCAACACCGCACAGGCGGACGAAGTGCCTTCGTTTACGCCGGGTCCTCGCCAATGGCTGCTTGAAAAACAATAGCAGTCATCAACCAGCTCCAAATGTGGGAGGGGGTTTGCCCCCTCCCACATTTTTAAACCGCATTTCAGCCTTTAAGAATGGCTGCATACCCTTCGCGGTAGGTCGCATACGTGGGTGTCCACCCCAGCGCCTTTATGCGGGCATTGCTGCATTGCTTGCTGCCGGCACGCCGCACACTGGCGTCCTCGGACCACTCAGTTACGCCCAGGTAATCACGCAACCAGGCCACCACCTCCGCCAAAGGCGCCGGTGCGTCGTCGACGCCGATATAGACCTTATCCAGCGAACCGCCCTGCTCCACGTGGCGTAGCAAAAATGCCAGCAAGCCCGCCGCATCATCGGCGTGTATACGGTTGCCGTATAAAGGTGGATCAAGCGCTACACGGTACCCCTGGCGCACCTGGGTCAGCAGCCATTCGCGACCAGGGCCGTAAATACCGGTCAGCCGCACCACGCTCGCGGGAATGCCACTGTTAAGTGCCACCTGCTCGGCCTCCAGCATGACTTGCCCGGAATAACCTTTGGCCTGGGTTTCGGAGGTTTCATCGACCCACTCCCCATTCTGCTGCCCGTATACGCTGCTGCTGGACACAAACAGCAGGTGCTTGGGCTCCTGGCCGTAATCCTTCAGCCACTCCAGCACATGCTGCAACCCTTGCACGTAAGCGGCGCGATAACCGGCCTCATCGTGGTCGGTCGCGGCGGCGCAGTACACCAGGTAATCCACCCCGCCGATCGGCCAGGTGTCAGGACAATCCTTGTTGAACAGGTCGCCGGCAATGCCGATCACCCCATCGGGAAGGCGTGAAATATCGCGCCGCAGGCCATGAACCTCCCATTCCGAGGCGAGCAATTGGCTAGCCAACCGACTACCCACATCGCCACAACCGGCAATCACAACAGAAGGCACAGACATCACAAAACTCCGCTCTTAAAGGTCTAGATTAGCCCTCGCAGATGACCGACGGCCAGAAAAAGGGCAAATAAAGTTACTGTATTACTTCTGTTAACAAGAATTACTTGCAATAATAACCGCCCATTTGTCCTCGACCCCTTGGGTCTGGAAGGACGATCACTCATTTTTTCTCTCAGGTCCGGCCAGCATGACACGTAATACAACCCCCGCTTCGCCAACCAAGCCTCACAGCCCATCCCGCGCCTGGCGTGCGATTGCTGCGCTGCTGTTCAGCGTACTGCTGGCACCGACCGCCGCATTCGCTGACGCCACCGCACCCGCTACTCCGGCTGCCACCGAGCAGAATGCCGCCACCCCGGCCGCTCCCGTCGCAGCCCCGGCCCCTACTGACACTGCCGCTCCTGCCGCTGCCGATGACACCGGTGTAGTGCTGGAAGAAGACAACACACTGGGCATGGCTCACGACCTGTCGCCATGGGGCATGTACCAGAATGCTGACGTGGTGGTAAAAGCCGTGATGATCGGCCTGGCCATCGCCTCGATCATTACCTGGACCATCTGGATCGCCAAGGGTTTCGAGCTGCTGGGCGCCAAGCGCCGTCTGCGCACTGAAATCGTCCACCTGAAAAAGGCCACCACCCTCAAGGAAGCCAGCGAAAGCGCGACCAAGAAAGGCACCCTGGCCAACACCCTGGTGCACGACGCGCTGGAAGAAATGCGCCTGTCGGCCAACGCCCGCGAAAAAGAAGGCATCAAGGAGCGCGTGGCTTTCCGCCTGGAGCGTCTTGTTGCAGCCTGCGGCCGTAACATGAGCAGCGGCACCGGCGTACTGGCGACCATTGGTTCCACCGCGCCGTTCGTCGGCCTGTTCGGTACCGTCTGGGGCATCATGAACAGCTTCATCGGCATCGCCAAAACCCAGACCACCAACCTCGCCGTCGTTGCCCCCGGCATCGCCGAAGCCCTGCTGGCAACCGCCCTGGGCCTGGTCGCCGCGATTCCTGCGGTAGTGATCTACAACGTCTTCGCCCGTTCGATTGCCGGCTACAAGGCCCAGGTATCGGACGCGTCGGCAGAAGTCCTGCTGCTGGTCAGCCGCGACCTCGATCACCTGCCTACCGAGCGCAGCTCGCAACCGCACATGGTGAAAGTGGGGTAATCGGCCATGGGCCTGCATTTGAATCAAGGCGACGACGAACTCGTCGAGAACCACGAAATCAACGTCACACCGTTTATCGACGTGATGCTGGTGCTGTTGATCATCTTCATGGTGGCCGCACCGTTGGCCACCGTGGATATCAAGGTTGACCTGCCCGCCTCCAGCGCCAAGCCTGCGCCGCGGCCGGAGAAACCGATCTTCCTCAGCGTCAAGGCGGATCAACGCCTGTTCCTGGGCGAAGAAGAAGTCAAAGCCGAAACCCTGGGGCCGGTGCTCGATGCCAAGACCCAAGGCAAGAAGGACACGACGATCTTCTTCCAGGCCGACAAGGGCGTGGACTACGGCGACCTGATGAGCGTGATGGATGCCCTGCGGGCAGCCGGCTACCTCAAGGTCGGCCTGGTCGGACTTGAGACGGCAGCCAAGAAATGATCACGACGCGCCACAAACTGACGCGTTATGGCACCAGCCTCGCCGTCGTGCTGGGCGTGCATGCCGTCGCGATTGCCATCGCGCTCCACTGGTCGGCGCCGCGCACGGTGCAGTTGCCGCCGGCAGCCATGGTCATCGACCTGGCCCCGATGCCTGCCCCCCCGCCGCCGGCGCCGCCGAAAGTGGTAACGCCACCGCAACCGCCTGCACCGGTGGAAGAGCTGCCCCTGCCAAAACTGGCCGAGGCACCCAAGCCAACGATCCAGGTGCCCAAACCGGTCAAGCCAAAGCCCAAGCCGCAACCGCCAAAGCCGGTGGAGAAAAAGATCGAGCCGCCCAAGGAGAAACCCTCCGAGGAACCGCCGAGCGATGCTCCTCCGACCAAAGCACCGGCTGAAAAATCGGCCCAGCCGGCTCCCGGCCCATCGCCGCAGCAGATCGCCGCCAAAGCGTCCTGGGAAGGCGCCCTGCTGGCACACTTGCAGAAGTACAAGAAGTACCCGCCAGGTGCCCAGGCCCGTGGCAAGGAAGGCCTGAACCGCCTGAAGTTCGTCGTGGATGCCGACGGTAACGTGCTGTCCTACGAGTTGGTGGGCCGTTCCGGCAACGCCGACCTGGACCGCGCCACCCTGGACATGATCCGTCGTGCCCAGCCGCTGCCCAAGCCGCCGGCCGATATGCTCAAAGGCGGCAGCATCGAGATCGTTGCACCGTTCGTGTACAACATCGAAAAACGTCGTCGCTGAAAATGAAGGTGGCGAGGGACACCCCTCGCCACTCTCAGCAAAATCCCGCGCATTCCCCCCTCAATCCCCAGCAAAGTTCTGATAACGTGCGTCTATCGATTGCAGCCGGTATGCTTGGCCCGCAACCTCATGGACGCCCGCTATGACTCTCACAGAATTACGCTACATCGTTACACTCGCCCAAGAGCAACACTTTGGCCACGCAGCCGAGCGTTGCCACGTCAGCCAGCCGACGCTGTCGGTGGGCGTGAAAAAGCTTGAAGACGAACTCGGTGTGCTGATTTTCGAGCGCAGCAAAAGCGCCGTGCGCCTTACCCCGGTGGGCGAAGGCATCGTTGCCCAGGCCCAGAAGGTGCTCGAGCAAGCCCAGAGCATTCGTGAACTGGCCCAGGCGGGCAAGAACCAGCTGACCGCGCCGCTGAAAGTCGGCGCCATCTATACCGTCGGCCCATACCTGTTCCCGCACCTGATCCCGCAACTGCACCGCGTCGCACCGCAGATGCCGTTGTATATCGAAGAAAACTTCACCCACGTGCTGCGCGACAAACTGCGCAACGGCGAGCTGGACGCGATCATCATCGCCCTGCCGTTCAACGAAGCGGATGTGTTGACGCTGCCGCTCTACGACGAGCCGTTCTACGTGCTGATGCCCGCCTCCCACCCGTGGACGCAGAAAGACACCATCGACGCCGGCCTGCTCAACGACAAGAGCCTGCTGCTGCTCGGCGAAGGCCACTGCTTCCGCGACCAGGTGCTGGAAGCCTGCCCGACCCTGACCAAAGGCAACGACGGCGCCAAACACACCACCGTGGAATCCAGCTCCCTGGAAACCATTCGCCATATGGTCGCCTCTGGCCTGGGCATCTCGATCCTGCCGCTTTCGGCAGTGGACAGCCATCACTACGCCCCTGGTGTGATCGAAGTGCGTCCACTCACGCCACCGGTGCCGTTCCGCACCGTGGCGATCGCCTGGCGCGCCAGCTTCCCACGGCCCAAAGCGATTGAGATCCTCGCCGACTCGATCCGCCTGTGTTCGGTGGCCAAGCCGCCTGCTGCGAGCTAAGTAAACGTATGACTGAGCTGTCGCAGGTGTCGGTGACGGCACTCAAGGGTGTCGGTGAAGCCATGGCCGAGAAACTGGCCAAGGTCGGCCTGGAAAACCTCCAGGACGTGCTGTTTCACCTGCCCTTGCGTTATCAGGATCGCACCCGCGTGGTGCCCATCGGCCAACTGCGTCCGGGGCAGGATGCGGTGGTCGAAGGCACCGTCAGCGGCGCCGACGTGGTGATGGGCAAGCGCCGCAGCCTGGTGGTGCGCCTGCAGGACGGCACCGGTGGCCTGAGCCTGCGCTTCTACCATTTCAGCAATGCGCAGAAGGAAGGCCTCAAGCGTGGCACCCGCGTGCGCTGCTACGGCGAAGCGCGCCCCGGCGCCTCGGGCCTGGAGATCTACCATCCGGAGTACCGCGCCATTACCGGCGATGAACCGCCACCGGTGGACACCACCCTCACGCCGATCTACCCGCTCACCGAAGGCCTGACCCAACAGCGCCTGCGCCAGTTGTGCATGCAGACCCTGAGCATGCTTGGCCCACAGAGCCTGCCCGACTGGCTGCCCCTGGAACTGGCCCGCGACTACCAACTGGCGCCGCTGGCCGATGCGATCCGCTACCTGCATCACCCACCCGCGGATGCCGATGTCGACGAGCTGGCCCTCGGTCATCACTGGGCCCAGCACCGCCTGGCGTTCGAAGAACTGCTGACTCACCAACTGTCCCAGCAACGCCTGCGCGAAAGCATGCGCTCCCTGCGTGCGCCGGCCATGCCCAAGGCCACGCGCCTGCCGGCGCAATACCTGGCCAACCTCGGCTTTGCGCCGACGGGCGCCCAGCAACGCGTGGGCAATGAAATCGCCTACGACCTCAGCCAGCACGAGCCGATGCTGCGCCTGATCCAGGGCGACGTAGGCGCGGGCAAAACCGTAGTCGCGGCCCTCGCCGCCCTGCAAGCCTTGGAAGCCGGTTACCAGGTGGCGCTGATGGCGCCTACCGAGATCCTCGCCGAGCAGCACTTCATCACGTTCAAGCGATGGCTCGAGCCCCTGGGCCTGGAAGTCGCATGGCTGGCCGGCAAGCTCAAGGGCAAGACGCGTGCAGCGGCGCTGGAGCAGATCGCCGGCGGCGCACCGATGGTGGTGGGCACCCATGCGCTGTTCCAGGACGAAGTCCAGTTCAAGAACCTGGCCCTGGTGATCATCGACGAACAGCACCGCTTCGGCGTGCAGCAGCGCCTGGCCCTGCGCCAGAAAGGCGTGGGCGGGCGCATGAACCCGCACCAGCTGATCATGACCGCCACCCCGATCCCGCGCACCCTGGCCATGAGCGCCTACGCCGACCTCGACACCTCGATCCTCGACGAACTGCCCCCCGGCCGCACACCGGTCAACACCGTACTGGTCACCGATACGCGCCGGGTCGAAGTGATCGAACGGGTACGCGGCGCCTGCGCCGAAGGCCGTCAGGCGTACTGGGTGTGCACGCTGATCGAAGAGTCCGAGGAGCTGACCTGCCAGGCCGCCGAGACCACCTATGAAGACCTCACCAGCGCCTTGGGCGAACTCAAGGTCGGGCTGATCCACGGGCGCATGAAGCCTGTGGAAAAGGCGGCGGTGATGGCTGAATTCAAGGCCGGCAACCTGCAACTGCTGGTCGCTACCACCGTGATTGAAGTGGGCGTGGACGTGCCCAACGCCAGCCTGATGATCATCGAAAACCCCGAGCGCCTGGGCCTTGCGCAATTGCACCAACTGCGCGGTCGCGTCGGCCGGGGCAGCGCCGCCAGCCACTGCGTGCTGCTCTACCACCCGCCGCTGTCGCAGATCGGCCGCCAGCGCCTGGGGATCATGCGCGAAACCAACGATGGTTTTGTCATCGCCGAAAAAGACCTCGAACTGCGCGGCCCCGGCGAAATGCTCGGCACCCGCCAGACCGGCCTGCTGCAATTCAAGGTCGCCGACCTGATGCGCGACGCCGACCTGCTGCCCGCCGTGCGCGACGCGGCGCAAGCACTGCTGGAGCGTTGGCCGGATCACGTCAGCCCGCTGCTGGATCGCTGGCTTCGTCATGGGCAGCAATACGGCCAAGTGTGACGCTTGGCGCACTTATCCGACCTACAGTTGTATCAAGCTGGTTATACTTCGGTGAATGTAGGAAATTGGATCAGGCCATGTCAGAAGTTGCCCTCGCCACAGCCCCACTGACCGCACCGCCGGTCATTCGGGCTTTGCTCGCAAAACTCGCCATCAGCTACACGGAAGTCATCGAACATCCGGGCCTGAATCCTGCGCAAAAAGTCCAGGTCGTATTGCTGGAAGACGCGGTGGGCGCCCTGATGGTGCTGTTCCCGCAGAGCCAGCTGCTGGACCTCAACCGCCTCACCGAACTCACGGGTCGCCGCCTTACGGCCGTGGCGCCGGATCGCGTCGCGCGCATGCTGGGCAAGCACGACCTGAGCCTGCTGCCGGGGCTGCCGGCACTCACCAGTTCGCCGTGCCTGTACGAAGGCAGCCTGCTCAATGAACCGAGCCTGCTGGTGCATTCGGGTGAAGCCGGGCTGCTGCTGGAAATCGCCAGCGACGCCTTCAAGACCATGCTCACCAAGGCCAGCGCCGCCCAGTTCGGTGAGCCACTGAGCAATATCCGCCCGAACCTCGACCGCCCCAATGATGACCGTGAGGAAATCACCCAGGCGATGCAGGCGTTCACCGCCCGTCGCATCCAGCAACGCCTGGAAGCGACCATCGAGATTCCCCCGCTGGCCGACACCGCACAGAAGATCATCAAGCTGCGCGTCGACCCCAATGCCACCATCGACGACATCACCAGCGTGGTCGAAACCGATCCGGCCCTGGCCGCCCAAGTGGTGAGCTGGGCCGCGTCGCCTTATTACGCATCGCCGGGCAAGATCCGCTCGGTGGAAGACGCCATCGTGCGCGTGCTGGGTTTTGACCTGGTGATCAACCTCGCACTGGGCCTGGCCCTGGGCAAGACCTTGAGCCTGCCCAAGGACCACCCGCACCAGGCCACGCCGTACTGGCACCAGTCCATCTACACCGCCGCCGTGATCGAGGGCCTGACCCGCGCCATGCCCCGCGCCCAGCGCCCGGAAGCCGGCCTGACCTACCTCGCCGGCCTGCTGCACAACTTCGGCTACCTGCTGCTGGCCCATGTGTTCCCGCCGCACTTCTCGCTGATCTGCCGCCACCTGGAGGTCAACCCGCACCTGTGCCACAGCTATGTGGAGCAACACTTGCTGGGCATCAGCCGCGAGCAGATCGGCGCCTGGCTGATGCGCTACTGGGACATGCCGGACGAACTGTCCACCGCCCTGCGCTTCCAGCACGATCCGACCTACGATGGGCAATACGCCGAGTACCCGAACCTGGTGTGTCTGGCCGTGCGCCTGTTGCGCAGCCGGGGGATTGGCTCCGGGCCGGATGAGACCATCCCGGACGAACTGCTCGAGCGTCTGGGGCTGACGCGTGACAAGGCAGAGGAAGTGGTCTCCAAAGTGCTGGATGCCGAGGTGCTGTTGCGCGAATTGGCCTCGCAGTTCAGCCAGGGCTGAATCTGGCGCCTAGTCAGATAGCTATCGGGGGCAAGCCCCCTCCCACACTTGGAATGCATTCGAAGTGTGGGAGGGGGCTTGCCCCCGATGAATCCAACTCGATCTACCTGAAAGCCCTACTTCTTTTTCTTCGGTTTCAAATACTTGGTCAACCCCTGGAACCAGATCACCAGCGCCGGGTTGCCCTTGATCTGGATCGACTTGTCCTGAATCCCCGTCATGAACGCCAATTGCTTGTTCTTCGCCTGCATCGTGGCGAAGCCGTAGGCGGCATCCTTGAACGCGATGGCAAACGCCGGCGTCGGGTGGACACCCGAGCGGCTGGTGATGCGTTGGTCTTTGACGATGAAGTGACGGGCAACCTTGCCGTCGAGGGTCTGCAACTGGAACGCCAGGTCTTTGTCACCCAACTGTTGCTGGAAGGCAGGATTGGTGCGGCTGGCTTTGCCCATCATCAGGCCCAGCACCCACAGGAGAAGACGAAATTTCATGCACACGGCCTCGGTGTAATTATTGAGTGGCCGCAGCAGTTTAACGAATTGCAAAAAGAACGCTACCGATCTTGCGCATTAGCGGAAGATCGGCTGGCGTTTGACGCTTATAGCAGCATGTTACTTAAACGTTAGGGCATGGCACCGGCGCCCAGTCGGCCAGGTTTGGATCGCGGCAAGTGCCTTCGATCTGCGCTTTACCGGCGCTGGCGACCTGCTTGCTTTCAGCCTGCTTGGCCTGCACGGTCTGGATGCTCTTTTCGGTAGTCACTGCTTCTTGAGGCACGACTGGCAGCACTTTCTTTTTCGCCGGCTTGACGGCTTTCTTGCCTTTGGCCGGCGGGGTAGCGGGTGCGGTGTCGGCGGTGGCCACGGTGACCACGTCGTTACGCTGCACGCCAACCTGCTGCAGGTCTTTCTCGTAGGCCTGGGTGTAGTTGTTCAGGTCTTCGGCGGCTTTGCCGTTGACCGCAACGATCAGGTCATTGGATTCCTTCAGGCCCGAGACGATTTCCGCCAGGCGCTTGCGGCCTTCGGTGTCGTTGACGGTCTTGGCTTTGCGATCACTCACCAACTTGGTGAATGCGCTCTGGTAGCACTGCTGGGACGCCTTGGCGTACGCGGTGCTGCGGTCGATGTCGGAAGCGCTTTTGTTCACGTCAGCCGCATACGAGGCGATGCGCTGGTTGTCATCGGCGATCTGCTTCTGACGCTCGGTGTAGTAACCCGCTGCGCCGCCGGCCAGGGCACCGCCCGCTGCGCCGATGGCGGCGTTACGGCCGCGTTTTTCCTTGTCGCCGGTCAGGGCGCCGAGCAATGCACCGCCGGCCGCGCCGATGGCTGCACCGGTGACCACCGACTTGGTCATGTTCGAGTCGGTGGCGCGCAAATGCTGCACCGGCTCGTAGCAGTTGGGGTAGTACTCGACCTTGGTGCTGGACGCGACCTTGGAGGCCGGCGACGTGGCGCAGCCTGTCAACACGGTGCTGAAGCCAGCGGCAATCAGCAAAAGATGACGCTTGGAAACCGCCTTACGGGAAAAAAGCATAGGTTGTGTTCTCTTCTAAGTTTGACTTGCCCAGCACGGCCACTGCCGCCTGAGTCCCTTCCAAGCTCGCCATACAGCCAGCGATCAGCGCTGACCGCTCGCTGCGAGCAATTCCTTCAAGATCGTCGCCGGGTCGGCCCGCTGTTGTTTGCGGTAGTTGCCGACATGGCGAACGAACAGTGTTGCGCGCGTCACCAGGCTTTTGCCGAGCACTGGCTTGCGATCCAACTCTTCCTTGATCCGTTGAAACTGCGCCTGGATCACCGCATCGGTGTAGCGCGTGCCGGTGGCCAGGTTGTCAATATAGATCGCCACCGCGCCATCGAGAGCGCTGCGCCCGTTGTCGATGGCCGTGGCAAACAGCGCCGCGCTGGCCTCGTCCTTATTGTCCAGGGCCTGCTGGCGACTCTTCTGCAGGTTGGCCAGGCGGATGTTGTAGTTGCCAATGGTCTCGGCCACCAACGCGGCCGACTGAATCAGGTTGCCCGCGGCCTCTTCGCGTTGCTGGGCGATCAGCGAGACATTGCGCTTGAGTTCTTCATTGACCAGACCCAGCTCGGCTTGCAGCTTGGGGTCGACACTGGCGGCGATGATGCTGTCCAGGCGCTTGGTCGGGTCCTGGGCGTCGTCGATGGCATCGGTCAGCGAGGCCAGGCGGCCCTCTTTCTGCCATTGCGCAAACAGCTCCTTGTAACGCGAGCGCGGTGCTGACAAGGCACCAATCGCCACGCGGAATCCGGTGGTCTCATTGCTTTGTTCGGTGCCGTCGGCGGCGAACAGCGGGTATTCGCGGCGCATGCCGGTAAACAATGTGCCCTCGCCTTCCAGGTAATTGCCGCCCTTGACCACAAAGCCGCCGTAAGTGCCCTGGCGACGACCGGCGTGCACCAGCTGGAAGGACTCCTGGACCATTTCCGCGGCGTTGCCAATCACGTCGAACATGCCGATCGGATTGGGCAATTTGGTGCCGATGGGCATCAGGCGCGCGGCCTGGCCGGTGCCGCCTGCGACTTGGTTGAACACCGCGTAATCAGCCAGCGGGCCGTCGCTGTCGCTGCCTTCGACACGGCGTGGAAACAGGCGCCCTTCGAGGTCCTGACGGCTCACCGCCTGGCCTCCACGCGCGGCGAACTCCCATTCCACTTCGGTGGGCAGGCGTACAAAGCCCAGGCCGCCATCTTCTGCCGACGAACCGCGCCCGCTCACCGGCAGCAAGTCGCGGTGGTATTTCATCAGCCAGGCGCTGTACACCGCCGAGAAGCGCTCAGCTTCAAAGCGCGACAGCTTCACCTTGGGCAAACGCCCGGCCATGCCGGTGGGTGCATCGCACGCAGGCGCCGGCTCGCCACTGGCCAGCGACTGCGCCTGGGCCATCACCTGGGCGTACTGGCGTGCCGTCACTTCGTACTTGCCGATGAAGTACAGCATGGGCTTGAGCGGGGTCTTGGCGTCGGTCTTCGGCATCAGGGGCGCGATGACTTTGTTCCAGTCTTTCGGCAAGTCCTTGAGGGTGAACTGGCCGTTGATAAAGTCGCGGCGATAGCCGGAAATGAACGACTGCTGATAACCCGCCTCGCCTTCGGCGAAGGGGTAGCCGAGGCTGATCTCGCGGTCATCCAACGTCCCTTGGGCCAGCACGTAGGCGTAGCGGAACACCATATTGCCTTCGCACGGCAGCGGCAGGCTGACGTCATCGGGCAACGGCTTGGGGTTGTCGAGCTTGTCGCTTGCCTCATCGGCCCAGGCCATCGAGGCCAGGCTCAGCGCCACAACGGCGCCCAGTAACTTATACATCTCTGATTCCTTCAGAAGCCTGGATACGCACCACTCGCCAACCACCACAGGCTGCCGCCACGGCGCTGACGCCAAGGACTGCAACCAGGGCCAGGCCATAGTGACGCGCCAACAGGTGGCTGGCGTATTCGCCCGGCACCTGCACAAATAGTTTATTCACAGCTGTTTCGGCCAGGCCATACAGCCCGGCACTGAGCAAGGCGGCAAACCCTGCGCTGTACAGCGCTTGCAGCATCACAAACAGCAACAGCGCGCCGGTGGAAAACCCCAACAGGCGCAACACCGACAACTCTCGACGCTTGCGTGCCACAGCCGCCAATGCCCCGGCGAAGATCGCCGCAAACGCGCCCGCCAAGGCCAGCCCGGCGATGATCCAGAAGACGATCGACAGGTTGCGGCTCAGCGACTGCACCTGCGCGATGGTCTGTGCCTGGGTCGATACCAACAGATTCTGCCCGGCGAAAAACACCCGCAACGGCTCCACATCGGTGAGGCTGCGCGCATACAAGCGAAACGCCGGATACACCCGCTGTTCGCTCACCGCGACCTCATCACCCGCCCAACCCAACGCTGGCACCGCGCGGCCATCGCGGTAATCTTCCGCCGCTTCCAGCAATCTCAAATCGGCAAACAATCCGTCCCGAGCGAAGGCTTCCAGCGGCAGCACCGCCAGTACCTGCAAGCGCGTGCGCTGGGCTTCCACGCGCCCGGCCACCTGCCGCGCAAAGATGGTCTCCAGCCAATCCCCCGGCCGCGCCGCAAGCTTCTCGGCAGCGGTATGGCTCAGCACAATCTGGTCCAGGCCCTTGGGCATCGGCAGGCCGTTCAGCAACGGATCACGCGCCGCCGTCGGCAGCATTTCCAGGGTCAGCGTGCCCACCTGTGCCGTCGCCGCAATCTGCCGCGTGCGCGGTAAGGCGAACGCCACATCGCTGCGTTGGCCGAGCTGTTCGACAAATGCGCTGCTGAATCGACCACCGCCCAACGGAATAATTTCACGGGTGGCCGGATCGGTCTCCAAACGTTCGGTCAAACTGCTAACCAGTCCAAATTTCAGGCCGAATAACACCAGCAACGGCGCGATCACCGCCACCAGCGCCAACACCGAACAGGCCGACAGCCAGGCATCGTTGCGGTAATCCTGCCAGGCCAGGGACGCCACCAGGGGGATGCGCATCAGCACGCCTCCCCGAGGGTCGCGGTGACGCCGCCGTCGGTGTCGCGCCGACAACTGATGCGCCGCACCTGCAAGCCACTGGCACGGGCCAGGGGTTCGTCATGGGTGGCGATCACACAGGCGGCGCGGTGCTCGCGGGCCTGGGCCAGCAGGGCCTGCATCACGCGCTCGGCATTCAGCGGGTCAAGCGACGCCGTCGGCTCATCGGCCAGCACCAATTGCGGTGCATGGGCCAGGGCGCGGGCGCAGCTCACCCGTTGGCGCTGGCCCACCGACAACGCGGCCGGCTTCTTGGCCAACTGGTCGCTGATCTCCAGCTGTTCAGCCAGGCGCGTCACGCTGCCATCGTCTTTCAAGCCCAGCAGTTGCCGGGACAGCGCGATATTGCTGCGCACATCCAGAAAACCCAGCAGCCCGCCGGTTTGCAGCACATAGCCCAAGTGCTGGCTGCGCAGCGCGGCCAGGGTGGATTGCTGATCGGCGCGCCACAGCCCGCCAATGTCCTGCTGATTGAAGTCGAACCGGCCCACCTGATCCGGCGCCAGTACCAGCGCCAAAAGGTCCAGCAAGGTGCTCTTGCCGCACCCACTCGGCCCGACAATCGCCAACTGCTCCCCGGCACGCAGGTGCAGCGCCGGGATCACCAGGCTGTAACGCTGGCTCCCGATCCCCCGGCTCTTATGCACCGCGCTCAGGTTCAGCATTACGGCAGTGTCGACAAGGGCACGCGGTACAACGCATCGCCCGGCTCGGCATCGCCGAAACGGACCCAGTTGGCCACGTCATTGTGGAAGGTTTCGTAGAGGCGGATTTTCGAATCCAACTCGTCGATAAAGTCTTCCTGCTCGGCCACGCTCAACGACAACCACAGATCCTGGGTCATGTTCAGCGACTTGCTGCGGTACGGCAGGCCTTCCAGGTATTCGCCAAGAAGACCGCCGTCGGCCAGGTTGCCACCCTTGCGCAGGGCCTGCGGATCGCGGCTCATATAGGCCGAGGCGCTGGCGATTTCCTGGAAGAAATCCTTGGGCGAGGTCTGGGTCTTGCGCGCCGCATCGACGATCAGTTTCAGCGACTGTTGCAGGTCGTTGAGCTGCAATTTGGTCAGCATCACGCACACCTGGAACGCCGGCAGTGCGGGGTTGGTCAGGTCGCGGTCGGCGGTCCAGGCGCTGACCAGCTGCGGCGCCTGGCTTGCGCTCTTGCGACCGAGGAAATCCATGTGCATCGCATAGCCGACCGCTGCGGATTTGTCCGCCAGGCTCGGCGCGGCACTCAGCAGCGGCACCGGTTGCGGGGTGTTGCTGCGCACCTGATGCACGAGGTTGGCGAACACGCTGCCGATCTCGTCGACGCGCTCGCCCAGCTTGCGTACATCACCACCCGGAACCGCGGTGTACAGGTCGCCGATCTGCGGGTTGGCGTCGGCCGTGAGGATGCGGTACTGGCTCTCGGCGCCGGCGTGGGTTTTCTTGCCGGCGTCGGTGCGCAGGTGCAGCGCGTAGATCTTGATCTGCTTGCCCAGCGCGGCCTGGCGCACTTCAGCTTCGTTCATCTGGGTGGCGGCAAACGGGTCGTTCTTGCGCAAGGCACCGGCATCGGTGACCAGCAGGATGATACGCCCGCCATAGCCGGACCAGTCCATGCCGTCCACGGCCTGCATCACGCCGGCAAACGCGTCCTCGTTGAAGGAGTGGCTGGACACGGTAGACGCCTTGACCTGGCGCGCCATGTCGAGGAAGCGTTGCGGGTCGCGGCCCTGGTCGAGGCTGATCAGGGTCTTAGCCACGTATTCCAGGCCTGGGGTTTTCTTGATGCTGCTCCGGAAACCGACCATGCCGAAGCTGACACTGTCCAGCTCGCCACGCTCGGCGATGCGGGTTTGCAGCTCGTGCACGACGTCGCGGATCTGGTCGATGTAGGGCTGCATGGAGACCGTAGTGTCCACTACCAGCACCACCGCCGTGCGGAAGGCATCAGCATTGCCGTTGATCACCGGCGTCGCGGGCTTGGCCGCCGCGCTGGTGCCTGGGTCGATGGAGGCGATGTTAAGCAACTGCACCGGCTGGCCGTTCTCGTCGAAGCTCTCCTTGGCGTCGAAAATCGGCAGCAGGTAGAACTGGTTCTGCGGCACCGCGCTGGCGGACGGCTCCAGGGCCAGGACCTGTCCGTTGTCTTCGCGGTTCTTCTGCGCCTTGGCCAACACGCCTTTGGCGGCGGCAGGGTCGGCCAGCAGTTTTTCCACTTCAGCGGATTGACGCAGGAACATCACCGGCGCCCGGCCAGAGCGCTCGGTGAATTTAAGCACGAGGCTTTGCTTCCAATCGCTGACCTGGGCGGCCGGCAACCAGCCATCGCTGCGGCCATCGGTGGCGGCACCGACGCGCACCCACGGGCTGCCGTCGACGTCTTTGCGCTGGTACACATAAAGCACCGAAAACGCCGGCAGGGCCTTGCCCGGCGCGCTGCCGGCGTCATTCGACAGTTTGGCGCCGGGCTTGCTGAGGACGCGCTGGAACAGGGTCTTCTTACCGGCCATCAACAACGGACGTTGGCCGCCGTCCACTTCGGCCACCGCCACGGGTGGCGTTGCCTGGGGCACTTCGGCTGCCGCCGCAGGTGGCTTGGCCGGCTCATCACTGCCGCTCAACCACCAGTAGCTGCCACCACCAATGGCCAATGCGACGGCCACCGCCACGGCGGCCAGTGCCAACACCGGTCCACGCCGCTGCTCGGACACGGCGTTATGCTGGGTCGGCGTCACCACCGGCTGGCGCACCGGTTGCGGCTGGGGTTTATCGGTCGGGATGTCGATCGTGACCGGCGTCATGCCCGCCAGGTCAAAACTCAGCGGAATCGGCAACGGCCGCACCAGCGTGGCCTCCGGCGAGTCCGTCGGCAGATTGTCCAGCGCCTGCAGCAGCGCCGCCGCATCCGGGAAACGCTCCGCCGGGTCCTTGGCCAACAGCTTGCGCAGCACGCCCTGATAACGGCCGTGGTGCACCGGCAATTCCGGCAAGGGTTCGGTCAGGTGCGCCAGCGCCGTGGACAGCGCATCGTTGCCGTTGTACGGCAGCTTGCCGACGAGGATTTCATACAGCACCACGCCCAGCGCGTAGAGGTCGGCACGGCCATCGATCTCCTGGCCCCGCGCCTGCTCCGGGCTCATGTAGCTCGGCGTGCCCACGGCAAAACCGGCCTGGGTGAACTGGGTGCGGTCGTCCAGGGACTTGGCAATACCGAAGTCCGAGAGCACCGCCGTGCCATCGGCGCGGAACAGGATGTTTGCCGGCTTGACGTCGCGGTGCACCAGCCCCTGGGCATGGGCGTAACCCAAGGCCGAGGCGATCTGGCGGATCAACGTAATGCCCTGCTCCGGCGTCAGGCCGGCAGCGATGCGCTCCTTGAGCGTGCCGTTGGGCAGGTATTCCATGGCCATGTAATACAGCTCACCGACATTGCCGATGTCATGGATGGTCACCGTGTGCGGGTGGGACAGCCGCGCCAGGGTCTTGCCCTCGCGCAGGAAACGCTCGCAGAAACTCGGGTCGGCCGCCAGCGCCGCCGCCATCACCTTCAACGCCACCTTGCGCTCCAGGGAGCGCTGGGTCGCCAGGTACACGCTGGCCATGGCGCCTTCGCCGATCTCGCCTTCGATGTCGTAGCCCGGAATCACAATGTTCATGCCGATACCTTCACGACGATGGCGGTGATGTTGTCCGGCGCGCCGCGGTTGAGCCCCAGGTGCACCAGGCTGCGCACGATTTCGTCCGGCGCGTCGTGGCTGAGCACTTCGCGGATTTCACGGTCTTCAACGGTTTTGTTCAGGCCATCGCTGCACAGCAGGTAGCTGTCGCCGGGAGCGATCAGCAGGTCGACCACCGCCAGCTCCAACTGGGCTTCCACGCCGATGGCGCGGGTAACGATATTGGCGCGCGGGTGCACGCGGGCATCGGCTTCGCTGAGCAGGCCGCTGTCTTGCAGGTCCTGCACGTAGCTGTGATCGCGCGAGATGCCTTCGAGCACGCCGTCGCGCAGGCGGTACAGGCGGCTGTCGCCGGCCCACAGGCACACACCGCGCAAACCGCGTGCAGCGAGCACCACCACCGTGCTGCCCATCATGGTCACGCCACGGTTGGCGGTTTCTTCACGCACGGCGGCGTTGATGCGGATCAGGTCATTGCGCAAGGCCGCCGAGTACTCATCGAGGGAGCGCCCCATCGGCACACTGCGCAGGCTGTCGACGATCAGGCTACTGACGTAATCCCCCGCCGCATGCCCGCCCATGCCGTCGGCCACCACCCACAGGCGATTTTCCGGCAGGTCCAGGCACGCGTCTTCGTTGACCTGCCGGACCATGCCCACATGGCTTTTGCTCGCGGATTTGTACGTCGACCCCATCTACACCACACCTTCTTGTCCGAGCAAAAACTGCGCAAAATCGCCGGCGGCAGGCAGGCCCTGACACCGCAATAAACCAGGGGAAATCGTCTGTGAACCACGTCCCCACCAGAGGCTCGCACCGTCGCAGGCCTGTTCGGCGAGCGCGGTCATGCGCTGGTGCGGCACGCTGGCCGCCACACGTTGCAGGCCGGCGAAACGGCTGTCGACCGCGCGCGGCTCTGTCGCCGGCAAGCCCAGGTCGTCGAGGCCAGCGTTGAAGCGTTCGAATGTGGCGCCGGCATCCAGGGTGCTGAGCAGCAGCTCTTCAGCCTGCTCGAACCAGCTGTCCGGCCCGCCCACCAGGGACGCAGGGTTGATGTCGTGATCAAGCAAGGTGACCACCGCCAGCGGGAAATAGCGCCCGACCCGGTCAATGCTCGGCATCACCACGCCCGCCGCCGCGTCCGGCCCACACACGCCGGGCGCCAGCACAAAGCGCCACAGAGGGCTGACCAGGTACGCATTGAGCCAGCCGGCGCCGAGGCTGTTCTGGCTGGCGAGCAACCCCGCCGCCAGCCAGCTGTCCCACGGGCCGATAAAGCTCTGGGGCAAATCGCGGCTGACGAAGTCACCGCGGCTGGCCAACTTGCCGTAGAAGCCCAGCGTCGTCATAGCCGCTCCGGCAGGCTGAAGCCACTGAGCACGCGGCTCTTGAACGGGTTGAAGGCGCTGTTGGCGCGCAACTCGTAGGCGATGCTCGCACCGTCGACCCGCAGGCGCAGGTTGAAGCGATCCGGCGAGTTACCGGCGGTGAGGTCCGACTGTTCCAGCAAGCGGAACCAGGCCCACGGCCCGTCGAGCGTCACGCCCGAGCGGCCACTGGCCGACGGCGGCATGATCGAGATACGCACCACGCCAATGCTGCCGGGGTTCGGCCATTGCATCGCCACCGGGCGGCTTGGGCCATGGTCGTAGCTCAATTGCTGGCCGTCGAGGTCGAGCAGGAACTGGGTGATGCTCGGGTCCATCGACACCGGCTTGAGTTCGAAACGCACGATCGGCTGGGTGCCCCCGGAGCGGAAAAACGCATCGCGGATCGTTGCAGCACGTTGGAAGGTTTGCAGCACGCCCGGCGCAATCCCGAGCTTCTGCGCCGCGCCCGGCTGCCAGCGCCAGGTCTGTGCCGAGGTGTCCACGTACGGCTGCAGGTATTTGCGGAAGTAGTTGTCCATCACCCCGCCCACGCCGAAGAACTGGCCGAAGTCATCCAGGGTCGCATCCCGCGCGCTGCCCGGCGACATCGGGTAACGGCCGGCCAGGGACTGGCGGTACACATTGACCACTTCGCTGACCCATGCCGCGTTCAGCTGGTTACGCACCCCGCCCATCATGCTGTTGGTGGTGGAGTTGACCACCGACTTGACCATGCCCTGCACCAGCGGCGGTTGGCGTTCGGCGTTCAGGCTGACCCGTGTGGCTGCAGCCGCCGCCTGGTTCTTGGCCTCGCCAAGCAAGGCATCGCCGCTGGCCCCGACCATGGCGCTGACCTGCACATACAGCGCGTTCATGTCCGACAACAGGCCGTCGATGGCTGCCGGTTCGCCTTCGTTCTTGCTGACGATGCTGTTGAGTTCGGCAAAGTGCGCGGTCACCGGATCATCCGCTGCCGCCGGCGCATTGGCCGTGGGTTGCTCCTGGCCGAGCAGGTTGCCGAGGCGCTCCTTGAGCTTGTCGACGCCGCCTTCCACCGGCACGCCTTTGGCGGCCAATTGGCGTTCTTCAGCTTGCAGATCGGTTTCCTTGGCCACAGCCACCAGCAGTTTTTTCAGTGGCGAGCTCGGGCCGGAAATCACCCGCAGCACATCGGCCGCCTGGGCCACGCTGGTGATCGGCACAAAGTCGATGTCGGCGAGCAACGCATCCCACTGGCGCTGGTAGTCCTGGAAGTACAGGCGACGCACATCGGCGGCGAGGCTGACCACGTTCTGCTGATCGGCCTGCTCGCGGCCCAACACCCACTGTTCTTCAGCCAGGGTGCCGGTCTGGTTCAGGCTGCTCAGCAAAAACGCCTGGCGATAGCCCTTGGCGGTGAAAAAGCCACTCAACGGCTCGCCCAACGGCTTGCCGCTTTTACGGCTGAACACCAGCGCGGCATCACGGCCCGCGGCTTCGTTGATACGGAAGTCCGGGATGCCTTCAGGCAGTTTCTGGCGTTTGACCCGGTCGTAGACGCGCTGGGCCACCGGCAGTTGTTGCAACTGGCGACGCAGATCGTCGATCAGACGTGGGTCAAGGCGCGCACTTGGCGGATGGCGTTCAAACAACGCCTGCAAGTGCCCGGTCAACGCCTGGCGCTGATCGGCCGGCAGGTCGCGCGGCAGGTTGCGGTCCCAGTCGAGGGCGATCCAGGCCTTGATGAAGTCCGGGTCGTAATGCTCGCTGTCGGCGAGCATCAGGTAGGCCTTGAGGCCTTCGTAGAGGAAGTCGGAGTTGCCCCCGCCGTGCAGTTGCTCCTCGATGCGCGTCACCAGACGCGGCGCAAACACGGCGATCAACAGTTTGCGATAGACACTGGCGGACTCGGCTTCGAGCATATCGCCCTGATACAGCCCCAGGCCTTCGGACCAGCTCGGCGAATCGCCCGCCAGGTGCTTCACCGCATTGAGCAGCGGCAGCACCGCGAGCACTTCACGCTGCGCCGGGCTCAGGTTCTGTACGGTCTGGCCCAGCGGGGCGACCTTCTGGTCGACCTGGGCGATATACGCCTGGTTGGCGCGATAGCTCACCCACCACAGGCTGCTGACCACGATCACCAAGGCCACGGTGGCTGCGAGTACACCGCGTGCAATCCACTTGCGCCGGCGTTCGACTTTCGGGTTCACACCCACCAGTCCACGCTCGGCAAAGGCCACGGCGGTGAAGAGTTTCTCGATGAAGTAACTGCGCCCGGTGCCGCTTTGACGCGCCAGGTGCTGGCGGTCCAGGTTCATGCTCTGGGCCATGGCGCCGATCAGGCGGTCAATCGGGCTGCCTTCCTGGGTGCCGCTGGTGAAGTACACACCGCGCAGCAACACGCGCTCTTCAAAGGCATTGGGTTTGAACACGCCTTCGAGGAAGCTTTGCAGGCAGTCCTTCAATGCGCCGAACTGCTGCGGGAAGCCGTAGATCAGGTCGCGCCGCGCCGGGTCGCGCTCCTGTTGCAGGCGCTCCACCAGACGTTCGTTGAGGCGCTGCTCCAGACCGGCGAATTCGCTTTGCAGGTGCGCCAGCGGGCTGTCGCTGTTCTTGCCGTCATCGAGGGCAAAGGTCATGCCCCACACCTGGGCGCGCTCTTCCTTGCTCAGGTTGTCGAAGAACTCCATGAAGCCCGGCACCAGGTCGAGCTTGGTCAGCATCAGGTAGATCGGGAAACGCACGCCCAATTGGGTGTACAGCTCCTGGATACGCAGGCGGATCGCCGCCGCATGGGCCGCGCGTTCGGCATCGGTGCCCAGCAGCAGGTCCGACAGGCTGATGGCGATAAAGGCGCCATCGATCGGGCGGCGCGAGCGCTGCTTTTTCAGCAGGTCGAGAAAGCCCAGCCACGCGGCCTTATCCACCGTGGAGTTGCTGTCCTGGGTGGTGTAGCGGCCGGCGGTGTCGAGCAATACCGCCTGATCGGTAAACCACCAGTCGCAGTTGCGCGTACCGCCGACGCCGCGCACCGCCCCGGCGCCCAACTGGGCCGCCAACGGAAAGTGCAGCCCGGAGTTGACCAGCGCCGTGGTCTTGCCCGAACCCGGCGGGCCGATGATCACGTACCACGGCAGCTCGTAGAGGTTGCGGCGTTCGTCGCCACCAAGCTTGGCCTTTTTCAGCAGCGCCAGGGCTTCGTCCATGCGCTGGCGCAGGGTGGTGAGCTCTTCGGCGGTGGCCACGCTGTTGGGGTCGGCCGGGGTTTCGGCAGCCAGGCTGCGCATCACTTCGGCGGCTTGGCGCCGCGCCTGGATGATGCGGAACACGCGGTAGGCGATCCAGACCGCGAACACCAGGATGATCAGCGCCCAGCGCCGGCCCTCCGGCACCAGCACATCGAGCAACGGCCCCACAAACCAGATGATCAGGCTCAGGGCGATCAGGCCCAGCACGGGGATCACCCAGCGAATCATGAAACTGAAAAACGCCTTCACTCGACGCCCTCCGCCAATACGGTGATTTCAACCCGACGATTGCGGGCACGGCCTTCGGCAGTCGCGTTGGTCGCCAACGGCTCGGTGTCGCTCCTGCCTTCGGCACTGAAGCGATCGGCCTGGCCGGTCTTGGCCGCGAGGATCTCCAATACCGACTTGGCCCGCGCTTCGGACAGGGCCCAATTGGATGGGAAACGCAGCGTGGCAATCGGGCGGTTGTCGCTGTGCCCGGTGACCCGCACCTGGCCCTTGACCTTGCGGATGGCGTCGGCGATGCGCAGCATCAGCGGCTGGTAGTCATCGACGATGCTGGAACTGGCGGATGCAAACAGCTCATCGCCTCGAATGGTGACGACAGAACGGTCGACCTTGTCTTCCACTGCGACGCGACCGGCTTTGATGTCTTCCGCCAGGAAGCCGGCCAGGCGCGGACGCTCGACTACCTTGGGCTGCGCCACGGGACGGTCGATGGCCTGCACCGGGATCTCACCCAGTGCATGGATATTTTTGAACACCGGCTCCGCCTGCGCCGCGAGCAGCATGCGCAAGGTGAACAGCAAGGCCAGCAACAACGCCAGGCCAATCGCCACGGCGATCCACGGCGGCATGAACTGCGCCAGCCGATCACGCGCCACGGTGACGCCGCGCCAATGCGGCGACAGCTCGCGCTCGTGGTCACCGCGCGCGCTGCGAATCGCCGCCGCCGTGCGCTCACGCAAGGCTTCCAACTGGCTGCGACCGTCGTTCATCACGCGGTAACGGCCTTCGAAACCCAGGCACATGCACAGGTACAACAGCTCCAGCAGGTACAGGCGCTCCCGTGGACTTTGCAGGCAGTGGTCGAGCAACTGGAAGACTTTTTCGCCCCCCCAGGCTTCGTTGTGCACGGTGATCAACAGGCTCTGCTTGCCCCAATCGCTGGTGCTGCCCCACGGCGTGCTCAACACCGCCTCATCGAGGGCGGTGCACAGTGCGTAACGCGCCAGCAGCACTTCGTTGCGTGCCACGCCAGCGGCTTCGGCGCGCTCTTCGAACTGGCGCAGGTAGGCCAGCAACTGCGCGCGCAAGCTGGCCGGCGCCGGGTGCGCGATGGTGTTGCGCAGGCGCGTCAGCAGCGCCAGCAGCGGGCCGGCGGCACTTTCCAGCGGGTTCAGGCCCTGGCTTTTGCCGGTGAGGATCGGCGCGGCCGGCATCGACAGCGGGGCCGGTTCGGCACGCGCGGGTTCCGGCGCACGGCCACCCGGGCGCGGCATGAACTGGGTGCGGTCGTCATCATTGGGATGCATCGCGGATTATCCTCGGATCGCCCAGAAGGCCAGGCTCAAGCCCGGGAACTGCCCGGCGATGTGGAAGGCAAAACCACCGGAATTGCTCAACTGTTGCCAGTGCTCGCTGCCCCGATCCAGCTCGTAGTAGGTCGAGCCTGCGTGGTACGGCAATTGGCGCGGCGCCACCGGCAACGGTACCAGGCCGATACCCGGCAGTTGCAGGTTGACCATGTCGCGGATGTGCTCCACCGCGCCGACCTTGCTCTGCTGGCCGAAGCGCCCGCGCAGGGTTTCGCCGGGCACGTCGGCGCGTACCACCAGAATGAAACTGGCATTGTCGAGCAGGGTCTTGTCCGCCAGCATCGCCACGTGGATGCCATAGGCTTTTTCCACAATGGGAATCGGCGTGGCCTTGCTGTCGATCAGCATCGACAGCGCCTCACGCAACGCAGCCATCACCGGCGCGAAACTCAGGGCCAGGTCGTCGTGCTGGTATTGCGGGTATTCCTGGGGGCGACGGCCCGAGGTGGAGAAAGTCGAGAACTCACCGGCCAGGCTGACCAGTTCGCTGAAGAAGCGCTCCGGGTGCAGCGGGCTCAACTGGCTGAAATGCTGGATCAACGGCTGGGCGCGGTTGACCAGTTGCAGCAGCATGAAGTCGGCGATCTCCGACGCACCGCCCGCCCCCGAGGCGACCACACGGCCCGCCAGGGCTTCGCCGCGCTGGTGCAACAGGCCCAGCAGTTCGCTGCGAAACGCGCTCAACGGTTTGCTGGCGGCCACGTCCAGCACGGGTGGGATGTAGCTGTCGTCGAGGACCAGCGCACGGTCGGCGCGCTTTTCCTTGATGCGCACCAGGCCCACGGCGGCGTAGTCACTGATGCCATCCTGGGCAGTCAGCAAGCGCAGGGCCCGGGACCCCACGGCCACCGGCGCGCGGTTTTCGAACGGGGCGTTGTCATCGCGCACTTCGCGCACCTGGCTCACGTAACGCGCGGCTTCCAGGGCTTCGCCTTCATCCACGGTGTCGCGGGCACCCGCACGCTTGAGGGGCAAGGCCAGGTAGACCAGGCCATCGCGCAGGTTGTCGTCGATGTTCAGCGGGCTGGGCGCCAGGTCATCCTGGGGGATATTGAACGGCGTGCCGTCGGGCAACAGGCCGCGCGCCGAGACAATGGCCAGCTTGCCCTGGGCCAACAGGCCCTGGTCGATCAGCAACTCGGAGAACCCCCAGGCGCCGGCGGACAACGGGCGGCTGCGGGCGTCGATCAGGTTTTCCAGGTAACGGTCATGCTGCTGGAAGTGCTGCGTTCCGATGAACATGCCTTCCGACCAGACCACGCGATTGTTCCAGGACATGGGGGCTCCGATTGCTTCTTATTGGGCAGGGCTGGATGGGGTGACCACGACGTCGGCGCGCACGGCACGTACATCGAGGCTGATCTGGTATTCGGTGTATTGGCGCGCCGGCACGTTGATCACCGTGCGCCATTGCGCGCGGTCCAGCTCGCGATAACCCACCAGCAAGCCGATCTGGCGTGTGGAGGGGTCGAGGTCGCGCTGGATGCTCAGTTGCTGGCCGGGTTGCACCATGACTTCGTCCTGGTCCAGCAGGTCCAGGCCGAGGGTCGATTGCGCACGGTCGGCCAGGGCGAAGTAATCGGAGCGGGCGAAGGTGGCGGCGTTCTTCAGTTCGAAAATGCGCACCCGCACCGGGGCGGCCTGGCCGTTGGCGCCGGGGTTAAGCCCGGCAATGGCGTGGAAATGCAACTCGACGGCGGCGGTGTCCGCTTCAGCCTCAGCGGCTGCTTCGGGTTTGGCCGCGTCCTTGCTACACGCGGTCAGCAGCAGCGCGGTGGCGGCTGCGAGTAAAAACCTGGGAATCATCCTGCGTCCTCAATGACGTACTGAGCTATCCGTTAATCCATGTGTTGCGTGTCAACGGCGCTGTCGTGCGCTGTGTTCTTCATAGGCCCGGCTGAATTCGCGGCCGAACAGGTCCTGGAAATCTTCCTGGGCCTCGCGGGAAATATTGCTGTAAAGCTCGGTGAACTGCTGCCAGTACTGGGCCTGGCGCGAGCCGGCGAACAGGTTCGACAGCCCGCCGGGCTTGCCCATGCGCTCTTCCAGTTGTGCCGGTTCAAAGCGCGTGAGCAGGTGCTTGATCGCCGCTTCCACGCCGGCCATCACCGCCAGTTGGTGGGCACGCAGATCATCAAAACTGTCGCGCACGGCGAGGTCCGGTGCCATAAACGCCTGGTTGCCGTGGCGAAGCAAAAGCAGTAACGCTTCGTCGGCATTCGGTGCGAATTTCAACGGATTGTTTTCAGCAGGCTGGATCATCGTCTGCTGCATGCGGAACTCACCCTTGAGGCTGGCGCGGGCACGCAACACGTCGATCAGGCCTTCGACCATCAGGCGATAGCTGCGGCCGATGTTTTCCATTTGCGCCTCAGCCTGGGCCTTGTCCAGGCGTAACTGGTCCAGGCCGGCACCGCGCAGGAAGGCTTGCAAGAGGTCGGGTTGTTGGCTGTCTGCCACGGGGAGCGCTGGCTCGACCACGGGTGGCGGCTGGATGATCGGTACGGGTGCAGGGGCAGGTGGCGTTGGCATTGGTGGCGCACTGGCCATCGGCGCCGGCGTGTCGCCAAACGGGTCCCAGTCTTCGGGAATCACCGAGCCCGAGACCACTGGTTTCTCAACCACGGGCACCGCCACTGGCGTGGGCGGGCGGAAGTCGTGTTGTTCGCTGGGGACGTGGTCAGCCACAGTGGGCGGCGGCACGGCGGTGGGGCTGAGGAAGTCGAACAGGTCCGGCAGCGTGTCCATCGACGAAGCGCCTTGGAACTGCGGAGCGATCACCGGCGTTGGCGCGGGTTTGCTCGCCACGGCCCCCATCAGGGCTTCAAAACTGTTCGGTGAATCACCGGCGAATGGCTGGCTGTCGACAGCCTGCATGTTGAAGTCGATACGCGCCTGGATCTCGTAATCGCCGATGCGGATCAGCTCACCGTCTTGCAAGGGTTCGCTGTTACCTCGACGCATACGAATACCGGCGTTAACCAACTCCACACCATTTGTACTGTTATCGGTTAAATAATAACGGCCATCTTTGTATTGAATAACGCAGTGTTGCGAAGAAACCAACCGCTCAGGATCAGGCAATACCCAGTCATTATCCGAGCTGCGGCCGATAGCCATCGAGCCCTGATTCATGGACTTTTCCGAGCACTGCCCGGGGGTAATCTTGTGATAACTAGTGATAGTCAAACACAGCGACATCTTGCCTCCTTGCTGATACTTCGCGCGCAGTCGACCCCAGGGACAACGATTCCCGGGAGATCCCCATCGGGTCGTGTAATCGACCGTCCAAAACCTGCTGATGCCAGCATGATCGCTGATCTTAACTGGGCTCCATGACAAAAATCCTATACCGGTGCGCCGTTCGACCCACCAGTCGCACAGGTTGTTAAGCACCGCACATCTGTCACAGAGAGCGAATAGCTTACCTTGACAAGGCATAAGTACTACACCAAAAATGCACAACTTCTTGAATACCAGTGATGGCGCATTAGTGGCATCTTGCCTATATGACCAAGAAAACATGCAAAGTTCCTTGCGCAACTAATGCATGCATTGCCCGTTATCTAACGGGCTGATAGGGAGATCAATTTCAGTGGATGTGCCGTTGCTGCTCACCGCCGTTTCCGCAACTTCGCCCTGTGGCGAAGACATGGAATATGACGCGGATTTTCTCCAACTGGAGCGTGATGCCAAGGGCCAACCCGAGCGCAGCATGGGCGATTCGATCCTGCCCGCCGAGCCGCCGGAATGGCGCGGCATCCAGCAGCAGAGCCTCGATTTGCTGCAGCGCAGCAAAGACCTGCGCATCACCCATTTCCTGCTGCAAAGTTCCCTCGCCCTCCAGGGTGTGGCCGGGCTGGCAAACGTCCTTACGCTGATCAACGCGCTGCTGCGCGAATACTGGGCCGACCTGCACCCGCGCCTGGATGCCGACGACGATAACGACCCCACCGTCCGTATCAACGCTCTCTCCGGCCTGACCAGCGATGCGACCATTCGTCTGCTGCGCGAGAGCATTCTCACGCGCTCGCGCACCTTCGGCCCTGTGAGCCTGCGCGCCGCGTTGAATGCCAGCGGCCTGATGAGTTTCCCCGACGAACAGCTCGGCGCCCAGCAGCTCAACGCCGCGTTCCTCGACAGCGACCCCGAACAACTGCAAGCCACCCGCGACGCCTTGAGCACCGCGCGCGCTGCCTGCGAAGCCATCGAACAGCAAGTCAGCGACCAAGTGGGCTCCGCCCAAGGCGTGGACCTGAGCCTGTTGAAGCAACCGCTCAAGCAAGCGCTGCAGGTGCTCAGCCAGTGTGTTCCGAACAGCGATACCAGCAGCGAACCCGAGGCCGTCAGTGACGACAATGCCCCCTCGCTCGACTTCGCCGCTGCCCCCGCCGCACCTCGCCCCACCGGCGACATCACCAACCGTGATGACGTGCTGCGCAGCCTCGACAAGATCCTTGCGTATTACACCCGGCACGAGCCTTCGAGCCCGCTGCCGGTGTTGCTGAACCGGGCCAAGCATCTGGTGCACGCCGACTTCGCGGCCATCGTGCGCAACCTGATTCCCGATGGCATGTCCCAATTTGAAAACCTGCGCGGCCCGGACGGCGAGTAAACCGCCCGACTGTGCAGTAACAACACCGTCGCTCAAGCGACCAGGAGCAGCAACGTGGCGAAGCAAAGTTCTCAGAAATTCATCGCGCGCAACCGCGCGCCTCGAGTGCAGATCGAGTACGACGTCGAGCTCTACGGCGCCGAGAAAAAGGTCCAGCTGCCCTTCGTGATGGGTGTGATGGCCGACCTCGCCGGCAAGCCTGCCGAGCCTCTTCTGCCGGTGGCCGACCGCAAGTTCCTTGAAGTGGACGTCGACAACTTCGACTCGCGCCTCAAGGCCATGCAGCCGCGCGTGGCGTTCCACGTACCCAACGAGTTGACCGGCGAAGGCAACCTGAGCCTGGACATCACCTTCGAAAGCATGGACGACTTCAGCCCGGCCGCCGTGGCCCGCAAGGTCGACTCGCTCAAGCAACTGCTCGAAGCCCGCACCCAACTGGCCAACCTGCTGACCTACATGGACGGCAAGACTGGCGCTGAAGAAATCATCATGAAGGCGATCAAGGACCCGGCACTGCTCCAGGCACTTGCCAGCGCGCCTAAGCCTGCAGGGGACCAGTAATCATGACTGACAATACCGCCCGCGAAGGCGCCCAGAGTCTGGGTGCAACCGAGGAAACCAGCGAGTTCGCATCCTTGTTGATGCAGGAATTCAAGCCCAAGACCGAGCGTGCCCGCGAAGCCGTGGAAACCGCCGTGCGCACCTTGGCCGAACAGGCCCTGGCGCAAACCGACCTGGTGTCCAATGACGCGATCAAGTCGATCGAATCGATCATCGCCGCCATCGACGCCAAGCTCACCGCCCAGGTCAACCAGATCATCCACCACAAGGATTTCCAGCAGCTGGAAAGCGCCTGGCGTGGCCTGCACTACTTGGTCAACAACACCGAGAGCGATGAGCAACTGAAGATTCGCGTGCTCAACATCTCCAAGCCTGACCTGCACAAGACCCTGAAAAAATTCAAGGGCACCGCCTGGGACCAGAGCCCGATCTTCAAGAAGATGTACGAAGAAGAGTACGGCCAGTTCGGCGGCGAACCGTATGGTTGCCTGGTGGGCGACTACTACTTCGACCAGTCGCCACCGGACGTGGAACTGCTGGGCGAGCTGTCCAAAGTCTGCGCCGCCATGCACGCCCCCTTCATCGCTGCGGCGTCGCCGACCGTGATGGGCATGGGCTCGTGGCAGGAACTGTCGAACCCGCGCGACCTGACCAAGATCTTCACCACCCCGGAATACGCCGGCTGGCGCTCGCTGCGTGAATCGGAAGACTCGCGCTACATCGGCCTGACCATGCCGCGCTTCCTCGCGCGCCTGCCGTATGGCGCCAAGACCGACCCGGTGGAAGCCTTCGCCTTCGAAGAAAACACCGACGGCGCCGACAGCTCCAAGTACACCTGGGCCAACGCCGCCTACGCGATGGCGGTGAACATCAACCGTTCGTTCAAACACTACGGCTGGTGCTCGCGCATCCGTGGCGTGGAATCCGGCGGTGAAGTGGAAAACCTGCCGGCCCACACGTTCCCTACCGATGACGGTGGCGTGGACATGAAGTGCCCGACCGAAATCGCCATCAGCGACCGCCGTGAAGCGGAGCTGGCGAAGAACGGTTTCATGCCGCTGCTGCACAAGAAAAACACCGACTTCGCCGCGTTCATCGGCGCCCAGTCGTTGCAGAAACCGGCCGAATACGATGACCCGGACGCCACCGCCAACGCCAACCTGGCCGCGCGCCTGCCGTACCTGTTCGCCACCTGCCGTTTCGCTCACTACTTGAAGTGCATCGTGCGCGACAAGATCGGCTCCTTCAAAGAGAAGGACGAGATGCAGCGCTGGTTGCAGGACTGGATCCTCAACTACGTCGACGGTGACCCGGCGCACTCCACCGAAACCACCAAGGCCCAGCACCCGTTGGCTGCCGCCGAGGTGATTGTGGAAGACGTCGAAGGCAACCCGGGGTACTACAACTCCAAGTTCTACCTGCGCCCGCACTACCAGCTCGAAGGGCTGACCGTGTCGCTGCGCCTGGTATCGAAGCTGCCTTCGGCGAAAAGCGCCTAACCCACGGATGAGCTGGCTCTTCTGTGGGAGGGGCTTGCCCCCGATAGCATCACTGGGGTGTGACTGACACACCGAGGTGCCTGCATCGGAGGCAAGCCCCCTCCCACACAAAAGCACTGCCCATTTGGAGTCACTCAAATTCAGTGGCAAGAGCCACACAGGGAGAAAACATGGCTGTTGATATTTTCATCAAGATCGGCGACATCAAGGGCGAGTCCATGGACAAAGCCCACAAGGACGAAATCGACGTGCTGAACTGGAGCTGGGGCATGGCCCAGTCCGGCAACATGCACGTGGGCGGTGGCGGCGGCGCGGGCAAGGTGAATATCCAGGACCTGTCGCTGACCAAGTACGTCGACAAGGCCTCGCCGAACCTGATGATGCACTGCGCCAGCGGCAAGCACATCGACAAGGTCAAGCTGACCGTGCGCAAGGCCGGTGGTGAAAGCCAGGTCGAGTACATGGTGATCAACCTGGAAGAAGTGCTGGTAACGTCCCTGAGCACCGGCGGTTCGGGCGGCGATGACCGCCTGACTGAAAACGTCACCCTGAACTTCGCCCAAGTGATGGTCGACTACCAGCCGCAGAAAGCCGACGGCACCAAAGACGGCGGCGCGATCAAGTTTGGCTGGAACATCCGTTCCAACACCAAGCGCTGATAGCCCTGGGGCCGTGGCCCTGCGCCACGGCACTACGGTCTCAAGTGCAGCCTTTTGTTCCTCTCGCAACCCGTCCGTGGAGCTGCTTTGGTGGTAACTGAAATCGCTTCCCGCGACCGTCTGCAACCGTCCCTGTTGGACCGGTTGACCGACGACGACCCGACCAATCCCAAGGAAAGCGCCGATAAACGCGTGCTGTCCCTGACCCAATTGAAAGCCTCGGTGCTGCGCGACCTGGCGTGGCTGCTCAATACCACGTCGTTGCTCGATGCCGATGCCACGCTGCACACACAGGCAGGCACCTCGGTGGTCAATTACGGCCTGCCGGCGCTGGCGGGCAACAGCGTTTCCAGCGTCGACATCAAGGCCCTGGAAGCCCTGATCTACCAGGCGATTGCCACTTTTGAACCACGCATCCTGCGCCATACCCTGCGGGTGAAGGCCCGCGTCGGCCATGGCGAGATGAATCACAACGCGCTGAGTTTCGAGATCGAAGGCGACCTGTGGGCGCAGCCGGTGCCCTTGCGCCTGTTGCTGCAAACCGACCTCGACCTGGAATCCGGCCATGTGCGCGTGGTGAATGCCGACCAGCGGAGGCGCCCATGAACCCGCGCCTGCTGGAGCTGTACAACCAGGAACTGCACCACGTGCGCGAAAGCGCTGCGGAGTTCGCCAAGGAATACCCGAAGATCGCCAGTCGGCTGACCCTGTCCGGTATGGACTGCGCCGACCCGTACGTCGAACGCCTGCTTGAGGGCTTTGCCTACCTCACCGCCCGCGTACAGCTCAAACTCGACGCCGAGTACCCGACCTTCACCCACAACCTGCTGGAAATCGCTTACCCGCACTACCTGGCGCCGACGCCGTCGATGACCGTGGTGCAATTGCACACCGACCCCGACGAAGGTTCCCTGGCCAGCGGCTTCCCGCTGCCGCGCGACACCGTGTTGCGCGCCGCCCTGGGCCGCGAAACCCAGACCTGCTGCGAGTACCGCACCGCGCACCCGGTGACGCTGTGGCCGTTGCAGGTCAGCAACGCCGAGTACTTCGGCAACCCCGCCGCCGTGCTCGGGCGCCTGGCCGCCAGTGAGCCGAAAGCCAAGGCCGGCCTGCGCCTGACCCTGCGCACCGGCGCCGAATTGCCGTTCAACAGCCTCGACCTGGACAACCTGCCGCTGTACCTCAGCGGTGCCGACGAGCAGCCGTTCCGCCTCTACGAACAACTACTGGGCAACGCCTGCGCGGTGTTTGCGCGCAAGCCCGGTGGCGATTGGGTTGAGCGCCTGCCGCAGGATGCGCTGCGCTCGCGGGGTTTCGACGACGCCGATGCGGCCATGCCGGTCGTCGCGCGAGCCTTCCAGGGCTATCGCCTGTTGCAGGAATACTTCGCCCTGCCCCACCGCTTCCTGTTCGTCGAATTCGCCGAGCTGAGCCGTGCGGTCAAGCGTTGCGACGGCCAGGAGCTGGAGCTGATCGTGCTGTTCGACCGTCACGAGCCGAGCCTGGAAGGCAGCGTCGGCGCAGCGCAGTTTTTGCCGTTCTGCACCCCGGCGATCAACCTGTTCCCGAAGCGCGTGGACCGCATCCACTTGTCCGATCGGGTCAACGAACACCATGTGATCGCCGACCGCACACGGCCAATGGATTTCGAGATTCACTCGCTGAGCGGCATCACCGGCCACGGCACCGGGCCAGAGCAGCCATTTTTGCCGTTCTACGCGGTACGCGATCCATCCCGTTATGGCCGCGACCAGGCGTACTACACCGTGCGCCGCGAGCCACGGGTGCTGTCCAGCGACCAGCGCCGCAACGGCCCGCGCTCCACCTATGTGGGCAGCGAAACCTTTGTCAGCCTGGTCGACAGCCGCCAGGCGCCGTATCGCCACGACCTGCGCCAACTCGGCGTGACCGCGCTGTGCACCAACCGCGACCTGCCGTTGTTCATGAGCGTGGGCAACGGCAAGACCGACTTCACCCTGGCCGACAGCGCGCCGGTGTTATCCGTGCGTTGCGTCGCCGGGCCAAGCCGCCCACGCGCCAGCCATGCCCATGACGCCAAGGCCTGGCGCCTGATCAGCCAGTTGTCGCTCAACTATTTGTCCCTGAGTGAACAAGGCCAGGGCGCGGCGGCATTGCGCGAACTGCTGCGTCTGTATGGCGACAGCAATGACGCGGCGCTGCAATTGCAGATCGAAGGCTTGCGCGACGTCAGCAGCAAGGCCGTCACCCGGCGCCTGCCGATGCCCGGCCCGATTGTGTTTGGTCGCGGCCTGGAAATTACCTTGGAGTTCGATGAAAACGCGTTTCGCGGCACCGGCGTGTTCCTGCTTGGTGCGGTGCTGGAACGCTTCCTGGCACGCTACGTGTCGATCAACAGTTTTACCGAGACGGTGATCCGTACCACCGAACGCGGCGAGATCATGCGATGGAAAGCCAAGCCCGGGCGTCGTCCGACCCTGTGAGTACGTTGGATGCGATGCATCAGGAGCCCTGGGAATACGATTTCTTCCAGGCGTTGCGGCGTATCGAGTGCGAATCGCCCGAGCTGCCGCGCCTGGGCCATTCCCTGCGTTTGGCGGATGACCCGTTGCGCCTGGGGCAACAGGCCGATTGCACCTTCGCCCCGGCGACCCTGGCCTCGGTCGACCCCGGTGGCGACGGCAAACCGGCACGGCTGGAACAGTTCTTCTTCGGCCTTGGTGGCCCCAACGGTCCGTTGCCGCTGCATATCACCGAGTACGTACGCGAGCGTCAGCGCAACAACGCCGACAGTACCAGCAAGCAGTTCCTGGACGTGTTCCACCACCGTCTGCTGAGCCTGTTTTACCGGGCCTGGGCCGAGGCGCGGCCGACGGTCAGCCACGACCGCCCGGACGATGACTACTGGTCTGCACGCCTCGCCGCCTTGAGTGGACGGGGCATGCCGAGCCTGCTTAACCAGGGGCTGATCCCCGACACGGCGAAGCTGCACTACAGCGGCCACCTGTCGGCGCAAACCCGCTACCCGGACGGTTTAAAGGCGATCCTGGGCGAGTATTTCGGCCTGCCGGTGGAGATCGAAGAATACGTCGGCCAATGGCTGGAACTGCCCGAGCGCAGCCGCGTGGGCGTGAGCGCCAACCAGCTGGGCGTGGACTTCTGCCTGGGCAGCCACGTGTGGGACCGCCAGCATAAATTCCGCATCCGCCTGGGCCCGCTCAAGCTGGACGACTACATGGGCATGCTGCCCGGCAGCCAGCCGTTCAACGAGCTGGTGGCGTGGGTGGCCGAGTACCTGGGCCATGAATTGGACTGGGACTTGAACCTGGTTCTGCAACAACCCGAAGTACCGGCGCTGCAACTCAATGGCCAGTTCCGCCTGGGCTTTAATACCTGGCTCGGCTGCCCTGCGGTTGATGCCAACGACCTAATCCTGGCCCGGCATTACGCCGATCAAGCCACCACCTCAAGGAATCCAGAGCATGGGTGAAATCAGTCGCGCCGCACTGTTCGGCAAACTCAACAGCGTGGCCTACAAGGCCATCGAAGCCGCCACCGTGTTCTGCAAGCTGCGGGGCAACCCGTACGTGGAACTGGCCCACTGGTTTCACCAGTTGCTCCAACTGCAGGACTCGGACCTGCACCGCATCATCCGCCAGTTCAACGTCGAGCCGGCGCGCCTGGCCCGTGACCTCACCGAAGCCCTGGACCGCCTGCCGCGTGGCTCGACGTCGATCACCGACCTGTCGTCCCACGTGGAAGAAGCCGTGGAACGCGGCTGGGTGTACGGCAGCCTGATGTTCGGCGAAAGCCAGGTGCGCACCGGTTACCTGGTGCTGGGCATCCTCAAGACGCCAAGCCTGCGCCATGCGCTGCTGGGGTTATCCTCGGAGTTCGACAAGATCAAGGCGGAAGCCCTGAGCGAGCGTTTTGACGAATACGTCGGCGACTCGCCGGAAAACGCCCTGACTGCCAGCGACGGTTTCAATGCCGGCGCGGTGCCGGGTGAGGCCAGCGGTGCCATGGCACCGAGTGCGATGGGCAAGCAGGAGGCGCTCAAGCGTTTCACCGTCGATCTGACCGAACAAGCGCGCAGCGGCAAGCTCGACCCGATCGTCGGCCGTGACGAAGAGATCCGCCAGTTGGTCGACATCCTCATGCGCCGCCGCCAGAACAACCCGATCCTCACCGGTGAGGCCGGTGTGGGCAAGACCGCCGTGGTCGAAGGTTTCGCCCTGCGCATCGTCGCCGGTGATGTGCCGCCGGCGCTCAAAGACGTGGAACTGCGCAGCCTTGATGTCGGCCTGCTGCAAGCCGGCGCGAGCATGAAAGGCGAGTTCGAACAGCGCCTGCGCCAGGTCATTGAAGACGTCCAGGCCTCGCCCAAGCCGATCATTCTGTTTATCGACGAAGCCCACACCCTGGTGGGTGCCGGTGGCGCTGCCGGTACCGGTGATGCGGCCAACCTGCTCAAACCTGCCCTGGCCCGTGGCACCCTGCGTACCGTGGCCGCGACGACCTGGGCCGAGTACAAAAAGCACATCGAGAAAGACCCGGCCCTGACCCGCCGCTTCCAGGTGGTACAAGTGGCCGAGCCGTCGGAAGACAAAGCGCTGTTGATGATGCGCGGCGTGGCCTCGACCATGGAGAAACACCACCAGGTGCAGATCCTCGACGAAGCCCTGGAAGCCTCGGTGAAGCTGTCCCATCGCTATATTCCGGCGCGCCAGTTGCCGGATAAATCCGTGAGCCTGCTGGACACCGCCTGCGCCCGCGTCGCCATCAGCCTGCACGCGGTGCCGGCCGAAGTGGACGACAGCCGCCGCCGCATCGAAGCCCTGGAAACCGAGCTGCAAATCATCGCCCGCGAGCATGCGATCGGCATTGCCATTGGCGCGCGCCAGAGCAACAGCGAAGCCCTGTTAAGCGCCGAGCGTGAGCGCCTGGCGACCCTGGAAAGCCGCTGGGCCGAAGAGAAAACCCTGGTGGATGAGCTGCTCGCCACCCGTGCCACCCTGCGCGAAAAAGCCGGGGTTGTGGACAGCGATGCAGGTAACAACGAGAGCGATCAATTGCGTGCGCAACTGGTCGACCTGCAACAACGCCTCACTGCGCTGCAAGGCGAAACCCCGCTGATCCTGCCGACCGTGGATTACCAGGCCGTGGCCTCGGTGGTCGCCGACTGGACCGGTATCCCGGTGGGCCGCATGGCCCGCAACGAACTGGAAACCGTGCTCAACCTCGACCAGCACCTGAAAAAACGCATCATCGGCCAGGACCACGCCTTGCAGATGATCGCCAAGCGCATCCAGACCTCCCGCGCCGGCCTCGACAACCCGAGCAAGCCGATTGGCGTGTTCATGCTGGCCGGCACCTCGGGGGTGGGCAAGACCGAAACCGCCCTGGCCCTGGCCGAAGCCATGTACGGCGGTGAGCAGAACGTGATCACCATCAACATGAGCGAGTTCCAGGAAGCCCACACGGTGTCCACCCTCAAGGGCGCGCCTCCGGGCTATATCGGCTACGGCGAAGGCGGTGTGCTGACCGAAGCGGTGCGGCGCAAACCCTACAGCGTGGTACTGCTGGACGAGGTGGAAAAAGCCCACCCGGACGTGCATGAAATCTTCTTCCAGGTGTTCGACAAGGGCGTGATGGAAGACGGCGAAGGCCGGGTGATCGACTTCAAGAACACCTTGATCCTGCTGACCACCAACGCCGGTACCGAGCTGATTTCCCGGGTCTGCAAAGACCCGGCGAACATCCCCGAGCCGGAAGAAATCGCCAAGGCCCTGCGCCAGCCATTGCTGGAGATCTTCCCTCCCGCCTTGCTCGGCCGCCTGGTGACCATTCCGTACTACCCGCTGAGCGACGAGATGCTCAAGGCGATCACCCGCCTGCAACTCAACCGCATCAAGAAGCGCGTGGAGAATACCCACAAGGTCGCCTTCGACTACGACGACGCGGTGGTCGACCTGATCGTCTCGCGCTGCACCGAAACCGAAAGCGGCGGGCGCATGATCGACACCATCCTCACCAACAGCCTGCTGCCGGACATGAGCCGTGAATTCCTCACGCGCATGCTCGAAGGCAAGGCATTGGCGGGTGTGCGTATCAGCAGCCGGGATAATGAGCTGCACTACCAGTTCAACGATTGACCTGAAGAAACACAATCTAAATGTGGGAGGGGGCTTGCCCCCGATGGCGGTGAATCAGTCACCAATGCATCACCTGACACACTGCTATCGGGGGCAAGCCCCCTCCCACATTTGCAGCCGGTTTCTTCAGCTATTACGCAATTTACGGGTTAACCGATGCTATTCAACCAAGCCTCACGCCTGGCCAAGATCACCAGCCCCCTCGGGCCGGATGTGCTGCTGCTCAATGAAATGGGCGGCGGCGAAGAGCTGGGCCGCCTGTTCAACTATGAGCTGCAACTGACGTCCCTGGACGCCAACATCGACCTCAACCAGTTGCTGGGCAAGCCGATGAGCGTGGGCCTGCAACTGGCGGACGGCGGTGAGCGGCATTTCCACGGCATCGTTGCGCGGTGCAGCCAGAACATCGACCAGGGCCAGTTCGCCAGCTACCAGGTGACGCTGCGCCCATGGCTGTGGCTGCTGAGCCGTACGTCCGACTGTCGGATTTTCCAGAACCTGAGCATCCCGCAGATCATCAAGCAGGTGTTCCGCGACCTGGGGTTCTCCGACTTCGAAGACGCCCTGAGCCGGCCGTATCGCGAGTGGGAATACTGCGTGCAGTACCGCGAGACCAGCTTCGATTTCGTCAGCCGCTTGATGGAGCAGGAAGGTATCTACTACTTCTTTCGCCATGAGCAGGACCGCCATGTGCTGGTACTGGCCGACGCCTATGGCGCCCACACCACGGTGCCGGGCTATGCGTCGATCCCGTATTACCCCAAGGACGAGCAGCAGCGCGAACGCGACCACATGCACAACTGGCACCTGGCGCAGGAGGTTCAGCCGGGTTCGCTGGAGCTTAACGACTACGACTTCCAGCGCCCCAGCGCCAGCATCGATGTGCGTTCGGCCATGCCGCGCCCGCACACCGCCGGCGACTACCCGCTGTACGACTACCCCGGCACCTATGTGCAAAGCGCCGACGGCGAACACTATGCGCGCACCCGCATCGAAGCCCTGCAAACCCTGCATGAGCAGATCGAGTTCAGCGGCAACGCCCGCGGCCTCGGCTCCGGCCATCTGTTCAGCCTCACCGGCTTCAGCCGCCAGGACCAGAACCGCGAATACCTGATCGTCGGCTGCCGCTACTACATCGTTCAAGAAAGCCTGGAAAGCGGTGGTGGCTCAGGCTCGGCGCAGTTCGAAAGCAGCCTGACCTGCATTGACGCCCAGCAAAGCTTCCGCCCGCTCGCCACCACCCACCGGCCCATCGTCAAAGGCCCGCAAACCGCGCTGGTGGTCGGTCCCAAAGGCGAGGAAATCTGGACCGACCAATACGGCCGCGTGAAGGTGCACTTCTACTGGGACCGTCACGACCAATCCAACGAAAACAGCTCGTGCTGGATCCGCGTGTCGCAATCCTGGGCCGGCAAGAACTGGGGCTCGATGCAGATTCCACGGATCGGCCAGGAAGTGATTGTCAGCTTTCTTGAAGGTGATCCGGACCGCCCGATCATTACCGGACGGGTGTACAACGCCGAGCAGACGGTGCCGTACGACCTGCCGGAAAACGCGACCCAGAGCGGCATGAAGAGTCGCTCGAGCAAGGGCGGCACGCCGGCCAACTTCAATGAAATCCGCATGGAGGACAAGAAGGGGTTGGAGCAGTTGTATATCCATGCCGAGCGTAACCAGGACATTGTGGTGGAGGTGGATGAGAGCCATTCGGTGGGGCATGACCGCAATAAGAGCATTGGGCATGACGAGGTAGTGACGATTGGCAACGACCGCGTGCGTGCGGTCAAGCATGACGACATGCTTATGGTGGGGTTCAGCAAAACCGACGCCATCAGCAAGAGCTATCTAATTGAAGTGGGCGAAAACTTGCGCCTGGTTTGTGGCAAAAGCGTGCTGGAGCTCAACGCCAGCGGCCAGATCAATCTCACTGGTGTGCAGATCAATGTGTATTCCGAAGGCAGCTCGGAGATCAACACCGGAGGTAATTTGCATTTGAACATTGGTGGCAAAGGCGGCACCACCCCCATGGGCCAAGGGGTCAAGGGTGAAATCGACGCGGCCGTCAATTCCATGTTTCCTAAGCCGCCTTCCGGCCAATAACGAGATTCCGTTTCATGACCTATCAACTTAACGAACTGCAATTCACGCTGCCCAGCGATGACGTTCAGGATGCTTCCATCAATATCCTGAAGTTCGCCGCTCTGGGTACGTCGTTGATTGTCAGCCGTAGCCTTCTAGGTGATGGTGAGACGCTGCAAAGCAACTTCGAAGAGCAACTGGCGAAGCTGGAGAAGCAGGTACAGGACCTGCGCTACCAACCGGCCAAGGCACTTCGTGTAGGCGCGGCGCAGGATATAGACGCCATCGAAGTGCATAACCAGTTCAGCAAGGGCACCGAGCGCATCCATCAATACCAGTTAGCGCTTGTGATACCCGGCACTCGGCAGATGCTTGCCCTGAGTTATGTCAAAGCCCAACCCCTGGGCGATGCTGAAAGCGCCCATTGGGCAACCATCAAAAGCACCTTGCAGCTGAATCCCAAGCCTTGAAGCCCCTATTCCATGTCTGACGCACTCTGGGCGGCACGTCTCGGCGACGGCCTGCTGCACACCTCGGCGATGGCCGACATCCTGGGAGGCGTGCTGGAAATTGCGGCCAACATCGCTATTACGGCCGTTGCCACTGCTGCGATTGTGGCCGCCACCGGTATTACGGTCGTAACCGGCGGGCTAGGCTGCTTTGTGCTGGGCGCCGTGGTGGGAATTATCGTCGGCATAGGCATGAGCAAGACGGGGGCGGACAAGGGACTGACAAAGGTTTGTGACTGGATAGGCAATGCGTTATTCCCGCCGGTGGTGATGGCAACAATCGCCACTGGCTCCCACAACACCTTTACCAACGGCATACCCTCTGCACGTGCCGCAGGCGCCATCGGCCCGGTCAGCTCGCAACCTGCCGAAGGTGGTAGCCCCGAAGAGGCTAGCTACCTTGATATGGCCAAGGGTTTCTTCTCGCAGATGTGGCGACCCACAGTGGCGGTTCCCGCACCAGGCGCAGTACCGAAACCGCTGGATATTGTGATTTGCACCAAGCATCCGCCAATGCCGCCGCAGTTTATTGCCGAAGGCTCCAGCAAGGTCACTATCAACGGTCAGCCGGCCGCCCGCAGCGGTGACCGAAGCACCTGCGACGCCTCGATTGTCGAGTCGGGGATGATCTCCAGCAACGTGCGTATTGGCGGAAGCCCCGTGGTGGTACGCGAGATCCGCAGTGGCAAAACACCCGGTGTCGGGCTGGCGGTGACCGCACTGTTGATGCTGCGTGGCGGCGGCTCCAAGTTTTTCAGCAAGCTGCCGTGCATGGTCGTTGGTGGACTGGTGTCGTGGGGCACCAGCCAAGTGACCAATGCCATTACCTCTGCAGTAGCAGGCTCGCCCAACCCGGTACACAGCTCCACTGGCGCGAAAATTCTTGATGGGGAAGACGATCTGGACTTCGCCCTGCCCGGCCTGCTCCCTATCGAGTGGCAGCGCTACTACAGCAGCCGGGACGAGCGTCGCGACGGTCTGTTCGGTGCCAGCTGGAGCGTGATCTACGAGGTCTGCGTCGAGATTGGCGTACACCCCGATGGTGGGGAACGGCTGGTCTATACCGATGAGCAAGCGCGACAGATCGACATGGGCGTCATCCCGCTGGGCGGTGCCGTATTCAGCGCAGGAGAAGGCTTGAGCGTACGGCGCAATACCAATGGCCAACTACTGATTGAAAGCGTTGATGGGCTCTATCGGCTATTCGAACCAACGCCAGGCACCGCCTCACGCCTGCGCCTTAGCCAATTGGGGGATCGCAACGACAACCGAATCTTCCTCGACTATGACATTCAGGGTCGGCTGAGCCACTTACGAGATACGTTCGACCATGTGCGTGTCGAACTTGTTTACAGCCAGCAATGGCCGGCGCGAGTGGAGCAAGTCGAGCGGCTATACCCAGATCACAGCCGGGAAACCCTTGTCAGTTACAGCTACGACTCTCGCGGCGACCTGGCCGAAGTACGCGATACCGACGCAAACGTGCAACGCCGCTTCGCCTATGACGACGGCCAGCGCATGGTCGAGCATCAACTGCCCACCGGGCTGCGTTGTTACTACCAATGGGGCTGCGTGGACGGCAGCGAATGGCGCGTGGTGCGGCACTGGACGGATGAGGGTGACGAATACCTGTTCGACTACGACCTGTCGGCCGGAGTGACGCGCATTACTGATGGCTTGCAGCGTCTCAGCACACGCCGCTGGAACTCGCAGTACCAGATCACCGAATACACCGACAACCTGGGAAAGACGTGGCAATTCGAATGGAATGAGGAGCGTCAGTTGCTCAGCGCGACTGACCCACAAGGCGGCAAATGGCAGTTCGGCTACGACGAGTCCGGCAACCTGTGCAGCACTCAGGATCCGTTGGGGCGTATCGAGTCGACGTTGTGGCTGGAGCATTGGTCGCTGCCGCTGGTGGAGACCGATGCGGCAGGCCACGCGTGGCAATATCAGTACGACCAGCGGGGCAATTGCGTCAGCGAAATCGACCCCTTGGGGCATGCCACACGTTATCGCTACGACGCCTTTGGTCAGGTGGTGGAAATCATCGATGCCACGGGGAAGAGCAAAACCCTGCGGTGGAATGAAACCGGACAGTTAATCCAGCATATCGATTGTTCGGGGTATCCCACAGCGTTCGAGTACGACCGCCAGGGCCATTTGCAGGTGGTCGTCGACGCCTTGGGTGAACGACAGCGTTATCGACACGACGGCCAAGGCCGGCTGTTGCAGACCGAAATGCCGGACGGTCGCACCGAACAGTACCTGCGCGACACCAGCGGTCTGTTGATCGGCTATACCGATGCAGCGGGTCACACCACCCGCTACCAATACGGGCGCCGCGGGCAAGTGCGCCAACGAATAGATGCACACGGCCGGCAGATTGAGTTCCGCTACGACGCCTACGGACACCTCCAAACCCTGACCAATGAAAATGGTGAGAGTTACCGTTTTACCTGGGACCCGTGCGACCGTCTCGTGGAGCAACAAGACCTCGACGGCAGCGCCCGACGTTATGCCTATGACCTTCTGGATAACGTAGCCGCCGTTGAGTACGTGCCCACAGGGCAGACACCTGAGCCTTCAATTGTGCATCGACTCGAACGAGATGCAGTGGGCCGCTTGCTGTTGAAACAAACCGATGATGGTCGCACCGAATACGCCTACGACCCGTTGGACCAACTCACCGCTGTCACCTTCATCGGCAATGACGAAACCACCCAGGCACTGGCCTTCGCCTACGACGCGCGCGGCCAGTTGCTCATCGAACAAAGCGCCGCTGGCAGCCTGAACTACCACTACGATGAGCTCGGCAACCTGATCCAGACGCAGTTGCCCGACGGCCGCTGGCTCAACCGTCTTTACTACGGCAGCGGCCACCTGCACCAGATCAACCTCGACGGCCGCGTCATCTGCGACTTCGAACGCGACCGCCTGCACCGTGAAGTTCTGCGTACCCAAGGCCAGATCACCACACGCAGCGAATACGACCGCAGCGGCCGCCTGCGCTCACGGATACGCCGCCCCAATGGCCAGCCCACGCAACTGCCGGCTGCCCAGCAAAAACACTTCGACTATGACCCGGCCGATAACCTGATCGGCCGTCTGGAGCGTGACCGCGATAACCGTCGGGATCAGCGCCAACTGCTCCATTACGACGCGACCGGGCGCATCATCGCCAGCCAGGACAACATTCAAGGTCAGCGCGAAACCTTCGCCTACGATGCCGCCGCCAACCTGCTGGACGGCCCACAGGCCAATGCGGGCCTAGTGGTGCATAACAAGCTGTTGACCTATCAGGACAAACGTTACCGCTACGATGGTTTTGGTCGCATGATCGAAAAGCGCAGTGCAGCGCGTGGCGTACAGTATTTCGCCTATGACGCTGAGCATCGCCTGATCGAAGTCCGTAGCCAGAAGGATGGTCGCGAAACGGTCGTGAACATGACCTATGACCCGCTCGGCCGGCGCATCGCTAAAACCGAACATGACAGCAACGGCTACCCGTTGGGCGAAACCCGCTTTGATTGGGAGGGGTTGCGCCTGTTGCAGGAACATCGGCACAGCCGAACCAGCCTCTATATCTATGAAGAAGATGGCTATGCACCGCTGGCTCGGGTGGATGGTACGGGCGAGCATCAAAGTGTGCGCTATTACCACAACGACCTGAACGGATTGCCTGAGCAACTGACCGAAGCTGATGGGAAAACGGTGTGGCAGGCGCGGTATCAGGTGTGGGGGAATGCGGCCGAAGAAGTGCGTGAGGCGTACTTTATCGAAGAGCAGAATTTGCGGTTCCAGGGGCAGTATCTGGATCGGGAGATTGGGCTGCACTACAACACGTTTCGGTTTTATGATCCGGATGTGGGGCGGTTTACTACGCCGGATCCGATTGGGTTGGCGGGGGGATTGAATCTCTATCAATATGCGCCGAATCCCTTTACTTGGATTGACCCGTGGGGATGGGCTTGCAAAAGTGCAGTCAGCGGTAATAAAGGTCGGACTAAGGCGATTCATGACTTGAAACGGAACGGGTTCAAGGTCGTAGCCGAAGAAGTCACCATGAAGGTAAACGGAAAACGTATTCGGGCTGACTTCGTCGCCAAGGATCGTAACGGTAAGTTACATGTATTTGAAGTCAAGCATGGCACTGGAAAGCTGACTCCTAACCAAACCGACTCCAAGGTCTTCGACATGACCAGGCCGGCCAACACCACACAACACTTGGGAGGTGGCACGATCAAGCCCTCTGCTGGGACGAAGGGATCATTCAAGGTTGATACCAAAGGCAAACCGGGCGTTCCGCTAGGTGGAAAAGGCGCACAGCACAACGCAACCTTCAATCTTCTAATCTACAAGTGAATACCATGAGCCTAGAAGTTCGTAAAAATATGGAAGTGGAATTACTGGCAGCGCTGAAGCAAATAACATCTCCCCACTTCGACCTAAAGGCAGGCAAAAATAAACTTAGCCTGCTGGAAGAAAAAGAAAAACTTGGAGAAATCTACCTCCAGCATTTGACAAAAGCCGATGGCTACTATGCTGGAATGGAAATTTATACATGTGAGGCATTTAGCTTCTGTACAAACCAGTCCCCTCCTTATCAGAGCCGGCTGTTGAACGCATCATTTTTGTCGAAGAGCTCTTTGTCGGAAGAAACAAAACAGTTCGGCGACGAGTTGGGCGGAATCATCAAAACTCCGTCAGCTCAGGATATAAACGCTACAGTCAAAAAAATAAGTGACCGGCTGAGATTTTTTTTCCTGCCGAAGGCGGAGAACTGCATCTTGGGTACGACGGCATTAATTGATGACGTGTTGTCCGAGCCCAACAGCTATGCATTCCCATTTCTAACGATCCTCTTTGCCGCACATAAAAATAATATCAGCCTGGATTCGGATGTAATGAGGAAAGTGCTCGCAACTAAATCGATTTTTGGGAACAAGAAGTTCGACTTAGAATTAGCGAATAAAATTTTATAAATCCCAGCCAGACCATTATTAAAACAACATAAGAAACAAGAAACCGGGTCGGATTTATTTAATCATTGTACAACCAAGTAAGCAATTAAATAAATTCGCCCCTTCTTCTTCTGAAAGAGCTGGATGACTAACAACCCGCCTAAGTAACTCAAGCCTGGGCGCTGCTCATGACTGGAGGTTACGATGATCGAAAATAAAAGCCATCACCGAAGCAGACTTGGTCCACCTAGAGTCTGTCATCGGCAGAAAGTTGCCGATCCCCTTCCGAAATCACTACCTCAAGTACAATGGCGCCCCCCCCGAAAGAACTTATTGGCAAACCGAAGATTTTGAAGGTCCTGTCTCCGCTTGAAAAAGATAAAATCATTGCCGATGGAAAAAGCATATTTGGAAGCTCCGGAAAAGCACGAAAGGCGTTACCGTCAGCGAAGCCAGAGTTCCACTATGGAGGTTGCCGTAATGATAAAAGCTGTGAACGACATATTGAAAGAGTTGACTTCAACCCTGGCAGGGCCGTTTGCGAAATTTGGTTACACGCTGAAAAAATTCCGCTTTTTTGAAATGGTCGGCGAAAGTGGACGAACTCGTCGATACACGATCGATATATCCAAAAAAAAAGGATGGTTCTCTCTTCACCTGACGCTTCAGATTCTCGACCCTGTATTGATGACGCGTGTAAACACAGTCCTTGATGCAGCACTGCGAGATGAAAGGCTTGAATACCCGGACAGCTGGTCCGAATCCATCATTGAAAAGACTATTAAAACACGTACTTCTAACTGGGTTGTAGCCGAGCTGACTGATTGGCGGGCGCTGAAAAATCCAAGTGAGCCACTTGAGCATTTCAACCAAAGATTTTCAATATGGTTGTATTCATTCGATAACCTTGATGAGAAACTTGACTGGAAAGAGCAGTTACTGACCAGTATTGATTTAGCGCAGCGTTGGTTTGACCAAGTAGATTCGAACGAATGGATTTGCACCAACACTGATTACCCCTCCTTTGTTTTGCTGAATACCGAAGGGCTAGCCCAAAAACTTGAAGACAGGTACAACGCAACGCTGAAAAGTGCTGAAGACCCGGGTGAAGTGAAGCTATTTTACCTGCACTTATCTGAGCAACCTATTAAAGACCATGAACTTTAAACTCAGAAAGTTAGCGACTAAGCAATGACCGCTGTAGATCTAATTAAAACCTTGTCAAAGAATCTATTTACTACAAACAACCTAGTATAAAAGGGGCGGATTTATTTAGATCAACGGCCATAAGTAAAAAAATCAAATACATCCGTCCCCTTTATCTCGAATTAAGATCGAGGTTTATTGATGAAAAACACCACCCAATCCGTGGATCTACTGATCTCCCACAGGCAAATCCAGTTTCGTTCGCGCCCCTTCGATGAGGCGTCAAGTCAATGGGGCAAGGTCAACCTGGCGCAGGGCGCGGTCCTGCATAGCGACTACGTTGTCTTTGACCCTCTGCCCGAAGACGCTTTCGGCGCGAATGTGAACTTGAATCTGACAAATCGTTTCACCCCTGATGAAACCGCCCAGCGCTGCATCGTCGTGCCGTTTCATGTCACAGACCCTAAGCAGGTGGAAGTAGCCTCGGCGTCTGAAAAATTCAACGTTAAGCTGGATCTGGAGAAGCGCGACTATGCGTTGTACTTCGAGGTCTGCGAAGGCGACGAGATTTTCTACAAGATCACCTTGGTCCCAACTGACACCAAAGTCGCTGCCAAGTACCTGCTGGACGATCCGTGGGGTGGCGAGAAAGACCAGGAACTCGTCGAAGGCATTCGTTAAAGCACTTATAAGCGTTCACAAAAAATGAGCACCCAACCCAGTCGGCGTGCCCATTCTTCTTACCGCCCCGCCTCCCTTCGAGACGGTACCGACATTACGGGTTGACGCTGTCTTTGAGCGACTTGCCCGGCTTGAACGCAACAGTGTTGCTCGCCTTGATTTTCACGGGCTCACCGGTTTGCGGGTTTTTGCCGGTGCGGGCGCCACGGTGGCGTTGCAGGAAGGTGCCGAAACCAACCAGGGTGACGCTGTCCTTGCGGTGCAGGGCGCCGGTGATTTCTTCGAGAACGGCGTTGAGGACGCGGTTGGCCTGTTCTTTGGTGAGATCCGCTTTTTCAGCGATGGCGGCTGCGAGTTCTGGTTTACGCATATATGAAGCCTCTTTGACGGTTTTTTGTTGTTATGTCCGTGCTGCTCTCTAACGGAACAGCGGCCAAGGCGCCGCAGGCTCTACTCTGCGGCAGACGGGAGTGAGGATGGCATGCCCTCGTACGCCGCGCCAGTCTCGCGGCGCCCTTTCTAGGGTAAAAAATGTGCTTATTCCGACAGAACGACCGGTATTTACGCCAGCAACGGCGGAAGTTCTTTGTTGAGGGCGAGTTTTTCCATCACGGCGCTGCCGGTCAGCGCATACCCCAGCAGGCGGCCGCTGGCGTCGCGGCACAGGGCCTTGATGTCGGCGCCCTGGCCTTCGACGCTCCATACACCTTCTGTGCCCCGTGGCGGCGGCGAGACCACCAGCGGGCAGACCGGCGTTTTCACGGTGACCGGCATCGGGCCGTAGCTGACAGCGGTGGCGTTACCGGCCAGGGTCTGGGCCAAGGCACGGGCGCAGCTCATCAAAGGCATCACATACAGCAGGTTCAAGCCGTCAACTTCGGCGCAGTCGCCCAGGGCGTAGATATTGGCGTGGGAGGTCTTGAGGTGGCGGTCCACCATGATCCCGCGGTTGGTCTGCAGACCGGCGGCGGCGGCCAGGTCGACACGCGGGCGCAGGCCGATGGCCGAGACCACCAGGTCGCAGTGGACCACTTCACCGTCCGACAGGTGCGCTTCCAGGCCGTCAGCGGTACGTTGCAGGCGGTTGAGCACCGGGCCCAGGTGGAAACGCGCCCCCAGCCCTTCCAGGCCGGCCTGTACCGCTGCGGCCGCCGCCGGGTGCAGCAGGGTCGGCATGACTTGCTCGCACGGCGCCACCAGGTCGATCTCATAGCCGCCAAGGATCAGGTCGTTGGCAAATTCGCAGCCGATCAGGCCGGCGCCGAGCAGCAGCACGCGGCGCTTGCCGGCAGCGGCGGCGCGAAAGCGGGCGTAATCTTCGAGGTCATTGATCGGGAAAACTAGCTCAGCGGCGTCTCCTTCGACTGGTACGCGCACGGTTTCTGCGCCCCAGGCCAGGACCAGATCACGATAGACCACCGCTTCTTCACCGATCCACAGGCGTTTGTGACCGGGATCGATGCCGCTGACGCGGGTGTGGGTGCGCACTTCGGCCTTGAGTTGCTCCGCCATGGCACCGGGTTCGGCCATGCTCAGGCCATCGGCTTCCTTGTTCTTGCCAAAGCCGGTGGAAAGCATGGGTTTGGAGTAGGAGCGCCCGTCATCCGCGGTGATCAGCAGCAATGGGGTTTCGCTGTCGAGCTTGCGAAACTCCCGGGCCACGTTGTAGCCGGCCAATCCTGTGCCGATGATCACGACAGGTGCGTTCATTCCTTTCTCCTTGTAGTACGGTTCTGAAACTGAAAATTAGCCGATTTCGATCATTTCGAAATCCATTTTGCCGACGCCGCAGTCCGGGCACAGCCAGTCTTCCGGTACGTCCTGCCACAGAGTGCCCGGAGCGATACCATCATCCGGCCAGCCGTCTTTTTCGTCATAGATCAGGCCGCAGACTACACATTGCCACTTCTTCATTTACTTGCTTCCTCAGGGTCCAGGCTGGTTGGCCGGCGGTCGATGGATCCAGCATTGCCGCACGGCTCAGGGCGTTTTGTACTGATCGGGGCCGGCAGATGCAAGCACGATCGACGCAAGGCGCCCGCGCAGCCCGGCAAAAGATCAGGACGCCATGGTAAGCTCGCCGCCTCTTTTGCTGCCAATACTGACGCACCGTGCCGCACTCAATCGCCCTTCCCGATGCTTGCCAATGGTTGACCCAGAGCCTCCTGAGCCCTGCGCCCGCGCCCTTGACCCTCAACTGGCTGTTCGACGAAGGCTCGCTGACCCGCCGGCTGACGTGGCTGTCCAACGATGGCTTCAGCGTGACGCCGCTGTTCGAAGGCTGGCAGCCGCTGCGCGATGATGAATGCGCGGCGCTGCATATGCCCCCGGCCAGCATCGGTTGGGTGCGCGAGGTGTATTTGCGTGGGCATGGCCAGCCGTGGGTATTTGCCCGCAGTGTGGCGGCGCGCAGTGCATTGCAGGGCGACGGCTTGCAGATGGACGAATTGGGCAGCCGTTCCCTGGGCGAATTGCTGTTTTGCGACCGCGCGTTCACCCGCCAGGCCATCGAGGTGTGCCATTACCCTCGCCAGTGGCTGCCGACCACGGACCAGTCCGACGGGCTGTGGGCACGCCGCTCACGCTTCGATCGTGGGGCGCTGAGCGTGCTGGTGGCGGAAGTCTTCCTGCCGAGTTTCTGGCACGCGCTGCATGACCATCCGGAGAACTGCTGATGTATCAACGTCTGCTCAAATCCTTGAACCGCCTGAACCCCAGGGCCTGGGATTTCATTCAGTTGACCCGCATGGACAAGCCCATCGGCATCTACCTGCTGCTGTGGCCGACGCTGTGGGCGCTGTGGATCGCCGGCAAGGGTTCGCCGTCCCTGGCCAACATCGTGATTTTCGTGCTGGGCGTTACGCTGACTCGCGCTGCCGGTTGCGTCATCAATGACTGGGCGGACCGCAAGGTCGACGGCCATGTGAAGCGCACCGCGCAACGCCCGCTGGCAAGCGGCAGGATCAGTTCGAAAGAGGCCCTGGTGTTCTTTGCGGTACTGATGCTGATCAGCTTCCTGCTGGTACTGCTGACCAACGCCACAACCATTTGGTTATCGCTGGGCGGCCTGGCACTGGCGGTCAGCTACCCGTTCATGAAGCGCTACACCTATTACCCGCAGGTGGTGTTGGGCGCGGCGTTTTCCTGGGGCATGCCGATGGCGTTCACCGCCGAAACCGGCCACCTGCCCGCCACCGCCTGGCTGCTGTATATAGCCAACCTGCTGTGGACGGTGGGCTACGACACCTATTACGCAATGACCGACCGCGACGACGACTTGAAGATCGGCGTCAAATCCACTGCGATTCTGTTCGGCGATGCCGACCGGGTGATCATCCTCACCCTGCAAGGCCTGGCGCTGCTGTGCCTGTTGCTGGCCGGCGCACGGTTTGAGCTGGGCGGTTGGTTCCACCTGGGGTTGCTGGCGGCGGCAGGCTGCTTTGCCTGGGAGTTCTGGTACACCCGCGACAGGGACCGGATGAAGTGCTTCAAGGCGTTTTTGCACAACCACTGGGCCGGGTTGGCGATTTTTATCGGGATTGTGGCGGATTACGGGTTTCGATGAGGGGCCAGGCCCCTCACCGCTAGCGGGCTGAATCAGGGCTTGGCGACTTTCCAGGCCCCGTCCATTTTGCCGTCGCCGGTCATGTCGCCGGCCTTTTTGTCCATCACAAAGGTATAGAGAGGCTTGCCGTTGTAGGCCCATTGGCCCTTTTGATCGTCACGGGTGATAACGGTCCACTTGCCCATGGGTTTGTCGGTGGACTCGGCCATCAACGGCGGCCAGTTGGTGGCGCACTTGTCGTTACACATGGACTTGCCATCGGCGTCCTTGGCGAAGGTGTAGAGCGTCATGCCCTTATGATCCACCAACATCCCGTCTTTCGTCATCGCCGGGTCTGCGGCAAATGCCAGTGTCGGCAGCGTTAACGCCGCCGTGACCAGAAGGGCCTTCCAGGAAAAAGTACTGTGATTCATCGGAACCTTCCTTTTGTGGTTGTCAGGATTCGGACCCAAAGCGTAGTCCAGAGTGCCGCCAATTGCCCGATCGACTAAATTACTGTCACACGACTGCAATATTTCCGTTATCTAATGCGGCGCAAGACAGTTAAATGACAAGAGGATTTTAGGCATGGTTGGCAGGAGCATTCTGATTGTTGACGACGAAGCGCCCATCCGCGAGATGATCGCCGTTGCGTTGGAAATGGCCGGCTATGACTGCCTGGAGGCGGAGAACTCCCAGCAGGCCCATGCCATTATCGTCGACCGCAAGCCGGACCTGATCCTGCTGGACTGGATGCTGCCCGGCACCTCCGGCATCGAACTGGCCCGCCGCCTCAAGCGCGATGAGCTGACCGGGGATATCCCGATCATCATGCTCACCGCCAAGGGCGAAGAGGACAACAAGATCCAGGGCCTGGAAGTCGGCGCCGATGACTACATCACCAAGCCGTTTTCCCCACGGGAGCTGGTAGCGCGCCTGAAGGCCGTATTGCGCCGGGCCGGCCCGACCGATGGCGAAGCGCCTATTGAAGTCGGCGGCCTGCTGCTGGACCCGATCAGCCACCGCGTGACCATCGACGGCAAGCCGGCCGAGATGGGCCCGACCGAATACCGCCTGCTGCAATTTTTCATGACCCACCAGGAGCGCGCCTATACCCGTGGCCAGTTGCTGGACCAGGTGTGGGGCGGCAACGTGTATGTGGAGGAGCGCACCGTTGACGTGCATATCCGCCGCCTGCGCAAAGCCTTGGGTGACGCTTACGAGAATCTGGTACAAACCGTGCGCGGCACCGGCTACCGGTTTTCAACCAAAGGCTGAGCCAGCCCTTCCTTAACAGCTGACAAGGACGCATGTTTAAGTGAACCAAAACTGGCATGGCACCCTGATCCGCCACATGCTCCTGTTGATCACCGCCTGCCTGTTGGTAGGCCTGGTCAGCGGCTATTACGGCTGGAGCCTGGCCATTGGTATCGCCCTGTACCTGGGCTGGACCCTCAAACAATTGCTGCGCCTGCATGAATGGCTGCGCCAGCACAAACCCGACGAAGCGCCACCTGACGGCTACGGCCTGTGGGGTGAGGTGTTCGACAGCATCTACCACCTGCAACGCCGCGACCAACGCGTACGCGGGCGCCTGCAAGCCGTGATCGACCGCGTGCAGGAGTCCACCGCCGCGCTCAAGGACGCGGTGATCATGCTCGACAGCGATGGCAACCTGGAATGGTGGAACCGCGCCGCCGAGACCCTGCTGGGCCTCAAGACACCCCAGGACAGCGGCCAGCCAGTGACCAACCTGGTGCGCCACCCACGCTTCAAAGAGTACTTCGAGCAGGAAAACTACGAGGAAGCGCTGGAAATCCCCTCGCCGACCAACGACCGCGTGCGTATCCAGCTGTACCTGACGCGCTACGGCAACAACGAACACCTGATGCTGGTGCGCGACGTAACCCGCATCCATCAACTGGAACAGATGCGTAAAGACTTCGTCGCCAACGTTTCCCACGAATTGCGTACGCCATTGACGGTGATCTGCGGCTACTTGGAGACGCTGCTGGACAACGTCGACGAGATCAACCCGCGCTGGAGCCGTGCCCTGCAGCAAATGCAGCAGCAGGGTTCACGCATGCAGACCCTGCTCAACGACTTGCTGTTGCTGGCCAAGCTTGAAGCCACGGATTATCCGTCGGACAACCATCCGGTGGCCGTACAAAGCCTGTTGCAGACCATCAAGAATGACGCCCAGGCCCTGTCGGGCGAGCGCGGGCAGCAGATCAGCCTGGATGCCGACCCGCGAGTGTTGCTCAAAGGCAGCGAAGGCGAATTGCGCAGCGCGTTCTCCAACCTGGTGTTCAACGCGGTGAAGTACACCCCGGACAAGGGCACTATCCGCATCCGCTGGTGGGCCGACGAACAAGGCGCACACCTGAGCGTGCAGGACTCCGGCATCGGCATCGACGCCAAGCATCTGCCGCGCCTGACCGAGCGCTTCTACCGCGTCGACTCCAGCCGCAACTCCAACACCGGCGGCACCGGGCTGGGCCTGGCCATCGTCAAGCATGTGCTGCTGCGCCACCGTGCGCGCCTGGAAATCAGCAGTGTGCTGGGGCATGGCAGTACGTTCACCTGCCATTTTCCACCAGCGCAGATGACCCGTTCGCGGCTCGTTGGAAATGACGAATAACTCAAACACAGCACAAAACCAAATGTGGGAGGGGGCTTGCTCCCGATGGCGGTGCACCAGTATCAGATATGCTGACTGACACACTGCTATCGGGAGCAAGCCCCCTCCCACAATTGGAATTGTGCTGTTTTGAATAAGGCATTCCACACCCCACCCGGCGGCAACCACTAGGCAAGCGCCCCGTCAGCCGCTACATTGGCCGACTTGCGCCTGCCTTCCAGGCCCTTCTGTCCCCCCTTATTGAACACACGGAACCTGCAAAACCCAATCATGGACCCTTCCCCTGGTATCACCCTCGCCACACTCTTCGCCGATTTCGGCATGATTCTTTTTGCTCTGATCCTGGTACTGCTCAACGGTTTTTTCGTTGCGGCGGAATTTGCCATGGTCAAGCTGCGCTCGACCCGGGTCGAGGCCATCGCCCACACCAACGGCTGGCGCGGGCAGATCCTGCGTACCGTACACAGCCAGCTCGATGCTTACCTGTCGGCCTGCCAGCTGGGTATCACCCTCGCCTCCCTGGGCCTGGGCTGGGTCGGTGAGCCGGCCTTTGCGCATATCCTGGAGCCGCTGTTGGGCGCCGCAGGCGTCGAATCACCGGAAGTGATCAAGGGCGTGTCGTTCTTTGCCGCGTTCTTCGTGATTTCCTACCTGCACATCGTGGTCGGTGAACTGGCACCCAAGTCCTGGGCCATTCGCAAGCCCGAACTGCTGTCACTGTGGACGGCGGTGCCGCTGTACCTGTTCTACTGGGCCATGTACCCGGCGATCTACCTGCTCAACGCCAGCGCCAATGCGATCCTGCGCATTGCCGGCCAAGGCGAGCCTGGCCCGCACCACGAGCACCATTACAGCCGCGAAGAGCTCAAGTTGATCCTGCACTCCAGCCGTGGCCAGGACCCGAGCGACCAAGGCATGCGCGTACTGGCCTCGGCCGTGGAAATGGGCGAGCTGGAAGTGGTGGACTGGGCCAACTCCCGTGAAGACCTGGTCACCCTGGACTTCAACGCCCCGCTCAAGGAAATCCTCGCGCTGTTCCGCCGCCATAAGTTCAGCCGTTATCCGGTATATGACGCGGTGCGCAACGAGTTTGTCGGCCTGTTGCACATCAAGGACCTGCTGCTGGAACTGGCGGCCCTGGACCACATCCCCGAATCGTTCAACCTGGCCGAACTGACCCGCCCGCTCGAACGTGTGTCGCGGCACATGCCGTTGTCGCAGTTGCTGGAGCAGTTCCGCAAAGGCGGCGCGCACTTTGCCCTGGTGGAAGAAGCCGACGGCAAGATCATCGGCTACCTGACCATGGAAGACGTGCTGGAAGTGCTGGTAGGCGATATTCAGGACGAACACCGCAAGGCCGAGCGCGGCATCCTCGCCTACCAGCCCGGCAAACTGCTGGTACGGGGCGACACGCCGCTGTTCAAGGTGGAACGCCTGTTGGGTGTCGACCTGGATCACATTGAGGCCGAAACCCTCGCAGGGCTGGTCTACGACACGCTCAAACGGGTGCCGGAAGAGGAAGAAGTGCTGGAGGTTGAAGGCTTGCGGATCATCATCAAGAAGATGAAAGGGCCGAAGATCGTGCTGGCCAAGGTCCTGCTGCTGGATTGACCCTCAATTGCCCAATGCAAAATTGGGCAATGTCCCCACCGGCTGGTTGAATTCGTAAGGAATCGACACCAGCCCGGCCTCGCTACTCTGCTGCACCACGAAGTGCAGGTGCGGCCCGCTGCTGTTGCCGGTATTGCCCGACAACCCCAGCGCGCTGCCCACTGCTACGCGCTGCCCCGCCCTGACGCTGACCGAACCTTGCTTGAGATGCAGGTACACGCCCTGGGTGCCGTCATCATGCTGCACGCGCACGAAATTGCCCGACGCATCGTTGCCGCGTCCGATCTGGCTATTCTCGATTTTCACCACCACACCGCTGCGCGCCGCAATGATCGGCGTGCCTTCGGGCATGGCAATGTCCATGGCGTAGCGGCTTTTGGCGTCGGTGTGGCTGAAACTGCCGTTGGGGCCTTGGGTCAGGCGGAACGGACCGCCACGCCAGGGCAAGGGGTAGCGGTAGGCTTGTTGTGGGTAACCAGGTTTGGGTCTGTCGAGTGCTGGCCGTTGTACGCGCTCGACCCTGCGTTCTTGAATCACGAACGCCTGGGCACCGGGGGTTTGCCGGTCGCTGAAGAACACCATGCCGTTGGCATCGGTGGATTTGTAGAGGGTCATGGCCTGGGTCGAAGTGGCGACCGCAGCCAACGTGCAGGACAGCAAGAGGCGAAGAACCATGGCGCGAACCTGCCGGAGTGAATGAACAGCAAGCTAACAACGGTTGATGACAATCTTGTAGTGAGCGGGCTCGCCCCGCGCTGGGCTGCGCAGCAGCCCCGAAACCAGGCGCAGAGGAGTGCCTGATACACCGCATTCGTCTTCATCAGGGGCGCTTCGCACCCCAACGCGGGACAAGCCCGCTCGCCACAGAGGCCCCAGTTTGCTGCGCGCCAGCGCTATGTCGAAGAGGTAGTGGGACCTCCCTCACCACAAGGTCAGGCACCCGGCACAAAATGCTTCTGCGCCGTACCACGCGCAATCAGGCGGGAGATGTAGTCGAGCTTCTGCGCGTCCTGATCGATAAAGCGGAAGGTCAGTTGCAGCCAATCGCTATCGGGCTTGGGCTCGAAGGCGACGATGGCGTGCAGGTAACCGTTGAGACGGGCCACCTCAGCGTTGTCGCCCTGTTCCAGGTCGAGCACGGCACTTTCCAGCACCTGAGGCAGGACCTCACCGCGACGCACCACCAGCAGCGCTTCCTTGATGCTCAGCGCTTTGATCACACATTGCTGGGTGCCGCTGGACAGGCGCAACTGGCCCTGGCCACGGCCGCCAGTGGGTGCAGCGCCTGGCGCTTGGACCGGCGGGCTGTTAAGCAGGCCTTTGCTTGGCGCAGACGCGGCAGCCGCGACGGGGGCGGCACGTACGGCTTCTGGCTTGCCACCGGTCAGGGCGCTCAGGGAATCATTGCCGAAGGCCGAGTTCATCTTGGTGGGCGCGCTGGCGACCAGGGCATCGAGGCGACCAACCTTGTGCAGGGCCTGTTTGACCTTATTCAACAGTTGCTCGTTGGTAAACGGTTTGCTGACGTAGCCGGAAACCCCGGCCTGGATCGCCTGGACCACGTTCTCTTTGTCACCACGGCTGGTCACCATCACAAACGGCATGGACTTCAGGTGCGGTTGCTCACGGCACCAGGTCAACAGCTCCAGGCCGGACATCTCCGGCATTTCCCAGTCGCACAGCACCAGGTCGAAGCTCTCGCGCATCAGGATGGTCTGGGCCTTCTTGCCGTTTACCGCATCTTCAAGCTTGATCCCGGGGAAGTAGTTGCGCAGGCACTTCTTCACCAGGTCGCGGATAAACGAGGCGTCATCCACCACCAATACACTGACTTTACTCATCGACCCTTCATCCTATAAAAACTTCGGCACGCAAAACGCCTGACTGATGGCATTTTGCCAAAACTCTGTAGTCACGTTCGGACTTTCTTTTACCCGACTCGCAAAAAAATCGGGGGCCGCAAACAAAAACGCCCGACCAAAGGCCGGGCGTTAATTTCTCGGGCAACCTTACTTATCGTCAGATTCGCCCGGAACATTAGGGATTTGATCGGCTGAACCTTCAACTTCGGCCTTCATGCGCTTGAGGCCCATGTGCCGTACGTCGGTACCGCGCACCAGGTAGATCACCAGTTCCGAGATATTGCGCGCGTGATCACCGATCCGCTCCAGGGAACGCAGCACCCAGATGATGCTCAAGACCCGCGAGATAGAGCGCGGGTCTTCCATCATGTAGGTGGCCAGCTCACGCAGGGCGGTCTTGTATTCACGGTCGATGACCTTGTCGTACTGCGCCACCGACAACGCCAGGTCGGCGTCAAAGCGCGCAAAGGCATCAAGGGCATCACGCACCATGTTGCGCACCTGGTCGCCGATGTGACGCACTTCAACATAACCGCGCGGCGCTTCACCCTCTTCGCACAGCTGGATGGCACGGCGGGCGATCTTGGTGGCTTCGTCGCCGATCCGCTCGAGGTCGATCACCGACTTGGAGATGCTGATGATCAAGCGCAGGTCGGATGCCGCCGGCTGGCGACGGGCGAGAATGCGCAGGCATTCTTCGTCGATGTTGCGTTCCATCTGGTTGATCTGGTCATCGATCTCGCGCACTTGCTGGGCCAGGCCCGAGTCAGCCTCGATCAGCGCGGTCACGGCGTCGTTGACTTGCTTCTCCACCAGCCCGCCCATCGCCAGGAGGTGGCTGCGCACTTCCTCGAGCTCAGCGTTGAACTGCGCGGAGATGTGGTGGGTAAGGCCTTCTTTACTAATCATGTTGGCGTCCTTGGAGCGTCCGGTAAGGTGCGGAGAACCGCAGCGTCAGTGCAATCAGAACCACAGCTTCCTAGCCGTAGCGACCGGTGATGTAGTCTTCGGTCTGCTTCTTCGCCGGATTGGTGAACAGGGTGTCGGTATCGCCGAACTCCACCAGCTTGCCCATGTACATGAACGCGGTGTAGTCGGAAACCCGCGCCGCCTGTTGCATGTTGTGGGTCACGATGACGATGGTGAACTTGGACTTGAGCTCGTAGATCAGTTCTTCGACTTTCAGCGTCGAGATCGGGTCGAGTGCCGAGCACGGTTCGTCGAGCAACAGCACTTCCGGCTCCACGGCGATGGTGCGCGCGATCACCAGGCGTTGCTGCTGGCCGCCGGACAGGCCGAGTGCCGACTCGTGCAGGCGGTCCTTGACCTCGTCCCACAGCGCCGCGCCTTTAAGGGCCCACTCAACCGCTTCGTCGAGGATGCGCTTCTTGTTGATGCCCTGGATGCGCAGGCCGTAGACCACGTTTTCGTAGATGGTCTTGGGGAACGGGTTAGGCTTCTGGAACACCATGCCCACGCGGCGACGCAGCTCGGCCACGTCTTCGCCCTTGCGGTAGATATTGGTGCCGTAGAGGTTGATGGCCCCGTCCACGCGGCAACCGTCGACCAGGTCGTTCATGCGGTTGAAGGTACGCAGCAACGTGGACTTGCCGCAGCCGGACGGGCCGATGAAGGCGGTCACGCGCTGCTTGGGGATGTTCATGCTGACGTCGAACAGCGCCTGCTTGTCACCGTAGTACAGGCTCAGGCCCGGCACTTCGATGGCCACAGTTTCCTGGGCCAAGCTCAGGCTCTGTTTGTCGCGACCCAGGGCAGACATGTTGATGCCGTGGGAATGGGTGTCGTGTTGCATGGGATGCTCCCTGTGCTGTTGTGTGGGAGGGGGCTTGCCCCCGATAGCGGTGCATCAGGAACATGTGTGCTGGCTGGCACACCGCAATCGGGAGCAAGCCCCCTCCCACAAATAAGTCCGCGTTCAATTCAGATTAGCTGTCCAGCGCCTTGTACTTCTCGCGCAGGTGGTTACGAATCCACACCGCCGACAGGTTGAGCGTGGCGATCACCAGCACCAGCAGCAAGGCGGTGGCGTACACCAGCGGCCGTGCGGCCTCGACGTTAGGGCTCTGGAAGCCGACGTCATAGATATGGAAGCCCAGGTGCATGATCTTCTGGTCCAGGTGCAGATACGGGTAGTTGCCGTCCAGCGGCAGCGACGGGGCGAGTTTCACCACGCCGACCAGCATCAGCGGCGCCACTTCACCGGCGGCGCGGGCCACGGCGAGGATCATGCCGGTCATCATCGCCGGGCTGGCCATCGGCAGCACGATCTTCCACAGCGTTTCCGCCTTGGTCGCGCCCAGCGCCAGGGAGCCTTCACGCACCGTACGCGGAATCCGCGCCAGGCCTTCTTCGGTGGCCACGATCACCACCGGTACCGCCAGCAGCGCCAGGGTCAGCGAGGCCCAGAGCAGGCCCGGTGTACCGAAGGTCGGTGCCGGCAGCGCTTCGGCGAAGAACAGACGGTCGACCGAGCCACCCAATACATACACGAAGAAACCCAGGCCGAACACGCCGTAGACGATGGCCGGTACACCCGCCAGGTTGTTCACGGCGATGCGGATAATCCGCGTCAGGGTGTTCTGCTTGGCGTATTCACGCAGGTATACCGCCGCCAGCACGCCGAACGGGGTCACGATCATCGCCATGATCAGGGTCATCATCACGGTGCCGAAGATGGCCGGGAAGATCCCGCCTTCGGTGTTGGCTTCCCGCGGGTCATCGCTGAGGAATTCCCACACCTTGCTGAAGTAGAAACCGATCTTGGTCACGGTGCCCATGGCGTTCGGCTGGTAGGCGTGCACCACTTTGCCGATGCCGATTTCAATTTCCTTGCCGTTGCCATCGCGAGCGGTCAAAGCGTCGCGGTTGAACTGGGCGTGCAGGTCGGCCAGGCGTGCTTCGATGTCCTGGTAGCGGGCGTTCAGCTCGGCGCGGTCGGCATCCATGTCGGCCTGGGCGGCGGCGTCGAGCTTGCCTTCCAGCTCAAGCTTGCGGCCGTGCAGGCGAATGCGTTCGAGGCCGGCGTTGATCGCGCCGATGTCGGATTTCTCCAGGGTCTTGAGCTGGGCCGCCAGCTTGTTAACGCGGTCCACGCGGGCTTGCAGCTCCGGCCACGCGGCCTCGCCTTCGGCGATGACCTTGCCATCCTGCTTGACGTTGACCAGGGTGCCGTAGAAGTTGCCCCACTCACGACGCTCGATGGTCATCAGGTTTTTCGGCGTGGTCTGGTCCTTCAACCACTCGCCGACGATCCAGGTGAAGTCGTTGCCGTTCAGGTCACGGTTGCCGACCTTGATCAGCTCGCGGGTCATGAATTCCGGGCCCGCATCGGGCACCGGCAGGCCCGCGCTTTTCAGGCGCTCGCGCGGCACTTCTTCTTTCTGCACCACTTCGCCGATGACGATATGGTTTTCCTGGCCCGGCACGTTGTAGTTGGCCTGGATCAGGTCAGCCGGCCAGAAGTGGCCCAGGCCACGCACAGCAATCACCGCCAGCAAACCAATGGTCATGATGACCGCGATGGACACCGCGCCACCGCTGATCCAGACGCCGGGAGCGCCGCTCTTGAACCATCCATTCAGGGAGTTCTGTTTCACAGACTTCTACCTTTCTTAAAGCGACGAGTATTTCTTGCGCAGACGCTGACGAATCAGCTCGGCGAGGGTGTTCATGATGAACGTGAACAGCAGCAGCACCAGCGCCGATAGGAACAGCACGCGGTAATGACTGCCGCCGACTTCCGACTCCGGCATTTCCACCGCGACGTTGGCCGCCAGGGTGCGCAGGCCTTCGAACAGGTTCATCTCCATCACCGGCGTGTTACCGGTGGCCATCAGCACGATCATGGTCTCGCCCACGGCGCGCCCCATGCCGATCATCAGCGCCGAGAAGATGCCCGGGCTGGCGGTCAGGATCACCACGCGGGTCATGGTCTGCCACGGCGTGGCGCCCAGGGCCAGGGAGCCCAGGGTCAGGCCGCGCGGTACGCTGAACACGGCGTCTTCGGCGATGGAGTAGATGTTCGGGATCACCGCAAAACCCATGGCCAGGCCGACCACCAGAGCATTGCGCTGGTCGTAGGTGATGCCGAGGTCGTGGGAGATCCACATGCGCATGTCGCCGCCGAAGAACCAGGTTTCCAGGTACGGGCTCATGTACAGCGAGAGCCAGCCCACGAACAGGATCACCGGGATCAGGATCGCGCTTTCCCAACCGTCGGGAACCCGCAGGCGGATGGATTCAGGCAGGCGGCTGAAGACAAACCCGGCCACCAGGATGCCAATCGGCAACAGCATCAGCAGGCTGAAGATCCCCGGCAGATGCCCTTCGACATACGGCGCCAGGAACAGGCCGGCGAAGAAGCCGAGGATCACCGTCGGCATCGCTTCCATCAATTCGATCACCGGCTTGACCTTGCGGCGCAGGCTCGGGGCCATGAAGTAAGCGGTGTAGATCGCCGCGGCAACGGCCAGGGGCGCCGCCAGCAGCATGGCGTAGAACGCCGCCTTCAGCGTACCGAAGGTCAATGGCGCCAGGCTCATCTTGGGTTCGAAGTCGGTGTTGGCGGCGGTCGATTGCCAGACGTACTTAGGCTCGTCGTAGTTTTCGTACCAGACCTTGCTCCACAACGCACTCCAGGACACTTCCGGGTGCGGGTTGTCCAGCAGCAGCGGCTGCAGCTTGCCGCCGGCTTCGACGATCACGCGGTTGGCGCGAGGCGATAGGCCGAACACGCCCTGGCCGTCGACCACCGGATCCACCAGCAGGGTGCGGTGGGCAGTGCTGTGGAACACGCCGAACGTGCCGGAAGCGTCGAGGGCAGTGAAGCCTTTGCGACGCTCTTCGGCGGTGATTTCCACGATGGGCGCGGTGCCCATCTGGAAGGTGCGAATCTGCTTGAAACGCTGCTCGCCATCCGGGTCACGGGCCATGAACCACTGGGCCAGGCCGCCTTTGGAGTTACCGACGATCAGCGAGATACCGCCCACCAGCTGGGTGCTGGCGGTGATTTCAGCGTTGCCGTCTTCGAGCAGTTTGTAGCGACCGTTGAGGCTCTTGTCGCGCAGGCTGAACACATCCGCCAGGGCGCGGCCGTTGATCACATACAACCACTGCTGGCGCGGATCAATGAAGATCGCCTTCACCGGTTCGGTCATTTGCGGCAGCTCGACACGCTTCTGCTCGCTGGTGACTTCACCGGTCATCATGTTTTCTTCGCGGCTCAGGGTCAGCACGTTCAAGTACGAACCGGCCGAGCCTGCCACCACCAGCGACGTATCGGTGGCATTGAGGGCGACGTGCTCCAACGGGCGACCGGCATCGTCGAGCACGATCGGCGTTTCACCGTAGGGGTATTCAATCGCAGGCGTGATGGTTTTCTTGCCGTCCGGGTACGACACCTTATAGGTGTGGCGGAACACCAGGGACTGGCCATTGGACAATCCGAGGATCACCAGCGGGCTGCCCGGCTGATCTTCACCAATGGAAGCAACGCTCACGCCCGGCGCAAGCGGCAGGTCGACACGCTTGAGTTCGGCACCGGTCGTGACATCAAAGAACAGCGCCTGGCCCTTGTCGGATACCCGCATGGCGACCTGGTTCTGCTCTTCCAGGGAGATCAACAAAGGCTTGCCGGCGTCCTGCATCCAGGCGGGCGTCAGTGCGTCTTCCTTGGTCAGCGAGGCGCCTTGGAACAAAGGCGCGACCACATAGGCGAGGAAAAAGAAAATCAGGGTGATGGCACCGAGAACGGCGAGGCCGCCGACCAGCACGTACCAACGGGTCAGACGGTCCTTGAGCGCGCGGATGCGGCGCTTGCGTTGCAGCTCAGGCGTATTGAAATCAATGCGCTTGGGGGGAGAAGTTGTCGTCATGGTGGAATTGGCCAGATCATTCATGCGCACACCCTAGCGATCCTGTATGACAGAAAGATGACAATGCAGTGACGCAGGAAATCCGCCGCGAAGCAGGGCTGGCAGCGGATTGAAAATTAGTGATGCGGGAACCGGCGTACCGGCTCCCGCAGAGGCAATCAGTTGCCTTCTTTCAGGCCCAGGTCAGCCAGTGCCTTGGCGGCAACTTTGGCTGGCAGTGGGATGTAGCCGTCTTTCACTACAACTTCCTGGCCCTGTTTGGACAGAACCAGTTTCACGAACTCGGCTTCCAGCGGGGCCAGAGGCTTGTTCGGGGCTTTGTTGACGTAAACGTAGAGGAAACGCGACAGCGGGTATTTGCCGTTCAGGGCGTTTTCTTCGCTGTCTTCGATGAAGTCAGTGCTGCCTTTCTTGGCCAGGGCCACGGTCTTCACGCTGGCGGTCTTGTAGCCGATGCCCGAGTAACCGATGCCGTTCAGCGAGGAGCTGATCGACTGCACGACCGAAGCCGAGCCGGGTTGTTCGTTCACGTTAGGCTTGTAGTCGCCTTTGCACAGGGCTTCTTCCTTGAAGTAGCCGTAGGTGCCGGATACCGAGTTACGACCGAACAGTTGCACTGGCTTGTTGGCCAGGTCGCCGGTCACACCCAGGTCGCCCCAGGTTTTCACGTCGGCTTTGGCGCCGCACAGACGCGTCGAGGAGAAGATCGCGTCGACTTGTTCCATGGTCAGGTGCTGGATCGGGTTGTCCTTGTGCACGAACACAGCCAGGGCATCCACGGCAACCGGGATAGCGGTTGGCTTGTAGCCGTACTTCTGCTCGAAGGCAGCCAGTTCGGTGTCCTTCATCTTGCGGCTCATCGGACCCAGGTTGGAGGTGCCTTCAGTCAGCGCAGGTGGCGCGGTAGCGGAGCCGGCAGCTTGAATCTGGATGTTGACGTTCGGGTATTCCTTTTTGTACCCCTCGGCCCACAGGGTCATCAGGTTAGCCAGGGTATCGGAACCGACGCTGGACAAGTTGCCCGACACACCAGTGGTCTTGACGTAAGCCGGGATTGCCGGATCAACACCTGCGGCCACCGCGTTGGCGGTCGCAACGCCAGCAGCGACAAAAGTCATTGCCGCCATCAAACGTTTCAGTTTCATGCCTTGCTCCTAGCAGATAGGGATAGTTGGATCGGGGCCAAGTATCGAGAGGCCGTGTGAACACTCTATGTCTGAAATATGACAATTGGATGAAAGGCCAGCATTGGGCGAGCATTCGCAGTCAAGAAGAAAACGGTCGGCAATACAGGCTGGAGCGGCGAGATGAACGTAATGAGTCCCTGGTTTGAAACCTCTCTGCAATTGCTGATCGGAGATTTCCCACAGCTATTTAGGGTTGTTGCTCGGAACTCGCCTTACTAACCTCCCCGCGCCGCTGCAAATTCAGCGGCCGGGACTGCAGTTAAAACCTGACCGCTTCACGGCGCACCTTAGGTTGACAAAACAAAACCAAAGAATAGTCTTGTCAACCTAAGGAGACCTCACATGATCAATGACCGAATTCGCCGCGCAAGGTTATTGCGTGGCCTGTCGCTGGAAGCACTGGCACTGCGTCTCGGCGATATAACCAAGCAAGGCCTGAGCAAATATGAAAAAGGGTTGAGTACCCCAAACTCTCAGCGCCTTCTGCAGTTGGCAAAAGCACTGGAGGTGAGCCCCGAGTATTTTTTTCGTACTCAGGCACTGCCACTCGCGCCGCTGGAGTTCCGCAAGCTTGCGAAGATGCCTAAATACCGTCAGGTCCAGGTCGAGGAACAGATTCGAGAGCATCTGGAACGCTATATATCTCTGGAGGAGTGTTTCGATCCACAAGATATCAAGACTGCCGAAACCCCAGCCCAAATGCTCCCAGTCTCTTCCATAGAGGAAGCGGAACGAGCGGCGGATGAGCTCCGCAAGTATTGGGATATAGGTGAAGATCCTATTGCTCATCTGACTGAACAGTTGGAAGAGCACGGCATTAAAGTGGTGATGCTGGATGGGCCGGACGATTTCGATGGCGCTTGCGCAGCCACCCATGACGGCGAACATGTGTTGATCGCTTTAAATGCTCAGAGAGCAGGTGAACGTATTCGCTTCACCGCTGCTCATGAATTGGGTCACTGGGTGATGAAATTGCCTGATGATATGCCCGAGCGCGATAAAGAAAACTGCTGTCACCGCTTCGCAGGAGCGTTCCTTTATCCCTCTAAAAGCGTTACCGGAGATTTTGGGAATCACCAACGCTCCCGTGTCCACCCTAGAGAACTACTGATTGCTAAGCGCCAATATGGGCTCTCAATGCATGCAGCGCTTCGTCGATTGAAGGACCTCAAACTGTTAGGGGAAAGCGGCTACAAGTCCCTGACCATTCAATTCAGTAGCAATGGCTGGCGCAAAGCAGAACCTGAGCCGTTACCTTGCAAACCACCTCAGCGCTTTGAGTCACTCGTTTTCTGGGGGTTAGCGGAAGGCCTTATCACCAAATCACGAGCGGCCGAGTTGCTGCGGCGTCCTGTGAGGGCTCTAGACCCCAATTTTCTGGGCTCACTGGAGAGTGCATGAGCCTGATCTATATCAGCGACACCAACATCTGGATTGATTTCAGGAACGCTGGATTGCTGGAGCATATGTTCAGGCTGCCATTTACCCTCTGCTGCACCGATTTCGTCATGCATGAGCTTGAGGATTTCCCTCATGAAGAACTGCTCGCCCAAGGGCTGGTTGTCGAATCATTTGACGAGGGAGGCGTGCAGAAACTCTTAGGACTTAAGGTCGAACACAACAACAGTTCCTTGGCCGACGTTTCTTGCTACCTACTGGCACATACAACCGGAAGACCCTTACTCACTGGCGATGGGAAGCTACGTCGCCAGGCAATTCGAGATGGACTGCAGGTACACGGCGCACTTTGGCTACTCGACCTCATGGTCGAACATCAAGTCCTCAATGCTATTGGCGCAGCAACGGCACTCGAACAGATGCTGGCAGGCGGCGCCCGCTTGCCAGCATCAGAATGTCAAATACGGATCTCTGGCTGGAAAGTTATATGAAACTCAACTCGGATATTGAATATCCATCCAGCACTTATAAAAATCACCCTGTCCATCTGGCAAAGTAGACATTTAGCCTCTACATAGCCTGCTGCTGATCTGATATTACCGCCCGCGCTTCCACAGATACCCACCCACCACCATCCCCATCACACACAGGACAGCCACGTAGTAAGCCGGGCCCATAGGGCTTTCCTTCATCAACAGCGACACCGCCAGCGGCGTCAGCCCGCCGAACACGGCGTAGGCGACGTTGTAGGAAAACGACAAGCCACTGAAGCGCACCACGGGCGGGAAGGCTTTCACCATCACGTAAGGCACCACGCCAATGGTGCCGACGAACAGGCCGGTCAAGGCGTACAGCGGGAACAGCCAGTCCGGGTGGGACATGAGGCTGTGATACAGGGTCCAGGAGGTCGCCAGCAGCAGTGCGCAACCGCTCACCAGTACACGACCGGCACCGAAGCGGTCGGCCAGGGCACCGGAGGCGATGCAGCCCAGGCTCAAGGTCACGATGGCCAGGCTATTGGCTTGCAGCGCAACGGTCGGGCTGAAGTGGTAGAGGGTCTGCAGCACGGTCGGGGTCATCAGGATGACCACCACGACGCCGGCCGACAACAGCCAGGTCAGCAGCATCGACAAGACGATGGCACCACGGTGGTCGCGCAGCACGGCACGCAATGGCAGCTCGGCGGCCAGGGTCTTGCGTTGCTGCATTTCGGCGAAGATCGGCGTTTCATGCAACCAGCGACGCAGGTACACCGACAGCAGGCCGAACACGCCGCCGAGCAGGAACGGAATACGCCAGGCGTAATCCGAGACCTGCTCCGGGCTATAAATAGTGTTGATTGCAGTGGCCACCAGCGAACCCAGCAGGATACCGGCGGTAAGGCCGCTGGTCAGGGTGCCGCAGGCGTAGCCGATATGGCGCGGCGGTACGTGTTCGGAGACGAATACCCAAGCGCCCGGGACTTCGCCGCCAATCGCTGCGCCCTGGATGACACGCATCAGCAGCAGCAGTATCGGCGCCCACAGGCCGATCTGCGCGTAGGTCGGCAGCAGGCCCATGATCAGGGTCGGTACAGCCATCATGAAAATGCTCAGGGTGAACATTTTTTTGCGGCCCAGCAGGTCACCGAAGTGCGCCATGATGATGCCGCCCAGCGGGCGTGCCAGGTAACCGGCGGCGAAGATGCCGAAGGTCTGCATCATCCGCAGCCATTCGGGCATATCGGCGGGAAAAAACAGTTTTCCGACTACGGTGGCGAAAAACACGAAAATGATGAAATCATAAAACTCCAGCGCCCCGCCCAAGGCAGACAGCGACAGGGTTTTGTAGTCGTTGCGGGTCAGCGGGCGCGACGGTTGCGCACTGCTTGCGGGCACGGAGGACATGGCAAGGCTTCTCTTATAGTAGTCAGCTTGATAAGGACGGCACGCCCGGGACTGGCGGCGGGTCTGGCAAGATAGCAAATCGCTTGTAAAAGCACAGCGCCAGGAGAACAGTTGCGCGTAAAAGCCGCGATACAGCGCCTATTTACCGACCAAATGAGCGCCGGGAGGTCGTCGTGACGCCAGGGTCTCGATATACTCGGCCCTTGCAGGCTCAAGACCCGCATCCTTGAGGGGCTGCTGTGCCAAAACGCCGTTGGGTGCCATCCAGCCGGTTTGGCAGAGTTTCCCTTTAGTACGCCTTACGAGAAACGTATCGAACGGAGTATGTTTGTGCTGAAACGTTTTTCCATCAGTCGGCTATCCACTTTGCAACATCTATAAAAAGCGTCACGGGTCAGAGGCACCCCCGGCATGATCGAACTCGAACAAGAAGATCCTATCCCGCAAGGCGATCTCGCCCTGCAAATCACCGCGCTCCCGCGTGAAACCAACGGTTTTGGCGATATTTTCGGCGGCTGGCTGGTCGCGCAGATGGACCTCGCCGGTACCGCCATGGCCAGCAAGGTCGCAGGCGGGCGTGTGGCCACCGTGGCCATTGATCGCATGGCGTTCCTGGTGCCGGTGGCGGTGGGCGCGCAATTGTCCTTCTATACCCAGGCCCTGGAAATCGGCCGCAGCTCGATCCAGATGATGGTCGAAGTGTGGAGCGACGACCCATTGTCCAGCGAATGGCGCAAGGTGACCGAGGCGGTGTTTGTATTCGTCGCTATCGATGGCAGCGGCCGCACACGTTCGGTGCCTTCGCGCGCGCGTTAAACCTCGCGGGATTTTGACGGTCCATTGCCCCATTGCCCGCCATTGAGAGTGCCTGTTATGCCTACGCCCCACGTTGAGACCATAAAGATCGACGAACTGGACTGCTGGCGCATCCGCCACAACGGCGCCGAGCTGATGATTGCCCAGCAGGGCGCACATATATTCAGTTACGGGCGCGAGGGCGAGGGCGAGCAGCCGCTGATTTGGCCGAACCCCGAGGCGGTGTTCAAGAAAGGCAAAGGCATCCGCACCGGCGTACCGGTGTGCTGGCCATGGTTTGGCGTATTTGACCGCAACCCGCACAGCGTAAAGGCGATGCGCCAAAGTGATCAGCCTGCGGGCGCTCACGGTTTCGCGCGTACCGCGACCTGGGCATTGGCCGGGACCACGCTTGAAGGCCAAGCGCTGCGGGTGGACCTGCAACTACCGGTTCCTGCAGGCGGCTTCCCCGGCTGGCCCCATCAGGTCGACCTGACCCTGAGCCTGCTGCTGGACGATCAACTGCACATCCGCCTGACCAGCCACAACCGTGGCGACGACACTGTCACGCTCAGCCAGGCGCTGCACACCTACTTCGCCGTGAGCGACGTACGCAACGTGCAGGTCGACGGCCTGGACGGCTCGGCGTACATCGATACCGCCGATGGCTGGAGCGAGAAGACGCAAACCGGCCTGCTGCACTTCAGCGCCGAGACCGACCGCATCTACCTCGATACGCCCTCATCGCTGAACATCGTCGATAAGGACTGGCAGCGCCGCATACAGCTCACCAGCCAAGGCTCGAAATCGACCGTGATCTGGAACCCCTGGACTGAACGCGCCAAGGCCTTCGACGACATGGCCGACGATGGCTGGCAAGGCATGCTGTGCGTCGAGACGGCGAATGTGCTGGATGATGTGGTGAGCCTGGCCCCAGGTGAAAGCCACATGCTGGGCGTGAGCATTACCGGTATCGCCCTGTAAACCCGCATTGGGTTCTGCGTAAGCTTAGAGATCGGATTCCTTTACGACCCGTACTTTCCCAGCATCCAGCGCATACGCCGCATCCGCCAGGTCGTTATTCACCTTCTCCACCTTCAACGTACCGGTAACCCACAGCGGCGTGTAGATGTCATCCAGCTTCAGCCCCTTGGGATAACGCACCAGCACCAACTGGTTAGGCGGTGGTGGCGGCACGTGGATGCAGGCGCCCGGGTACGGCACCAGGAAGAACAACGTGCTGCGACCCTTGGCGTCGGTTTCCAACGGCACCGGATACCCGCCGATGCGGATGTTCTTGCCGTTCATGGCGGCCACGGTCTTGGTGGAATACATCACCGCCGGCAAGCCTTTGCTCTGCTTCAGGCCACCTTTGTCGGTGAACGTGCCTTGGGCTTCGGGGGAGTTGTGGTCGATCTCGGGCATGGCCTCGAGGGCCTTCTGGTCCGACAGCGGCATCAGGTCGAGCCAGTCGGTTTCCGGCAGTTCGCCGGCGTGTGCCAGGCCAGAGCCCAGCAAGAGAAGAGTCAACAGAAAACGGCGCATGGAGAGGCTCGGCAAGTAACAAGTGCCGAGCATTCTAGCCCTCTGCGCCTGCGCAGCGCAGAGGACTTTGTCGGCTGATTACTTCTTTTTGATCAGGCCGTAGATCACCAGCAGCACAATGGCGCCGACCAGTGCGCCGATAAAGCCTGCGCCTTGACCCGCCTGGTAGATGCCCAGTGCCTGACCACCGTAGGTCGCGGCCAGGGAGCCGGCGATACCCAGCAGGATGGTCATGATCCAGCCCATGCTGTCGTCGCCGGGCTTGAGGAAACGCGCCAGCAGGCCGACGATCAAGCCGATAAAGATGGTTCCGATAATACCCATGGCATTTCCCTCTGAATGAAGTGAGCTATGCCAAAGCCTAGACAGGCTTTGGCACCCTGCAATCAGAGGACGGCGATAACCGAATGGTTCCCGCCGACCCCAGGGTTATTGCTCGGCGATCAGCGCTTCGACCTTGAGGATCTGCGCTTGCAGCGTTGCGCGGTCCTTGCAGCGCAGGTTGGCGTGGCCGACCTTGCGCCCGGCCTTGAAGGCCTTGCCGTAGTGATGCAGGTGGCAGTCTTCGATCGTGATCACGCGCTCCACCGGCGGTACCACGCCGATGAAGTTGAGCATCGCGCTCTCACCGACCTTGGCCGTGGAACCCAGCGGCAAGCCCGCGACTGCGCGCAGGTGGTTTTCGAACTGGCTGCACTCGGCGCCTTCGGTGGTCCAGTGCCCGGAGTTGTGCACACGCGGGGCGATTTCGTTGGCCTTGAGACCACCGTCGACTTCAAAGAACTCGAACGCCATCACACCGACGTAATCCAGCTGTTTGAGCACACGGCTGGAATAGTCTTCGGCCAGGGCCTGCAACGGGTGATCGGTGCTGGCCACGGACAGCTTGAGGATGCCGCTGTCGTGGGTGTTGTGCACCAACGGGTAGAAGCGGGTCTCGCCATCACGGGCACGCACGGCGATCAACGAGACTTCGCCGGTGAAGGGCACGAAGCCTTCCAGCAGGCAGGCCACGCTGCCCAGTTCGGCGAAGGTGCCGACCACATCGGCGGCGGTGCGCAGGACTTTCTGGCCCTTGCCGTCGTAACCCAGGGTGCGGGTTTTCAGCACGGCCGGCAGGCCAATACTGGCGACGGCGGCGTCCAGGTCCGCCTGGGACTGGATATCGGCGAAGGCTGGGGTCGGAATGCCCAGGTCCTTGAACATGCTCTTCTCGAACCAGCGGTCACGGGCGATGCGCAAGGCCTCGGCGCTCGGGTACACCGGTACGAACTGCGACAGGAAGGCCACGGTTTCGGCCGGCACGCTTTCAAACTCGAACGTCACCAGGTCGACTTCATCGGCCAGTTGGCGCAGGTGGTCCGGGTCGCTGTAGTCAGCGCACAGGTGTTCACCCAAGGCTGCCGCACAAGCGTCCGGCGCCGGGTCCAGGAAAGCAAAGTTCATCCCCAGCGGGGTGCCCGCCAAGGCCAGCATGCGGCCCAGTTGGCCGCCACCGATTACACCGATTTTCATCGTCAACAACCTCAGGCGATACGTGGGTCTGGATTGTCCAGCACGCTGTCTGTCTGTTCAGCACGGAATTTCTTCAGCACCGCGTGGAACTGCGGGTGCTTGGCGCCCAGGATGCTGGCGGACAGCAGGGCTGCGTTGATCGCGCCGGCCTTGCCGATCGCCAGGGTGGCCACCGGGATACCGGCCGGCATCTGCACGATGGACAACAGCGAATCGACGCCCGAGAGCATTGCCGACTGCACCGGTACGCCAAGCACTGGCAGGTGAGTCTTGGCCGCACACATGCCCGGCAGGTGCGCTGCGCCGCCGGCACCGGCGATGATCACCTCGATGCCACGGGATTCTGCTTCATCGGCATACTGGAACAGCAAATCCGGGGTGCGGTGGGCAGAGACCACTTTCACTTCATACGGAATGCCGAGTTTTTCCAGCATATCGGCGGTGTGGCTAAGGGTGGACCAATCGGACTTGGAGCCCATGATCACGCCAACCAATGCACTCATCGTCGTGCCTCTTCTCTCTGGGCGCCCGCAGGCGCGTCAAAAAACAACAAGCCACGCGGGAAATCCGGCGTGGCTTGGTGTACGAATTTTGGCCGGTTGGACCGGCCGAAGGCCGCGCAGTATACCGTAATAATCCAGATAAACAGCCCCTGGAATGACCATCTGTCCAGCGGCGCAAACCGGCGGTTTTATTGACTTAAGAGTCAGCCAAATAACCACAAAACCCTGTGGGAGGGCTCAGGTATTCTGCGCCGCCCCACCTTCCAACTTACGCCACAACAACCGCACATTCGCTTTGCGCACCAACGCGCAGCGATACAGCCGAATCTCCAGCGGCACATGCCATTGCGGCCCACCGCACACCACCAGTTCGCCTCGAGCCAGTTCGGCACGCACGCTCAACTGCGGCACCCAGGCGATGCCCAGGCCTTCGAGGGCCATGCTTTTGAGGCTGTCGGCCATCGCGGTTTCGTAAACAGTAGTGAAGCGCAGCGCGCGCTGGCGCAGCAATAGGTGCACCGAACGGCCGAGGAACGCGCCAGCGCTGTAGGCCAGCAACGGCACACTGCCCTCGCCTTCCAGATCGAACAACGGCTTGCCATCCGCATCCGCCGCGCACACCGGGAGCATTTCGGTGTTGCCCAGGTGCAGCGAAGGGAAGATTTCGGCGTCCATCTGCATGGCCGCATCCGGGTCGTAGAAGGCCAGCATCAAATCGCAACCGCCTTCGCGCAGGGCGTGCACGGCGTCACCGACGTTGGTGGCGACCAGCCGTGTGGCGATGTTCAGGCCTTCGTTGCGCAGTTGCGCGATCCAGCGCGGGAAGAAACCCAACGCCAGGGAGTGAGCAGCGGCCACTTGCATGACCTCGCCCTGCCCGCCTTCCAGGTGGTGCAAATGGCGCAGCACTTCACCGAGCTGTTCGACCACGGTGCGTGCAGTGACCAGGAACAGCTGCCCCGCCGCCGTCAGCTCAACCGGCGTGCGCGAGCGGTTGACCAGGGTCAGGCCCAGTGCGGCCTCAAGACTGCGGATACGTCGACTGAACGCCGGCTGGGTGACAAACCGCCGCTCCGCTGCCTGGGAAAAGCTGCGTGTCGCCGCCAGGGCGCTGAAGTCTTCCAGCCATTTGCTCTCAAGGTTCATCGCTGCCTCCCACGGATACGCACCATTTTGGCACACACGCCCGCCATGATAGCCGGGTCACACGTGCATTATGCCGTTTATGCATAGGCCAGTGTTTAACAGCATTGGCCCAAAATCCCCTACAGGCCTAGCATTCGCAGCGTTCCGGCCTGTTCCGGGTCCATATCGAGATGATTTCCGTCATGTCCTCCGCTGCATCATTCCGCACAGAAAAAGACCTGCTTGGCGTACTCGAAGTACCTGCCCAAGCGTATTACGGCATCCAGACCCTGCGAGCGGTGAATAACTTCCGCCTCTCGGGCGTTCCGATTTCGCATTACCCGAAATTGGTGGTCGGCCTGGCAATGGTCAAGCAAGCCGCCGCTGACGCCAACCGCGAGTTGGGCCAGCTCAGCGAAGCCAAGCACGCTGCCATCAGCGAAGCCTGTGCCCGCCTGATCCGCGGCGATTTCCACGAAGAGTTCGTGGTGGACATGATTCAAGGCGGCGCCGGCACTTCAACCAACATGAATGCCAACGAAGTCATCGCCAACATCGCGTTGGAGGCCATGGGCCACAACAAGGGCGAGTACCAATACCTGCACCCCAACAACGACGTGAACATGGCGCAGTCGACCAACGACGCCTACCCGACCGCGATCCGCCTGGGTCTGCTGTTGGGCCATGACGCGCTGCTGGCCAGCCTCGACAGCCTGATCCAGGCGTTCGCCGCCAAGGGCGTCGAGTTCAGCCACGTGCTGAAAATGGGCCGCACCCAACTGCAAGACGCCGTGCCGATGACCCTCGGCCAGGAATTCCGCGCCTTCGCCACCACCCTCGGTGAAGACTTGGCCCGCCTGAAAACCCTGGCGCCAGAGCTGCTGACCGAAGTGAACCTGGGCGGTACCGCCATCGGTACCGGCATCAACGCCGACCCGCGTTACCAGGCCCTGGCCGTACAACGCCTGGCCGTTATCAGCGGCCAGCCAGTGGTCCCGGCTGCCGACCTGATCGAAGCCACCTCCGACATGGGCGCCTTCGTGCTGTTCTCCGGCATGCTCAAGCGTACCGCCGTGAAGCTGTCGAAGATCTGCAACGACCTGCGCCTGCTGTCCAGCGGCCCACGCACCGGCATCAACGAGATCAACCTGCCGGCGCGCCAGCCAGGCAGTTCGATCATGCCCGGCAAGGTCAACCCGGTGATCCCGGAAGCCGTGAACCAGGTTGCGTTCCAAGTCATCGGTAACGACCTGGCCCTGACCATGGCGGCCGAAGGCGGCCAGCTGCAGTTGAACGTGATGGAGCCACTGATCGCCTTCAAGATCTTCGACTCGATCCGCCTGCTGCAACGCGCCATGGACATGCTGCGCGAACACTGCATCGTCGGCATCACCGCCAACGAAGCCCGCTGCCGCGAACTGGTGGAACACTCCATCGGCCTGGTCACCGCGCTGAACCCGTACATCGGCTATGAAAACGCCACCCGCATCGCACGTATCGCCCTCGAAAGCGGCCGCGGCGTGCTGGAACTGGTGCGCGAAGAAGGCTTGCTCGACGACGCCATGCTCGACGACATCCTGCGCCCCGAAAACATGATTGCCCCACGCTTGGTCCCGTTGAAGGCCTAAGTGTTTGTTGCACCGCTCACCAGGTTGAGGGACTAGACACCTCTCACCTTTTGAGGGCCTGAAGGCTCGTTCTTCAGGCCCTTTTTTTTGCCTCAAGGTTGTGAAATGACGCCCATAAAAAATCCAATATCGCCCTGCAAACCCTCCTTGCCTGTAACAGCGTGGCTGAAACCTTTAATCAGCCCGAGCAGACGGATCACGTTCGCCTAGGTATAGTGCCGCCCCTCTTCGCGCCTGCGGCCGTCGGTAACGAGGCCCGGATACACGCGATAGCGCATGAATAACAACACCCGCAAAAGGATTGGGGTCGAACCGTCGCGCACTGCCTGGTGCTATGCGAAGGGTAGGACCGTCCTGCGTTTGCCATTAGAAAAATCAGCGAGGAACACTCCATGCTCGAAGTCATCAACGACTTCCTCTCAGGGAAAGTACTGATCGTGCTCATTGTCGGGCTCGGCGGTTATTTCACGATCCGCTCGCGTTTCGTTCAATTGCGTCACTTTTTCCACATGTTTTCGGTGTTTCGCGACAGCCTGAAAAACAGCTCCGACCAACTCAGCTCGTTCCAGGCGCTGATGCTCAGCCTGGCCGGCCGCGTCGGTGCCGGTAACATCGCGGGTGTCGGCATTGCCGTGACCCTGGGTGGCCCGGGTGCCGTGTTCTGGATGTGGGTCACCGCGCTGGTGGGCATGTCTTCGAGCTTTATCGAGTGCTCCCTCGGCCAGTTGTACAAGCGCACTGACGCGGAAGGCACCTACCGTGGCGGCCCGGCCTATTACATCCAGCACGGTTTGCAGAAGCGCTGGCTGGGTATGGTCATGGCGTTCCTGCTGCTGGTGACCTTCGGCTTTGCCTTCAACGGCCTGCAAGCCCATGCCGTGACCCACTCGCTGAACAATGCTTTCGGCCTCGACACCACCTACACCGGCCTGGCCCTGGCGGCATTGCTGGGCCTGGTATTCATCGGCGGGATCAAGCGCATCGCTTCGATCGCCGACCTGCTGGTGCCGGTCAAGACCCTGATCTACATCGCCGTGACCCTCTATGTGATCGTGCTGCAATTCGACCACGTACCGGCCATGCTCGCGACCATCGTCAAAAGCGCCTTCGGCCTGGACCAAGCCTTCGGTGGCCTGGTGGGCAGCGCGATCATCATGGGTGTGAAACGCGGCGTGTTCGCCAACGAAGCCGGTCTGGGCAGTGCGCCTAACGTAGCGGCCGTCGCTTCGGTAGAACACCCGATCGCCCAAGGCGTGGTCCAGGCGTTCAGCGTGTTCCTCGACACCTTCGTGATCTGCACCTGCACCGCGTTGCTGATCCTGCTCTCCGGCTTCTACACCCCAGGCTTTGAAGGCGACGGCATTGCCCTGACCCAGAACTCCCTGGCTGCCGTAGTGGGTGACTGGGGCCGCATGTTTATCTCGGTGGCCCTGGCGTTGTTCGTGTTCACCTCGATCATGTACAACTACTACCTGGGCGAGAGCAACCTGCGCTTCCTGGTGGGCAACAACCGCAAGGTGCTGATGGGCTATCGCGCGCTGGTGCTGGTGCTGATTTTCTGGGGTTCGATCGAGAACCTGAGCACCGTGTTCGCCTTCGCCGACATCACCATGACCATGCTGGCGTTCGTCAACCTGTTCGCCCTGGCGTTCCTGTTCAAGATTGCCATGCGCATCCTGAACGACTACGACAACCAGCGCGCGGCAGGCATCAAGACCCCGGTGTTCGACTCCAGCCAGTTCCCTGACCTGGACCTGGACCGCAAGGCCTGGCCGGCCAATCCGGTAAAACCGCAAGCGGCCCCAGCGGCTGAACTGAACGCTCAAGTGCAACGCTGAGCGTAGACAGATGACACGCCGCCTGGCCTTGGGCATGCTCTGGGCCCGGCGGCGTTTTTCGTTCAGGAGATTCTTTGATGCAACCAGCTAATAACATCATGGTGCTCTACACCGGTGGCACCATTGGCATGCAGGCCAGCGCCAATGGCCTGGCCCCCGCCTCCGGTTTTGAAGCGCGCATGCGCGAACAGTTCGCCAACGTCTCAGTACCCGCCTGGCGCTTCCGGGAAATGTCCCCGCTGATCGACAGCGCCAACATGACCCCCGCCTATTGGCAGCGCCTGCGCAGCGCCGTGGTCGAGGCCGTTGACGAGGGTTGCGACGCGGTGCTGATCCTGCACGGCACCGACACCCTGGCCTACAGCGCGGCAGCCATGAGCTTTCAATTGCTGGGTTTGCCGGCACCGGTGGTGTTCACTGGCTCGATGTTGCCGGCCGGCGTACCCGACAGCGATGCCTGGGAAAACGTCAGCGGTGCCCTGCTGGCGTTGGGCGAAGGCCTGGCACCCGGCGTACACCTGTTCTTCCACGGCGCGCTGATGGCACCGACCCGCTGCGCGAAGATCCGCAGCTTTGGTCGTCATCCGTTTGCCGCGTTGCAGCGCAACGGCGGTGTGGCCAAGGCCGAAGCGCTTCCCGCCGCCCTGGATTACCGCCAGTCCAAGGCCCTGGCCAATGTCGGCGTATTGCCGCTGGTCCCGGGCATCGGCGCAGCGCAACTGGATGCACTGGTCGACAGCGGCATCCAGGCGCTGGTGCTGGAGTGCTTCGGCAGTGGCACCGGGCCCAGCGACAACCCTGCGTTTCTCGCCAGCCTCAAGCGAGCAGAAGAAAACGGCATCGTGGTCGTGGCAATCACCCAATGCCATGAAGGTGGCGTGGAGCTGGATGTGTACGAAGCCGGCAGCCGCTTGCGCGGCGTGGGTGTGCTGTCCGGTGGCGGCATGACCCGCGAAGCCGCGTTTGGCAAGCTCAATGCCTTGATCGGTGCGGGCCTGCCCAACGCCGAGATTCGCCGCCTGGTCGAACTGGACCTGTGTGAAGAGCTGCGTTGAGATTCGATACATAGTCACTCTCACCAGCGACCTGTCGGTGCCTAGCATGGAAAACCCGAGCCTCTGCCTCGGGTTGTTTCCATCAACCGGCACGACAGGAACCCCTCATGACCTCTGCAACCCCCACCGCCCAGAAACAGCTCAAGAACAATGACCCGACACTGGAGCTGATTGCTCAATTCTACGCAGGGCCTTCCTTCAGAGAGGCCGCCACCGAATTATTGCGTCAGGCGCTGAATGAGCAATACGCAACCCTGAACATCGACCCGGGCAGCACCTTGATGGGCGTGCCGACCTGGCACCTCCTCGACGACCAGATCGTTGCCGGGCCGCCCGAGTATCACGCACTCAGTGACCTGCTGGTCCGCCAGGCGGTACTGGCGATACCGACGCTGTGCATCGAGGGAGAGCACTTTCTCACACGGTACCCGCTCACCGATCCGCCTGTGCATTTGCCCGTGCGCACGACCGATGTTGCGAAAATCCTCAACACCAGAGCCCCGGTCATGCTCTGCGCTTTCCAGGAGCACCTGGTCAACTTCTGGAACGATAGCAACGCCAAAGGCCCGCGCTGGCAGGAACTGTCCAACACCCTGCGTAATGGCTGGAACGTCCAGGAAGTTGAAGCATGGGACGAAACCGACTGCGCCCTGGCACGCCGACTGTTTCACCTGCCCGAACGCGCCACTCGACAAATCGATGATCCCTATGCGAGCAAAGCCTGCATGATCGAAATCGAACAGACGGACGGCACACAGAGCAAGGGATTCAAAGCGTTGCAGATCGCGTTACTGTCGGGCCGGCATCAGGAACGCACGATCATCCTCAGCTACTCACTGCTCAAGGGCTACGAGAAATTCGACTCTCTGGAGCAATTGGGCAAATCGCTGCCGGACCATCTCGGACCACAGGCAAACCGCCCTTCACTCAACTGGCGCTTGTTCGAGCCCGAAGGCGATTTTTTTGATCATCTGGCCTGCGCCTACGTCGCTCAGCAAGTTGACGCTGTTGGCGCCATGAGTTTTTCAGAACTGCGCGAAGACAGTCCGAGCAAGGTCAACAACGCTTTGAATTCAACCCCGGGACCGGACACTGCGCCCGCACAAAAAGGGCCCGGGCTTGAATGGTATCGCGACGCCTTGCCCGATTGGCTGAGCAGCGCCTCGACCAGTGACCTCAACCGCTACGCACGTCTGCTCAAGGACCTGGCGGCGCTTAACAGCGCGCATGCCGGCGCGTCCTACCTGGAAGACATCCCCGGCATCGAGAAGTACGCCCTTGACCAAATCAAGGATCAGATTCTCCTGGACCACCCAACCGCCGGGCACCTGTCTTTTGAAAAAATCCTCGTGCGCGTCAAGAGCCTGGAAACCTGGGGTTCCTTCATTGTTCCGGGCGTCTACAACACAACCACCTTCACACTCGTGGAGCTGGCCCTGCAGAACCTGATTGCGCTGCCCCTGGGCAACAAAACGATTGAGCTTGATAACGCAGTGGCACTGCCCGAATGGATGACCGTCGACTACGTGGAGAACGTTATTCAGCAGGTCAATATCGGCAAGACCTACCCCGAGCTGATCAACACTAAATTGCTGGACCTGCGCCAGGAGTCCGCGCGCCGCAAAGCGCTGTACACCCAACACATGCGCATCCAACTGCCGCTGATGGCGCTGCAGAGCAAGCTTCGTCAGCAGGACGGGATTAATGAACTGGGATACCGCTACATCGCCGCGCTGATGGAACTCGACACCCATGAGCACAACGTGGATGGCCAGGCTATTGTCATGCGCCAATTGGCCTTTGCCCCTAAACGGCGCAGTGCAGGGACCTACGACGAGGTGGCCAACATGTATGTCATCGGCCCGTCCGATCCTGCTGCCGGTCCCTGCCTGCTCTACCGCCCATTGTTCAACCCGCCGCTGGTTCAATACGCCTCGCCTGCCAACCTGATCTACGCCGTGACGCAGTCGCCCGAATTGCGCAACTCGGTACTGGCCTGGCTGCCCGACGCTGTGCGCGAAGACTACGCCAACTACGTATTCCCAGGGGACCTGCCCTCTCCCTGGGCCGTTGCGGACTATCTGGTGGAGCCTGACAAACTGTGGACCCTGAGCGGCCCGATGGTGCTGGGCAACGCCGTGCTGAACGATGACCTGCTCGCCACGCTGTTCACTGCCAACGCCCAGGCATTAGTGACCCTGGCCGATCGCCAGTCGGTCTCCAACGCCGAAAGCCGCTGGGCAACGCTCAAGCAGGCTGGCTGGAACCTGCTCAATGCAGTGCTGCCCTTCCTCAGCCCGACCCTGGGCACCGCCTTGTGGATCTGGCAGGTTCTCGATCAACTGCAACAGTTCGTCGATGCCGAACAGCAACAGGACAAACCCGCGCAATGGGCTGCCATCACCGACGTCCTGCTCAATCTGGGCCTGGCGATCACCCTGCATATCGCCACACGGCATCAGCACACCGGCAAAGCGCTCGCCGCCCAGCGTGAGCCAGAACCGCCGGCTGAAAAAACCGTCGCTAAGGCGATCGTCGTCAAGCAGTTGGCCGACAACGCATCATCCAACCTGCCTGCCGACACTATTTCCCCGCTGAACATCAGTGGCGCGGTCAACCGCCGCACCGAACAACTACGCGCCCTGCTGGAGAGCTTCAAGGTCGAAAAACCCGCGACGCTGAGTAGCCCCATCACCAAGGCAGGTACTCACCAACACCTCTACCGTTCAGGCCAGAAATACTACGTACCCGTCGGCCAACGCTGGTTCGAGGTATCAGCGCAACCGGACGAGCCAGTGTTCATCATTGATCCAACTAAATCAGAACGTATCGGCCCGGCCCTGATCCACAATGCTCTAGGCCAATGGTTTATCGACAGTCGCCTGCGCCTGCGTGGCGGTGGCCCCAAACGCGCGATCAGACGCGCCAGCCTGCAGGCCACGGAAACTGCCAAGCAGTTGCGCGAAAAACTGCAAGCGTTTGAGAACTCAAAAAAAACGTTGTCACTGGACCTGCAACGAGCCCGCACGGAAATGACCGAAGCGCTCGAGACCTCGGCCGACGAGCAACGCCAGCACTATCTGCAAAAACTCGCCACCCAGCATTCGGACTATGAAACGGCCCTGCAACAACTCAAGCAACTGCACGTGTTTGATCCCATCCCAGACTATCAGCCCAGGGCCATCGCCTATTTGAATGCACAACTGGAATTATCCGAAGTGGGTATCAAGGAGGTCCAAAGCACATTCACTCCAGCCTTTCGCAAGGTACTGGAGCAGATCGAACGCCAGGCCCGCGCCCCTCAGGAACGGCATATCGAAGATGCGCGACAACTCACCAGGTTGAATCAGGACATGATCGAGCGCCTGGATTACGTGCACTCACGCTTTGAACAACTACGCCAACTGTCCTCCGAGGGCTTGCACCAGATCCAGCTGCGGAAAAAGCGAATGCCTTCCTACAGCAGTGATGACCTCAAGGCCTTGCAGGTGACCATGTCGCGCAACCTGTGCCTGGATGAAGCCTCTGTTGATAGCGCGCCTGAGGCCTGGGCCGCATTGGACAAGATCGTCGATACCGCTGACATTGCGGTCCAGGCCCTGCGCGATACCTTGTTTGAGCGCAGCGAAGCACGTCTGGATGAACGTATTGAAGCGCTGGGCAGCCTGATCGAACAATTCGCGGTCATCAATGAACGTCTGGAGGACCTGCCACAAGACTTCGCCGACGCCGTCGTTCCCGAACAGCTGGAATCCCTACGTCAGAAAATGCGCGCCTACTCCCAGGATGCGCAGCAGCAACTGACGCTGTTGCATGTCGACCGCGACGCCCTCAGGAGCCGACCCACACCGCCACCCACACCGCCCAGGGCGCAGAAAAAATTCATCAATACCCGCTACAACGGCGTATTGATCGGCGAGCCGCGAATGACCTCCGTCGGGCTTGAGACCGATCTGGTGGATATCAAGTCGCCCATCACTCAACAAATCATCGCGACCTACCACAAAAAAGATCAGGGGTTGTGGGTCCAGCGCGTTACCACGCCACCGCCATCGCATCCTGCGACACCGCAGATCCAGACAGTCCTTGATAAGGCCCAGGTCTTTCTCGACGGCCTGACGGCGTTCAAGGAGCGTGCCGACGAGCAGGCGAAAAAGACGGCGCGTACCGCCATCGGTATCGAGTACCTGTATCACCAGCACGCCCTGGTGCTGGAAGAAACCGGCCAGGCCATTGAACAAGCCTTGTCACGACCGCAACTCGGCACTCAACAGCAGCGCTCTGCGGCCATCCTCAGCCGAAAACTCAAGGAGGCCGCGGCCGAACTCTACCAAGACGCCGCCCAGCACATACGGCGCATGATCAAGGAACGGCCACCCACTATTGCCGGCGTGGAATGGCTCCAGCAGCGCCGCGAAATCACCCTGAAGAAAACCAAGAGTCGACAGCGGCTCAAGAGCGCCAGACCGAACTACCTGGATGAGTACACCATCACGGACCGTGTTACCCATGACGTACTCTGGTATGCCCACTTTCACTATTCGACGTCCTGGACGCAATCCAAGGCGTTCATCAAGGCCCGCTTGAAAACACCCGCTCAGCGCAACCAGGGCCTGACTACCGATACCCCCAACGGCTTGGACTCGCAGGAACTGATTGACTACTACCGTAGCGAAATCAACTTGGAACAGGCACGCCGACTATTCTTCGGCCTCTGATCAACGGGTGCCTGCGGCATGGGAATTGCTCCCTCCAAGCAATTTTTGCAGGGATCCGCCCTATGCTGCACTCACACCTGACCACCTTGAACGCTGTTTCGCTGGTGCTCGAGACGTTCAACACCGAAGGCATAAGCCATGAGGTGCTGCTGGCCGGTAGCGGCATCGAGGTTGTAGACCTGCACCAACCCGATACACGGATCACCACGCGCCAGGAGATGCAGGTCTGCGCAAATGCAGTAGCCCTGCGCCAGGACCTCGGCCTGGAACTGGGGCAACGCATGCACGTGTCGGCCTACGGCATACTGGGCTATGCGCTGCTGACCAGTGCCACCTTCGGTGACGCTTTGCGCTTGGCACTGCGCTATCCGGCACTGCTGGGAACACTTTTCGAGTTGAACCTTGAGGAAGATGGCCAGCGGGTCTGGTTCAACGCCTGCGATTATCGGGAGGATCCGGCGCTGGCGGCATTCAATATCGAGTTGTGCCTGGCGTCGCTCAAGGTGATCTGCGACGACTTGCTCGGCCATCCGTTGCCGTTGCTGGGGGCTCGTTTCGATTACCCGGCGCCCGCCTACAGCGCTCGCTATGGCGAACGCTTCGCCTGCCCGTTGCAGTTCCAGGCGGGTAGCAATGCTTTTGCCTTCGACCGTCAGTGGCTCGATCAACCGTTACCCCTGGCCGATGCCATCACCCATCGCGCCATGGCTGAGCGCTGCCGCAAGCAAAACACCGAGTTCACCGGGCGCCAGGCATGGTTGGGCCGCGTACGTCACCTGCTTGCCACGCAACTGCATGCCGCACCAGGGCTGGACAGGCTCGCCGAGCAGTTGAAGTGCTCGCCACGCACCTTGCGCCGCCACCTGCATGATCTGGGCAGCAGTTATCAGGAACTGCTCGATGAGCTGCGCTTCGAGCAGGCCAAGCAGTGGCTGGCCGACGATGCGATGCCGATCCACTGCATTGCCGAGCAACTGGGTTTCAGTGAAACCGCGAGTTTCCGGCATGCCTTCGTGCGCTGGAGCGGCGTCGCGCCGAGTCAGTTCCGGCCATAAGCCCCGGCGGGCGAATAACGGACAGTGCCGTTGGCCATATTTATCCCGTTTTGGCCACTCCTGCCGTTCTCTTGTCGCACCGACGAGGCAACACTGCAAGGCACCTTCCTGAGTCTTCGAGAACAACAACATGCTGACGATCTACTCGGACAATCACCATCTGCACCATGGCCGTTGCGAATTGATGGACGGACAATTGATGCCCTGTTTCGAAATGCCCTCCCGCGCCGACCACGTGTTGCAACGGGTGAAAGACCGCCAACTGGGGCCCGTGCGCGCACCTCATGATTTCGGCCTGACCCCCTTGGCACGCGTTCACTCCCCGGCCTATCTGGACTTCTTCAAAGGCGCCTGGGAACGCTGGACCGTCTTCGGCCAGGAAGGCGACCTGCTGCCCTACACCTGGCCCGCCCGGACCTTGCGCCGGGTATTGCCCACCAGCCTGCATGGGCAACTGGGTTACTACAGCTTCGACGGCGGCGCGCCCATCACCGCCGGTACCTGGCAGGCGGCCTACAGCGCAGCGCAGGTGGCGCTGACCGCGCAGCAGGCGATCCAGGCCGGTGCGCCGGCGGCGTTTGCCCTGTGCCGCCCACCGGGACACCACGCCGCCAGCGACCTGATGGGCGGTTACTGCTACCTCAACAATGCAGCCATCGCCGCCCAGGCCTTTCTCGATCAGGGCTATAAAAAAGTCGCGATCCTCGATGTGGATTACCACCACGGTAATGGCACCCAATCGATTTTCTATGAGCGTAGCGATGTGCTGTTCACCTCGATCCACGGGCATCCGGAAGCCGAGTTTCCGTTTTTTCTCGGCTATGCCGATGAGCTCGGCGACGGGGCCGGAGAGGGTTTCAACTTCAACTATCCGTTGCCGGCCGGTTCGGGCTGGGACACCTGGAGCGCCGCACTGGAACAGGCTTGCCAGGCCATTGAGGGCTACGGCGCCGACGTGATTGTGGTGTCCCTGGGCGTCGATACTTTCAAGGACGACCCCATCTCGCAGTTCAAACTCGACAGCCCGGATTATCTGGCGATGGGCGCGCGCATCGCCCGTCTGAGCCGGCCGACGCTGTTCGTGATGGAAGGCGGCTACGCGGTAGAAGAAATCGGCATCAATGCCGTCAACGTTCTCGAAGGTTTTGAAGGGGCAGTCGAATGAATCTGTTCAAGTCGCTTGTGCTCTGCGCCGCCGTATTAAGCACCGCCGCGCACGCTGAAGAAAAAACCCTGCGGGTCTACAACTGGTTCGACTACATCACTCCCAAGGCTCTGGAAGACTTCAAGGCCCGGAACCCGGCAATCAAACTGGTCTACGACATCTTCGACACCAATGAAGCCCTGGAAGCCAAGCTGCTCACCGGCAATTCCGGCTATGACGTGGTGGTGCCGTCCAATGTGTTCCTGGCCAAGCAGATCGAGGCCGGCGTGTTCCAGCCGCTGGATCGCAGCCAGCTGCCGAACTGGAACCACCTCGATCCCAAGTTGATGAAGCTGATCGAAGCCAACGACCCCGGCAATAAATTTGCCGTGCCCTACATGTACGGCACCATCCTGATCGGCTTCAACCCCGACAAGGTCAAGGCCGCATTGGGCGCCGATGCACCGGTGGACAGCTGGGACCTGATCTTCAAGGAAGAGAACATCAGCAAGCTCAAGCAATGCGGCGTGGCGCTGCTGGATTCACCCTCGGAGATCCTGCCGCTGGCCTTGCAGCACCTGGGCCTGGACCCCAACAGCAGCAACCCCAAGGACTATGAAAAAGCCGAAGCGTTGCTGATGAAAATCCGCCCGTACATCACCTACTTCCACTCCTCCAAATACATGGCCGATATCGCCAACGGCGACATCTGCGTCGCCGTCGGCTACTCCGGCAGCTTCTCCCAGGCCGCCAACCGCGCCAAGGATGCCAAGAACGGCGTGATCGTCGATATGCGCCTGCCCAAGGAAGGCGCACCGATCTGGTTCGACATGCTGGCCATTCCCAAGGGCGCGAAGAACCCGCAGGACGCCTACACCTTCATCAACTACCTGCTGCAACCGCAAGTCATTGCGCCCATCAGTGATTTCGTCGGCTACCCCAACCCGAACAAAGACGCGACCGAGCAGGTGGACCCCGCGATCCGCAACAACCCCAACCTGTACCCAACCGAAGCGGCGATGGCCACGCTCTATACCTTGAAACCCTTGGGACGCGACGCCGAACGCGCCAGGACGCGCGTCTGGACCAAGATCAAGTCCGGGACCTGATCGGCATGTTCAGCGCAGTGTGGACGAGTGCGCACCCGCCGCCGCGCACTCGCTGACTCTGCCGCTGGCCCGCTGCTTGTTTTCCCAACACTGATGGTCAACCGAAGTGCCAGGCCCTGCGCAACGTCGCCAGGGCCTCGGCGACGGCCGCTTCGGGTACGGCAGCAAAGCCCAGCACCAGGCCGGCGCGCTGGTCTTCCGGGGGGGTGGATTGCGCCAGCCAGTAACTGCTTAACCCATTGATTTCGACGTCCACGGCACGGGCCTGCTCAAGCAGCTGTTGCTCGCGGGCCAGGCTGTCCACGCGCACGGTCATGTGGAGCCCTGCGGCAATGACGGGCAACTCGCCGACACCCGGCAAACCGCGCGGCCACCCGGCGAGCAAGGCATTGCGCCGGCTCAATGCCGCACGCCGCATCCGACGGATATGCCGCTGGAAGTGTCCGGCCGCCATGAATTCGGCCATCACGGCTTGGGTGCTGACTTCCGAGTGGCGCATATCCACCGCACGGCGCCGCGAGAAGGCATCGACCAGGCCAGGCGGCAACACCAGATAGCCCAGGCGCAAGGCCGGGAACGCGACTTTGCCGAAGGTGCCGACGTAGAGCACACGCCCACTGCGGTCCAGCGCGGCCAGGGGCGCCAGCGGTGCGCCGCTGTAGCGGTATTCGCCGTCATAGTCGTCCTCCACGATCCAACCGCCGGTGCGCTCGGCCCAGGCCAGCAACTCCAGACGCCGCGCCAGGCTCATCACCACGCCCAGCGGGTATTGATGGGAGGGCGTGACATAGGCCAGGCGGCAATTGACCAAGGTATTCAGGACCTGGCAATCGATGCCGTCGCTGTCCACCGGCACGCCCTGCAAATTGGCACCGGCCAAGGCGAATGCGTGACCTGCGGCGCGATAGCCCGGGTTTTCCACCGCCACCCCGTCACCTGGCTCTACCAGCAACTGTGCACAAAGGCTGATTGCCTGCTGTGCGCCGCTGGTGATCACTATTTGCTCAGCCGTGCACTGCATGCCCCGTGAACTGCGCAGGTACGCCGCGATCAACCCGCGCAGCCGCGCATCGCCTGCCGGGTCGCCGTAGCACAATTGCTCCATGTCGGGTTTGCGCCAGAACGCCCCGTTCAGCTTGGCCCAGACCTCAAACGGGAACAGATCGAAAGCCGGCACGCCCACGCGAAAGGCCTTGGGCGGACCGGCTGGCGGTTGTGGCAAATGGTTATTTCGCACGCGCCCCAAGGCCGACCTGTGGATAACTTCGCCAGCGAGATCTTCCGGTAAATCGGCCCATTTTGTGGATAAGGCTGGGGATAAGCCTGTTGATAACCCTGTGGACACTTTTGTGGATAGTTTTTTCGGGCTGGGCAGTTGGGCGACATAGGTACCGTCACCCACGCGGCCTTCGATAAAACCTTCGGCGTACAGCTGATCGTAGGCACGCACCACGCTGTTACGGGAAATCGCCAGGGCCGCCGCCAAGTCACGGCTGGCGGGCAAGCGCGTACCGCTGACCAGCCGGCCATCCAGCACGCGCTGGCGTAAGGCTTCATAGAGTTGGCGTGTCAGGCCTTGCCGCCGATCCAACTCAATACCGGCAGGGTTGAACGACAGCGGCGGCTCTACGGAAGGCATCGAATTGGACCTATTAAATTGACGTTAGATGGCTCTTACAACGAACCATTAGCCTGCCTAGGATGCAGGCATTCGCCAAGGAAAATATTCATGTACACACCTCGTGCCTTTGCCCTCGAAGACTTGCCCGAGATACAGCAACTGATCCAGCACACACGCCTGGCGCAGTTGGTGACCTTGGGTGAACAAGGCCTGCAGGCCAGCCATTTGCCGCTGCTGCTCAATCCCGATGAAGGCCCCAATGGCACACTGTACGGGCACCTGGCCAAGGCCAATCCGCAGTGGCGCGACCTGCAAAACGGCAGCGAAGCCCTGGTGATCTTTGCCGGCGCCGAGGCCTACGTCAGTCCGGCGTTTTACCCGGCCAAGGCTGAGCACGGCAAAGTGGTGCCCACCTGGAATTACATCGCGGTGCATGCCTATGGCAAGGCCGAGGTGTTTACCGATGCCGAACGGGTGCTCGGCGTGGTCAGCGCCCTCACCGACCGCCACGAGGGCAACCGCGCCCAGCCCTGGAAAGTCAGCGACGCCCCGGCTGATTACATTGACGGCATGCTCAAGGCCATCGTCGGCTTCAGCCTGCCGATCGAGCGCCTGATCGGCAAACGCAAGCTCAGTCAAAACCGCAGCGCAGCGGACATCGCCGGCGTACGCGACGGGCTGGCCTCCAGCGCCGATATCCGCGACCAGACCCTCGCGCGCTTTATTCCCCAAGGAGTTTCAGAATGAGCCAGATCGACATCCGCCAGGTCACCGCGGCCGACCACGCCGCCTGGCTGCCGCTGTGGCAGGCGTACTTGACGTTCTACAACACCGAACTGCCGGACGCCGTCAGCCAGAGCACCTGGCAGCGCCTGATCGATCCCAATGAGCCGACCCACTCCGCGTTGGCCTGGCAGGATGGCAAGGCGGTGGGCATGGTCAATTTCATCTACCACCGTTCCAACTGGAGCATCGAAAACTCCTGCTACCTGCAGGACCTGCTGGTGGACCCGGCTCAGCGCGGCACTGGTGTCGGCCGTAAACTGATCGAGTTCGTCTACGCCACTGCCAAGGCCGACGGCTGCTGCAAGGTCCACTGGCTGACCCACGAGACCAACGCCACCGCGATCCAACTCTACGAGCGCATCGCCGAACGCCCTGGCTTCATTCAATTTCGCAAAGGTCTTTAAGGAGCGCAGCATGTCTACTTCCCTCGCCGACTGGAAAGGCGCCCCGGCGCCCACCGCGCAACTGCTCGAAGGGCGCTTTATCCGCCTGGAAAAACTCGACCCGGCGCGCCACGCCGATCAATTGTGGCAAGCCCTCGAAGGCCCCGGTGCCGACCCCAAGCTGTGGGACTACCTGCCTTACGGCCCGTTTGCCGAGCGCGCCGCGTTCGATGCGTGGTTGAACAACCATGCGGCGAATAGCGATCCGTATTTCTTCAGCGTGGTCGACCGTGCGTCCGGCCAGGTGCAGGGCATCCTCAGCCTGATGTCCATCGTACCGGCCCAGGGCCGTATCGAAATCGGCCATGTCACCTTCGGCGCGCCGATGCAGCGCTCACCCAAAAGCACCGAGGCGGTGTACCTCTTGGCCAAATACGCCTTCGAGCAGGGCTACCGACGCCTGGAGTGGAAGTGCAACAACGGCAACGCCCGCTCCAAATATGCGGCTGAGCGGTTGGGGTTCAGTTTTGAAGGGGTGTTTCGCCAGCATATGGTGGTGAAGGGGCAGAACCGGGATACGGCCTGGTATTCGATTCTGGATTCGGAGTGGCCGACGGTGGGCGCGGGGTTTGAGGCGTGGTTGTCCGAGGCGAACCAGGCAGGTTCCGGGCAGTTGAAGGGCCTGGCGGAGTGTCGCCGCCAGGCGCTTTAAGGCTTAGACCAGCTTCTGGGCCAGCACCGCAATGTGCTCCGGCCCGATCCCGCAGCAACCGCCCAAGTGGCTGGCACCACGCTTTTGCCAGTCCGCGGCCCACTGCAGGTAGCCCGGTGGGTCGAGATCCTCGCGCAAGGGGTCCAGGCCGTCGTTGGCCGTGGCTTCCTTGGGCTGTGGCGGGAAGGCGTTGGCGTAGGCGCCGATCTGAATCGCCACGCCCAGCCGCTCGAAGGTTTGGCGCGCGGCATCGATCGCCGCGCCGATCACTTCCGGCTGGCTGCAATTGAACAGCAACACTTGCACGCCCAGCTGCGCCGCCGCTTCGGCCGCATCCGCCACCGGTTCGCCGGAACGCAGGCGCGGTACATCGTCGGTGTCTTCATCTTTCAAGGTAAACGACAGCCAGAACGGCTTGCCATCCTTCGGCAGACCCGCATGAATCGCCCGCGCTTCGACGATTGAGCTCTGGGTCTCCGCCAGCCACAGATCGACATGGGGTGCCAGGCCCTGCACCAGCGGTGTCAGCAATTCAGACACGCGCTGCGGCTCGAACAGGTCGGGACGATACGAACCAAACAACGGCGGCAACGAGCCGGCCACACGCACGGCTTTGCCCGAAGCCTGCACCGCCCTTCTGGCCAATTCACCCGCCAGTGCCGCCAGGGCCTGGCCTTCGGCAGCAAACCGCGCCTCACCGATATGAAACGGCACCACCGCGTAGCTGTTGCTGGTGATCACGTTGGCGCCGCTGTCGATATAGGCCGCATGCACCGCCTCCACCGCCTGCGGTGCTTCGCTCAAGGCCAGCGCCGACCACTCCGGCTGCCTGAAGGGCGCACCGCGTCGTTGCAGTTCACGGCCCATGCCGCCGTCCAGAATTACTGTGCTTACTGCGCCCATATGCTTTTTACTCATAAGCTTATGAAAATAACTCACTATGAGAGTCGTTCTTATAACTATTTAATACGTTCAATTCGGTTCATAACAACTCTTTTTTATTCAGGTGCCCACTTTGAAACTTAAACCGCTATTGGCCTTGGGCCTGACGATGCTTGCTGCCTCCACCCAAGCCTTTGGCGGCGCGACCCTGGACCGGATTGAGAAGAAGAAAGAACTGGTGGGCGTGCTGATGGAAAGCTACCCGCCGTTCTCGTTCCTCAACGACCAAAACCAACTCGACGGCTTCGATGTCGATGTGGCCAAGGCCGTCGCGCAAAAGCTCGGTGTGAAACTGCGTCTGGAAACGCCGTCGTGGGACGTGATCGCCGCTGGCCGCTGGAGCGGTCGCTACGACATCTGCATCTGCTCCATGACCCCGAGCAAGGCCCGCGCCGAGGTGTTTGATTTCCCGGTGGAGTACTACGCCTCCCCCGCCGTAATCGTGGTCAATGCCAAAGATGACAGCATCCATGGCGCCAAGGACCTGAGCGGTAAAAAGGTCGGGCTCACCAGCGCCTCCAGCTACGAAAGCTATCTGAACAAGAACCTGGTGATCGAAGGCGCCGAAGACACCCAACTGCAGTACCCGTTCGAGGACGTGCAGATCGCCCCGTACGACACCGATAACGTCGCCTTCCAGGACCTCGGCCTGGGCGCCGGTGTGCGCCTGGATGCAATCCTCACCAACCTGGTCACCGCCCAGCCGCGCCTGAACGAAGACAAACGCTTCAAGCTCGCCGGCGCGCCGCTGTACGCCGAACCCAATTCGGTCGCCATCGAAAAAGGCGACGCTCAGTGGGACGCCAAGGTGCGTGAGGTGTTTGCCCAGTTGAAACAGGACGGCACCCTGAGCAAACTGTCGCAAAAATGGATCGGTGCCGATATCAGCCAATGAGTGTTCCTCCAAAACCTGCGCGCGCCCTGCTGGGCTTTCGCACGCGGCTTTACCTGACCTGGGCGGCCCTGTTCGCCCTGTTTGCCAGTTTCTTCCTGAGCTTTGACCTGAAGTTCTCGATCATCCTCGACAAGCTGCCCAACCTGGTTGGCCTGCACCTGGCCCCCAATGGCTTCCTGCAAGGCGCAGCGCTGACGCTGTTCCTGTGCCTGTGTTCGATTGCCGCTTCGTCGGTGCTGGGCTTTGTCACTGCGCTCGGGCGCTTGTCCAAGAGTGCCGTGGCCTTTGGCATAGCCAGCTTTTACGCGTCGTTTTTCCGTGGCACGCCGTTGCTGATCCAGATCCTGCTGATCTACCTCGGCCTGCCGCAGCTGGGCCTGGTGCCGGGTGCCATCGTCGCGGGGATCATCGCGCTGTCGCTGAACTACGGCGCTTACCTGAGCGAAATCTTCCGCGCCGGTATCCTGGGCGTCCCTCATGGGCAACGGGAAGCCGCGCTGGCCCTTGGCATGCGCGACAGCGCGATCTTCTGGCACGTCACCCTGCCCCAGGCCATGCGCACCATCATCCCGCCGGCGACCAACCAGTTCATCTCCATGCTCAAGGACTCGTCACTGATCTCGGTGATGGGCGTGTGGGAAGTGATGTTCCTGGCGCAATCCTACGGGCGCTCCAGTTATCGCTACATCGAGATGCTCAGCACCGCGGCAATCATCTATTGGATCATGTCCCTCGGGCTGGAACTGATCCAGGCGCGGATGGAACGCCATTTTGGCAAGGGGTATGTAAAGCGAGGGTGAGGTCAGTAAAGTAACCATCGACCGCAACCTTACGGTGCCAATCCTGCTGCATTCTTTTTCGCATCAGGCTAGAGACATCTCCCGCAAACGAGCACTGCCTGGCCTGACAGTTATCCTCCGAGTGCCCCGCTAAATTCCCCGCCTCATACATCAAGAGGTGGGTTTACATGCCGCTCATTCAGAAACAACTCGTACTCGCCATCACCCTCGCGCTGGGGGCCACCTGTGCTCAATACGCACAGGCACGGGGCGACATGGAGCCAGACAGCGAATGGTTCGATCCGCTCGCGGAGCACAGTGAGAAAAGCCCTCATGAACCGGCCCTGCCCGCGCCCGAAGACTTCTACTTCGCTGACCATGCCACCAGCCGCAATGGCCTGAGCGTCGCCCGTGTGCTCGACGCCGCGGTGGATGACCTGCTGGCGTCGGACGAACTGAACGAGTGGGAAAAATACCGACTTGAGCAATACGGCGAGTACCTGGGCAGCCTGGAGCCAGGGCGATTGGGCGCGGTACTGGAACAATTGGCGGGTAGCCAGAACGCCAACCTGGGCAGCGCCACCCAAAACAGCATGAAACAATTGAACGCCAGCCTGCTGTCGGCAGTACGTCAGCTGGATAACGACACCGACGAGGGCAGCCGTGTATGGCTCCAAGCCTTGGGCGGCGCCGGCACTCTGGATGCTCAACACGGAAGCGTTGGTTTGAAGCAACGCAGCCAAGGCTTGCTGCTGGGCGCCGACTGGTCGGCCGACAACGCCTGGCGACTCGGCGTGGTGGGCGGTAAGTCGGGCAGTGACCTGAGCGCCAAACGTTTCAAAGGCGAACTGGACAGCTGGCATCTAGGCGCTTATGCGGTGCGCCAGGACGGGCCGCTGGCACTGCGCCTGGGCGCGCTCTACAGCAGGCATAGCGGGCAGAACCAACGCAATGTCGATTTCGACTTCATCAATTACCGCGAACACCTCACGGGTAAGTACAAAGCGCGGAGCCAAAACGCCTTCGCCGAACTGGGCTATCAATTTCATACAGGTGGCTTACGCGCCCAGCCCTTTGCCGCACTGGGTTTCCAGCGTTATCAGCGCGACCGCTTCGTGGAGAAGGGTGGCGATAGCGCGCTGGACGTTGGTGCACAGACCCAGCAAAACTTCAGCAGTACCTTTGGCCTGCGTTTGACCCGCGACTTTGCCTTGGGCAACCAAATCACGCTCAAACCGCACCTGAGCACCAGCTGGAAACATCTGTATGGCGACGTCGGCAGCCATGTGCGCCAGTCCTTCGCCGGGGAAAAACGCGAGGACTTCGACAGCTCGTTCACCATCGGCGGCACCTCACTGGACCGTAACAGCCTGGCGCTGCGTACCGGCCTGGACATGGCGCTGTCGGAGACACACAGCGTGGGCCTGACCTATTCCGCCGAGTTCGGCAGCCACAGCCGCAATCAAGGGGTGATGGGCCAGTGGGCGATAGCGTTCTGAGCCATGACGTAGCCTGATCATCAGGCAAAAAAAAGGGGAGCACCTGCCCCCCCGAGGATTAAACGGTCGTGTCGAAGGCTGGATCAGCCTTCGATTTCAATCAGGATTTCGCCAGGGTTCACCCGGTCGCCTTTGGCCACGTGAACGGCGGTCACCTTGCCGGCAATCGCAGCCTGCACTTCGGTTTCCATCTTCATCGCTTCGGTGATCAGCACGGCCTGGCCGGCCTTGACCACATCGCCCTCCTTGACCAGCACATCGACGATATTGCCCGGCATCGCCGTGCTGACATGCCCCGGCTCGCTGGCCTGCTTGCGCTTGCTGCCGCCACCGCCGACGAATTCGTTGAGCGGTTCGAACACCACTTCTTCCGGCATGCCGTCGATGGACAGGTAGAAGTGGCGTTTGCCTTCGGCTTTCACGCCGACCCCGGTGATGTCCACGCGGTAGCTTTCGCCGTGCACGTCGATAACGAACTCGGTCGGCACGCCTTCACCACCGGCACGGGCCACGCCGCCGGCCTCAGGGATAGGCAGCAGCACCTCTGGCGTCAGGGTGCCGGCGTCGCGTTCCTCGAGGAACTTGCGCCCGATGTCCGGGAACATGGCGTAGGTCAGCACGTCTTCTTCGGACTTGGCCAATGCGCCGATTTCGCCGCGCAGCTTGGTCATCTCCGGCTTGAGCAGGTCAGCTGGGCGCACGTCGATCACGTCTTCGCTGCCGATGGCCTGGCGACGCAACTTCTCGTTCACGGTGCCCGGCGCCTTGCCGTAGCCGCCTTGCAGGTACAGCTTCACTTCGTTGGTGATGGTCTTGTAGCGCTCACCGGCCAGCACGTTGAAGAACGCCTGGGTGCCGACGATCTGCGAAGTCGGGGTCACCAGGGGCGGGAAGCCGAGGTCTTCACGCACCCGTGGAATTTCAGCCAGCACTTCGCTCATGCGGTTGAGAGCGCCCTGCTCTTTCAACTGGTTGGCCAGGTTGGAAATCATCCCGCCCGGTACCTGGTTGACTTGCACACGGGTGTCGACGGCGGTGAATTCGCTTTCGAACTGGTGGTATTTCTTGCGCACGGCATAGAAGTACAGGCCGATCTCTTGCAGCAGTTCCAGGTCGAGGCCGGTGTCGAATTCGCTGCCTTTAAGGGCGGCGACCATCGACTCGGTGCCCGGGTGGCTGGTGCCCCAGGCGAAGCTGGAGATTGCGGTATCGATATGGTCGGCACCGTTTTCGATGGCCTTGAGTTGGCACATCGCAGCCAAACCGGCGGTGTCGTGAGAGTGGATAAAGATCGGCAGGCTCTGCTCAGTTTTCAGCGCCTTGACCAGCTCACCGGTGGCATACGGAGTCAGCAGGCCGGCCATGTCCTTGATCGCGATCGAGTCGCACCCCATGGACTCCAGCTGCTTGGCCTGGGCCACGAAGGCCTCGACGGTGTGCACCGGGCTGGTGGTGTAGGCGATGGTGCCCTGGGCGTGTTTGCCAGCGGCTTTGACCGCTTCGATGGCCACGCGCAGGTTACGCACGTCGTTCATGGCATCGAAGATGCGGAATACGTCGATACCGTTGACGGCAGCCTTGGCCACGAAGGCCTTGACCACATCGTCGCTGTAATGGCGGTAGCCCAGCAGGTTCTGGCCACGCAGGAGCATTTGCAGGCGCGTGTTAGGCAACGCGGCGCGCAGTTTGCGCAGGCGCTCCCACGGGTCTTCCTTGAGGAAGCGTACGCAGGCGTCGAAGGTGGCGCCGCCCCAGACTTCCAGGGACCAGTAGCCGACTTTGTCGAGCTTGTCGCAGATCGGCAGCATGTCGTCGGTGCGCATGCGGGTCGCCAGCAACGATTGGTGGGCGTCGCGCAGGATAGTGTCGGTTACGAAGATTTTCTTGCTCATTATTATGTTCCTCACAGGCCTGCGTGGGCGGCGATGGCGGCGGCGATGGCCAGGGCCAGCTCTTCGGGTTTGCGCTTGATCGAGTAGTTGGTCAGCTCAGGGTGGCTTTCCACAAAACTGGTGTTGAACTGGCCGCTGCGGAATTCCGGGTTACGCAGGATTTCCTGGTAATAGGCGGCAGTGGTCTTCACGCCTTGCAGGCGCATGTCGTCCAGGGCACGCAGGCCGCGGTCCATGGCTTCTTCCCAGGTCAACGCCCAGACCACCAGTTTCAGGCACATGGAGTCGTAGAACGGCGGGATGGTGTAGCCGGTGTAGATCGCTGTGTCGGTACGCACGCCGGGGCCGCCGGGCGCGTAGTAACGGGTGATCTTGCCGAAGCTTGGGAGGAAGTTGTTCTTCGGGTCTTCGGCGTTGATGCGAAACTGCAACGCGAAGCCACGGTGCTGAATGTCTTCCTGCTTTACCGATAACGGCAGGCCTGAGGCGATGCGGATCTGCTCGCGGACAATGTCGATCCCGGTGATTTCTTCGGTGATGGTGTGTTCCACCTGCACCCGGGTGTTCATCTCCATGAAGTACACCTCGCCTTCGGCGAGCAGGAACTCCACGGTGCCGGCATTCTCGTAGCCCACGGCCTTGGCCGCGCGCACCGACAGGTCGCCGATGTAGGCGCGCTGTTCCGGGGTCAGTTGCGGGCTCGGGGCGATTTCGATGAGCTTCTGGTTGCGGCGCTGGATCGAGCAATCGCGCTCGAACAAGTGCACCACGTTGCCGAAGCTGTCACCAAGGATCTGCGCCTCGATGTGCTTGGGATTGACGATGCATTTTTCCAGGAACACTTCCGCCGAGCCGAAGGCCTTGGTGGCTTCGGAGATCACGCGGGGGAAGGCTTGTTCGAGTTCTTCGCGGCTGTTGCAGCGACGGATACCGCGACCGCCACCACCGGAGGTGGCCTTGAGCATCACCGGATAACCAATGCGGTCGCCTTCGGTGAGAGCCTCGGCGATGTCGGCAACGTTGCCTTCGGTACCGGGTGTAACCGGCACGCCGGCCTTGATCATGCTGCGGCGGGCTTCAGTCTTGTCGCCCATGCGGCGAATCACTTCAGCCGAAGGGCCGATGAATTTAATTCCACGTTCGGCGCAGATATCCGCCAGCTCGGCGTTTTCCGACAGGAAGCCGTAGCCGGGGTGCAGCGCATCACAACCGGTTTCCACCGCCAGGTTCACCAGCTTGCGCGGGTTCAGGTAGCCGGCCAGCGGCTCGGCGCCAATGCTGTGGGCTTCGTCGGCACGCTTGACGTGCAAGGCATGGCGGTCGGCGTCCGAGTAAACCGCGACCGAGCGAATGCCCATCTCGGCGCAGGCACGCACGATTCGTACGGCAATTTCACCACGGTTGGCGATCAGGATCTTTTTTATCACTTGGAAATTCCCTTGAGCCGATTGCTGCGTTCTTCGACCCGCTGGAGCCGGGTCGGCGCGTGACCAAATGTTTCAAGCCAGTCGCAGGCACACACTAAGCCCGTGGAGGGATTAACAAAAATCAATAATTATTGGGTCGTGCATAAGTAAAGACTTATAGTTGGCCGGCCGGCCTGGGGAGAGAGGAATCGAATAATGCGTAAGTCTTTGATGCGTATGACATTGCGTCAATTGCAGATCTTCAATGAAGTGTGTGATTTGCGCTCCTACAGCCGCGCCGCCGAGGAAATGTCTCTCACACAACCGGCCGTTAGCCTGCAAATTCGCCAGCTGGAAGAGCTGATCGGCCAGCCGCTGTTCGATTATGTCGGCAAAAAGCTCTACATGACCGAAGCTGCCGAAGCCTTGCAACGGGCCAGTCGGGATATCTTCGGGCGCCTGGAAAACCTCGATATGCAGCTGTCGGACATGCAGGGTTCTTTGCAAGGCCAGCTAAAGCTCGCGATTGAGTCCAGCGCCAAGTACTTCGTGCCGCACCTGTTCGCCGCGTTCAAGCGCCAGCATCCCGAAGTACAGCTGCACCTGACCGTGGTCAACCGCGCCCAGGTGATTCGGCGCCTCTCCGACAACCGCGACGACCTGGTGATCATGTCCATGGTGCCCCAGGACATGGGCCTGGAATTCCTGCCGTTTCTCAACAACCCGATCGTGGCCGTAGCCCCACCCGATCACCCCTTGAGCCTGCAAGGGCCGCTGCGCTTGCAGGACTTGGAACCCTACACGCTGTTGCTGCGCGAACCGGGTTCCGGCACACGGCTGGCTTGCGAGGAGTATTTCAAGGAGAAACGCGTGCACTTCACCCAGACGGTGGAAGTGGCCTCCGCCGAGGCGCAACGTGAATGCGTCTGCGCCGGCCTTGGCGTGGCCTTGCTGACGCGCCACGCGGTCAATATGGAACTGGCCACCGGCGGGCTCAAGGAGCTGCCGGTGGAAGAACTGCCGCTGTACCGCAGTTGGTGCCTGGTGCAGGCCAAAGCCAAGCGCCTGTCACCGGTGGCCCATGCGTTCCTGGGCTTTATCCGCAGCGAACGGGTGCAGATCAGCGCGTTGGCTGAACGTTTCGCTGGGCAGCCGCGGGCGCCTGCCAATGGAGTTCCGGGTAGTCACTGATGCTCTGCTGCAGCTGACGCTGGTCGCAGCGGTCTTCGATTGCGCGACGGAACGCCATGCGGCGCTGGTCTTCCTGCTGACGACGGGTTTTGACGGAGCTGTTGCTGTCTTCGTAGGGCCGGGCCATTTGGAGTCTCCCAATGCGAGTACGGGGAGTACAGGATGGGTTGTAGCGATGACGGTTTAACGGCGCGGGGGTTACAGGACGATGAATCTTCCGAATAGGTAAACAATCCAAATGTGGGAGGGGGCTTGCTCCCGATTACGGTACATCAGCCAATTTCTCTTTGACTGACCCACCGCTATCGGGAGCAGGCCCCCCCCCACATTGTGAGCGTGTATGGCCCTGGATCAGTCGTCGAGGGCTTTGACGGACTTGGGCGACAACCGCAGGCTGCGCAAGCTGCGCTTGACGCTCTTGAGGTGGTTGACCAGGCTCGGGCCCCGCGCCATGGCCACGCCCATCGCCAGCACGTCGATCACCACCAGGTGAGCGATACGCGAGGTCAGCGGGGTGTAGATCTCGGTGTCTTCGTGCACATCGATCGCCAGGTTGACCGTGGACAGCTCCGCCAACGGCGTCTGGCTCGGGCACAAGGTAATCAACGTCGCGCCGCTTTCACGCACCAGGTTGGCGGTGATCAGCAGGTCTTTGGAGCGGCCCGACTGGGAAATGCAGATCGCCACGTCAGTCGGCTTCAAGGTCACCGCCGACATCGCCTGCATGTGCGGGTCGCTGTAGGCCGCCGCGGTCAGCAGCAGGCGGAAAAATTTGTGCTGGGCGTCGGCTGCCACCGCACCGGACGCGCCGAAACCATAGAACTCCACACGCTGGGCCTGGGACATGGCGGTCACCGCCTTTTGCAACTCCACCGGGTCAAGCTTCTCGCGCACCTCCATCAGCGTGTGCAAGGTGGTGTCGAAGATTTTCAGGCTGTAGTCGGCGACGGAATCGTCTTCGTGAATCGCAAATTGGCCGAAGCTCGCGCCGGCGGCCAGGCTCTGGGCCAGCTTGAGCTTCAAGTCCTGGAATCCGGAGCAACCGATGGCGCGGCAGAAGCGCACGATGGTCGGCTCGCTGATGCCCACACTGTGGGCCAGATCGGCCATGGAACTGTGCATCACGGCCGCAGGGTCAAGCAGCACGTGATCGGCAACCTTGAGTTCCGATTTGCGTAACAGGTGGCGCGACTGGGCGATATGTTGCAACAGGTTCAAAGGGCAGGACTCTTGTTATTGGCGGGGCCAGGGATGTAGCAAGCTTGTAGTTATACTACAAGAATTGTCGTTTTGCCCGCCCGATGCATCACTAAATCGCCCTGATGCCCTTTGAATCAGCGGGTAGCTGCCTTGTAGCCATATGGGCGTGAGGACTGTCTTCAGGGAAAATCTGCATTGCTGCGTAACAAATCTGCCAGCCCCTCGGCCTCCATCGGCCGACTGATCAGGTAGCCCTGCACCTCATCGCATCGTTCTGTACGCAGGAAATCCAGCTGCTGCTGATCTTCCACGCCTTCGGCCACCACCTTGAGCGCCAAGCCGTGCGCCATCGCAATGATCGCTCGGGTAATAGCGGCGTCTTCCCGCCCCTGGCCGAGGCCGCGGATAAAGGTCTGGTCGATCTTCACGTAATCCACAGGGATACGCTTGAGGTAACTGAGGGATGAATAGCCGGTGCCAAAGTCGTCGATCGCCAGCTTCACGCCCAGGTCCCGCAGTTGCTGGAAGGTCGCAATGATGTGTTCAACACTGTCGAGCAACTGGCTTTCGGTCAGCTCCAGCTCAAGGTATTGCGGGTCCAGGCCGGTCTCTTCCAATACCTGGCGCACCAGGCTGACCAGCTTGCCCTGGCGCAACTGGTGCACCGAGAGGTTCACCGACACGCGGATCGGTGCCAGCCCCTGGCGCTGCCACTCACAGGCCTGCCAGCACGCCTGGCGCAGCACGAATTCGCCCAGCGGTACGATCAGGCCCGTTTCTTCGGCCAGGCCGATAAAGTCGCCTGGCGGCACCATGCCCCATTGCGGGTGCTCCCAGCGGATCAGCGCTTCGGCAGCGTTAAGCTTGCCCGTGGCCAGGCACAGTTTCGGCTGGTAGAACACCGTGAGCTGGCGCTCATCAATGGCCTTGCGCAGATGGTTTTCCAGCTGCAAACGCTCCAGGGTGCTGGCTTGCAGGCTGTCGGTGTAGAACTGGAAGTTATTGCCGCCCAGGTGCTTGGCGTGCTGCATGGCCATGTTCGATTGACTGACCAGCGCAGAAATTTCCCGCGCGTTATCCGGCAACAGACTGATCCCCATCGACGCACTCACCACCAACTCATGCCCTTCTACCGTCACCGGCACCCGCAGCTTGGCCAGCAGCCGCGTGGCCACTCGGGCCAGGCTCGACAGGTTGCCGTAGGCGTCGAACAGCACGGCGAATTCATCGCCGGACAAACGCGCGATGGTGTCGGCCTCGGGCAAGGCATTGATCAACCGACGGGCCATTTTTTGCAGCAACTGGTCGGCCACTTCATGACCCAGGCTGTCATTGAGCAACTTGAAGCGGTCGAGGTTGATATGCAGCAACGCCAGGCTGCGCCCGCCTTGGCGTACACGCTGATGCGCCTCGCGCAGCCGTTCGCGGAACAACGAGCGGTTGGCCAGGCCGGTCAACTCATCGTAGTGGGTGAGGTAGCGCATGCGCTCCTCGGATTCGCGCCGCGCTGACAAATCGGCGAAGAAGCCCACGATATGGCTGACGTTTCCGCGAACATCACGCACTACATTCAGTTGCAGCCACTGTGGATACAGCTCACCGTTCTTGCGTGTTTCCACCAACTCGCCCTGCCAGGTGCCGTGGCTGAGCAAGGCTTGGCGGATCACCGGGAAGTGGCGCCGGGCATCACGGCTGCTGGGCAGCTCGACGACATTGCGACCGAGCATATCGTCGATTTCAAAGCCGGTGACGCGGCTGAAAGCCTGGTTGACCGCGATCAGCGCGTAGTCCGGGTCAAGGATCACGATGCCTTCGCTGGCTGCCTCGAATACGGTCGAGGCCAACCGCTGCTGCTCTTCCAGGGCTTTGCCGGCGCTGATGTCGCGGCGGGTGCCGAGCATTCGAATCACTCGCCCGCTGGGTGCACGCTCCACGGCGCGACCGCGGTCTTCGATCCATACCCAGTGGCCATCGCCATGGCGCACGCGGTATTCCACCTGGTAATCCTCAGTGCGCCCCTTGAGGTGCTCCACCAGCGCCCGCTTGAGCAGCGGCAGGTCGTCAGGGTGCAGGCGCGGCTTGAGGTGACCGAGCATGGCCGTGACGTGCTCGGGCTCCAGGCCGAACAGCTCCTTGAGCTGGGTGTGATGAACCTCGTCGGTTTGCAGGTTCCAGTCCCACAGGCCCAGTTCACTGGCTTGCAGGGCCATGGCCAGGCGCGCCTCGCTTTTATTCAGGGCTAGGCTGGCGGCGTCCAGTTCCTGGCTGCGTTGCGCCATGCGGTCCTGCAGGCCGACTTGCGCCTCACGCAGCTCCTGCTCAACCTGACGCCGCTGCTCGACTTCGCGCACCAGATCCTGATTCAGTTGCTCGCTGCGCTGCTGCGCCTGCTGCAGATGCTCGATCAATGCCTGGTTCTGGAACCGCCGCAACAGCCCACGCTGGATCAGGCGATTGACCTGCCACGCCACCACGCTCAGGGAGGCCAGCAGGATCAGGCCGAGCACACCCCAGCCCTGTTGCTGCGGGGCGCCACTCCAGAACAGATAGGCAATGGCCGGCACCAGGCAGGGCAAGGCAAAGGACAAGAACGCCGGAAAGCTAACTGCGTAGGCGACGCTGGCTGACAACGTCGCCGCACCGATCAGGCCGAACACCCAGGCCTGCTGGATAAAGCTGTCGACCGGCACCAGGGCGACGGCTGCGGTGGCCAAGGTCAGGCCACTGACCGCCGAGCCGAGCATGAACATGCGCCGCCAGATCGGTTGGGCCTGCCGGCTGGGCATGGCTGAATCAAAGGCTGCCACCTGGATCACGCGCATCGCCACCAGGGCCAGCAGCCAGACCAGCCAGATGCTGTCCAGCAGGTATTGCTTGGGGTTCCATAGCAGCCAGGCGCAGACCAGGCCGTTGACCAGCATTAATAAGGTGGGCAGCAATGAGCCCTGATAGAGCAGGCGTGTGCGCTCGACCGCCATCTCGGTGGCGTAATGTTTGCGGATAACCTGCGCGGGCGCCGCCGAGGGGCCGAGCAGGTCGTTGCTGAGAGTCATAGGCAGTGTTCTTATAATGGTGAGCCCGAAACGTCGACGGAGCATACACAAGCAAGCGCTTGGGCCAAACTGCTCCAGATCATAAAAATCATGCAGTGATTGGCCGCAAACCTTGGTGCCAGACCCCTTGAGCAAGACACCGCGCGGGCTGTGGGCCATGACTTACCGGTCATCAGTCACGCCGGAATGTTTGCCCCGGCGGGATCACGCGTGACGTTTTGCGTCGACCACCCGGCATTGGGATTTGCCCGAGTCTCCTTAGGCCCATAGAATGCGCCGATGCGCGATGATCTCTCTCTTTTGCTGAACTCTCTCAACGATGCCCAACGCCAGGCCGTAGCGGCCCCCGTTGGCCGTCAGTTGGTCCTGGCCGGTGCTGGCTCCGGTAAAACCCGAGTGCTGGTGCACCGTATCGCCTGGTTGATCCAGGTCGAGAACGCGTCCCCGCACTCCATCCTGTCGGTGACCTTCACCAACAAGGCCGCTGCCGAGATGCGCCATCGCATCGAGCAGTTGATGGGCATCAGCCCGGCCGGCATGTGGGTGGGCACCTTCCACGGCCTGGCACACCGCCTGCTGCGGGCACACTGGCAGGAAGCGGGCCTGGCCCAGACCTTCCAGATCCTCGACAGCGATGACCAGCAACGCCTGGTCAAGCGCGTGATCCGCGAGCTGGGTCTCGACGAGCAGCGCTGGCCGGCGCGCCAGGCCCAGTGGTTTATCAACGGCCAGAAAGACGAAGGCCTGCGCCCGCAGCACATCCAGGCCAGCGGCGATTTGTTCCTGGCCACCATGCGCAGCATCTATGAGGCCTACGAGGCGGCCTGCGCACGCGCCGGTGTCATCGACTTCTCCGAGCTGCTGCTGCGCGCCCTCGACCTGTGGCGCGACAACCCGGGCTTGCTGGCCCATTACCAGAAACGCTTCCGTCACATTCTGGTGGACGAATTCCAGGACACCAACGCCGTGCAGTACGCCTGGTTGCGCCTGCTGGCCAAGGGCGGCGACAGCCTGATGGTGGTGGGCGACGACGACCAGTCGATCTACGGCTGGCGCGGCGCGAAAATCGAGAACATCTACCAGTATTCCGAAGACTTCCCGGACGCGGTCACCATCCGCCTGGAGCAGAACTACCGCTCCACCGCCGGCATCCTCAAGGCCGCCAACGCCTTGATCGCCAATAACACCGGGCGCCTGGGCAAAGAGCTGTGGACCGACGGTGGCGAAGGCGAAGCGATCAACCTGTACGCCGCGTTCAACGAGCACGATGAAGCACGCTACGTGGTGGAAACCATCGAAAGCGCACTGAAAACCGGCCTGGCGCGCAGCGACATCGCGATCCTGTACCGCTCCAACGCCCAATCGCGGGTGCTGGAAGAGGCTTTGCTGCGCGAGCGCATCCCGTACCGCATTTATGGCGGCCAGCGCTTCTTCGAGCGTGCGGAAATCAAGAACGCCATGGCTTACCTGCGTTTGCTCGAAGGCCGTGGCAACGATGCGGCGCTGGAGCGGGTCATCAATATCCCGGCGCGCGGCATCGGTGAGAAAACCGTCGAGGCGATTCGCGACCACGCGCGCCATGCCGATGTGTCGATGTGGGAGTCCATGCGCCTGCTCATCGCCAATAAAGGCCTGACGGGGCGTGCTGCTGGCGCGCTGGGGGTATTTGTCGAGCTGATCGAGAACCTCGCCGCCAAATGTTCGGAAATGCCCCTGCACCTGATGACCCAGACGGTGATCGAGCAGTCCGGGCTGATTGCCTATCACGAAGCGGAAAAAGGCGAGAAAGGCCAGGCCCGGGTAGAAAACCTTGAGGAACTGGTCAGCGCCGCCCGCGCGTTCGAAAACACCGAGGAAGACGAAGAGTTGACTCCGCTCGCCGCTTTCCTCGGCCATGCATCCCTGGAAGCCGGCGACACCCAGGCCGATGAGCATGAAGACAGCATCCAGTTGATGACCTTGCACAGCGCCAAGGGCCTGGAGTTCCCGTATGTGTTCCTGGTGGGCATGGAAGAAGGCCTGTTCCCCCACAAGATGAGCCTGGAAGAGCCCGGCCGCCTTGAGGAAGAACGCCGCCTGGCCTACGTAGGCATCACCCGCGCGATGCAGAACCTGGTGATGACCTACGCCGAGACCCGACGCCTCTACGGCAGCGAGACCTACAACAAGGTGTCGCGCTTCGTACGTGAAGTGCCGAAGGGCCTGATCCAGGAAGTGCGCCTGTCCAACAGCGTCAGCCGCCCGTTCGGCGGCGGTCAGCAGCAGAACTCCAGCAGCATGTTCGCCGGTTCCGAGATTCCGGAAACCCCGTTCAGCCTGGGCCAGCAGGTCAAGCATGCGATCTTCGGCGAAGGGGTGATTCTCAACTTCGAAGGCGCCGGTGCCCAGGCACGGGTGCAGGTGAACTTCGCCGAAGGCAGCAAATGGCTGATGATGGGCTACGCGAAGCTCGAAGCGGTCTGAAACATTTGCCAACATGAAGGTTATTGGCCCGCCCTTGTTTTCAACGAGCGCGGGCCAATATCTGTAATAAGTCCTACAGACCATTCTGATTCGGTCTTACGCAAAAGCCCGAAACATTATGTCGCTAGCCACTGTCACTACACCTGTGCAACATGGCGCGCGTGCAATCCACAAATGGGAATTCCCTTTATGAAACGTTTTCTTAGCATCGCCATGGCGTTGTGCATCGGCCTGACGATGAGCCTCGACGCCAACGCCAAACGCTTCGGTGGCGGCAAAAGCTCGGGCGCGGCACCGACTCACCAGACCAGCCAAATGGCTCCATCCGCCGGTGCAGGCGGTGCTGCCGCGACCGCAGGCGCAGCCGGTGCTGCCGGCGCCGCTGCCAAGGCCGGCGGTGCTTCGCGCTGGTTGGGCCCTCTGGCCGGTATCGCGGCCGGTGGCCTGCTCGCTTCCATGTTCATGGGCGACGGCTTCCAGGGCATGCAGATCTTCGACATCCTGATCATGGCGGTCATCGCCTTCCTGGTCTTCCGTTTCATCGCCGCCCGTCGCCGCAAGCAGCAGGAGCAGCTGGCTCCAGCCGGCGCGCCGATGCAGCGTGAAGTGTTCGAACAGAAGCCAGCCATGGGTTCGATCTTCGGTGGTTCGGCAGCGCCTGCCGCAGCCCGCCCGGTGATCAACGCACCGGCCTGGTTCAACGAAGAGCGTTTCATCGAAGCGGCCCGCAGCCACTTCCAGTCCCTGCAGCAGCATTGGGACGCCAACGAAATGGACAAGATCTCCGAGTTCGTGACCCCACAACTGCTGGAGTTCCTCAAGCGCGAACGCGCCGACCTGGGCGACGGCTTCCAGTCGACCTATATCGACGACCTGCGCGTGCAACTGGACGGTGTGGATGATCGTGCCGACAAGACCATCGCAACGTTGACCTTCAGCGGCGTGTCGAAGACTTCGCGTTTCGACCAGGGTGAAGTGTTCAGCGAAAGCTGGAACATGGAACGTGCCCCAGGCGACAACCAGCCATGGCTGGTCGCCGGTATCCGCCAGAACGGCTGATACCCACGCGCTTGAGCAAGCCGTAACAAAAAACCCCGGACCTGTCCGGGGTTTTCTATTTCACGGTTGCACTTATAGCAAGCTACTGTATAAAACCCCCCTATAAACCGCGCCATCAGCAAGAGGATCCCGGACGTGGAAGAAATCATCGAACAATTGCGTGAAGCCAACGAACCGGTTCCGGTTCCCCTGGAACTGCCTGATGAAGATCAGTTGGTGGAAATCGAAGAACAGCTGTTCATCGACATCCCGTTTGTCTTTCGCGAGTTCCTGCTGACCGTCAGCGATGTCGTGTACGGCAGCCTGGAGCCGGTGACCGTCACCGACCCGCAGTCGCACACCTACCTGCCGGACGTGGCCGCCAACGCCTGGGATGCCGGCGTTGACCGCAGCATGATCCCGATCTGCCAGGACGGCGACGATTACTACTGCGTCGAAGAAGACGGCACCGTGGTGCTGTGGTCCGGCGAAGAAGAACTCGTCACCGAAGAAACCTGGGAATCGGTGTGGCACTGGGCGCGGGACGTCTGGCTGGAAAGCTGACACCTGATCCCCCTGGCGAACGGGCTTGCTGTAGTGAGCGGGCTTGTCCCACGCCGGACCTCGTAGCGGCCCCCACTAGTGCTCCGGCGTATCCTTATGGTTATCCAGCGTCTCCAGCAAGGCGACCTGCATCCGCGTATGCACACGGATGAACCATCGCCAGAGCACGGCCGCCACCGCCGCCGTGACTGCGGCAATCAGCACCAGCAACTTGTTGGTCGGCAGAATACTGGCCGACAAGGCTGCCAATAGCACAAAGATCACCAGCAGCGACAAAATCGGGATCAGCTCCGCAATCACCCGTCGCACCCGCTGGGTATGTCGCCCGGCCATTTCCGGTTTCACGCTCATCTCCGCCAGCAACATCGACAGCGCCTTGAGCTTGCGGTACGCCGCAATCAGGAACGGCAGCGACAACAGCAATGCCCCACCCCAGATCAACGCCTTCTGCCAACTTGGATCACTGATCCAACCCTCCAGATACCCGCCAATGCGCACCGCGAAAAAGCTTCCGGCGAAGAAAATCGCGATCACCAACGCCAGGTTAACGCCCACCTGCAGGATGATCTTGCGGATCATCGACGCCAGCATTGCGCCCTCGCCCTGAGGCTGAATACTGCGCAACCATTCGCCGTACATGCCAAACACCCGGCTCATGCGCTTTGGCATCACGGCGGCGATCTTCAATGACAAAGGGTCGGCAGCGCGAATCAGGTATGGCGTGAGCAGTGTAGTGATCGCCGAAACGGCCACCGCCACCGGATACAGGAAGTCGCTGGTGACCTGCAAGGTCATGCCCAGCGCGGCGATAATGAAGGAAAACTCGCCAATTTGTGACAGCCCCATGCCTACGCGCAATGAGGTACGGCCGTCATTACCGGCGATAAAGGCACCCAGGCCGCAGGACAGCATCTTGCCCAGCACCACGGCCACGGTGATCACCGCGATCGGCCAGGCGTATTGCAGGAGAATCTGCGGGTCGATCATCAAGCCGATCGCCACGAAGAAGATCGCGCTGAACATGTCGCGAACCGGCTCGATCAGGCGCTCGATCTTAACCAACTGCCGGGATTCGGCCATGATCGCGCCGATCAAAAACGCCCCCAGCACCATGCTGTACTCCAGCTTGACCACCAGCAGGCAGAAACCGAAACACAGGCCCAGTACGGTGATCAGCAGCATTTCGTTGCTTTCGAACTTGGCCACATAAGCCAGTAGGCGGGGCACCAGCAAAATACCGATGACCAACGCGACGATCATGAACAGCGAGAGCTTGCCGACCGTGGAGAACACCTCGCCGGAACTCACCGTACCGCTGACGGCGATGCTCGACAGCAAGGCAATGATGCCGATGCCGAGGATGTCCTCCACAATCAGCACACCAAAAATCAGTTGGGCGAAGCGCTGGTTTTTCATCTTCAGGTCATTGAGTGCCTTCACGATGATGGTGGTAGAGGAAATCGCCAGGATCGCGCCGAGGAACAGCGAGTCCATGGTGTTCCAGTCGAACCAGCGGCCAATCTCGTAGCCGATCCAGATCATCAGGATGATTTCCAGGAAGGCCGCGATAAACGCCGTGGCCCCCACCTTGAACAGTTTGCGCAGGCTGAACTCCAGGCCCAGGCAGAACATCAGGAAGATGACCCCCAGCTCGGCGAGGGTCTTGATGGTGTCTTCGTCGTGGATCAGGCCGAACGGCGGTGTGTGCGGGCCAATGATGAAGCCGGCGACGATGTACCCCAGCACCACGGGTTGCTTGAGGCGGTGAAACAGGACGGTGACCACCCCTGCCACCAGCATGATCACGGCCAAGTCCTGAATAAAGCTGATGGCGTGCATGGCGAGGGGCTCCTTGAGGGTACTGGCGCTTTTCCCACTTCCGCACGCGCCTTTGAAAAATCGCAAAGTGCGGAAGGAAAAGTCTGCCTTAATCGTAAGAAATGCCCTGAGATGGGCTTTTGAAGGTTAACACCGCGACTTCCGCCGGAAAGCCGGTGCAATATATGGAAACAGATCGGTGAACGCGTGACGGCAAGCCGCCCACCGGCGTCCCGTAAGGGATGGCGCTGCAAAGATCCCAGCACCCGCAGAGGTGCCCCCCAACCAATGCCTACAACCCGTGAGTGTGCTATGGAACCCGGAAACGCCCAGCTGTCGATGACGGTATTGATGACCCCTGACATGGCCAACTTCTCAGGCAATGTCCACGGCGGCACCTTGCTCAAGTACCTCGACGAAGTGGCCTACGCCTGCGCTAGCCGTTATGCCGGTCGCTATGTGGTGACGTTGTCGGTGGATCAGGTGATTTTTCGCGAGCCGATCCATGTCGGCGAGCTGGTGACATTCCTTGCATCGGTCAACTACACCGGCAATACGTCGATGGAAGTGGGCATCAAGGTAGTGACCGAGAACATCCGCGAGCGCTCGGTACGTCATACCAACAGCTGTTTCTTCACCATGGTGGCCGTGGACGACCAGCGCAAACCCGCTGCCGTACCGCCGCTGCAACCGCACAACAGCGAAGACAAGCGCCGGTTCGTGCAGGCCCAGCAGCGCCGGCAGATCCGCCAGGAGCTGGAGAAACGCTACCAGGAAATCAAGGCTGACGCGCTGTAAGTCCGGGACTGTAAACCCTCCCGCACTTACAGGCTGATCGGCGTCGCCTCGAAACGTACGCGAGGATGGGCGATGCGGTCCTGGGCGCGTACCAGTTCCAACTCGTAACTGGCGCAGGCCTGGGTTTCCAGCAACACTTCGTGCACCGCCGCGGCCGTGAACTCAAAAGCCGCCAGCAGACTGTCGCCCAGCAACACCCGCGCCAGGAACAGCCCCGACGTCAGGTCGCCCACGCCCACCGGCTGGCGCGGGAACGCCAGCAGCGGCCGACGCAGGTGCCAGCTGCCCTCGGCGGTTACCAGCAGCATCTCGAAACCGTCCGGCAACTTGCCCGGGTAATCCAGGTGCTTGACCAGTACCGCCTTCGGGCCACGGGCCAGCAATGCCTTAGCCATGCCCAGGCAGTCGAACAGCGATTGCGGCTTACGCCCGGCAAAGCTATCCAGTTCCAGTTGGTTGGGGCACAGGAAGTCGGCCATGGCCGCAGCTTCATCCAGCAGGAAATCGCTGACTTCCTGCGGCACGATGCAGCCCTTTTCCGGATGGCCCATCACCGGGTCGCACAGGTACAGGGCCTTGGGGTTGATGGCCTTGATGCGCGCCACACCGGTAAGAATCGCGCGGCCCTGATCCGCACTGCCCAGGTAGCCGGACAGGATCGCATCGCAGTTGCCCAGCTCGCCGATGGCGGCAATGCCTTCCACCAGCGCAGGAATCTGCTGCGGCGCCAACACTTCGCCCGCCCACTGACCATACTGCGTATGGTTGGAGAACTGCACCGTGTTCAGCGGCCAGACATTTACCCCGACCCGCTGCATGGGGAACACGGCGGCGCTGTTTCCGGCGTGGCCAAAGACCACATGAGACTGGATCGCAAGCAGATGAGGTGTGCGTTTCATGCAGGGGATTTCCGTAAAGCCATTGAAATTCTGGCCGCGCAGTATGCGACTAAACGCAGCCTGTACGACAGGCCGACGACACAGTTAAGCTGCTCTCACTTTGTTGGAGTTTTTCGCATGCTCACCCTGGGAAACATCTTCGTGTTGATGCTGCTGGCGACCGGTGCCGCCTGGGTATGGCACAACCACGGCCTGCGAGAGCGGGCGCTGGCGCGGGTCAAGCAGCATTGTGCCAAGCTCGATATCGAATTGCTCGACGGCGCCGTGGCGTTAAAGCGCATCGGTTTTGTGAAGGATGCCAACGGTCGGCGGCGTCTGGCGCGTATCTACAATTTCGAGTTCACCGTCACAGGCGAGACTCGTCACAGCGGGACCATCACACAATTCGGTGCCCACAGCGCGCAGATCGAACTGGCGCCCTACCCGTTCGAGGTCAAGGAAGCGCTGCCCAGCGCCAATGTGATCGAGCTGAGCCAATGGCGCCAGGACCACGCCACCAAGAACCGTCAGTAACGGCAGGCAGCCAGTGCGGCCTGCAATGCGGCCACGTCCTGTGGTGCGCTGAAGATCAGTTCGATACGTGAGTCGCGACGCCATTCGCTGGGTTGCCAGACGAGCGGGCTGTTATCCACAGCGTTGGCCGAGATCCACCCATCACGGCTGTGGATAACCAGTTTGGCGCGGCACCACTCAAGCCCTGTCAGCCACAGGTGCAGACGCTCGGAATCGAATTGCTGGCTCGGGTGCCAGCGCCAACCGATACTCCAACCGCCCTCCTGGGCCTGACTCAGGCAGATCGGCACTGCCGGATCGCTCCAGATAGCCGGCAATTGAGCCAGCCCCTTAGGCAGGGCAAAGTTATCCACAGCAGCTTCAGCCTGTGCATTCAAGCCTGGCAGTTTGCCGAGCGGCACGCGCGCCTGTTGGGTCCAATAAATATCGCGGTCGGGTAGCTGTCGTTCGACCGCCTCACGTTGCCCAGCATCCAGCCCCTCATCCTTGTTCAGCACCAACAGTCCGGCACTGGCCAACGCTTCCTGCTGCGTTGGCGGTAAGGGTTTGCCCGCTGCCAGCGCCTGGACATCCAGCACCAGCACACAGGGCTGAACCGCCAGCACCTGCTGCCACGGCGCTTCGCGCAACTGCTTGAGCAACTGCGCAGGATGGCCCAGGCCCGAGGGTTCGATAAACAACCGATCTGGATTGGCCTTACGCAGCAACCGGCCCAGGCCTACCTGGAACGGTGCGCCATTCACACAACAAAGGCAGCCACCGGCAACTTCACCGAGGGCAATGCCGTCGTCATCCAGGGTCAGCAGTGCAGCGTCCAGGCCGATCTGGCCGAACTCGTTGATCAACACCGCCCAGCGCTCGTTGGCCGGGCGTTGGGCGAGCAGGTGCTTGATCAGGCTGGTCTTGCCGGCGCCCAAGGGCCCGGCAATTACGTGGGTGGGAATGTTCTGCAGCATGAGAGCCATCGTTCGGACCGTGTAGAGCGTTTGATCCTACGCGGTTACGCGAGCCAATCCAGCGTCAGAATCAATCGGCGCTCATCCGCTTTCAGCGCGGGGGAGCGATGGATCAGGCCGTGGTCTTCGTTGCCATGCCATTTAGTGCCTTTGAGCAGCGCCACTTCACCGCACTGGATCTGTTCGATGCGCTGGCTCGGTTCGGCGTCCGGTTGGCTGAGCTTGCGGCGGTCCATCACCCCTTCGCGCAACCACTGGCTGCCGATGCCGGCATAGGTGGTGATCAGCCGCACCGGCACATGGTCAACGTGAAAACGGGGGCACATGGCTTTATCCAGCAAACGCAGGCGCACACCGATGCGCTTGGCGCCGAGCAGGCACGCAAAGGCGCTGACCAGCCACGACACATCGGCGATAAAACCTTCGTAGCCTTCAAGATCGCGGTAACTGGACGCCAGACCGCGCAAGTTCGGCTCGGCGTCCTCTCTGTTGAGTTCGATCACCAAGGACTCGGCCAACGGCTCATTGAGCGCCACCAGCAAAGCGCCGAACTCGGCGATATGCAACGGCAATTGACGCTGCCACAGCGCCAGGTTCACGCCATCTTCGAGAATATCGGACAGCGCCAGCGGGGTGTCACCACGGGTCTGACGAACCACGGGGCGCAAGGGGATAACCGGTGCCAGCATCAGGCAACCTCTTCGTACCAGGGACCAAACGGATCAGCCAGCAGGCGCCAACCTTCGACGCCCTGGGCCATTTCTTCATCGGTGAGCAAGCACGCGTCCAACTCGGTACGCATCCGCGCGAAGTCGATGTTCTGTCCGATAAACACCAGTTCCTGACGGCAGTCGCCGGTACTGAGCTGCCAGTTACCCATGATTGCCGCGACGCTTTCTTCGTCTTGGGGCCATTGGCTTTTCGGCACAAAGCGCCACCAGCGTCCGGCAAACCCGTGGCGCATCAAGCCACCGGCCTGGGACCAACTGCCCGCATCCTGATGCTTGCTGGCCAGCCAGAAAAAGCCCTTGGAACGCAGCAATTTACCGTTGACCCAAGGCCGGTCGATAAAGTCGAAGAAGCGTTGCGGATGGAAGGGGCGCCGTGCGCGATAAGCGGTGGACGCGATGCCGTACTCTTCGGTTTCCGGCACATGTTCACCACGCAACTCCTGCAACCAGCCTGGCGCTTGCGCGGCGCGTTCGAAGTCGAAGCGGCCGGTGTTGAGGATCTTGTTCAGCGGCACTTCGCCCATGACCATCGGGATGATTTCCGCCTGGGCATTGAGGCGCTCAAGGATCGCCATCAGCTCTTCGCGCTCACAGCTGCTGATCAGGTCGATCTTGCTGATCAGGATCACGTCGGCGAATTCGATCTGCTCAATCAACAGGTCGGTGATCGAGCGTTCGTCCTCCTCTCCAAGGGTTTCGCCCCGTGAGGCGAGGCTTTCGGCAGCCTGGTAGTCGAGCAGGAAGTTCATGCCGTCGACCACGGTGACCATGGTGTCCAAGCGCGCGATGTCGGCCAGGCTTTGCTCGTTTTCATCACGGAAGGTGAAGGTTTCAGCCACCGGCAACGGCTCGGAGATACCGGTGGATTCGATCAACAGGTAATCGAAGCGATCTTCCTTGGCGAGTTTTCCGACTTCTTCGAGCAAGTCTTCACGCAAGGTGCAGCAGATACAGCCGTTGCTCATCTCCACCAGTTTTTCTTCGGAACGGTTGAGGGTGACGTCACGCTGCACCTCGCTGCCGTCGATGTTGATTTCGCTCATGTCGTTGACGATCACCGCCACGCGCAGGTTTTCGCGGTTGCGCAGGACGTAGTTGAGCAGCGTGCTTTTACCGGCGCCGAGAAAGCCGGACAACACGGTAACGGGGAGACGATTGGGCATCAGGTAATCCTCATCAGGGTTGGCCGGTCAAATCGCCCGTTTATGGCGTTCGCGCAGCTCTTGACGTTCTTTGGCTTCGATACACAGGGTGGCGGTGGGGCGCAGCAGCAGACGTTGCAGGCCGATGGGCTCGCCCGTTTCGCGGCACCAGCCGTACTCGCCACGGGCGAGCAGTTCGAGGGCGTCGTCGATCTTGTCGAGCAGCTTCTTTTCCCGCTCCAGCAAGCGCAGTTGCCACTGGCGCTGTTCTTCGGCGCTGCCCACATCGGCCGGATCGCTGTTGGGCTCCTGCTCGCGCAGTAACAGGAATTCGCCCTCGATGCGCGCTTGCAGTTCATTGCGCTGAGTCAGCAACAGTTCGCGGAAAAAGCCCTGCTGGGCTTCATTCATATAGTCGGCGGGCGGCTGGGCCAGCAGGTCTTGTTCGGTCATAGGGAATGGGTCACGGGTCAGGCTGTGCTTTGATGTTATAGTATAACAATACAAATAAGCCAATCCCCCTTGCTCGTTGCGACGAAGGGCGCAATGCTTGAACACTTCCCAGCCCCCGAGATCCCTTATGAAATACCTGGTGTGCGCCCTGTTACTGGCAGCGGCAGGGCCTGCCTGCGCCCAAGCGCCAAGCTTGCTGGCCAATTGCACGCGCAGCGCCAACCTGTTGGCCTGTGTGGACCCGCTGGGCAATGCCTACAGCGTAGCGACGGTGGGCACCACCACGTATTTGCGCGGTTTCGAGGTGGTCGGTAAACGTTATTGGGCACAAACCAACAGCCGCTACGGGCAACTGACGTTCTTTACCGGCCTGGCGTCGGATGGGGAGGCATGGGTCGGCTACACGCGGCGGGTGGGCTGGACCACGATCAACCGGTTTTCCAGCTCCGGAGGCGCCACTGCCAAGTTCACGTGCAGCCGAATTACCGGCTGTTAGGCCTGAGCGTTCTTCTGTTCCTGCACCCAGGCCATGTAGCTGTTCATCGGCGGGTTCTTCTGGAAGTATTTTTTCAGGCCTTCGAACAAGCCATCCGCAACCGCTTGTTGATGGCGCGCCGTCACCAGGCGCTGGGCGTCCTGGGCGTTGGAGATAAAGCCGGTCTCCACCAGGATCGACGGCACGTCCGGTGACTTGAGCACCGCGAACCCCGCCTGTTCCACACGTTTCTGATGCAGGCTGGTGATGCTTTGCAGGCTCCCCAACACCGAGCTGCCCAGTTGCAGGCTGGACGCGATGGTGGCGTTCATCGACATATCAAGAATCACCCCGGCCAGCATCGGATCCTTATCCTTGAGATTGAGCAACGTGGTGGCGCCCAGCAAATCCGCGCCGTTTTCACGCTGGGCCATAAAGCGCGCCGTGGCCGAGGTCGCGCCGCCCTCCGACAGCGCATACACAGAGGCGCCCGAGGCCGTGAGCCGTGGCGCGGCATCGGCATGCACCGAGATGAACATATCGGCCTTGTGCTGACGGGCGATGTCCACGCGCTTGCGCAGCGGCACAAAGAAGTCGTCGTTACGCACCAGTTTCACGTCAAAACCCTTTTCACGTTTCAAGCGCTTGGCCAGCAGTTGGGCGATCGACAGCACCACATCTTTTTCGCGCTGCCCCTTGGACCCGACAGCACCGGGGTCTTTGCCGCCGTGGCCGGGGTCGACCACCACAATGATGTCGCGCTTGGGGTGCGCCTTGTCCACCGAAGCCACCAAGGGCACGGCTTCAGCAGCGATTTGACGCGGTGCACGGGTGGCGCTGGTCAGGTCCAGCACCAGGCGATGCCCCTGCCCGTCCTGAGGCGGCAATACAAAGCTGTTGAGCTGCATCGGCGCGGCCAGGTCAAGCACGATGCGTGTATCCGCCTTGCCGAAATGCCCCGAGCGAATCGAGGTGATCCCGCTGTTCTTCAGCTCAAGTTGAGAAAAGTCACCACTGAGGCCTGCGCCGCTCAAGTCGATGATCAGGCGTTCCGGGGCAGTCAGGGAGAACGTCTTGTATTGCACTGGGCCGCTTAGGTCGAACACCAGCCGCAGCTTGTCGTCCGAGCGCCACAGGCGTGCATTGCGGATCTGGGTCGCGTGGGCGGCGAACGGCAAAGCAAACAAAGGGCTGGCCAGGAGCAGGTGGAGGAGCTGACGTCTGTGCATGACAAATACCGCGAATAAAGGAGCGTCCGTACTCGACATGACTGAAAAAAGGTCGGGGCAGAAAATTCATCGTCGACTCTATTGTTATACTATAACATGTCGAATTATTTCCAACGATGGACCTGCTTATGAATGCGCTGACTCTGCCGGATATTGCCGCGCAGGCTTCACGCCAAGCCTTGCCACTCGACTGGGTGGGCATGTGCGGCATCGCCCTGCCGATCCTCATCGATGGCCAGCGCCTGACCGCCACCGCCGATGCCGGCGTCAGCCTGGACGACGGCACCGCCCGTGGTATTCATATGTCGCGCCTTTACCTGGCGCTGGAGATGCTCGACCAGCAGCCCATTACACCCGCACTTCTGCGCAATGTACTGCAGCGGTTTCTCGACAGTCATGAAGATTTATCTAAGAACGCCTACCTGCGTCTGCACACGAATTTACTGCTGAAACGCCCCGCGCTGGTCAGCCCACTGGCCGGCTGGAAGGGCTACCCGGTGAGCATCGAGGCGCGCCTGAAAAACCAGATGTTCCACGTGGAACTAAAAATTGACGTTACCTATTCTTCAACCTGCCCCTGCTCCGCTGCCCTCGCCAGGCAGTTGATTCAGCAGCAATTTCTCCAAGACTTCGGCAACACGTCGTTGCTGCATGAAGACGTATTGACCTGGCTCGGCAGCGCCAACGGTATCGTCGCCACGCCCCACAGCCAGCGCAGCAGCGCGCAGTTGCACGTGCACCTGCAAGGCGATCACCTGCCACTGACCGAGCTGATCAACGCTGCCGAAGCCGCCCTCGGCACCGCCGTACAAACCGCCGTAAAACGCGCGGACGAACAAGCCTTCGCCCTGGCCAATGGGCAGAACCTGATGTTCTGCGAAGACGCCGCACGCCGCCTTAACCTCGCCTTGAAACGCTCGGATGCCGTCAAAGCCTTCCACCTCAAAGTGATCCACGCCGAAAGCCTGCACGCGCACGATGCCGTGGCTGAAAGCCGCTGGACGAGAAACCCTTCATGATCAGTTGCACCGCCTTGCGCTGGGGCGCCCCCGGCCAACCGCTCACTCCCGCCGTGGATTTCACCCTGGAAAAAGGCAGCCTCACCGGTGTGATCGGCCCCAACGGCTGCGGCAAAAGCAGCCTGCTCAAAGTCATCGCTGGCCTGCAAAAACCGTTGGCGGGCAAAGTGACCGTGGATGTTCCACGCCGAGGTGGCCTGTCGTTCCTGCCCCAGCAACAGCACCTTGACCGTCAGTTCCCCATCAGCCTGCAAGAACTGGTCGCCGCCGGTTTATGGGGCACACGGCTCACCCCGCAACAACGCAGCGAACGCCTGCAAGCGGTACTGGAAGACTGGTGCCTCAGCGGTCTGGAACAGCGCCCGCTGATGGCGTTGTCAGGCGGCCAACTACAACGCGCATTGCTCGCTCGCATGAGCCTTGCCGAGTCGCCAGTGTTACTGCTTGACGAGCCCCATGCCGCTCTGGACGAAGAAGGCCAGGCGCTGTGCTGGAACCACATCCACGCCTGGCACGCCGAAGGCCGAACGTTGGTGGTGGTGTGCCATGACCTCGCCTCCGTACGCCATCACACCCAGCAAGTGGTGCAAATCAAAAGCAGTGGCTGTGTGTTCGGTTCCAGCAAAGAGTTGATCCGCCCGCAGCCTCACATGCAGGTGGCCTGATGCACTTCGCCGCCCACCTGTGGATGCCCTTCCTCGACTTCGTCTTCATGCGTCGCGCCCTGATCGGCGGGCTGGTGCTCGCCTGCAGCACCGCTCCGCTCGGCGTATTTCTGATCCTGCGCCGCATGAGCCTGATCGGTGACGCCGTCGCCCACGGCATATTGCCCGGCGCTGCACTGGGCTTCTGGTTCGCGGGCTTGAGCTTGCCCGCGCTGACCATCGGCGGCCTGGGCGCGGGCCTGAGCATGGCCGGCCTGTCGGCGTGGATCACCCGCCGCACCGGCCTGCGCGAAGACGCCAGCCTCGCCGCTATCTATCCCATCTCCCTCGCCGCCGGTGTATTGATCCTGGGCCTGGCCGGCAAGCGCCTGGACCTGCTGCACCTGCTGTTCGGCTCTGCCCTGGCCGTCGACGAAACCACCCTGACCGGCATGCTCTGGGTCTCCGGGTTCAGCCTGATCGCCATGGCGCTGATCTACAAACCGCTGCTGCTGGACACCCTCGACCCGCTGTTCCTGCAAACCGTCAGCCGCCTTGGCCCCCTGGCCCACGGCTTGTTCCTGACCCTGGTGGTACTGAACCTGGTGATTGGCTTCCAAGCCATCGGCGCCTTGATGGTGGTGGGATTGATGATGTTGCCGGCCATCGCTTCACGCTTCTGGAGCCGGCGCCTGCCGGTGTTGATCGCTGTATCGGCGGTGCTGGGATGCCTGTCGGTGTGGTTGGGTTTATTGCTGTCGTTCTACTTCTCGCTGCCCAGCGGCCCGGCGATTGTGCTGGTGGCTGGCGGTGGGTACCTGCTGTCCGTGGTCTTCGGTCCGGTGCACGGCTTGCTGCGCCGCCCGCCTTTGCTTACATCCCAATGAGGTGTTTCCCGATGCGCGCTCTACTCGTGCTGTTCAGTCTGCTGCTGCCGCTGTCGATGGCCCAGGCCGCCGACAAACTCCAAGTGGTTACCAGCTTCAGTATTCTCGATGACATCACCCACCAGATCGGTGGCGAGCACATCCAGATCAGCAACATGGTCGGCCCCGACGCCGATGCCCACACCTACGAGCCAACCCCGGACGATGCCAAGGCGCTGCTCAAGGCCAAGGTGATCATCAAGAACGGCCTGGGCTTCGAGCCGTGGCTGGATCGCCTGGTCACCAGCACCGAAACCAAGGCCACGGTGGTCACCGCCAGCAAAGGTGTGATCTCCCACACCATGGAGGAAGACGGCGAAACCATCCCCGACCCGCACGCCTGGCACAACCTGGCCAACGCCGAAATCTATGTGAACAACATCACCAAGGCGCTGGTAGCTGCCGACCCGGCCAACAAGGCCGACTACCTGCGCAACAGCCAGGCCTACCTGAAGGAAATCTACCGCCTGCTGGCCGAAGCCAAGACCAAATTCGGCGCGCTGCCGCCGGGTAACCGTCGCATCGTTACCTCCCATGACGCCTTCGGCTACCTGGGCCAGGCCTATGGCATCCAGTTCCTGGCGCCGCAAGGCCTGTCCACCGAACGTGAACCGTCGGCCGCCGAAGTCGCCGCGCTGATCACCCAAATCCGCAAAGACAAGGTCAAGGCCGTGTTCATGGAAAACATCAAGGACTCGCGCCTGCTCAAGCAGATCGCCGATGAAAGCGGCGCGCAGATTGGCGGCACGCTGTACTCCGACGCCCTGGCTGCAGAAGGGCCGGCGAGCACCTTCATCGGGCTGTTCGAGTACAACCTCAACACCCTGTGCGCAGCGTTGAGCAAGCCATGACCCTGAGCATGCTCGAACTGGAAGGGGCTGCCGTCGGCAGCCGCTTTCCACTCGCAGCCGTGCTCGACGCCCTGCCGTGGAACAGCGACGGCCTGATCGCCGCCATCGCCCAGCAACACGGCAGCGGCGAAGTGTTGATGTTGGCCTGGATGAATCGCCAGGCCCTCAACGAAACACTGGCTACCGGGCAGGTCTGCTATTGGTCGCGCTCGCGCCGACAGCTCTGGCGCAAAGGCGAAAGCTCCGGCCACTGGCAACAGTTGGTGGAAGCGCGCCTGGATTGTGACGGCGACGCGGTACTGCTGATCGTCGACCAGCAAGGCCCGGCCTGCCACACCGGCCGCCACACCTGTTTCTACAACGCCATCGACGGCGCCTACGTTCACATCATTACGGAGCCAGTTGCATGATCCGCAAGAACCCTTCCGGCGATCTGCCGGTGATTGCCGAATCGGCCTACGTCGACAAGACCGCGATCATCTGCGGCAAAGTCATCATCGGCGAGAACGTGTTTGTCGGCCCCTACGCCGTGATCCGCGCCGACGAAGTCGACGCCAGCGGCGCCATGGACCCGATCACCATCGGCGCCAATTCCAATATCCAGGACGGCGTGGTCATCCACTCCAAGTCCGGCGCGGCGGTGACGATAGGAGCATTTACATCCATCGCGCATCGCTCCATCGTCCACGGCCCCTGCACCGTCGGCGACCGCGTGTTTATCGGTTTCAACAGCGTGCTGTTCAACTGCGCCGTCGGCGATGGATGCGTGGTGCGCCATAACTCGGTGGTCGACGGCCGTGACTTGCCCGTCGCCTTCTACGTGCCCTCCACTACCCGTATCGGGCCGAATACCGACTTGTCGCAATTCCCGCCGGTGAGTGTCAGCGCCTCGGAGTTTTCCGAAGACGTGGCACGTACCAACGTCGACCTGGTGCGCGGTTACAAAGCCCTGCAAAACGAGTTCTGAGCCATGAGCCGCCTGCTGATCCGCAATGCCCGCCTGGTGAATGAAGGCCAGGAGTTCGATGCCGACGTGCTGGTCGTCAATGGCCGTATCGAGAAGATCGCCAGCAGTATCGAGGGGAACACCGCGCCGGTGGCCATCGACGCCCAAGGCCAGTGGCTGCTGCCGGGCATGATTGACGATCAGGTGCATTTTCGCGATCCGGGCGCGCCGGACAAGGGCAGCTTCTACAGCGAGTCCCGCGCGGCCGTGGCCGGCGGCATTACCAGCGTGATGGACATGCCCAACACCCAGCCCGCCACGCTGAACCTGGAAGCCCTGGCCGATAAAAAGCGCCGCGCGGCCCTGCACTCGGTGGCCAACTATGGCTTTCACTTCGGCGTCAGCAACGACAACCTCGACACCGTCGCCGCCCTCGACCCACGCGAAGTGGCCGGGGTCAAAGTGTTCATGGGCGCCTCTACCGGCAATATGCTGGTGGACGATCCACGAATCCTGGAACGGCTGTTTGCCGAAGTGCCGACCATTCTGCTGGCCCACTGCGAACACACGCCGAGCATCCAAGCCAACGAGCAGCGCATGCGTGAGCGCTTTGGTGACAAGATCCCCGCCGTTGCCCACCCGCTGATCCGTGATGCCGAAGCCTGCTATCGCTCATCCTCCTTCGCCGTGGAATTGGCCAGGCGTCACGGTACACGCCTGCACGTGCTGCACCTGACCAGCGCCCGCGAGCTGGAATTGTTCGAAGACAAACCGCTGGCGCAAAAACGCATTACCGCTGAAGTCTGCGTGCATCACCTGCTGTTCGATGACCACGACTATCACCGTCTCGGCCACCAGATCAAATGCAACCCGGCGATCAAGACCCGCGCCGACCGCGACGCCCTGCGCCTGGCCTTGCTGAGTGATCGTCTGGATGTGATTGGCACGGACCATGCGCCGCATACCTGGGCGCAAAAACAGTTGGGGTATCGTGAAGCGCCCTCGGGTTTGCCCCTGGTGCAACACGCGCTGCCTGCGCTGTTGGAGTTGGTGGCCGATGGGCTGCTGCCCCTGGCCACCCTGGTGGCCAAGACCAGCCACCGTGTCGCCGACCTGTTTGCCATCCCCGACCGGGGTTATCTACGCGAAGGGTATTGGGCCGACCTGGTGCTGATCAAACCGGAGCCCGAGGGAAAGCCGGTCAGGGATGAGCCGATTCTTGCCCGCTGTGGTTGGACGCCGTTCGCCGAACGTCGCTTTCGCCACAGTGTGAGCACCACCTTGGTCTGCGGCCACCTGGCCTGGCACAACGGCCAGGTAGTCGACAGCTGCCAGGGTTTACCCCTGCATTTCCTAAGGTAGGAGCGCGCTTGCTCGCTCCTATTAAGCGCGAGGCTTGACCGTACCGCAATCGGTGCCCAGCCATTGGGCGTGGGTATCCAGGCTGCCCTTCTGCTGAACGCCGGTGGCATTGAAGGTGCCGTTGACGGTGGTGGTGAATTCTTTCTGGCTCTGGAAGGTAGCGACGCCGGTGCCCTGGGCTTTCGGGCAACTGAAACGGAATTTCCACTGGTTACCGGTCTTGTCGGTCACTTCCTGTTTGCAGCCCGATTGCGGGTCGGTCAGGGGGATTGAATCAGAGGCGACCTGTGCCGGGGTGAGGCACACCTGCACGCCTTTGCCGGCCATGGTGATGCCTTGCTTTTCCAGCATGGCGCGCTGTTCGGGGGTCATCTGTTGCTTGAGCTGACCGAGGATCAGCGACAGGTCCGGCAGGTCCTGGTTATCGACTTTCATGTTGCTGGTGGTCAATTCCCACAAGCCCGGCGCCAGCATCTGCGCCTGCGCTGCCACCGGCAACGACAAACCAACAACCATGGCCAAACCAAGCAGACGAGCATTCATCGGGTAACTCCTGGGCAATTGTGGGCGTTAGACGCCACAAAAGTGCCAGTGTTGCACGGCAAATAAAATAGCGACATTCGCAGCCGTTCATGGTCTGTTAGGCATTGGATTGCCTGGAGTACCGTCGTCCATGGATTTCTTTGGCCCGCACCTGCTCGCCTACTTCATCGCCACGCTGCATTTTCTCGGGACTCTCGCCGCGATCCACGCGGTGCTGACCGTCAGGACCGCCCAAGGCTCGATCGCCTGGGCCCTGTCGCTGATGTTCATGCCCTACCTCACGCTGATCCCCTACCTGATTTTTGGCCGCAGCACCTTCGACGCGTACATCCAGGCCCGCCGCCAGGCCAATCAGGAAATGCACACCGCCATCGCCGAGCTGAACTGGCGCCCATGGGTCGAAGAAGCCCTCGCCGCGCGTAATTCCAGCGCCTACGCCTCACTGCGTGCCATGCCCAAACTGGGCCGCATGCCGTGCCTGGCGAACAACGAAGTGCGCTTGCTGATCAATGGCGACGCCACCTTCGGTGCGATCTTCGAGGCCATCCGCAACGCACAAACCGCCGTACTGTTTCAGTTCTTCATCATCCATGACGATGAACTCGGCCGTCAGTTACAGGCTTTGTTGAAGGAAAAGGCCGCCCAAGGCGTGGGCATCTACGTACTGTACGACCGTATCGGCAGCCATGCCCTGCCCCATCGCTACGTGCAATCGCTGCGCGACGCCGGGGTGCAGGTCAAGGCATTCGCCACCCGCAGCGGTTGGCTCAATCGTTTCCAGGTCAACTTCCGCAACCATCGCAAGATCGTGGTGGTGGACGGTGTCACCGGGTTTGTCGGTGGGCACAATGTGGGCGATGAATACCTGGGCAAAAAACCGCCGCTGGCGCCGTGGCGCGATACCCATGTGCAAGTTACCGGCCCGGTAGTGGCGTGCCTGCAGGAGTCGTTTGCCGAGGACTGGTTCTGGGCCGCGCGCGAGCTGCCGCCGCTGATCCTGCCGGACGCCTACCCCGAAGACGGCGTGCTCTGCCAATTACTCGCCAGCGGCCCGGCCGACCCGTATGAAACCTGTTCGCTGTTTTTCGTCGAGGCTATCCACGCGGCAACCGAGCGCGTGTGGATCACCAGCCCGTATTTCATCCCTGACGAAGCGGTCTTCGCCGCCCTGCGCCTGGCGGTCCTGCGCGGGGTGGATGTACGCCTGCTGCTGCCATCGCGGCCCGACCACCGCATCGTGTACGCCGCGTCCAGCCTGTATGCGATCGAAGCGGTGCGCGCCGGTGTCCGGGTGTTCCGCTACACACCGGGTTTCCTGCATCAAAAGGTGGTGTTGGTGGACAGCGAGATCAGCGCCATCGGCAGTGCAAACATGGATAACCGTTCGTTCCGGCTGAATTTCGAAGTGATGTTGCTGACGGTCGACGAAGCCTTCGCCAAGCAGGTGGAGCAGATGCTGCTGGACGACTTCGCGCAGGCCCATGAAGTGAGCCAGGAAGAAAGCCGCGAGACCCGCCGCCTGCAACAACTGGGCATGCGGGTGGCGCGCTTGATCTCACCGATTCTCTAACAGCCAATGCGGTAAAAAATGTGGGAGGGAGCTTGCTCCCGAGAGCGGGTGGTCAGTCAACTGGTGGCGACTGCTATACCGCTATCGGGAGCAAGCCCCCTCCCACATTTGGATCTCCACCTTTCTGGAACATCAGCTCAGCGATAGATATCCTCCCGCGTCCACGGCAGTTCATGGCTGCCATCCGCGTGAGGCTTCACCGCGAGAATCTGGTGCAGGTTGATCCAGCCCCGCGCAAACGCATAAGCACACCCGGCCAGGTACAGCCGCCAGATGCGCAACGCTTGCTCCGGCACCAGCTTCGCCGCCGCTTCCAGGTTGTCTTCCAGGCGCTCGCTCCAATGGTCCAGGGTGCGCGCGTAATGCAGGCGCAGGCTTTCGACGTCGACCACTTCCAGCCCGACTTCACTGATCTCAGCGGTCATCATCGCCAAATGGGGCAGTTCGCCGTTGGGGAACACATAACGCTCGATAAACTCCCCAGCGCCACGGCCCACGGGCCGGCCGTCGGTGTGCTTGGCGGTAATGCCATGGTTCATCACCAGGCCGCCTTCGCGCACGGCACCAAACAGGGTCTTGCAGTATTGCGCCAGGTTGGCGTGGCCGACGTGTTCGAACATGCCCACGCTCACCACTTTGTCGAAACGACCATCCTGGGGCAGATCGCGGTAGTCGAGCAGTTGCAGGTCGATCCGGTCTTCCAGGCCCTCGGCTTTCACCCGCTCCTTGGCCAACGCCAACTGCTCTTTACTCAGGGTGATGCCAAACACCTTGACCCCGAACTCCCGCGCCGCAAACCGCGCCAGCCCGCCCCAGCCACAGCCTACGTCGAGCAGGTATTCGCCTGGCTGCAAACGCAGTTTGCGGCACAGGTGGCGGAATTTGTCTTGCTGGGCCTGGTCGATGGATTCGCTGCCGGTTTCGAAATAACCGCAGGAGTACGCCATGTCCTGGTCCAGCCATAGCTGGTAGAACCCGTTGGACAGGTCGTAATGGTAGGAAATGGCCGCGGCGTCGGTGGCCTTGTCGTGGATCGAGCGCACCGGACGACTCCCCTCGTCGTCGTCAATCAGGGCATGACTCAGTTCGTCACACACCCGGATCACTTCAGTGATGGAGCCTTCCAGCTCCAGTTTGCCCTCGACGAAGGCTTCGCCCAACGAGTCGAGCGTGGGGTGGGACAGTTTGGGCACGACCGTGGGGTCCTTCACCACGATGGTCACACTGGGCTCGGGGCCCAAGTTGAATTCATGGCCATCCCAGAGTCGAAGACGCAGCGGCAGCTGTAGATTCTGTAAGGCCGGTGGAAGTTGCGCGAGCATGAGTAGTCCCCCCCTTGTTTCAGACGTCTGGAATGAGGGTAGACCATCCCGAGAAAAAGTAGGAGGCTATCGATTTGATAGCGTTCTTCTATGGGGCTCGGCGCTGGAGCAAACCGTCCTGGATCCACTGTTTCAGCCATGTCACCGCTTGCAGTGGTGCACCCTCTCCATAAGTGACTGCCAACTCTGCACACAGTTCTGAAAAATCCCAGCCGGTGGTCACCATCCCCGCCAAGGCGCAGGCCTCGAAGGGTTCCAGGCTGCGGTAACGGCATACATTCTGGTGGCGCCACACCACGCAGATGTGTGCCGGATCAAGCACCTCGCTGCCTGGGAAACTGGATTTATCCTTGCTGGATCGCCAGATCGCCAGCGTGTTGAAGCGGCAGAGTAACTGCTGCACTGAAGGCGCCAGGTTGACCTGTAGACCCGGCCACTCTTCGGCAGGCAACAACGCCATGTCGTCCAGCATCAGCAACCGCCCTTCGGGCGCGTCAAACGCCAGGGTGAACGCCCACTCCAACCGCGCCAGCTCGGCCAGCGGCGCGCTTTGTTCGGCCACCAGATGCTCAAGGATAAACGCCGCAAACCGCTCCCCCAGCCAGCGCAAACTGTAATGCGCAGAGGGATGGCGGCGAACATAGGCTTCGCTCAGCAACGCAAACTCATCATCCCCCAGCCAATACCGGATGGCACCGAAGTCATGTCGCAGCACGTCCTGCAACCGCGAGAGGTAGGCATTGTGATAAATCGCCAGGCCCGTTTCCACATCCAGTGTCGGCCCACCAAGCAACGTGGCGGCGAAATCACTGCTGGCAACCGGCGTCTCGGATAACAGGTGCCGTTCAAAAGCCAACTGCCAATCGGTCAGGCGCATAACGCTCTCCTGGCCAGGGCGGTGGCCCCCAGTTCGCGGGCCTTGCTCAACTCGGTGAGCAGTTCTTCGAGCGGCGGGAAATGGTCATCGCGCTCCAACAATGTCGAGACCGGCCCCACGTGCTCCAGGGTCTGTTGATACAGCGCCCACACCGGATCGCACACCGGATGGTCGTGGGTATCGACCACGTAGTCGCCGTAATCCATATGCCCCGCCAAATGCAACTGGCGGATGCTGTCGGGCGGCAGGTTGCGGATGAAGGTCCAGGCATCGAAGCCATGGTTGCGTGCACTGACATACACATTGTTAACGTCCAGCAGCAACTGGCAGCCCGACAAGTGGGCCAGGGCATTGAGGAATTCCCATTCGGTGAATTCATCCGCCTTGGCACGCACATAGCTGGAGACGTTTTCCAGCACCAGCGGGCGCTGCAACACATCCTGCACTTGGCGAACGCGAGCGGCCACGTGGTAGAGGCTTTCTTCGGTGTAAGGCAGGGGCAGCAGGTCGTGCAACTGGTGCGCGCTGCCACGGCTCCAGCATAGGTGATCGGAAATCCACGCCGGCTGGATGCGCTCGGCCAGGGATTTGATTTGCTTCAGGTAATCGATATCGAGGGCATGAGGCCCACCAATGGACAGGGACACACCGTGCATCACCAGAGGATAGCGCTCGGCTATTGCGTCCAGGTAGTACAAGGCCTTGCCGCCCTGAACCAGATAATTCTCGGAGATCACTTCGAACCAATCCACCGGCGGCGATTGTTCAAGGATCTGTTGATAGTACTCACTGCGTAAACCCAGGCCGTAACCAAGGCTCGGAAGGGAAACAGGCATAGGACACTCCAGGGAAAAGTGTCCGCAGCGGTGGGTGCAGCCGCTGCGGTTGCACTCGGTGGCCGGTTATTCGCCGACGGTGCCGCCTTTCTGGTCGCACATGGCCTTGCTCATGGACAGGAAGCCCTGGCCCTTACAAGCTCCCTGGCCTTTGCAGGCGTGGTCTTTGGTCTTGCAATCGTTCTGGCCTTTGCAGGCGTTGACGCCATAGCAGTGAACGGTGGCGTCTGCGGCTTGTACCTGGGTAGCAACACCAGCAAACATGGTGGCGGCGGCCATCGCCAGCGCAGCACCAGCAGCAGCGGATTTAATCTTCATTCTTGTATTCCTCATGATCGGTAGTGGCGTCGGCCTGAACGGATTGCCCAGTCTCGACACTGCACTAGAGTGAGGCCCCACATCGGCGTTACAGCCGTGTGCAAATATTCCTGAAATTAATCCTCAAGCTTCGACAGCGGTTCCTGAAACCGCAGCAAACGCCCGGCATTGCCCAGTACCAGCAAGGTGCTGAGGTTATGCAACACCGCCGCAATCATTGCCCCCGCAGCACCCAACCAGCCAAAGGCGGCAAACACCACGATGGCCAAAGTCCAGCCCAGGCCGATGACCACGTTAACCTGCAACGTACGCCGGCACTGGCGACTCAAGCGCACACAGGTGCCCAGGCGCCGCAGGTCGCTGCCGATCAACACCACATCCGCCGAGGCCAGCGCAATGTCCGCCCCGCCCGCGCCCATGGCCACGCCGACCACCCCAGCCTTGAGCGCCAGGGAATCGTTGATCCCATCACCGACCACCATGGGCCGGAAGCCGCTGCCGATTTCCCCCAGCACGCGGTTGAGCTTGTCCTCGGGCAATGCCTGGGCTTCGACATCGCTGATGCCCACGTCCAGCGCCAGGCTGTCGGCCACGCTTTGACGGTCGCCAGTGAGCAGCAGTTGGCGGCCCAGGCCCAAATCCCGCAACTCTTGCAGGGCTTGGCGCGCCTCCGGCTTGACGCTGTCGGCCAGCAGCAGCCAGGCCAGAAACTGCCCGTTCAGGGCCAGCCCGGCAATCGGGCCGTCATGGTCAGGCACGGCGGTGGTGACAATACCCAATTGCTCGAACAACTCGGGACGGCCCAACGCCGCTTCGCCCTGCTCGGTCTGTGCCACAACGCCCAAGCCCTGGCGCTCGCGAATATCCGTGAGCGCCAGCATTTGCGCCTGAGTCGCCAACCCCGCCAACGCACGGCTGACCGGGTGGCTGCTGGCCGAACCAAGGCTGGCCGCAAGGTTGAGCAGCGCCTGGCGGTCGGTCGACGAGGTGTCGATGGACTGCAAACGCAGGGTGCCAAAGGTCAGGGTGCCGGTCTTATCCACCACCAGCGAGGTCAGGTCCGCCAACTCTTCGAGGAACGCCGAGCTGCGAATCAGGATCCCGTGCCGGGCCGCGACGGCGATGCCGGCAATCGCCGTCGCCGGTGCCGACAGCACCAGGGCGCAAGGGCACGCCGCCACCAGCACCGCGAGCATCGCCTGGGCGTCATTGGTCACAAACCAGGTCACTGCCGCCAGCAGCAACACCAGCACCATATAGCTGCCCGCGTAACGCTCCAGCAGCCGCGTGATCGGCGGCTTGGAACGTTCGGCGTTCTGCATCAGCGCGATGACTTTGCCCAGGGTCGACTCATTGCCGGTGCGCGTCACTTGCAGACGGAGCAGGCCATCGAGGTTGATCGCCCCGCCAAACACCTGCACCCCCACACTGGCTTCCAACGGCACCGACTCGCCGGTGATCGGCGCCGTGTCCAGGCTCGCCTGGCCCGACAGCACCACGCCATCGGCAGGCACGCGATCACCGGCCCGCACTTCGACGATATCGCCGGTGCTCAGCGTGCCGTTATCCACTTCGATGATGCTGCCGTCGGCCTGCACCCGCCGCGCATGGCTGCGGGTCAGTTTACCCAGGGCATGAATCGCCTCCTGGGAGCCGATCACGCTGCGCTCTTCCAATACGTGGCCGAAGATCATGATGATCGGCAGCAGCGCGGCGGTCAGCAGATCGCCGGTGGCCCAGGCGCCGAGCATCGCCAGGGCGATCAGTTGGTCGGTAATGCCATGCAGGCTGGGAAAACGCAGGCTGTACCAGGCCGAGCGCATCACCGGCACCGCCACCAGCAACGAGGCCACACCGAGCAGCAACTGGCTGACGCCCGTCTGGTCCGGCGCCAGCCAGCGCCATACCAGGCCCAGCATCAGCAAGCCCAGGGCGAGCATGGCCAGGGTCAATTGCCGGGCAGCGCTGCGCTGTTCGGCGGAGGTCAGCATGGGTGCGCTCATTGTTCGGCTCCCTGGATGATCAAGCGGGAGTCGTCTTTAGGATCGACCGTGGTCACCGAGCCCGCCTGGCCGAGAATCTTCGGCATACGCTCGCGGTACAGGCGCAACAGCAAGCCCGGGTCTTTGACCTGGGCCAGGCTGGCGACCGTAGCGGTTTGCGCCTGGGCATTGGCCAGGCGTTCACTGGCCTGGGCGTGGGCGACCTGCACCAGGCGGTCGGCCTGCTGGTTGGCGGTCTGGGTGAGTTTTTCCGCTTCGGTCCGGGCGTTTGCCACGGCTTTGTCGGCTTGTTGACTGGCGGTGAGTACGGCGTTGAACGCGTTCACCGCCGGGCCCGGCAGGCTCGATTGCACATCCACCCGCGTCACCTCGATGCCCAACCCCAGGCCGGTGGCGGCCAACTCGGCCAGGCGCTTGTTGATGCCTTGCACCAAGTCACCCCGCAGCCGCTCGCGACGCTCGGCGGCGCCATTGTCGGTGCCGATCAATTCGGGGCGCGCCACCAGGATCGTGTCCAGATCGCGCGCCGCCGTCAGGGCCACGGCGCTGCGGGTCACCAGGCGATCCAGGGCAGGCAGCACATGCGCGCCCTGCAACACAAAGGCGTAGGGCTCGGTGACCTTGTAGAACACCCGCACATCCAGCTGCACCACTCCGGCATCGCCGGTCAGCAAATAGCCGGAGCCGGCCAGGGCGTCGCTCAAGGGCGTGGCGAAACTGGCCACACGGTCCGCCTGCACCGCCGCATCGGAGCGCAACAGGTTCTCCACCCGACGCTCGATCACCCGGTCGGCCGCCGGCAATAACACCACCTGCTCGAACGGCTGCGGCCAGGCCAGCAGCAGCCCGGCATTCTGGATGCGGTCGAGGGCGCCGAAGTGCAGCACCACGGCGCGGTTCTGCGGGTCGATCTGCCGCACATTGGAAAACGCCCACGCCAACGCCGCCAACACGGTCACCGCGTACAACGCCAGGAACGTCAGGCGCCCGGCCTGGATCCAGGGGCTGTCCGGGCTGTCACGCTCGGTCATGGCTGAACGTCCTTGGGCCCGTCCACCAACGCGCGAAAGGGCGCGGCGTCGGTGCGCAGGATGATCTTGGTGCCGGGGGTCACGACCGTGCCCAAGGTGTCCAGGGAGCGCAGCAGGTTATACAGCTGCGGATTGCCGGCATAGGCACGCCCATAAATCTGCGCGGCCTCGACCCGTGACTGGGCTTCGATGTCGGCGGCTTTCACCGTGGCGTCGGCCTGCACGATGCGCGCGTCACGCTCAGCCGCGGAGCGAATCTGCGCGGCCTCGCGCTTGCCCACGGCCGTGCGTTCGGTGGCGATGGTTTCACGCTCGGCACGCATGCGGTCGACGGTGGCGGTCAGCGTGACCGACGGCAACGTCAGGCGCTCGATCCCCACCTGCACCACACGCACGCCATAGGTGGTGAGCAATTGTTGATCAATCTGCTGGCGCAGCTGCGCCTCGAAATCGGCGATGCGCACCTGGCTGGCGTCGGTGTTGATCAAGCTCGACAGGTCAAAGCTGGCCGCCGTGGTTTCCAGCGCCGAGCCGACGAAGGTGCGAATCTGCCGCGCCGCCTCATCCGGCTGGTTCTGCACGGCGCGCATAAAGCGCTGCACATTGTCGGCATCGCCCTGCACCTGCCACGCCACATAGGCCTGCACGATAATCCGCAGGCCGTCGCGCGTGCCCACATCCTGCAAGCCGCTGGAGGTGGTGCGCAGGCGCAAGTCCACCGGGATCGCCGCTTCGAACGGCGCCGGCCAGCGCCAGCCCAGGCCCGGTTCCAGCAACACCCGCGACGGGTTGCCAAAGCGGGTAATCACCGTGGCCTCGCCGGAGCGCACCTGCACCAGGCTCGCCGCCGCCACCGCAAACAGCACCAGCAACACCGCCCAGGCCATGCGACGCCAAGGGAAAGGACCCGCCGCCTGTTCATCACCGTGATGATGGTGATGGTGGCCGTGGTGGTGACCATGATCGTGAGAGTGAGCGCTCAACAGACAGACTCCTTATTGAACGGCTTTACGCGGCAGAGAAGGGTCGGCCGGCAAAGTAAAAGAACGCAGATCAATCGTCGGCGCGCCCTCGGCGCCCAGGCGGTGATCCAGAATAAGCAGCTTGGCGTGGGCCAGGCCCAGGCTGAGTTGGCCCAGGTACTGTTCCAGCACAAAGGCCCGACCGGCCGTGGCGTAGGCCTTTTGTTCGGCGGTAAAGCGCAGGTCGGCCGCTTGGGCGCCGGCATTCACTTCGCGGGCAGTGGCCAAGGCCTGGTCGCGGGCGGTGCTGGCTTGCAGCAAGGCCTGGTTAGTGTGTTCGCTGGCGGCGCCGCGCTCGCGGGAGATCAGGGCCTGGGCGCCGATCTGCGCGGCTTGCACGCCGTGGTAGGCGTTGGCGGCGCCGGCCGGTGGGTGGATGGCTTCCACGACGGTGGCGAGGATTTCCACACCGCTGTCGAGTGTCTGCAAGTCCGCCTGCACGGCGCGGCCGATTTCGTCGGCCAGGCGGGTGCGTTGTTCGCCGAGCAATTCGTCGAGGGTACGCGAAGCAAAATCGTGCACCAGGATGCGGCTGGCGGTGCTGCGAATCAGGGTCGGCACATCCGCACTGTTATAGGTGGCGGCGAGTGCGGCCTGATCGGTGAGGCCGATGCGGTAAACGAAGCGCACATCCATGTTGACGATCTGGAAGCTCTGTTTATCGCCGCTGCTGCTGGCGATCACCTGGGATTTGTCATTCACATGGCTGGCGTCCCACAACCGATTGGCAATCAGCGGTGCCGGGCCTTCGGCAGGCGCCAGCTCAGGAATAGAGGCTTCGCTGACGCTGGTGGCCAACTCATGCACCACGCCGTTCTCCACATTGATCACGCGGCCCAAGGGCCACGGCAACCCGGCATGCAGGCCAGGACCGAACACCTCGACGGGTTTGCCAAAGCGTTCATAAATCCCACGGCCTTGCAGAGGCACTTCATGCACGCCGGTCAGCGCCCAGCCGACCGCCAGCACCACCAGCAACACCGGCAAAAACGCGCGGCGCATGTAGGTAAACGCCCAGATCTGGCGCAGGTCGATGCCGAAGCGGTTATGTAATTCGTGCTGCAACGCCAGCAGCGGTTGTGGCGGCCAGCGCAGCAACCCGGCGATGAAGCTTTGCGCCATCAGGCGTGGTTCAAGGCGCGGCTGGCGCGGGCTGAACAGCGACAGCACACCTCTTAATAGAAACTCCAGCGCCACCAGCGCCGGCAACAGCCCGACCAGCACCGCCAGGCGCAACGGCCAGACCGACTCATCCCCCGCAAACAGCAGGCAAATGGCGCTGACCACCAGACAGATAATCGCGACCCGACTCAACTGCGCCAGTTGCGCGGCTTCCGGCCACTGGGCCGTGGTTTCCTGAGCCAGGCGCCGTTCGAACACCAGCAAGCCGAACGCCAGCGCCAGCGCCAATGCCGCCCCCACGCTGGCCGCTTGGCCGACAGGCGCCGAGGGTAGGGCCAGGTTCCAGAATTCGATGATGCTGACCAGTGCCAGCAGCGACCAGCCGCCCAGCCACAAGACCGGGGCGCCAATCTGCCGGCCAAAGCGCCCCACAAGGCGTGCGTAACGACCCGTTTCTTCAACGGGTAATTCGGCCGCCGGCTCCTCCAGCGCCTGGGCGCGCCAATCGGCTACCCACCACGCCGACTGCAGCCCTGCCACCAGCACCAACAGGGCCGATGCGCAGTTGATCAACACCACCGGCCAGATCGACACAGGTGCAAACAGCGCGACAAACAACGCCAGCACCCAACCAACAATGGCGAGCACCGTCAGGCTGATACCGGCTTGCCGCAATCGGCGGGCATGCAACAGCCCCTGCTGAAAACGCGGCAGGCCTTCAACCCAAGCGCCATCCGCCCCTAGATCCACTTGCATCCACTCACGCCCGCTCGTACACAATTCGTTACGATATAACACGCGGCGTGAAATTTTTGTTCGTTAAACAGCGTTTTGAACATGGCAAAAATCTCTTGTGGGAGGGGGCTTGCTCCCGATGGCGCTGGATCAGCCGGCACATGCATCAACAGGTAGACCGCTATCGGGGGCAAGCCCCCTCCCACATTTGTCCTTCAGTGCTTTCAAGATCGTGACTAAACCCCCATAAACACGAGCCATCACTGGTACAGGCCATGAATAATCGGCACACTCCAGACAGTTTTTCGCGGGCTCTCGGACAAGGAAGCGTCACCCCTCATGATTTCGATCTATCAGCTCAAACCGCGTTTTCAGAACCTGCTGCGCCCCCTCGTGCAGCGCCTCTATGACAACGGCACCACGGCCAACCAGATCACCGTGCTGGCCGGGGTCATTTCCCTGCTGGTCGGCCTGTTGATCGCCAGCTTCGCCCAACACCTGTGGCTGTTTGCGCTGATCCCGCTGTGGATGATCCTGCGCATGGCCCTCAACGCCATCGACGGCATGCTCGCCCGGGAATTCGGCCAGCAGTCGCGTTTGGGCGCCTACCTCAATGAACTGTGCGACGTGATTGCCGACAGCGCGCTGATCCTGCCCTTCGCGCTGATCCCCGGCGTGAGCCTGGTGCCGGTGTTGCTGGTGGCGCTGCTGGCGGTGTTCAGTGAATACGCTGGCGTGCTGGGGCCGATGGTCGGTGCGTCACGGCGCTATGACGGGCCGATGGGCAAGAGTGACCGTGCGTTCGTCCTCGGCGTGCTGGCCACCGGTGTGGCGCTCGGCTGGCTCGGCGCCGGCTGGGTCGACACGGTGATGTGGCTGGTTGCCGCCCTGCTCGCCTACACCCTGGTCAACCGGGTGCGCCAGGGCCTGAAAGAAGAACAACACATCTCCCCTTCTGCATAAGGATTTTGCAATGCGCGAACAGCAAGAGCACACCTTCAGTACCCATGACGGCGTCGAGCTTTTCTACCGTCATTGGCCGGCCAGCGTGCCGGCGGACGGCGAGCCGCGCAAGGCGATCCTGCTGTTTCACCGTGGCCATGAACACTCGGGGCGTATCGCGCACCTGGTGGATGAACTGGACTTGCCGCAGTTCGATTTTTTCGCCTGGGACGCCCGTGGCCACGGCCAATCGCCTGGCGAACGCGGCGACAGCCCGAGCTTCGCCACCAGCGCCCGCGACGTGCAGACCTTCCGCGACCATATCGGTGCCACCTATGGCATCGAGGAAGAAGAGTGTGCCGTGATCGCCCAAAGTGTCGGCGCGGTGATCGCAGCCACCTGGGTGCATGACTACGCGCCGAAAATCCGCGCCCTGGTGCTCGCGTCCCCGGCGTTCAAGGTCAAGCTGTACGTGCCCTTCGCCCGGCCGGGCCTGGCGCTCATGCGCAGGTTTCGCGGCAACTTCTTCGTCAACAGTTACGTCAAGGCCAAGTTCCTCAGCCATGACCCGGAGCGCGTGGCGTCCTACGACAGCGACCCGCTGATCACCAAGGCCATCTCGGTGAACGTGCTGTTGGGCCTGTACGAAGCCGCCGACCGGGTTGTCGCCGATGCCCAGGCGATTCAGGTGCCGACCCAACTGCTGGTCTCGGGCTCCGACTTTGTGGTGCACCGCAAACCCCAGCAGCAATTCTTCGACCGCCTTGGCAGCCTGAAAAAAGAACTGCATATCCTCCCCGGTTTTTTCCACGACACCCTCGGCGAGCGTGACCGCGCGGTGGCCGTGAGCAGCGCCAGGCGTTTTATCCTGCAGAACTTCGCGCAGCCGCTGGATCGCGCATCCCTGCTGAACGCCGACAAACTGGGCGCCACCTGCGCCGAATCCGAATCCCTCGCAGCCCCCTTGCCACGCAACTCCCTGCGCGACCTGTACTGGCGCCTGACCCGCGCCAGCATGGGCCTGGGCAAGAACCTGTCGGACGGCGTAAAGCTGGGCTTCGACACCGGTTTCGACTCCGGCAGCACCCTGGACTACGTGTACCGCAACACGCCCACCGGCAAAGGCGGGTTGGGCCGCATGATCGACACCAACTACCTCAACTCCATCGGCTGGCGTGGCATTCGCCAGCGCAAGCTGAACGTCGAGGAACTGCTGCGCCTGGCCATGGCCAAGCTGCGCGCAGAAGACCGCGAAGTGCGCATCGTCGACATCGCCGCTGGCCACGGGCGCTACATTCTTGAAGCCTTGCAGGGCGTGTCGCCGCTGCCGGAATCGATCCTGCTGCGCGACTACAGCGACATCAACGTGCGCGACGGTGGCGCGCTGATTCGTGAGAAAGGCCTGGGAGACATCGCGCAGTTCGTCAAAGGCGATGCGTTTGACCGCTTGGATTTGGCGGCACTGCAACCCAAGCCAACGCTGGCGGTGGTGTCCGGGCTGTATGAATTGTTTGCCGATAACGCCATGGTCGGTGGTTCGTTGGCCGGCCTGTCTGAAGCCGTGGAGCCCGGCGGTTACCTGGTCTACACCGGCCAACCGTGGCACCCGCAGTTGGAACTGATCGCCCGCGCACTGACCAGCCATCGCCAGGGCCAGGCCTGGGTGATGCGCCGTCGCAGCCAGGCGGAAATGGATCAACTGGTAGAAGCGGCAGGCTTTCGCAAGATCACCCAGCGTGTGGATGAGTGGGGCATCTTTACCGTGTCCCTGGCCCAGAAGATCTGACCATGCGCGAACCCGGTTTATTGAAACCAGCGGTCCTGTGGCTGCTGCTGTTGGCGCCGCTGTTTTTCAGCACTTACGGCTTCGCCACCTGGGTCACCAGCCAGCGCAGCGACGTCGGCACCCTGGTGTTCGACTGGGAAACCCATATGCCGTTCTGGGCCTGGACCATCGTGCCCTATTGGTCCATCGACCTGCTTTACGGTATCTCCCTGCTGCTGCCCACCAGCCGCCATGAGCTGAAGCAACACGCGCTGCGCTTGCTGAGCGCGCAGGTCATCGCCGTGAGTTGCTTCCTGATCTGGCCGCTGCGCTTCACCTTCGAGAGGCCGGAACTGGATGGCGTGTTCGGCTGGCTGTTTGCCGTGCTGGCGGGGTTCGACAAACCGTTCAACCAGGCGCCCTCGCTGCATATCGCGCTGCTGGTGATCCTGTGGGTCATGTATCAGCGCCACACCCAAGGGTTATGGCGCTGGCTGGTGCATGGCTGGTTCGCCTTGATCGGTATTTCGGTACTGACCACTTATCAACATCACTTTATCGACTTACCCACAGGCGCCCTCGCCGGCTGGATCTGCGTGTGGCTGTGGCCGGTGGAACATCCAAGCCCCCTGCTGAATGCACGGCTTACCCGAGATTCGAAGCGCTGGCGCTTGGGCCTGCGCTACGGCCTGGGGGCGTTGGCACTGGCAGTTCTCGCGTTTTCCCTGGGCGGCGCCTGGTTATGGCTGCTCTGGCCGGCGGTGTCCCTGGGCTTGATCAAGGTGAATTACCTGGTGCTCGGCGCGTCGGGCTTTCAGAAACGCGCCGATGGCCGGCTCACGCCTGCGGCGCGCTGGCTGTATGCACCCTATCTGGCCGGGGCGTGGATAAATTCGCGCCTGTGGACACGCAAACACCCACAGCCGGACCTGATTGTGGATAACGTGTGGCTTGGGCGGATTCCCAGTGCGAAAGAGCAGGATTCATTCAACGCCATCGTCGACCTCTGTGCCGAGTTGCCGATTAATCCACAGGGCCGCGCGTATCAAAGCATCCCTGTGCTGGACCTGATCGCCCCGACACCCACCGAATGCCAGCAAGCCGCCGAGGCCATCGAGCGCCTGCGTTCAAGCGGCCCGGTGCTGGTGTGCTGCGCCCTTGGCTACTCACGCAGCGCCACCGCGGTCGCCGCCTGGCTGCTGCACAGTGGGCGCGCCGCCACGGTGGACCAGGCGCTGGCTATTATTCGTACAGCACGGGCCCAGGTGGTCCTGCATCCTGCTCATCGTCAAGCGTTGGAGGGTTTGCCCCATGCCCGCTGATATGGAACTCCAGGTGGTCGCCAGCCTGCTGCGCCGTGGCCGTTCACTGGATCAGTTATCCACAGGCCTGACCGTGGCCGGTGTGTTATTTGGCCTCGCCCAGTTGCTGATGGCGAGTATTTCAACCATCTGCCTGCTGCTCAGCCTGTGGATGATTATCCTGGGGCTGCTGCAAAAGTACTGGGCGCTGCGCGTGGCCTTCGACGCCGACCTGTTCGCCCTGCTGGCCCGCGATACCGAGCGCACCCCGGACCTCGACCAAGCCCTGCAAGCCCTCGGCCTGCAATCGCCCAAGCGTGCCGGCCGGCCCTGGACCGAGCGCCGTCGCGGTGCCCTCAAACTGTTGCGCAAACAAGCCTGGCTGCTGGGCGCGCAAGCGCTGCTGACCCTCGCCGTGATCCTCGCCAGCCCCTGGCTGCCTTTCGCCGGATAAGGAATCCCCATGTTCGAACCCGTGGTCGCCACGCTCATTACCTCCATGGCCCGCACCGTCACCGGCGCCCGCAGCCTGTGGCTGGGTTGCGCGCCAGTGCCGGTGCAACGTATCTATTTCGCCAACCACAGCAGCCACGGCGACTTCGTGCTGCTGTGGGCCTCGCTGCCGCAGAACCTGCGCAAATTCACGCGCCCGGTGGCCGGCAGCGATTACTGGAATAAAAGCGCCCTGCGCCGCTACATCATCAACCGCGTTTTCAATGGTGTGCTGATCGACCGCGAGCGCAAAGACCCTGTGGATAACCCCTTGCAGCCCATGCTCGCCGCGCTGGAAGGCGGCGACTCGCTGATCATCTTTCCCGAGGGCACGCGCAACCTGGAGGACGGCTTGCTGCCGTTCAAAAGCGGCATCTACCATCTGGCCAACAGTTACCCACAGGCCGAATTGATTCCGGTGTGGATCGCTAACCTCAACCGGGTCATGCCCAAGGGCCGCGTCCTACCGCTGCCTTTGCTGTGCACCACCAGCTTCGGCGCTCCATTGCAATTGGAAGAAGGCGAAGACAAAGCCGCGTTCCTTGCCCGAACCCGCGATGCCCTGCTCGCCCTCGCCCCGGAGCACTCCTGAGATGGATAGCCAAACCCTGATGTTATTTGGCGGCATCGGCGCGATCCTGGTGCTCGCCTCGCTGATCGGCCTGATCCTCAAACTGCGTACCCGTGGCACGCCCAATGCGGTGATCGACAACCTCAACGCCCGCATCAACGCCTGGTGGGTGATGGTGGTGGTCATCGGCATCGCTTTCTGGCTCGGTACCGGTGCGGTGATCCTGCTGTTCTACGCGGTGTCGTTCTACGCCCTGCGCGAATTCCTCACCCTCACGCCCACCCGGCGCAGCGACTACCCGGCCCTGGTGGCCGCGTTCTACCTGGCATTGCCGCTGCAATACCTGCTGATCTACTCGGACTGGTACGGGCTGTTCTCTATCTTTATCCCGGTGTATGTGTTCCTGCTGCTGCCGATCCTCGCCTCCCTGGGCGGCGACACCACGCACTTCCTGGAACGCGCCTCCAAGGTGCAATGGGGCCTGATGATCGCGGTGTTCTGCGTGTCGTTCGTGCCCGCCCTGCTGACCCTCGACATCCCCGGCTACGAAGGCCGCAACCTGCTGCTGATCGCCTACCTGGTGATCGTGGTGCAACTTTCGGACGTGCTGCAGTACGTGTGCGGCAAGCTGTTCGGCAAACACAAGATCGCGCCCAACCTGTCGCCATCGAAGACTGTGGAAGGCTTTGTCGGCGGGATTCTGTTGTCATCCCTGATCGGCGCGGCGCTATGGTGGACCACGCCGTTCAACCCGTGGCAATCGTTCCTGATCGCCTTGCTGATCAACCTGCTCGGCTTCGCCGGCGGCATCGTCATGTCGGCAATCAAGCGCGACCGGGGGGTGAAGGACTGGGGGCATATGATCGAAGGGCACGGCGGGATGCTGGATCGGCTGGATTCGGTGTGTTTTGCGGCGCCGATTTTCTTCCACCTCGTGCGCTACTGGTGGACCTGACCCACACCCCTCTCAAGCCCAATGAAGATCAAACTGTGGGAGGGGGCTTGCCCCCTCCCACATTGGTTTTCTGGTGTTATCGAGGTTTAAGCAAAGTCTGAAACCGCTGCTCCTACCTCTCGCTTCTCTTTATTTCGCAGGACATTTCCGAGAGAATCCCAGCCGCTTGTGCTCTGCCTTTTCGGTGGCTAGTCTGCGTCCGTCACTGCCAATTCAGTGACCGGGTTTAGTCGCTCGGGAAAGATTTACATTGGGCGCACAAGCGCCATCTCAAGCATGGCGTTTTTTTCTGCCAACGCTTTATGGTGGCTGTGCGCAGGGCACCTTCGGGTGCGCCGGGTTCCCAATGTTCCGGTCGACTAACCTGCGTACAGCTGCCACCCCATCGTTTAGTCGCGACTCGTGGCAGCTCCAATTACCTACATTGGAGTTACCGCAATGAGCAAAGTAAAACCCGGTCCGCCCCATCCCTTTTTCATCCCCCACCCCGAAATCAGCTTCGAAGACGCACTGGTCTACGCCTCAGACCTGCTCCACTGTGCCGAACAGTTGCGCGACTCGCCCAAAGCCGCAGGACACCTCATGGAAATGGCCAGAGTGATGGTCGACCGCTCATTGGAATGCGTGGGGCCCCGCTGACGCGGTAAACATCCCCGCCGTGCGGCGTATCGGCGTCATCTTTTGTATCAAAGACGCGTGTAAGATACGCCGCACTTAGCCAGGGATGCTCACCATGTTCGATTCGCTCAAAGCCGTCAGCCGTCGTGTTGTCGGTGTGTTTCTGACTGTGGTGGGGGCCGTTTTTGGCCAATGGCATCCGCCGCTATGGCTGCGCGCTATCGGCCGTGGCCTGGTGAACCTGGGCAACAAAGCCCGCGCTTATCCGCGCCAGGCCGGTGCCGGCGTATTGGGCCTGGTGCTGCTGGCGGCCGCTGGCTTCTATGGCTGGCACTGGTACTCCAACCTGCCGCAGCCCCACACCGTGGGCTATTCGCTGCACAAACCCAACCTGACTGACTACACCCAGCAACCGCCGGTTGTGGATAACTTGCAAGTGCGTTTTGCCGAATCGGTGGCCCCGCTGGCCGCCATTGGCAAGCCGGTCACCGAGGGCATCACCCTCAAACCTGGCGTGGCCGGTACCTGGCGTTGGTCCGATGACCGCACTCTGCTGTTCGTACCGGAGAAAGACTGGCCCATCGAAGCGGGTTACACCCTTGATCTGGCCAGGAAAGGTTTGCTGGCCGATGGCGTACTGCTCAGCCAATACAGCAGCCAGTTCTCCACCCAGCCATTCCGCGCCACCCTGGCACACAACGAGTTGTATCAAGACCCGTCGAACCCGACGCTGAAACAACTGGTGGCGACCTTCCATTTTTCCCACCCGGTCGATGAAGACAGCCTGCGCAAGCGCGTCTCCGTAACCCTCGGCAAAGGCCTGGCCTACCGCGACGCCCAATTGCCCAACCGCCCGGAAATCAGCTTCGACGAGACCAGGCTGAACGCCTACGTACGCTCCGCCGCCCTGGCCACGCCGCTGGAAAGCACGCCGGTCAGTGCCAAGTTGGATGAAGGCATCAAGGCCCGCAACGGTGGTAACGCCAGCACCGCGCCACTGGTGGCGGAAGTCACGGTGCCTGGCCGCTATCGCCTGACCTTTACCGGCGCCGAAGTGAGCTTTGTGGACAACGAGCGCGGCGAGCCTGAGCCGGTGCTGATGTTCAGCAGTTCCAGCGCCGTGGCCGATGACACCATTGCCGGTAAGGTCCAGGCCTGGCTGCTGCCGGAAAAAGCCCAGGACGACACCCGTCCCTATAACAGCAACGACATAGATGACGCCCTGCTGGCCCGTAGCACCAAGGTCACGCTGACCCACGTGCCCAGCGTCGAACCGCTGAACACCCTGCACGCCTTCAAGTTCAAGGCCCCGGCCGGCCGTGCGCTGTATGTGCGCGTGCCCGCCAACCTGGAAGCCATCGGTGGCTACCTGGCGAAAAACCCGACGGCCTCGCTGATCAGCATGCCGGCTTATCCGCGCACCTTGCAGTTCCTGTCCGACGGCGCGCTGCTCAGCCTCAATGGCGAAAAACGCCTGGGCTTCATGGCCCGTGGTGTACCTGGCGCCCATGTGGAAATCGCGCGCTTGCTACCCAACCAATTGCAGCACCTGGTGGACCAGAGCAGCGGCAGCTTTGCCCGGCCCAATTTCGGCAACGAGTACTTCGACCGCATGGTTGAGCGCCAGTCCCTGGATATTGCGCTGTCGTCCTCGGACCCGGCGAAAACCGTCTATGACAACGTCGATCTGAGCCACTACCTCACCGCCAACGGTGGCCGTCGCGGTATTTTCGTGCTCAAGCTCAGCCCTCAGGATGAGCCGGCCGAGCGCACGTTCGACTATTCGCGCAGCACCACCTCTGACCTGCGCTTTATCGTGGTCACCGACCTCGGCATCATCGCCAAGCGCTCCAGCGATGGCAGCCATGACGTGTATGTGCAGTCCATCGGCAACGGTTCGCCGGTGTCCGACGCCCAGGTCGACATCATTGGCCGCAACGGTCTGCCCGTGAGCAGCGGCCACACCGACGGCGAAGGCCACGTGCATTTCGCCAAGCTGGATGAACTGCGCCGTGAGAAGACACCGCTGATGTATGTGGTCACTCGCGGCAATGACCAGTCGTTCCTGCCGATCGCTCGTCAGTCGCAGCAGCTGGATTTGTCACGCTTCGACGTAGGCGGTTTGGAAGAAGACGGCGCGATTGATCGCCTCAGTGCCTACCTGTTCACCGACCGTGGCCTCTACCGCCCTGGCGAAACCGCGCACCTGGGCATGATCGTGCGCAGCGGCAACTGGAAAGGCGCCCTGCAAGGCCTGCCCGTGGAGTTGCAGATCACCGACCCACGCGGTCTTGAAGTGATTCGCCAGCCGCTGAAGCTGTCTGCCAGCGGTTTTGAAACCTTTGATTTCCCCAGCAGCGAAGTCGCCCCCGCCGGTGACTACACCGCGACCTTGCAGTTGATTGGCCAGAAACAGACCCGCACCGACCTCGGCAGTGTCAGCTTCAAGGTCCGCGATTTCGAACCGGACCGCATGAAGGTCAACCTGAGCCTGCACGACACCCCGGTGCAGGGCTGGATTCCACCGGACCAGGTGGTGGCCAAGGTCACCGCGATGCACCTGTTCGGCGCCCCGGCGGCCGGCCGTCGCGTCACCGCAAAGATGTCCCTGAGCCCGACGCTCGCGGCATTTGAGCGTTATCCCGACTACCGTTTCCGCCTCAACGATTCCCTGGAAGAGGCCAGCACCGAAGACCTGGCCGAGACCACCGCCGACGACAACGGCCAGGCAGTACTCGATCTCAACCTGCAACGCTTTGCCAACAGCACCTATCGCTTGCAGGTGATGACCCAAGTGTTCGAGGCCGAAGGGGGTCGTAACGTGGCGGCACAAAGTGCGTTGCTGGTGTCGTCCTCCCCCTATCTTGTGGGTGTGAAAAGTCAGGACTCGCTGTCGTACGTCGCCAAGGATGCCCCGCGCCAGGTGCAATGGATGGCCGTCGCGCCCGACCTCACCCCGCTGGCGGTGGATGGCCTGACCAGCGAAGTGGTCGAACACCGCTACGTGTCGGTACTGGTGAAACAGTCCAACGGCACCTACAAGTACGAGTCGCGCATCAAGAACATCAGCCAGCCGGCCTCACCGCTGGTGATGACCAAGGACGGCGCCAGGCAGACCCTGAACACCGCCACCCCTGGCGATTTCACCCTGCAAGTGAAGGATGCCAACGGCAACCTGCTCAACCAGATCGACTACAGCGTGGCCGGACGCGGGAATACTTCGCGCTCCCTGGAACGCAACGCCGAGCTGCAACTGCGCCTGGATAAACGCAGCTACGCCACCGGCGATGAGATCGCGATCAGCATCCGCGCGCCTTACACCGGTGCAGGCCTGATCACCATCGAGCGGGACAAGGTCTACACCCAGCAGTGGTTCAAGGCCGACAGTACCAACAGCGTGCAACATATCCGCGTGCCTGCGGGGCTTGAGGGCAATGCCTACGTCAACGTGCAGTTTGTGCGCGACATCGGCTCGTCCGAGGTTTATATGAGCCCGCTGTCCTACGGGGTGGTGCCGTTCAGCATCAACCTGGATGCACGGCGCATGGCGTTGAAGGTCGAGGGCCCGGCGAAAATAGAGCCGGGGCAGACCCTCGACATCAAGGTCAACGCCGACCGACCCGGCCGCGCGGTGGTGTACGCGGTGGACGAAGGCATCTTGCAGGTAGCGCGCTACCAGACGCCGGATCCGCTGGGTTTCTTCTTCCAGAAGCGTGCGCTGGAAGTCGGCACCAGTCAGATCCTGGACCTGATCCTGCCGGAATTCAGCCGCCTGCTCAGTGGGGCGGCGCCCGGTGGCGATACGGAAGGCGCCCTGGCCAACCACCTCAACCCATTTAAGCGTAAACATCAGCCGCCAGTGGCCTGGTGGTCCGGGCTGGTGGACTTGCCCGCCGGCGAAACCGTGCTGCATTACCAGGTGCCCGACAGCTTCAACGGCAAGCTGCACCTGTTTGCGGTGGCAGTGGATGCCGACAGCGTGGGCGTCAGCGAGGCCAATACCGAGGTCCGTGGCCCGATCGTCATCACGCCGAACGTGCCAGCCTTCGTGGCGCCGGGTGATGTGTTCAACGTCAGCGCCGGGGTATTCAGCAACCTCGAGGCTGCGGCGGACGTGAAGTTTGAAGTGCAGACCAGCGACAGCCTGGTGGTGCAGGGCGACAAAGCCAGTACCTTGTCCCTGCAACCGCGTAAGGAGGGCACCGCCGAGTTCAAGATCAAAGTCGGCGAAACCCTCGGTTCGGCGGATTTGCGCTTTGTTGCAGTGTTGCCGGATGGCAAGCGGATCCAGGTGGCGGAAACCACTTCGATTCGCCCTCTGAGCGAGCATCGCGTGGCCCTGAGCCTGGGTCGCTTCGACAGCGCCAGCAAAGAGCTCAAGCCCACCCGTGAACTGTTCAGCCAACTGCGCGACGTGCAACTGGGCGTGGCGGCCTCGCCGCTGGTATGGGCCAACGGCCTCAAGCATTACCTGGATGACTACGGCTATGCCTGCACCGAGCAACTGGTGTCCAAGGCCATGCCGGCGTTGATCTGGGGCGGTACCGCACCCGAAGCCGAACACGCCTTCAGCAGCGCGGTGCGCATGCTGCGTCAGCGCCAGAACCAGGCCGGTGGTTTCGGTTTGTGGGCCGCCAACCCGGATGTGGCGCCCTACGCCAGCCTGTACGCCACCGATTTCCTGATCGAAGCCAAGGAACGCGGGCTGCCGGTGCCCGAAGACCTGCTGGTGCGCGCCAATAGTTATCTGACGGACTTGGCCAACGGCCCGAGCGAAGGCCTGTCGGAATTGCGCAACCGCGCCTACGCCAGTTATCTGTTGAGTCGTCAGGGGATTCTGGTGAGCGGCGCCTTGAGCGATATACGCGAACGCTACGAAAGCTACTTCAAGGACAGCTGGCAGAACGACCTGGGCGCCGCCTACCTGGCGGCCAGCTACAAACTGCTCAAGCAGGATCGCCAGGCCGACACCTTGTTCCGCAAGATCCCTTGGCGTTCGCTTGTGGATAAGTGGGACAGCGATGGCCTGTATTACGACCCGCTGGTCCACGATGCCGAGCACCTGCACCTGCTCGCTCGCCATTTCCCCGAGTTGCTGGACGATGTTCCTACAGCCCTGCTGGATAAACTCGGCAAACGCCTCAACGAACAGCGCTACAACTCGCTGTCGGCGGCGCTGTTGCTGCGCGCCCTGGACAACTACGGCCAGCGCGCGCAAAGCGATATGACCCTCAAGGCCACCGCCTGGCTGGGCGACAAGCAGCAACAACTGCTGGAAATGGCCGGCCAGCCACCCCGAGCGGCTGTACCGAGCGCCACGCAAAAACTGCTGATGGAAAAATCCGATGGCCCGGCGGCGTTCTACATGCTCAGCGAAGCCGGTTTCGATAAGGGTGCCAAGCTCAAGCCAATCAGCAACGGGCTGGAGATCATCCACGAATACCTCGACCTCAAAGGCGAGCCGGTGAGCACAGTGGCCGTGGGCGATGAGTTCCTGGTGCGCTTGCGCCTGCGTGCCACCGACCGTGACCAGGTGCAGCAAGTGGCCGTGGTCGACCTGCTGCCCGGTGGCGTCGAGCCTGTGTATAACTTGCCGCCGGAGCCGGAAACCGCCAGCAGCGAGGAAAGTGAAGGCGAAGAGTCCGATTACGTAGAAGAAAGCGATCAGGAAGCCGATGCCTGGCAAGCGCCGATCGGCGAAACCGAGCTGAGCAACTGGCAGCCGGACTACGTGGATGTGCGTGATGATCGGGTGGTGTTGTACGGCACGGCGCTGCGCGACGTAGGCACTTTCGTCTATCGCGTACGCGCCACCAACGCCGGCACGTTCAATACGCCACCGGCCTACGCCGAAGGCATGTACGAAACCACCCTGCAAGGGCGCGGCAAAGTAGGCCAGCTTGAAATTACCAAGCCTTAAACACCTGGCGCCGCTGCTGGCAGCGGCGCTGGTGCTGGCGGGGCTGCGGCTGTGGCCCCACGCTCCGCTGGAACAGGCTGTGACGTCGTCACGGGTGGTGTTGGCCGATGACGGTTCGCTGCTGCGCATGACCCTGGCGGATGACGGCCAATACCGTTTATGGCTACCGCTGGAGCGCATCTCGCCGTCACTGGTGGAGGCCTTGCTGCTCAAGGAAGACCGCAATTTCTATTGGCACCCGGGGATCAATCCCCCGGCGTTGCTGCGCGCGGCCCTGGCCACCTACAGCGGCGGCCAGCGTCAGGGCGGCTCGACCTTGAGCATGCAATTGGCGCGGCGCCTGTGGGATCTCAACACCCGCCAGGTACCCGGCAAATTGCAGCAGATGGCCTTGGCCCTGTGGCTGGAGGCGCGCTACAGCAAGCACGACATCCTTGAGGCGTACCTGAACCTGGCGCCCATGGGCGGCAATATCGAAGGCGCCGAAGCGGCCAGTCGCATCTACTTTGGCAAGGCGGCCGCGCAGTTGTCGTTGTCCGAAGCCTTGGCGCTGGCGGTGATTCCCCAGCAGCCGGGGCGGCGCGCACGCTTTGGGCCGTCACTGCAAAACGCGCGACTGCGCTTGATGAATGACTGGCGTGAAACTTATCCACAAGACCCGCGTAACGACAGTTTGCTCGACCTGCCCCTGGAAGCCCGCAACCGCCAGCAGATCCCGTTTCTGGCGCCGCATCTGAGCGAGCAGTTATTGGCATCCCAGCCAGGCAACGAACTCAATAGCACCCTCAACCTGCCCCTGCAGCAATTGCTCGAACGCCTGATCAGCGGCTTTATCGCCGAGCGGCGCAGCACCGGTGTGGAAAATGCCACGGCCATCCTGATCGACAGCCGCGACCAGAGCGTCAAGGCGCTGGTGGGCTCGGCGGACTACTTATCCACAGGCATCCACGGCCAGGTCAACGGCGTGTTGTCACGCCGTTCGCCGGGGTCGACCCTCAAGCCGTTTCTCTACGGGCTGGCGCTGGATCAAGGGGTGATCCACCCCATGAGTATCCTCAAGGATTTGCCCAGTAACTTCGGCTACTTCCAGCCGGAAAATTTCGACGGCAGTTTTGTCGGGCCTCTGACCGCACGGGATGCGTTGATCCGTAGCCGCAATATCCCGGCGGTGTGGCTGGCCAGCCAGGTGAAGTCGCCGTCGTTGTATGGGTTGCTGCAACGCGCCGGGATCAAGGGCCTGCGTGCTGAAAGCCATTACGGCCTGGCCCTGGCCCTCGGTGGCGGTGAGATGACACCGGAAGAGCTGGCGCGGCTGTATGTGATGCTGGCGGGCGACGGCCATCTACGGCCGTTGCGCTATTTACAGGAGCAACCCCAGGCCACCGGCCCGCAGCTCCTCACCCCGCAGGCCGCCTTCATGGTGCGCGACATGCTGCGCCGCAACCCGCGACCGGATGGCCTGCCCGCGCGGCACTGGCGCACCGCCTGGAAAACCGGCACATCCTGGGGTTTCCATGATGCGTGGAGCGCGGGCCTGGTCGGTCCCTACGTGCTGGTGGTGTGGGTGGGCAACTTCGATGGTCGACCCAACCCGGCGTTTATCGGTGCCAAGACCGCTGCACCGCTGTTCTTCCGCATCGCCGACGCCCTGCCCCTGGCCTTGCCCAACGTCGTGATCAAGGCCGACAAACCACCCGCCGGCCTGGTGCGCATCGACGTCTGCGCCGCCTCGGGCGAATTGCCCAACCGCTGGTGCCCACAAACCCGCAAGACCTGGTACATCCCCGGTGTTTCACCGATTCGCGTGTCCAACCTACACCGCCCGGTACTGATCGACACCCGTACCGGCAAGGCCGCGTGCCCGCCGTTCGAGGCGCAATACACCCGCGAGGAAGTCTTCGAATTCTGGCCCAGCGACATACAACGCCTGTACCGCGCCGCCGGCCTACCCCGCCGCACGCCACCCAACGTGATGAAAAACTGCCAGCCCAACCGCATCAGCGACCAGAGCGAAGCCCCGCAGATCCGCTCGCCGCTGACTCAAGTGAGTTATCAGTTGCGCCTGTCCCAACCCCAGGAAAGCATCCCGCTGAACGCGAATGCGGCCAGCGATGCGGCGACGCTGTACTGGTTTGCGGATCAAACCTTGATCGGCCAGGGCCCGCCGCAAGCCACATTGAACTGGCGGCCGGGTAAGTCGGGGGAATATCGGCTGCGGGTCAGTGATGATCAGGGGCGTAGTGCGAGCCGGGGGTTGAGGGTGGAGTTTGTGCCTTAGGAGTGGCCATCGCACTCTGCAAGCTCCACGTAGTTCGACTCCCCACCTCCTGTCGCCCCCGACAACCAACCCCACACGAAACTCAGCGTGGTACGCCCGGCAGCATCGACGCCGATGATGCCCCGGGACCAGCCGGCCAGCAGCTCACCCTCCAGCGTCAGGCACTGATACAGCAGTTCGATAGAGTCTGGGCCTGTGACGCGGCCGACCTGCGTACCCAAGCGAATTCGACCACCTTGGTAGGTGCCGGAAATGGCATCGCCGTCGACAAGGTAATGAAACACCGTGCCCGCGCCGGATAGCCCGTGGGTGTTATTGGCGACGGTGAATCGGCGGTTGTGCAAACGCTCGTGGATTTGCGAGAGGGTGTTCATCGAAGGCGCGTCCTTTCGCGGGTACCTGGAGACCCGGGCTGATCCTACTGAATAAAGTCTGTCGGATCGAGCCCAGCAATTACAGGCGCTAGCCGATGCGCTAATCAGAAATAAAGTCTGTCGCAGCGCCATTTTTTGAGATTTTGAAGCCAGACCTACTAAATAAAGTCTGTCGTTAACATGCAGGCTATTGATTAGAAAGGCTTTTCAAAAAAAACCAGCAAATGTTCCGAGCGCAAGCACAATGGCGCTACGACGACCCAGAATGCCTTGCGCCGTTATGTGCCTAATGAAGAGTCTAATAATAAGCCATCCGACTACTCTTTTGGCCGATGTGAGCCTGTCATGACGGGCGGCAGTCGGTCCAAAGCGGTCTCTCAGTTTCTTTGCGAATCGGGGGCAATTTAGTCACCGGTAGAGTTGAAAAAATTGTCCGCAGCGAGCCTGTAGGGTATTTAAAAACCCCAGGTATTTTAACTCTCGGATTATGCAGCAATGATGATATCCGATATGTTGTTATAGCGTTCATAGAACGGATAATGATCGTCAGCTAAGGATGAAATTACATGCAATGCATTCATCCTCTACAAGCTCCAATGACAAAAGCTACCATTAAAGTAGCTTCTGCCAGCGACAACCTATTTTTTTGAGGACTTGCTAGGTTTCAAGTCGGGTTTGTTTCCCGGCGTGTCTTTGTTATCACGGCGACGCTGATCAAGTTCACCGGTTGACTTAGCAATTGGCTTTGGGCCTGGTTTAAGCGCCATAACATTTCCCCTTGATTTTAATATTATTTTTGGTTGTTGCAGAATCATCTTATAGGTACTGATGAATACTTTCAATAGACATAAGACGCTTGATTTTAGCTATGTAAAAAATTGAATTAGCTATGGCAGCTACACTTAATATCTAAAGGTAGACCAGTTTGTTGATTTACGCCCATTGGTGCGACGTTACAGTTAGCACAGCACGCCCAGAGTCATTCGAGCATCGCCTCGGGCGAGGTAGGCGCCGACCTCCGGCCCCGAATTCGCTGGCGGCCTCGGTCAGTATGATCCAGCGCGATTGCAAGCCCTGGCGCCCTTCTACACATTCACCATCCCATGATGGCATACAGCAGTATTGCTCAGGCGGTATTCAGTTGGGAGGGATAGTTCGTGGCGCTGGCCGGTCAGCGACAATAGGCGCTGATCTAAAGAGATGCTGTAAGCCACGACCATTCACCCCGCGACGATAGCCGCATATTTCTCAGCTACCTCTGGCCCGGTCAATGAGGTGGCCATCATGTCGTCGGTGATACCTATGAATCCATGTGAAATCATGCACAGTTTGAGACAACCAGACCAAGGCCTCCTGGCGTGGGTGTGGGCAGGCCCTACCTGATGTTCACGGAAAGTCATAATAATTAAAGGGGCTATAGTGGTGTGAGGGCAAATGGGGGTCAGGTATGTACTCGTCCACTGCGAAATTTCGCTGTCAAGCCGCTAGCACCCCGAGATTTAAGGACTGCTTCTGGCCGACAGCTGTCGGTAGCAAGTCTCCTACTTCGGCCAGCATGTTCGCTATGAGTCAAGCCATCAGTTCTTGCGACATCATGTTTTACGCTAATTCGAGTCCGTAAATCATGGTCGCAAGACTGGTCACAGGTCTTTACTTAACCAGAATGCGCATTGCTTCGTTAAGAGAGCGTAATGCCAAGAACATTGCTTTCGGTAATGGCCCTAGGCCTTTCAGCATTTCATCTACGGTAGGCTCCCGACGGGACGCGGCCTTGATGATCTCACGAAGCTGACTAACGTTGGGATCGACGGATATTTCTTCGTCTAACGCTTGAACTTTCTCGGCACTCTCGGACGCGGCACTTAAGGCTGCTCTTAGATGATCGTTTTTCTCTAACTCTTCAATGACTTGACGCTCGTGATGCGAGTACTGCTCCTTTAAAAAAAGTGCAAGGCTAGCCTTCTTGACGAGAAGCTCCATCTCTTTCTTTTTGATTGCAAGCCCGTCGATTTCTTGTTCGGTTTGGGCGCGAGTAGATTGAAGTTTTTCAAGCTGCTCAGCGGTTGCGGCCATAGATTTTAGAGCCTCAATCTCAGCGCCCTTGAAATCCGATTGAGTTATGGCCGGACGCGTCAGGGCTAAGAGCCCCGCAACTGACGCGAATCCTCCCACGATTCCAGCATAGGCAAAATAGTCATCCCTAGTCACGACCCCGAATCTGCTAGCAATCCACCCTCCAATAAAGTAAGCGATGCATGCGAGTATGATAGCTGCGTAAGCTTTTCTCAAAATAATTCCCCCCAGATTTTTGGCGGTACTCTCCACCTCGCAGGGGCTGGAGACCTAGGCCCCGTACGAGATGCACCCAAACTCGCCCATGCTTCGTCGAAAACAGGCCAGGAATACTCGTGTGCAGCAAGCCAACTCCGCAGGGGGTTCGTTGCGGATATTGATGTAGAGCTCAAGCGCAAACACGAGGCAACCGGATTACGTATTCAGTAGTGAAGAACATCAGGACGTAGGCGCTAATGCTGGATGGCCATCGTCCCATTTCACGGTTCAATTGTGACCATAACTACAAGCTGCGAAGAAGGATAATCGTGGATGTCTGGCAACATGATTCCCTTTGGCGAGTGTGGCGGGCAGTTGCTCCAGGCTGACGAAGTCGCCAATGGACTGAGGTGCGTATGCCCTAAGTGCCATCGGGCTTTGGTGGCGGCGAATGAGGGCACTAAAGTCTTTCCCTATTTTCCCCAACAGCAGAGCGCCTCCGAGGGCGGTCATCCGGCATGCGTAACACGTAGAGCCATTGAGTTGATTCTTGCGGAACTGCCGGAGCTGGATCGAAAACGTTCTGGAGAACGCAGGCCTAGCGAACTGATGGAAACACCGCACTCACTCGTGTGCCGGTACAGCACGCGAGCGAGCGCCCACGGGCGTCACTCCTCGAACAGTGCCTTGGCGGGCAAACGCCGACGCCTGAGGTACATCCACACCGCCATGATACTCAACGCACTTAACGGCAGGCCGTGGAACAGCACAATCACCTGCGCCGGGCTCCAGGCCAGATAGAACGGCCCGACGATGAGCATTCCCACGCCGAAGCCGGTCATCTGGATCAGCGTCAATAAGCTGAACAGCGGCAAACGTAGCGCCTCAGGTTCACGCTGGGCACGCGATATCAAGGCCACTTCGGCCATTCCATCGCCCACGCCCGCCCAGACAATAAACACCAGCGCCAGCCACAACTGCGCCTGCTGGAAGGTCAGGATGAAGCCAGTCGACATCAGCGCGACTCCGACCATGAACAAGCGCTCCATGCCTTGAATGCCGCATCCTTTCAACAGTGCATTGGCCAAACGCGCCCCGGCAAACTTGCCGCATGCCCACACTGCCAATAAATAGCCCATGACCGTGTTCACGGTATCGGGGGCAATGAGCTGAGACAGCACCGGAAACCCGACGTTGTGTGCTGCACTGCCCAGGGTATCAAGCAGGCTGATGAGCAACATCGCCGCTAGTACAGGCGTACTGCGTAGCCCCTGCTTGAGTGCGTGCCACTCTCCCGACAGCCCTTTGTGCGCCACGGGAGATACCGCATACAACGCCCGCAGCGGAACAATCAGGATGGCGGCCAGCAAGTAAGTCGCGATATTGGTTGCAAAGACGGCCTCAAATCCGCCTTCTGCGATCAACAATCCCGACAGCAGGCTGCCGAATATTGCTCCCGTGGCGGCCGCGGACGTCAGCCAGGCATTAGTGTTCACACGCAGGCCGGGGGCAACCCAGGTAGGCAACTGGCTATTGAGGCCGATCGCAAAAAGGGAATTGCATAACCCGATGCCGAACGCGATGAAAGGCAGGATGCTCAGCTGGTGGGCCGGTGCCAGTAAGAGCAACGGAGTCAATAGCATAGCTCTGGAGAGATCCAGCCCGGCCAATGCGCCTCGTCCGGGAAAGTGCCTGAAAAAGCTGATCCCGAACAGGCTGGCGACAATGCCGCCCGCGACTCGACACGCCAGGAACACACTGACGAACACCACGCTTTGGCTTAGCCAATAGACGTAGGTCGATAAAGCCACCATGTTAAGAAAGGCACCAAAATCGGAAACGCCTCTGGCGAATACGATCAGGCGTCCGTTGCGGGCGGACCGGGGAAGCGCAAGGTCGTCATTGAGCATGACCCGCACCCTCTACGTTAGCGGGCAGGCGTCGGAATCCGACAAGCAGCAGGTCGCGGCTGGCGGGCAGATCGCCGCTCAATGGGCGAACCAAGCCGGCGCGGTGGTAGACCTTGCTGTCGTTGATCGCGATGGTTTCCAGGAAATGCTCCATGGGCACGCTGAGCAGACATCTGTCAGCTTCCTGCGAGGCGTAGATCTCAGAGACCACAGGCACCGTATTGCACGCGTCGATGAAGTGCATGAACACCCAGTCAAGCCCATCCTGATGAATCCCCGAGGTTGTCGGGCTGCCGGTTGGTTTATCCGCCTTGACCCGAAACTGGTGGATATCAATGGCGTACATATGCTTGCCTAACTGCGGACCAATAGCAGCAATGTCGGTGGCCAGAAGCCGCTGCAAGAGCGGATGGGAGATAAAACCTTCCTCTGAATAACTCAGGGCATTCACCCCTTGGCGGTACTCAATTGGGTAAACGACCGAGGAGGCGTAATTGGCATCTCTGTTCATCTGCAAATGCCCGTTGGGCGCTAAGCGATAGCGCAGAATCCGCCGCTCGCGGTGGGTGTACTCTCTGAACGCCTCGTCCCGGACCAGGTTCGACCAGTAGGCCCGGAAGCTGTGTTCCTCCTCTTGCTCGATGTGCAGCAACTCGCGGAAGTGACGTCCATGCCAATAATGACGCTGGCTCAAGTGAGCCGAAATCTGTGAGCTATCCATAGCGCTATCCTGCGGAGGGGTCGATAACTGCGTTGAGGTTTTGCCGGACCGCATCATGCAGTGCACAGGCGTGGGCAACATCGTCGACTTTGGCCCAGCATTTGAGCAGGTAATGCTCTTCAATATCGGCGTCGAGATAGCCACCGGCTTCCTGCACGGCGTATTCCACCACAGCCGGGTGATCGTCCAAGTACCCTAGCCCTTCAAAACCTTTGAAACAGCCACTGCTTTCGGGATAAACCGCCAGCATGGCGTAGCTTTGCGTTGCCGCACCGACTTTGCGTTGCACGGTATCAAGCAGCGTGTCGACTGCCGGATCACGCAACAGCAGGGAAACATACAGCTGATACGGATCGAAGCCTGCGAGATCGCGCAAAGCGGCATTAACGTACAACCCACCCAATCGGGGGTTGATCTCAATGACCACAGGCCCCTGCTCCGTCATGCGAAATTCGAAATGCGCGAGCGCGTCAGTCAGGCCTAATGCCTGCAAGCAGGCAGCGGCGTAACTGCGGATCTGGTCACACTGCTGCGCCGTGAACGAAACAGGAGGCGTAATCAACAGATTCTCCAACACGGTGCCGCTGCGCTCTGTCAGCATTAGCTTTTCGTTGATCAGCACGGGATAAATTCGATTGCCCGCCGCCACACATTCCACCGTGCCTTCAACGCCCTCGATAAATCCCTCAAGCATGAGGCTTCGACCCGGAATGTACTCACGTGAAGTCCCGTCGTCGTTGGGCAAGGTATGGGCGCACCCGTAGAAATCGGCACATGCGGCTTCACCGTGACGCGCGACAAACTGCACATAGTGATCTCGCAACTGCGCCCAGTTCGAACAACGCTTGATAAAAGCCGACGCGCCGCCAAACGCAGGCTTGGCAATCAGCGGGTAGCCCACCCGGGCGGCGCCCTCTTCCAGCTCTTTTTCATCATTGCACAGCGCAAAAGGAACTGAGCGCAACCCGTGCTTTTGCAGGGCGCGACGCATCAGGTACTTGTTGTTGCACGCGGCTATGGCCTCGGCCGACGCAGAAACCAGACCGAGCTTTTGGCACACCCTTGCGACGATACAACCCACTTGCCCTTGGGCAGAAGCATGTCCCGCATGACAAAAGATGGCTCGCACGGTGTACCGATCCTGAAGCTCGTCGACCAGCTCTAAAATAGTTTGCTCGCTCAGGGTTTCAAGCAAGAATACCTCGTCACTGTCCTGCTCCAACCGTTGCAGTTGGTTGCGCCCACAGACTCCTGCGATAAGGCACAGCAGCCCTTGCAAGCGAGCAGCGGCAAAGTGTGGTTCACGGTAGCGATAGCGCACAGAGGGGCCGTCGTCGATATCAATAAACAGAATAGCGTCTTGCTTCATCGTTGTTCACCACGTCTAGTCAAAGGCTGCTCATGCATCGTGCCAACTGCACCGATGACCGTTCCAACTCTGGAACGTGTAATAACGCTGACCATCGCGCATTTCAAAGCGGGGCAGCTCATCGGGCTTATCGAAATCCATGATGGGCACCGTGAATTTGCCTTGGGCATGGGGAAGCACGTATTCAGGCATGGCGATATTGGAAACGCGCCGTTTGAGGCATTTCATCAGCGCGATCGCGTGGCTGATAGACGCTTTGTATTCACTGGCACCGGGAGAAAACGGCATGAAGTGGTATAGGTAATAGGGCTTGACGCCCATGCGGTAGAGATCGATGAATAGAGTGTGAAGCGTCTGCTCATCGTCGTTGACGCCGCGTAGCAACGGCATGTTCGAAAAGACTATCGGCACTACCGACTGAATACGTTTAACGGCACGTGCAAAGTCGTCACTCAATTCAAGCGGGTGGCAGACATGTAGGCCGAATGCATTGACCTTGTATTTTTCCAGCATCGCCACCAGCTCGTCGGTCACGCGAAACGGGTTGAAACTCAAGGCCCGCGAGTGGATACGAATCAGCAGGTCATCACTGATCGAGCGCAGCGCCGCCAGGTTTTCCTCCAGCTTGCGATCGGACAGCATTAACGGATCGCCACCGCTGAGAATGACTTCCTCAATGGCAGGCGTATTACGGATATATTCAAGGGAATCGAGAAAAGAGTTGGTATTGGCGTTGGGCTTCTCGGTCCCGACTTGCAGAGTCCGCAGCGCCTCGAAGCAGAACTGACAATAGGCGTTGCAGGTATTGGTCATGCGCAGGATGACGCGGTTATCGTATTTATGCTGGCAGATCGGTGTTTTCATTTCATGGTGCAACTCCCAGTTCTCAGAAATACCATCGTAATCATCTTGGGCAAGTTCGTTCCAGTAGGGCACTACCTGCCGCCAAAGTGGATGTTCCAGCACACTGCCAGCGTTGCGCGACCGCATGATCAAATCAATATAGTAGGGCGTGATCTGCAACTTGCGTCCTTGTAAGTTGTGCACGATATGGGCCGTCACGTCGTCGCCCCAACCGCCGCAGGCCTCACGCAGTGAGCGCTCATCGCGCACGGCGTTTTTCTGTTGCCAGCGCCAGTCGCTCCATTGGTTTTCAACATGGATAACCTGATTGATTGTCGTCATTGACCGAATGCCTCCCTCAGTAAATATTTACAACACGGTAGTTAATATCGCACTGATCAGAACGTGCGGGCGTGGCTAAAACCAATGAGTGAAACATCGACTCAATTGTTCTATTTGAATAGTGGTCCGCCATCGGGGACCGAATACTTATGTCTGGCGTAAATCGCGCAAGGTAGGAATTTTTTCCCGCGCGCTGACCCAAAATGCCGCGTCGGGCTCAACCTGGATCGTCGCGACGCCGCGTCGCAATCCTTCCGCCAACGCCGGCATTGCCATCAGGGCGGATTCCATATCGGCACGCGCTGCTTGGGCGTCGGTAAAGTGGGTCAAATCACCCGTTACACACAGGTGATCTTTACCCGCATCGCCGCTGGTCAGTGTCAGCTGCAGAGCGAATGGCTGGCCGCAGTGCTGCCATATCGTTTCGCTCACCTGGGATAGGCTTAATAAATTACCGCAGAAGTTAAAACTTTTATCACTGCGCCCGTGCAACACCAAGGTGCCGACCCGCGGGTTAGAAGTGGGTAATAAAGTCGCCAGGTCTCCGGTGTCATAACGTAATACCGGAACCCGAGGTGCTTTCAAGTCGCTAAGGTACAACTTGCCTTGCTCATCAACTTCCGCCAACACCCATTTACTCAAGAAATCATAATGTCCCGGCGGGTGCTCGGGAGTCGATACGCCTACCAATCCTACTTCGGTATTGCCATAAATACCGTAAAACGCGGCGTTTGGCCAAACCGTACGGATATAGCGCTGCTTGGCCGCGGAGAAGGCCTCGCCAATATAGATAACCTTGCGAATATCCAGCTTCACATGCGCCTGCACCGCCCAGTGCGCGGCTTGAATAATACCGCCAGGTGTTGCCAACAAGGCCGATACGCCGGCGTCTCGGCATATCTGCAGACAGGTTTGAGGGCAATCCTGTGCGTCCAAACGACCAACCGGCAAAAGGGTGCACCCAATGGGTTCCAATAAACGCGAAAGCCCTTCATATAAACAACCAAACCCGCCAGGCACCAATAAATTGGCCACCACATCGCGGCTGGAAAATACCCGCTGCCCTAGAAAGCGGCGGATCTCCAGAGAATAAGCATCACGTAATTCGCCGGCGGCATAATCACTGGCAACCACTAAAGGAGACGCCGTGGTACCTGATGAACTGATCAGATAGCACTGACGCAAACCACCTGCCTGTCGAAGTTTCTCCGATCGCTCATGCAGATCGGCTTTTGAAGCCTGAGGATAAAGCCGGTCGAACTGCTCATAGTTCAGCACTCGCGGATAGCCCGCGTAACCGGCATCGTGATAGTGCTGAACCATTCGGTCGAACGACTGCGTATCAAAAAAAGAGTGATTGATCATGCAAGCTGTCTTCCCTGCAGGGTCTTGCTAAAAATAGGCGCGGTACTCATCCCTGAGAAACTGCCACGCGGTCGGCGTTAATGCCGCACCGTTCAAGACGGTCTCGGTCCATCGTTCAAATGCTGCCAGGTCGTCCCAAAGAACCGTTTCGTCTTGATGGGAAAACGCCGCATTCATTGATGACGAAAACAAATCGGTGGTGGTCTTGAAGCGCTCGCCCACTTCGACTGAAGCCTGAAGCCCGATGAAACTTTCGAGCGGTGCAAGCGCTTCGTCTGCGCCGTTGAATACACCCGGCGCCATACTGATGACGTCACTGATAATGCCGCGCCTGATCAGCCTGGCTGAACCGACCTCGCCGCCCCCTGCAAAACTGGTGGCGTATAGTTGACCCAACAAATGCGGCTCATAACAATGTTCGAACAGCATCGGCGTAATGGTCCCGTGCAACCGCGCGCCGACTTCGATCATGACCGGCCCAGCCGGACTATCAAGCAACTCCATATGGATCGCGCCCGTATGAATACCCAACGCGCACGCGGCCTGTTGCGCGTAGGCGACCAGCGCACGAAGACGTTCGCAGTCCGGGTCCAGTAAAAAGGTAAACTTCTTCACGAAGGGGCAGCTATCAATTCCCAGTTCATCGCACCGAATATAACGACAGACCGATGAAACAACGTACTTGCCCGCCTGCGCCACCATGTCGACAACGTACTCTTTGCCGGTGATGAATGGCTGCAGCACAAAGCAGTCATTATTGGACCATGTCGATGAAAAACCACCCCAATCCGCGCCCAGAAAAGCCCGCTCCAGTTCAATACGGTTGCGGCAAAACACGACCCCTTCCCCTCCTGCGGAGGATTGCGGTTTGAATACACAGGGATAAGCCTCCCAACACGGGAGTAGCGAGAGGGCCGCCGAGAGTCCGTCCAGCATGCAAGTCGGTATTGCGGCCAAACCGGCCTGTGCGAGCGCCCGGTGCATGGCATCTTTATGACGACGGAGCCCGGAGTGCGCCGGGTCATTGCCCGTCAGCCCGTGTCGCTGGCTCAGGCGCTCGGCAAGCACAACGCCGTTTTCGCTGCCGGCCAGGATAATATCGAACGGCAGTTCCTCCGGCCCCGGCACCTGCTCGGCCGAGATGAAGATGCCGTGATAAAGCTCGGCGTTGAACTCACCTTTCTTTTTCTCGCTCAATGATGGCATCCGGCTGACTTTATCCATCTCGATGACGGCATAACAGTCGACACCTTGTGCCTTCAAATACCCGACCAACAGGTTCGCATTGGAGACGGGGTTGGTTATCAGACAGCGCTTGGTCATTGGTGCTAACCCCTGCCGATCCCGGGCGGTAAGTGGTGAAATCTTTCCGGAGAAAGCGTGATATTGAAGTGTGATTTGAGCAGGCCGATCAATTCGTCAAGCGTGCGCGCGGTATAGCTCGTGCGACGCTTTGCGTGAACACACACCAACGTCCCGTTCTGCAGAAGATCGCCGCCTTCCCAATGAGGCCGGGCACAAATGAAATTGCCGGCAAACAGTGAAGTGGGTGAATGGGTGTTATAGAAGTGCGTGACACGAAACTCTTCATAGGGATAGTCAGCATCCCGAACCACCAACAAACCTTGCCAGGACTCACCGCGCAGGTACTCCACCAACCACTCTCGTGTGACCAGCCGTTTGACACGGTAACGATGACAGCCCTGCACTTGCGTCACCTGATCGTCACGTTCATCCAGTGAAAGCGGCCTTATCGGACCACGCAGGCCAAACCCGACATCACACAGCCAGCGCCGTCCCTCCACATCGACCAACAGCGCCATATGGGTGGACAGCTCCCGGCATACGCCATTCTGAAAGGTCTTGGCCAACGTGCGTCGGACCTGGAACCCAAGGCTGAGCAGTGCTTGAGCAAAAATGCCATTCATCTGTGTGCAGCCGCCGCCCCGCTGTTCGTGGACGATTTTCTGAGCTACATCGTCCAGCAAGAAAGGCACCTGAGCATCCAGGAAGCCATCCGCCATATCGAAGGGAATATGGGCGATGTGCGCCTCATGCAACCGGGCTAGGCAGGCAAAATCCGCCCCGACGGCATTCGGCCCGCCCAATCGCTGAAAGTATCCGGCCAACCATGGCGGGCTTACCGACTGCACAGCGGGGCTGACTTTGAAGGTCTCACCCCACATTTTCGCCATTCCCTACACGCAATACAGTGCCCAGAGTGGACAGTTGTCGAGTGGCCAGCAAACACACGATTTGTGCAACTTCATCCGCTGTCATGACGCGCCTTGCAGGTATCGACTTCAGGATCTCTCTGGCCTGCTCACCGGCGAACGTCTGAAACATGTCCGTGTCCACGAAGCCCGGCGATACACAGTTGACGCGGACATCGAAGCGCGCAAGTTCAACTGACAGGCCCAGGCTCAAGCGCTCTATCGCCGCTTTAGCGCAGCCATAGGCCGTGTTGCCCAACTTGATCTTTTGCGCGGCCACCGAGCCGATATTAATGATATTGCCGTGGCGCGCCTTCGCCATGAGCGGCGCGAACACTTCACAAAAATTCAGGGTGCCGCCAAAGTTGTTGGCCATCACCTGTGCGAACGAGGACGGCTCCTGACTCAGAAACAGCCCGTCACGTGCGATGCCTGCGTTATTGACCAATACCGAGGGCAGAGGATAGTCGATGAGTTGCGCCTGGAAGCGCTCGACCTGACCCAGATCGCTACCATCAACACGTGCGGTAATGACGCGTGCGCCGAACTCGCCGGACAGTCGGTCAGCGGCGGCCTCATCGTTGTGATATGTGGCGAAAACGGTGAAGTCCTGCGCGACCAACTTGGCGACGATCGCACGGCCTATTCCACGCGTTCCCCCGGTAACGATAGCCATATCAGTCATACATGACGCTCCCTCGGCAATGTATAGAATGTGAGGTTTTCAGGATAAAACCGATCTCTTTAGCCTCTGGAAGATCAAGCCCTGAAAACTGCAACTGCAAACAGGCGCCCGGCATTATCGGCTTGATGAAAACCACACGCTTGACCCGTACCGCACTCTGCGACAGTAACTGTCTACAGCATGCCAGCACGAAGCCGACCGTGAACGCCCCTGGAACAATCGGATAGCCCGGAAAATGCTCATCAAAAATCGGCGCAACGGCATCCACTTCAACATGCACCGTAGTGTTTGAGTTGATCAATTCGAGGGCAGTATTGAAAACCTCATAGCGCACGGTTTCGCTCTCCTTGAGCCAAGTAAACTTCCGGGTACTTCTGGGTAAAAACAACTGCACACAGAATGGTGAAGTAAGACATCAGCAGATAAATCGGCCAGTCGTCCAAATCAATCAAACTTGCCAAGCCAAACCCAAAGTTAAGCGTGAATACCGCGTTCCACACCAACGTTATTTTTTTATTGATATGAATGAACGGCGGCGTATTCCAGAATTCCCGGGGTGTTTCCAACCTCGCATACTGCAACGTAAAGGGTTTACCGACGCAGTAGGACACCCACCCTGTAATAGCCAACAAGCCATAAATCAAAGGCTTGGTAAATGATAGACTGAAAAAACTGGGTTGAACATAAGAGACGCCGGCGATCAAAACAAAACCACACGCGACACTCCAGTCAATGACGAACTTATTTTTCAAGCTTTTATAACAAAGCGCCACCAGCACCAACAATGACAATAAAGCAGCTTCAACATAATTCCCGGTGCGCCACTCGAGAAAGTACGGAAACAGCAAGGGTGGAACAAGAAGATTAATCATCACGAAGTCATCCCACAACAGTAGAACGCATTAAGTGTCGGCACGCTGCTCATTCATGGGCCGCAGGGCCATGACCGTAACTGAGCACAACAGATCATTATGAGCCTCTGAGGCGGCCGATGAATAAATCTGCACAGTTCCGCCCTGCTGCTCCCTGGAAACCTGTCCGAACAAATAACCGATTTTCCGAATGTCGGCCGTACTCAGTTGACGCAGGGATACCGGCAGAAAGCGCTCACTTGCGGCGCCTGCATCCACCGTCGCACGCACGCACCGCACCGCGAATTGATGACAAAGTTCTACAGTGACAAGGGTAGCGTCAAAGCGTGACAGAAACGTCGCCAGCAAATCCGGATCAAGCCGAACGCGAAAAAGCGGTCCGTGCCTTTCCAACTCTGGACACAGATCAAGGTAATTCATGCCAAGTACCCTCATCGCCTCATCAGGCTCTTTATTATTTAAAACTCATGGACTCGTTCATTTCTTGTTTGCACAGGCAACCTCAACTTCGCTGTGACGGGAAAATGCATTCATGATCGACAACATTTTCCACGCCCGGCCGCACAATAATCCAATGGTTAAACCCGAGGCGGCGCCTATCAGCAGTCGCATTGGCAAGGAGCCGGCAAATAGTGGGTCTGTCGCCTGTTGATAGCCGATAAAGTATTTAATCGCGAAAAAAAACATCGATAGCACCAGTAACTTGAATGACCCCGGTACCGAAATAGAATGACGAGCCTCACCCTCGGTAATACCGTGATAGTCAAACCACCGCATAGCGATCATCACCCCCACGAACACGCCTGCTATCCAACTGCCCATCGAAACCCAGGGTTGAGTGGCATAGTCCATGGCCATCAAGGACCAAGCTACGAATATCGCCGGGCTGAGCAACAGTGAGCGACGGGTTTCATTACTTCTGAAGCACGCCATTACACCGTAATAAAGCAGCAGAAAAAAAACGGCATAAACCCACAGCGGTGTTTCGCGCAATATGACTAACATGGTATCCCTCAATCGTTGGATCGAACGCCGTAGATGGCACTGCTGATCGGGCAGCCTGAAGAGTGAGTGAGCAACTCCAACTGTTGTTGGCTGGGTAAACCCATCGGGCGATAAATAAACTGTTTCCAACCCTCGGTATCACGCAACACAATTCGAAGTTGCGGCTTGCGGCAGGTATCAAGAATGCGCTGCAGGACGTTGGATCGTCCAGAAACCGTCATGGACAGCACAACGACATCGTAGTCACCGTAATCAAAATCCGCGCCGTCAGCCTCGACCAGACTCAAGCGCTCACGGGGTATATCCAGTGCGCTGAATACCGCGTCCAGCCCTTGCCGCGCTCGCACAATCGCCGTGGGGTCAATGTCAATTCCCGTGACGACAAACTCGGTTTTCTGCACATACAGCAAAATACTCAGCGGCATGGCGCCCACACCCACTTGGCACAGTTTTCCATGGTGGGAGTCGAGGCCAGTGAGTTCGCTGCTGACCATGCGTTGATAAATGCGATAGAAAAACCGGCTGAGTGGACTGCCCTCAGTCAATAACGTGTTCCATTGATGACTCAGCGCCGACTCAAACAGTTGCTCTATTTCCAGCACTTTGCGCTGGCAGTCTTCCATGCGGTATCGTTCAGCACGCTCTGAGTGTTCGTAAGGAGCGCCACGTTGGCAGCTGTTCAGCAAGATCAACAAAGCCGAATACGCATGAAAAAGCTCATCCAGCCGCCCCGCTTCTGTTGGGATGGCCAGCAACCTTTCGATACTCCGTCCTGGCTCAGCATCCATTCAGGCAACTCCAACGCGCGGGCGCTCATCACGCAGTGCTGGCAGTTTTTGTCGAGCGTTGAACTTAAACCGTTCGCGTCCCATGATGGATACCTCGGCGACGCCACGCCGCAGTGCTTCGCCCAATTTGGGAATCTGACTCAGCGCCGACTCCACTCGCGCCCGTAAGCCTTCATCCACTTCAATGTCCGGCAGGTCCAGCGCCACTTCCACGCGGTCACGACCCTGTTCGGCCGGTTTGAGCGTGACCTGGCACCACGTTGCATCCACGCCTGCAACCGCAAGCTGTTGACGGACCTGGTCCAAGCGGATTTTATGTCCTCCCAGACTGAACTCCTCGCCCACCCTGTCGCCAATGGTCAAGTAGAACTCAGGGCTGGCGGGTTCAGAAAAAAGCGCGCCATAGTCGCCTATTCTGTAGCGAATAAGCGGCACGACCGGCGCCCTCAGATCGGTTACCAATAACTCCCCTTGATCGCTGACTTCGACGAAAAACCAATCGGAGAGCAGCAGATGCTGGCCGGGGCTCATCTGTGGCGTGTTGATCGCGGCGAACCCCAACTCCGTGGCGCCATAAATGCTGTAAAAATGCGCGTCGGGCCATTGCTCACGGACAAATATGCGCTTGGAGGCGTGAAAGGCTTCGCCGACGAACACCACTTTGCAAACCGGCAGCGACACGCCCGCCCGCGATGCCGCTTGCGCAACCTGTACAATGCCACTGGGAGACCCCACCAGCACATCGACGTGAAAGCGTTCCAGCAGATCGAGCAAGAGCGCATCGTTGGCCAAGGTATCCGGGCGGCCCACGGGGAGAATGGTCACCCCGATGCTTTCGAGCAAACGGCACATGCCCTCATAACTGTTTCCCAGACCACCTGCTGTCAGCAGATTGGCAACAATGTCATCAGCACTGAATACATGCTTGGCCATCGCGACACGCACTTGATAGGGATAGCTGTGTTCTGTGACGCCCTGCAGAAATTTATTCGCAAGAATGACAGGGCCGCTGGTCGTACCGGAGGTCGACACTACATAACAACCATGCATTTTTCCCGCACCAAGCAACTGCCGTCCCGAGGCTGACAGTGCACTTTTATCCATGACAGGATAGGCGTCGACAAACCTCTGGTAATCCTCGACTGTCTCAAGCGCGCCAGGGTAACCATCACGCAGGTAACCCATGATCATTTGATTAAACTTATCGACTGGAAAATCTGTCCGGCGTTGGATTGTTTGCATCCTGCAATCCCTTATTAGGCGTCAATTCGGCGAAAGATCATTGAGGCTGCCAGCCCACCCATCCCAAACGAGTTCTTGAGACAGTATTCGATGTCGGCGCTCTGCGTCTGACCTATTATGTTGGCCTTGCACTGCGGGTCCGGGGTCTCAAGGTTGCGCGTCCCAGGAATGAATCCTTCTCTCAAACCAATCAGGGTATTGAGTGTTTCCATGGCCCCCGCCGCGGCGATCATATGCCCGTGCAGTGATTTATTGGCGGTGACCGGCACTCGCTCCGATAACACTGAGCAAATAGCAGCTGACTCGTGCAGATCATTCAACACGGTTGAAGTGCCATGGGCATTGACCAACCCTATTTGACTGGGGTTGAGCCCGGCACTGGCCAGTGCCCGAGTCATTGAAAGTTTCATCTCCCGGGATTCAGGATCGGGCTTCACAATATGGCTGGCATTCATGCTCGCCCCATACCCGACGATTTCCATCAAAGGCACCGCGCCTCTCCTGAGCGCATGGGTGTAACTCTCCAATAAGAACAGCACCGCGCCCTCAGCCGGCACATAACCTGAACGGCGCGTATCAAAGGGGCGCGACAAACCATCAAACGGTAATGAAGCGTCGGTGCAAATCACATCTACCGATTCGAGGCCGATATAGTGCTCGGGCGTTACTTTGGCGCTGGCACCGCCGACTATAGCGGCATCCACTCGCCCGCGAGCGACCTGTTCAAATCCCGTACCAATTGCCTGCAGTGAGGCCGCACACAGCCCCAGGTGCACCATGCTCGGGCCATGGAATGGAATCTGCGCATGGACCTGGCGTAATACCTGAGTTGAATCCAGGCGGGCAAAATCACTGATGCGATAGTGCTTTTCCATCACCTCGGCCATATTGGTGAATACCTTGCCAGCGTCACGCTGCAAGTCATAAACAAAATCAACGGTTTGGTGGATATCCGGAACAGGTTCATCAACGCCCAGGAAACATCCAATACGCTGCGGCGAGAAATGACTCAGGTCCACACCGGGCCATGCCATTAATCCCTTAACCGCATTATTGATATACAGCTCGTCCCAGGAGCGACTGCGTTTCAATGGGGACGTGCGCATGTTGCCAACCTCTGGCACGCCCGCGAAATGGCTTTTGAACGAAGCCGTATCGAACTTCTGTATTTCACGAATGCCGGTTGTCCCGTCACGCAATGCCGCAGTGACCGAATCATACGTATTGCCCAGAGGCGTACAACAGCCCAAGGCGGTGATGACCACGCGTTCTCTCATGACGCGTCTCCCGATACGGGCCGGTCGATAGGCAGATGTTGCAACTTTTTGATTACGGCGCACGCACAGCCGATGCCGATCCCCATGCCATTGACCAGTAGTGTGCGGCCAACTTCAACGCTCTTGTCGGCCAACGCACAGGCAAGGTCCACAAGGCCACTGGTACTTCCCGCATAACCTGTATAGGGTTTGTAACGACGAATATCGACGTTCGGGAGGGCCTTGAACACTGCCGCATTCTCGACCTGACGCAGGTTAGGCGCGCCGTTGTCATACATCACAACCACTGGTTTTTCGCCGATCACTGCAGCAGGCAAGCCGCTGAGCAAGGCCTCCCAATCCGCCTGCTGTGAATGGATTTTCCCGTCGAAACGACTATGGACAGAGACAATCTGCGCAAGCGCGACATGACCGGAGCGTTGCAACAGGGCGGCATTTTCCAGCATCAATGCAACCGCGCCATGGGTAACGTTGACTTTATCGGTTTGCGACCGGTGCGGGTCCGACTCAATCAGACCCATCTTGCGGAACGCTTCAAAGTTATCAACTTTGATCATATCCCCGACTCCACACAATAAAGCGCCTCCCTGCGCCTCGTCCTCAAGTTTGAATAGCGCATGTTCCAATAAGGAGAGCCCGCCCAGTGACATACTGCGCAAGGGATAACCCCCTCCGATAAATCCGAAGAACTTGGCAATGTGGTACAGGTTATTAGTCGGCAACTTTCGAAATAACCGAAGTGGATGAACGCTGCCGGCAACACGCCCTAACACCGCGTGTACATCAACTGCCGTCAGTTCCGGGCGCTTGATACGGTATTCGTAAAGAATTTCGTAAAAGTCCCGGACGGTTTCAGCGGTGGTATAGACATTAATAAGCGCACGCGCCTCTTCGCTAAAGGCAAGCTGTTGTTGCGCCATTGCACATGCGGCATCCGCGACTGTAAGGCTGTATATTGCTGCGTCGGATAATATTGCCCTGTCTTCACGGGCAATACCTTTTGCCATCTGCGCAGACAAAACCGCAGCCCCTTTGGACGCTGCTTCAGCGGTTACAAAAGCGGCCTTTTGCCGAGCGATATCGGCCAGGTCTAGCCCGGCCTGACGTACGGCGACTCCAGTCAAGTAAACACTAGCCATGAGCGAGTGCCTCTAGACGCCGGGAACAGAACTCCGGTGTCCAGAAACGACCAATCTTATTCGGCTCAACCACATCGCTATCCGCAACTTGCAGGATGTCGCGAGCCATCTCCCGCCCGCGGACTGTCCACTGACTGTCCACGCACAATGCTGGATCCGCCATCATTTTATGGAACGGCCACAAGTACTCTGGCTCCACATCGGCGTTGATCTGCGACTTGACTTCAAAGCAGAAGTCGATGAAATCAATCGACGTAAATCCGATTTGATCAAATGACTGGTCACTGGGAATTGACTCTGGACCATCCAGAAAAAGAATGTCTGCTGCGATTTCTTTTATTTTGACCAAGTACATATCAATCACACCCCTTCATCCATGTTTGTCTAAAACTTGAGCGGCAGAAAAGACAGTCGACTTTGTTGTTTTTATGATTGGATTCAATAAAGACTAATCAAATAGATATAACTCTGTCAAAATTTTTTACAAAGATTTTTTACAGTCCGACGAACGGCAGCCACTAATTAAACGACGATAAAATACGCAGCACTTGAATAGGGCTGAGTAATGCGAAATCTACGGCTTACTTAAAATTATCTTCTTCTAACAAGTTGGGATCAGTGTGTTTTATTACCGAGTCATTACAGGGATCCCATCCACCTCGACCTTTTGTACCTCGCTCTTGGCCAATAACGTATAGACGCACGGCAGGACAAATAACGTGAATAGCGTGCCAATCGACATCCCGGTTGCAATCACCATACCGATATCATACCGACTTACCGCTCCCGCACCGGTCGCAAGAATCAACGGCACCATGCCAAACACCATCGCCGCCGTGGTCATCAATACTGGCCGCAAGCGAATGGAAGCCGCCTCTTCTACCGCTTCACGGGCCGACAAGCCTTTGTCTTTACGCAACTGGTTGGCGAATTCGACGATCAGAATCCCGTGTTTGCTGATCAAACCGATCAACGTCACCAGCCCCACTTGGGTGTAGATGTTCAGGCTCGACCAGCCAAGGAACAAGGGAATCAGCGCTCCGCAAATCGACATCGGCACCGTCACCAGTATCACCAACGGATCACGGAAGCTCTCGAACTGCGCCGCCAACACTAGGAAAATAATGGCCAACGCCAAACCAAAGGTCATCCAAAGTGCGCTACCTTCTTGGACGAACTGCCGTGATTCGGCGCTGTAGTCAAATGCATATCCTGGCGGCGCTTCTTCGACGGCAATCTGCTTCACCGTCTCGATGGCTTCTGCCATTCCTACCAATGGAAAGCCCGAGATCAATGCCGAGTTGAGCTGCTGGAACTGGTTCAACTGCCGTGGTCGCGCCCGGTCGGTGATGCGGATCAACGTCGAAAGCGGCAACAATTCGCCATTGGTGTTTCTGACGTAGTAACTGTTCAGCCACTCGGGGTTGTCGCGGTAGGCCCTCTCGACCTGGGCTATCACTTTGTAGCTACGCCCTTCAAGGGTGAACCGGTTGATTTCCGCCTCGCCCAGCAATGTCGCCAGCGTACTGCCAAGATCCTGCATCGACACGCCCATCTGCGCCGCCTTGGCGCGATCGATGTCTATCACTACTTCCGGTTTATCGAACGCCAGGTCGATATCGACAAAGGCGAACTTGCCCGTCTCCATGGCGCGCGTCTTCACCCGATCGGCCACTTTCAGCAACGATTCATAATCGCTGGCGGTGTTGATGACGAAACCAAACGGCAAGCCTTCGCCAGTACCTGGAAGCGAAGGCAGGTTAAAGCCAAAAATTTGTAGACCGGGGATCTGCGCCAGTCGACCTTGCAGCTCGGGCAGGATCTGCATTTGGGTGCGGTTGCGCTCATTCCATGGTTTGAGCAGGAAGCCGCCAATCCCGGACTGCACGCCGTTATAGCCGTTGATCTGGAAAGACGAGTAGTACTCCGGGAAGGCTTTGAAGATATCGATGAATTCGTCGGTGTAAGTATTCAAGTAATTCAGGTTGGTCGGTTGAGGCGCACTGGACATCATGAAAATGATGCCTTGGTCTTCAGCCGGCGCCAGCTCCGACTTGGTGAATTTGAGGAACACTGGAATCAGGCACAACACAATCAGGGCAAACACCAGTACCACTGGCCGTGTATTCAGAGTGCCATGCAGCAGCAGTTGATAACGCCGTTTGAGGCTTTCGAAAATACGGTCCAGTCGGTGGGCGAGCCCCGAACTGCTGGCCTCGGGACGAAGCAACAGAGCGCACATCATCGGCGAAAGTGTCAATGCGACAATGCCGGAAATCACCACCGCACCGGCCAGAGTCAAGGCGAATTCCTTGAACAGTGCACCGGTCAAACCATCCAGGAACCCAATTGGCGCATAAACCGCCGCCAAAGTGACGGTCATGGAAATCACCGGCAGGGCAATTTCCCGCGCGCCCTCAAGCGCCGCGTCCATCGGTCCCTTGCCGTCCTCGATATGTCGGTGAATATTTTCGACCACGACGATCGCATCGTCTACCACCAGACCGATCGCCAGGACCATCGCCAATAGAGTCAGCAGGTTGATCGAGTACCCCATCATCTGCATGAAGAACATTACGCCAATCATCGACAGCGGAATGGTGACCACCGGGATCACTACCGACCTTAGCGCCCCCAAAAACAGGAACACCACCACGATCACGATCAGCACAGCTTCAAACAGCGTCTTCACCACTTCATTGATCGACGCCTGGATAAATTGTGTGGCGTCATAGGCTATATCTACCTTGAGGCTGGGCGGCAGTTGAGTCTCCAGCTCAGGCATGAGCTTGCGTACTTCCTTGATCACGTCCAGCGGGTTGGCGCTCGGTGTCGCCTTGATGGCGATGTAAACCGAAGGTGTGCCACCAAAGGAGCTGATGGCGTTGTAGTTTTCCGCACCCATTTCCACCCGCGCCACATCCCCCAATAATACTCGGCTATCGCCATCGGTTTTCAGGGGGATGGCAGCAAAGGCTTCGGCGGTTTTCAGATCGGTACTGGCGTTAATACTGGTAACCACATATTCGCCTTTTACCTCACCGGCAGCCGAAAGGTAGTTGTATCGGCGTACCGCTGCGGTGACATCGTTGGCGCTCAAGCCGAACCCCGCAAGCTTCACCGGGTCGAGCCACAGGCGCATGGCAAATACCTGACTGCCGAGGATTTCGGCTTCGGCCATCCCAGGCAGCGTGGCGAGCTTGGGCTGGATTACCCGAGACAGGTAGTCGGTGATTTGTGAATTATTCAGTTGCCGGCTGGAAAAGCTGATGTACATGAGCGCCGAGGCGTCAGCGGCCTCCTTGCTCAGCACCGGGTCTTCGGCGTCCTGTGGCAGCTTGTTCTTGACCTCGTTAGCCTTGGCCAACAGTTCGGTAAACAGACGATCGCTGTTAGACCCGATGCGTGCGTAGATCGAAATCACCGAAAAATTCTGGCGGCTGACCGACGTCATATAGTCAATGCCCTCGGCACTGGCCAGGCTTTGCTGCAACGGTTGGGTGATATAGCCCTGAATGGTTTCGGCATTCGCACCTGGGTATGCGGTAGTGACTGTGATCAGTGCGTTCTCCATCTTCGGGAATTGCCGCAACGCCAGCTTGCTGTAAGCCTGAAACCCCAGCAGCATGATCAACAGACTGACCACCACGGCCAACACCGGGCGGCGAATGAAAACATCGGTGAACTTCATAGCGCACCTTCAGCGAGGGCTGGTTGGTCAGGCACTGCTGGCTGATTCTTGTCAGGGCTGATGGCGACAGGGGTACCGGTTTCCAGCTTGAGCTGGCCGGCGCTGACCACCTGATCACCATTTTTCAATCCGCGCGTTATCAGCACCAAACCGCCTCGCCGCTCGCCAGTTTCTACAAAACGCCGTTCGGCAATCAGGACGGGCTGGTTGTTGGCGTCTTTTTCCACGCTGCCGTCATCGGCTTTTTTCTGCGTGATGGCATACACCGAGTTGCCGTAAAGGGTGAACGTAATCGCGCTTTCCGGGAGCACAATCTCAACCTTCGGATCAGGCAGCAACACCCGCAGGCTGGCGAACATGCCGGGGAGCAGTTTGTTGTCAGGGTTGGCCAGGGTGGCGCGCACCAACACATTGCGCGTGGTGTTCTCAACCTTTGGGTTGATGGCACTGATGGTGCCGGGAAAGGCTTGTTGCGGGTAGGCCGACACCTCGACCTGCACGCCTTGCCCGATTGCCACTTTAGGCACCGATTGTTCGGGAAGATAAAAGTCGACGTAGAGGCTGCTCAGGTCCTGCAAAGTGGCAATCACAGTGCCGCTGGCCAGGTAATCGCCGACATCGACCTGACGAATACCGATGACACCGCCGAACGGCGCTAAAATGTGCTTCTTAGCCAGGGACGCCTTGAGTTGATTGACGGTGGCCAGGTTCTTTTGCAATTGGGCCGAGAGTCGATCGAACTCACCTTTGGAGATGGCCCGATCACCGACCAATTGGCTGCCGCGTCCAAAATCCAGCTTTGCCAGGCCAAGATCGGCCTGGGCGGTTTCGAGCAGCGCCTGCTCTACCGCGCTATCGAGCTGAACCAGAGGTTGTCCGACCTTCACCGTTTGCCCTGATTCGAACTGCACGTCCTTGACGGTGCCGGCAATCTCCAGGCTCAGGTTTACGCCGCGCAGTGCCTTGAGCGAGCCCACCGCCGGCAATCGCTCCTGCCATTTCTGCTCCTGCGCCGTCACCACGGCCACACTGACTGGAGGGCGGGGTGTGGAAAAACCCTGTACTTGCTGATAGATGGAATAAGCCTTGTAGCTCGCCAGCATCAATACAACGCACAGAGAAACACCCAACATGATCATCATGCGACGGCGCAGCATATTCCGATTCCTTGGAAAATTTGAACACCCGAAGTCAAAGCAATTTGCACATTACTCCAGGTAACAAAATGTTTCCAATAGCTAAAACCGACACGTCGGGACGTTGGATCACTAGACCCTCTACCTAGAGCCTCGCGCAAGATATTGAAATTTTCTATGCAGCGGATTCTGTCGTGATCGCGCCGGGTAAAAGTGGTGTTTTCGGGTATGTGCTTGCTGGCAATCGCCGAGTCTGTTGATGCTGATCCCGGATTGACCCAGTTGCCGACGCAAGACTGCCCCATCTCGAAACCTGCAAAAATCCAGCATAGACAATGATTCACGAGGATTCAGACTGGGTCAGAGAAATCTCGGCAACTCGGTCAACTCGGCATCGGCGCCAACAATGGCACTGCTGTGCCGCCAGGCTTGGCCAGGTAACGTGCGGCAGTTGCGCAATCTGATTGATCGAATCGGCGTATTGGCGGAAGACTTGCTGATCGACTTGGCACAGTTGCAGCCCTTCCTATCTCAAGAGCAACCAGTGCTGGAAGACTTATCCGGATTGGCAGAATCCCTGTTGCAACTTGAGGGCGAGGATAAACTGGCCGCTGCGGAGCAACTGCTGATAGAGCATGCACTTCAGGTTTGTGCGGGCAACAAAACGGCGGCAGCTCAGTTGCTCGGGGTGAACCGAAAGGTAATAGAGCGGCGCCTGAAACTGCGCGAAGACAAACATCTGGAGGTGGAACGGTGTCTAGAAAAGGGGCGTGCCCTAGTTGCCAGTGCCAATTTCCGTGAAGCGCTACCACTTCTTCAAAAAGGCCTTGCAGTTGCCAGCGAAATGTATGAACGCAAGGATATCTGGCACCTACAGTTCGAACTCCATCGCCTGCTTGGCGTCAGCTTTCGCAGTATTGAGGGCTGGTTGAGCCTTACCTGTCGGCGCCGATGCCGAGGTGACCCAGTTGCCGAGATTTCACTGCCCCAGCCTGACTTTTCGTAAATCATTGTCTGTGCTGGATTTTTGCAGGTTTGGAGATGGGGCAGTCTTGCGTCGGCAACTGGATCAATCCAGGGGCAGCGCCAACACACACGCAGGTTCACCGGCGAAGTAGCCTAGTGCCTGCGCGACATCGACCTTATCTGAGAATGAGCGAACAAGTCGGCCCACTCGCCAGCACTCTCAATACTATGGAAAATCTTTTGAAGCGGCATTTCGATCATCGGATTATTTCCTGACGGCAGTAGACGTCGGGGATCGGTTTGGAGGCCGAAGCAAAGCTTTGAATGAGCATAGGCGTACCCGAGCTCTGAATCGCCCCGGGTTTCGTAGACACCTCCATGCCTTAAAATGAGGCCAATCAGGAGGTGCCATGAGCAACCCGCGTTATCCCGAAGAATTCAAAATCCAAGCAGTCAATCAAGTGACCGAAAAGAAGCTGCCTGTCGCTGAGGTAGCGGCCCGTCTCGGCGTGTCGACGCATAGCCTCTATGCCTGGATAAAGCGCTACAGCAAACCTCAAGAAGAACGGCAGCACGATGATGATCAGCACGCTGAGCTACGTCGTCTGCGAGCGGAACTCAAGCGCGTCAC